>CAZEVO010000075.1:0-2561 GCA_964515235.1 uncultured Methylococcaceae bacterium | reverse complement strand
CAAAAAGGCAGTGTTAATATAAAACGTGATTATAAAAAAATAATAGCTCGTCTGCCGTTGTTTATGAAAAAGGGTAGTTTGATATTATTGTGTTTAAATTCTCCAGAATTAGGGGATGATTTTTTAACTGAATTAGTTGCGGAGCATTGCCCAAGATGTCAGTTTGTAGGAAACATAATGCCACCTTCTATTTTTAAAGAGGCTATTGTAGGGCATGGGTTGAAAGTGCATATTTACCAGTACTAATCTAAATGATGAGCATAGAGGTATTTTATTGGTCTACTTTGAATTGACCTGATTGTTGAAGCGCAAGTTGAATATAAGCATTGACTTAGCGTCTTTTTATTTCATGTGGCCGAGATGAGTTAGAAAATGAATTAGCATAATTAATTGCAACGTTTTTCTTGATTAAGTAAATTTTTCCATAATGAGCTAAGGTTATGAAAATTTGTAAAAAATTTAGTATGGCTATAGGGATATTGCTTTTAGTGATGGTAATGCCTAGTTTGGGAGATCCTTACGAAGATTGTTATCATAATTGTGAGGTGACTCATAATTACCCCTATGAATATTTTAACTGGACTAAGGATGACCGCTCATTAATAGAGTGTCGGAGAAAATGTGATAAGGATTTTCCTCTAGCGGCACAAGCAACAAAGGATAAGAGGCAAGCAAAAAGAGACAACTGGAAAAGATGGTGTTTTTGGTGTAGATAATCGCAGTAACTGAGAATGATTTCTAGTTTTGTTTTGGTTCTATGGGTCACCATTATGTTTAATTTTTGGTTGAAAAGATCAGATACGTAATCGAAAATTAGCAGGTTTTTTGTTTGTATTGGTATTCACTTCTTAACTGTAGTCATTGGAGTCTAAAATTAAGTTAAAATACTAGCTGATTAATTTTAAACTTTAAATTATGAAAAAAGATCTTTTCGAGTCTGGTTTTGAATCCTTTTCTTTTTCAGATGAAATATCATCAGCAATTCAAAATATGGGATTTGAAAAACCGACTGATATTCAAACTAAAACTATTCCGGCTGTATTAGAAGGTAAAGATGTACTCGCACGTGCTGATACAGGGTCAGGGAAAACTGCAGCTTTTGTCTTGCCATTACTTGACAACCTGAGTAACCAGAACATCTATATCCAGAGCGAGCGAAATAACCGCTTTGATGCCAACACAAGAGTAGCCAGTAATTGTGTGCAAGTACTGGTGTTGGTGCCTACTCGTGAGTTAGCAATTCAGGTGGCTGGGGTTTTTTCAACGTTTTCAGAAAGTATTCGTCCTGCGATAAAGTGCCTGAGTGTTTATGGGGGCGTGAAGATTAATCCTCAAATGCAAGCTCTTCGTGGTGGTACGGATGTGTTAGTGGCAACGCCTGGACGGTTGTTGGATTTAGTGAGCCAGAACGCGATTAAATTTAATCAAGTGAAAACGTTAGTGATTGATGAAGTTGATCGGTTGATGAAAGGTGACTTTCATGAAGAGATTAATCGAATTGCTAAATTATTACCGAAAAAACGTCAGAATTTGATGTTTACTGCGACTTTTCCTGAAACGATAACGCCGTTAGTTCGTGATTTATTAAAAGCACCTGAGATTATCAATCTGGATGAATTTGTTGATGAATTAGAGATTGAACAACGTGTTATCACCGTTAACCATTATCAAAAAAATGATCTTTTAGCTCAGTTATATCGTGAAAATAATTGGCAACAAATTCTGATCTTTTGTAGTGCTAAACGTACTTGCGATAATTTAGTGAAAAAACTTGGGAAAAGAGATATTGAAGCGGTAGCGATGCACTCAAATAAAGAACAATCTATTCGTATTGCTGCGCTTAAGCAGTTTAAGGATGGAGAGATCCGTATTTTAGTTGCTACTGATGTCGCTGCGCGTGGCATTGATATTGAGCAATTGCCGTGTGTTATCAATTATGATTTACCACGCTCCCCTAATGATTATGTGCATCGAGTCGGTCGAACGGGGAGAGCGGGTGAAAAAGGTTTAGTTATTTCTTTAATTTCGCATCATGAATTTCAGCATTTCTCAGTCATTGAAAAGCGTAATGGGCTTCTTCTAGAGCGAGAAGAGCTAGAAGGTTTTGAGCTTGATGCTACTCCCCCACCATTACCAAGAAAAAGTCCAAAGACTAAAAAAACAAAGTTAACTAAAAAGCAAAAGATACACCCCAAAATAGAGTCAGGTGTTGTTCAAGGTTCAGAGGAAAGCGCTCATGAGAATCAAGGAGAAACTGAATTACTGGAATCTAATGTGAACTCCCACATTTGGGGAAGTATTAAAAAGAAAAAATAAAATAGACTCTGAGTTTTTAAATTGTTTTTGAGAGAAAATCTAGGGTGTTTAGTTATAGTCGTTGTGACTTTTTGAGCAGATTACAATATACCCTATTGATTCAATGCACTCGTATTCACTGTTCATTGAAAATAATTCTAAGTCAGCTCATCCATGATTATTTTCTGAAACTGAGAATTAGTTTCTAGTGCTTTGGAATTTGCCTGAATGTTTCGTTGTGTCGTGATTAAATTGATCATTTCAGT
>CAZEVO010000074.1:0-2568 GCA_964515235.1 uncultured Methylococcaceae bacterium | reverse complement strand
CAAGAAGTGAAGATACAACATAAGAGATCTTTTGAGTTAAAAACTAGAAAAATTATCTGGAAATTCTAAGCCGGTTGCACAGAACAGCGTTACATTGGTGTAGCCTTCCTTGTTTGACCTACAATAAGGCCTATCGGTAGACCCACTGAGCCACGGTCTGTAACAAAATAAACTTCCAAGACTACTTTTCAATGACTGCCATATCGACCATTTCAAACGGCCTTGCTATCCAAAAAAATCCTGATGACTATTGTATTAATTTACGCCGTTCAGCGAGGTTATTCTCAGTAACTTATTTAAGGCTTTTTATTTCGACGTAATCCGTATAGGACCGTCCCTTGTTATTCTAATATTTAAGTTACTACTCCTTCTTCAACTAAATTGTAACTTTCACACTTGCCATACCTTCGGGGTCGTATTGTGGCATACATTCAACAATACGACTCGCATCTATTCCTTTATGGTTAATCAACAATCTTTTAATACCAGCGCTTCTTTCTTTAGCTATGTTCTCTAAAAGACTAAGTTGTTCTTGAGTACCGGATAAGGAATCTTTTTTATGCGATTGATGAAATTTACTCTTCATTAGTTTTCGAAATAATTGCTCTTTATCTTTCTGATTACTAACACCACAAAGAGTAATATGAATACTAGGTCGCTGCGCCATTAGCTCTGCAATAACAATTAACTTTTCCATTTGATTATCCGTTAATTCAATACTTCCACTAGCAAAAATGATAGGTTGTAATTTAAGACTTCCGGCAAAGTCTGCTAGTGACTCAGCAGCAAAAACTAGTCCATAAGGCGTGTAATAATTAATAATAGCTTCAATAACTGCATTTGAAACCGCCGAATATATGGCTTGCTTCAAATCAAAATCAGGGTTTTCAAACTGACCTGTTACCGGAATATTTAAATGGATACTATTATCTCTATCTCGTAGTAATGATAATGAGGCATTTAAAGGAAAATCAAACTCGTTCTTGAAGTCTTTTCTCTCCTTTTCATTCAATGTGGCTAACGCTAACTGGTTGAAAGAAATTCGCAACGCGCCATTAACTTGCCCTTTTTTTACGGTAAATTGTAATTCACTATCCAATTGCCCACTGTTAAGGTTATGTTGTAAGTGTTTCCGTATCAATGGTGCTACCATCTTCAAATCCACTCCTACTATTTTTCCTTTCCCTGTGACCCTAGGTTGATTTGATAACAAGGTACCTAATGCTTCCAACTCTACATACCCATGATTCCCCAGAGTAAAAGTCATTAATGCACTACTCTCTTGTTGATCCACATAATTACTAATTTTTGTAGCTGCTATTTGAAGATCTTTTAACATCATTGTTAGAGGCTTTGAGTCTCGCTCATCTGAAAAAATAATCTCTTTATTACTAGAAACCATAAATTCATTGATCAGAAATCGAAAACCTCCTGTTTTGACCTGTTCATTATTTTTTGCTGTCTCACGCTTATTTTCTTGCATCCATTCATCAAAGTCTTGCCAGGCCTCTCGTGTTAGCCGAAGATTTGATGATAGGGATTTCAACTCAATAATACCCACCTGTAAATCATTTAACGCTAATAATTGAATTGTCCTAAAATTTAGTTTTTGGAAAGAAAAGACCGGCGATTTAAAGAGAGCATTTTTAGATTGTGATTGGAAAATCAAAAAATTATCAACAAAAACGTTTTTAACCCCGATCGTGGATAATGATTTAACAAAAACATCGTTTATCGCAATCGACTCAATTTTCAAAAGTGAATGATGGTGTAAATTATTGTGTATCTCCAGCCCTCCCAAATCAAGCGAGCCTTTTATATCCCAACGATTATCCATTTCTTGATCAGCAGGACTGTAGTCAATAACCCCATTCCACAAAAGCTGGTCAAACTGGACACATTGACCCAATGGCAACTGAGCCGCCTCATTAGCTGATTTTAGACAAAGACTAACATCCTGTATTTTGCTGTTTTCTAATTTAATGGACCATGACTTAGTCGATGGTTGCGGTGTTAATTTTTCAACCGCTTTATCTGATGCTTTTAAGTTAAATCCAGCAAAATTTGTGAACTTATTTTCAGACCATGTTGCATCAAGTTGTAATGACTGAACTCTCAAACCATCAATCACAATACTTCGATCAAACATAGATCGCCATTGCCAAGACAAACTCAATTGCCCCAATTTGAACCCTCTACTATTTTTATCTGTCCCAGAAGTATTTTTTATATTAACCTCTCCATCAAAAAGGGAAAGGTCAACCGAGCCAATCTGGGCATTCATTCCTTGCGACTCAAGCCAATCAGTCACAATGAGCTTTAAAACGAATGGCATAGCTAATTTTATGATTAGCAGCAAAAGAACCCAGGCTAAAACCTTTGCGATGAACTTCATGAATATCTATCAATAACTTTGAAGAAATGGTTTAACTATAATGAAAACATAATGTTATTTAATCACAGATATGTTGCCTGATCACACTACCTCGTCTTGAAAACGCCCTGATATTTCTAAAATCAAAAGTATTTATCGCATAAACTAAAAGACTAAAGAATTGGACCTCATGG
>CAZEVO010000073.1:0-2802 GCA_964515235.1 uncultured Methylococcaceae bacterium | reverse complement strand
CGGATGAGTCCTATTGATAATCAGTTGTTTTGATGTGTTTCGTGCAAAGGTCTCATATTAAATCTATTCTGATTTTAGGGGAGGGTTACAGTAGCCATGGTCCATGAATCCGGCGCCACACAGAAAGACACCCAAGGATCTTTCGAAGCCTTTATAAAAGTTGTTACCGGCGCACGGATTCGAGACGACACCGTCACCATTCCAGGCTTTGGCACCTTCGCATCAAAACACCTACCTCAGCGCGAAGGACGCAACCCCAGAACCGGTGAGTCACTCACCATTGCCGCCTCAAACAATCCGACCTTTAAAGCCGGAAAATTATTTAAAGACGCACTGAATTGAAACCCATAGAAAATACCCCACTAGCGCTGGCCAAACCACTCACCATCGCTATGGCAGCTGATACCCTTAAAGAAAAGTTCACAAAGCAAAAGAATGGTGCCATCTAGCAGTGAATGTCAGACGAGATATATTAACAGCCATCAGCGAAGGGTTAACAACGCCTGAGGAAATCACCGTACGATTAAAAATGGTCCCACTGGGATTCAACAGCTCCACTGCCTTTATGGTACGACAAGAATGGCTCGCTAAAACTAGTGACCCGTCAACAGGACTCACTCACTACCATCTAACTGAACTTGGAAAAGAAAAACTAAAAAACAGCGCCACCGAATTTCCATCTGAAACGCATGAGAAAAAACGCCCTGACTTTGAGCGAATGCGTGATCACTTAAATCTCAGTGCAAAAACGAGTAAGGCACAAATCATTTCTCAGTGGAATGATACCACTGAATATTATGTGCCCTATGAGAATGAAAGTGAGAAACCATTACGACTTTTGACGGAACTGTAATTTTTCTTTAGGACAAGACCGTACAGCAACTCGCTCTTTTAACCGGGCACAGGCATGAAATGTTACGACACGACGCGCTGAAACAGGTACACTTTCACCCGTCTTAGGATTACGACCGGGACGACCTCTTTTGTCTTTAAGGTCAAAGCGACCAAAACCAGAAAGATTAAGCGACTCACCAGCTTCTAATGTAGATTTTATTTGCTCAAAGAACAAATCTACAAACTCCTTCCCCTCTTGCTTATTCAAACCAATTTCGTTAAACAAGCACGTTACAAAATCAGATCTTGTTAATGTCATTATTGTTTAGACCGACTGCAGTGAATAAAAAATATTCTTACCCCTCTGGGGACTATGTTATTACCTAGACTACTCACACCAGGCTTTATAGCCTCCACTTAAGGACATAACATTGCTATAACCTAATAGCTGTAGAGCAACAGCCGCTAATGCAGAACGACCACCACTGCCGCAATATAACAGCACCGGGGTCGTTTTATCCCTCAAATTATTGATGCCGTCTATTTTAAACTCTAAAACTCCACGTGGGACATGCACAGCACCATCAATATGCCCCAATAGAAATTCATTTTCTTCACGCACATCAATAACCACTAAGTTTGTCCGTTGCTTTATTTCCGCTAACGCCTCGCCAATACTAATCTCACGAATTTGCTGGCGTGCTTCTGAAACCAAAGTTGCCGTTGACGTCTCAGAAGAACCCATTCCTAATTTCTCCTTTACGATTGCAGCATCTTGGCGGTCTGACTCATCCAATCCACACACTTTATTAGCCGGCACCGCCTGGTCGATTAACCGAGGATTAGGTAAATTTAGGCCTTCCATCAGCGCAATAAATTGCGCTCTACTTTTTCCTGCTAACCGTGCGTTATTTCGCCGTTCTTGACCAATACTACTCACTTCATTACCTTGATAATCATGACCCGGATAAACTAAAGTCTCATCCGGCAAGGTAAATAACTGCGTGGTAATCCCATCATAAAGCGCACCGGCATCACCGCCTTGAAAATCAGCACGGCCACAACCCCCTATAAATAATGAATCCCCTGTGAAAACCCGATCACGCCAATAAAAACTCACACTTCCAGGAGTATGTCCCGGCGTGCCAATTACTTTAATCTGTTCATCTTTACCAAAGGTAAACACATCTCCGGGATTTATTTGAATATCGGCACACGAAGCTCCACAAGCCACGCTGACTGCTGTTTGAGTCCCTAAATGATTCCTCAACAACCCGCCAGCCGTAATGTGGTCGGCATGAACATGCGTCTCTAACGCATACTTTAGGGTAACTGCCATATCCTTAATTAAATTCAGATAATGCGCTATCTGCCCTTTAACAGGATCAATAATAACGGCTTCATGGCTGATAGGGTCTGCCAAAAAATAAGTAAAAGTCCAAGTATCTTCATCAAACAATTGTTTAAAAAACATTTAACGTAATCTCCTTAAAGTAGCCATCAATTTGGAATTGATAATCCTCATGTCACCAATATAATATTGTTCCATGAGATCTGACATATTAGATTTATTTCTCAAATAATAATTACAACAAGCTCTTTGCGTTACCGCATAACTTATAGAACAATAACCCCTAAAAAACCCAATTGATAGTAGAAACCTTACCGCTCGGGCACCGTCATGCTGCCCTCAGCAACTAACACAGCCTCACCGCCTAACCGGAGGGTCATCAACTGGTCTGCCTTTTTGTCCATTTCCAAAGACAAGACGCTGCGCCTGTTTTTGACTTCACCGCGATCAACTGAAAAAGTATACGTTCCTTCTCTAATATGATCATAGGAACACAAGTAGGCCGCCAAAGCAGGCATTGCCGTTCCAACCGGCGGATCATCGTAATGGGCGATTTTTGATCCTGAGACCTTTGCACGAAACACATCAAAACAACTGATTATCAATAGGACTCATCC
>CAZEVO010000072.1:0-3016 GCA_964515235.1 uncultured Methylococcaceae bacterium | reverse complement strand
TAAGTATATTGCACAAGGGACCCCCGGTTTTTCGGGTGCTGAATTGGCTAATCTGATCAATGAGGCTGCCTTGACGGCAGCGCGTACCAATAAACGCCTAGTGAGCATGGTAGAGCTTGAGAAGGCGAAGGATAAGTTAATTATGGGGGCAGAGAAGCGCTCAATGATCATGAGCGAAGAAGACAAGCGGATGACGGCTTATCATGAGGCCGGTCATGCGATTGTCGGCCGCTTGTGTCCTGAGCATGATCCGGTTTATAAGGTCAGTATTATGCCGCGGGGCCGTGCTTTAGGTGTCACGATGTTTTTACCGGAGAAAGATGCCTACAGTGCCAGTAAGCGCAAATTAGACAGTCAGGTGTCTAGTTTATATGGTGGCCGTATTGCTGAAGAATTGATTTTTGGTACGGATAGTGTCACTACAGGAGCCTCCAACGATATTGAGCGGGCTACACAGCTGGCACGGAGCATGGTCACACAATGGGGTTTGTCTGAGAAACTAGGGCCTTTAGCCTACGGTGAAGAGGAAGGTGAAGTTTTTTTAGGGCGTTCGGTTACGCAGACTAAATCGGTTTCTGAGAGTACCTCGCAGGCTATTGATGCAGAAATTCGGGCGGTTATTGATCGTAACTATAAGCGCGCCGAGAACATGCTTAAAGATAACGAAGATATTTTGCATGCGATGGCAGATGCGTTAATGAAGTACGAAACCATTGATAAATACCAGCTTGATGATTTATTAGAGCGTAGAACACCGGTGCGGGAACCGCAAGGTTGGGGTGATGTTGCGGTAACGACTAATAAGGACAAGGTAAAAAATCCTGCTCCCCTAGGTGATTCGCCTGTGGAACAAAGCTAATTTGACAAAACGGACTATTGCCTCTTAAAGACTGATGAAAAAACTAACCTCTCCTAACATACTAAACCCGCAACTGCTTTCTCCTGTTGACCCGCAGATTGAAAAATATATGCGCTCTTTAACCACAGCAACGGATCTCCCGCTACTATCGGCCATGGAACAATTTGCCTATGATAATAATTTTCCCATTGTTGATCGCTTGGTGGGTATTTTCCTGGCATTCCTAAGTAAAACTATCAATGCGCAACGAATCTTTGAATTTGGCAGTGGCTATGGGTACTCAGCCTTCTGGTTTGCACGGGGAATGAGTGCTGACGGGCAATTGTATTGCACCGATGGAGATCCTGAAAATCTGAACCAAGCTAAATATTTTTTACAAGAAAGCGACTATTGGAACAATATTAATTTTCAAACCGGGTTAGCACAACAGATCTTTCACACTACTGAGGGGACATTTGATATTTGTTATAACGATGCTGACAAAGGTGATTACCCTGAAATCTGGGCTATGGCACGTGAAAGGATTAATTCTGGCGGATTCTATATTGCCGACAATGTCCTCTGGCATGGACGCGTTGCTTTAGAAAATCCTGTTGATATTATGCCCGGGTGGACAGAGGCTATTCTAGAACATAACAAGATGATTTTCGAAGACCCCACATTTGATAGTTTTATAAATCCCACTCGTGACGGGGTCATTGTGGCACGTAAGAAATGATTAATTACACTGCAAAGACTAAAACTAAAAATCTCGAATAGGCACGACTGAAATAGCGTTTTTGGGCGACCCCTCGACCAATTTATCACTAAAACTCAGATAGACTAATACCTGGCGCTTTGCATCGTAAAAACGAACCACCTGTAATGACTTAAAAAGTGTCACCACCGATGTAAAACTGACCCCCTAGCACCGTAGTAATATTCACCCAAGGGGGTCAGTTTTAAATTGGTGTTGACAACTAGCGGAGCCGCGCTGTGTATTACCCTCGATAATGAATTGCGAGGTAGTACCTTTCACCTACAGGTGCTAATGTGTAACTGCGTTGGGTCGATATTAAAACCTCCAGTTATCGCTATCGTGTAGACTCCATTGATATTGACTCAGCGCACTTCCCCAAAATATCTAAACCTAGTGCAAAGTATACACGAACGATTATGCTTTTCTTTGGTCTTATATACGTACTGGGCTGATTTAAAACGTTCTTTGGTGCCAATACACTTCTTCATTAACCCACCAAAGTAGAATATTAGTCTTTAGGCTATGGAGGTTTAAATGCTAACAAAAATTAAAGTTTCAGATTACATGAGTACGAATCTGGTGACATTTACAGAATCAACGGATATATTTGAAGCCATCAAAACGATGACTGAAGCTCGAATAACGAGTGCACCGGTCATTAATGAGATGAACCAAATGGTGGGTATATTTTCGGAAGGAGACTGTATAAACGCTGCTATTTGTGCGACTTACAATCAGGTAGAGGGAGGGGGTGTCGGTAAATACATGAGTTCTGAAATAATGAGTATTAAGGCAGAGTCAAATATTCTTGAAGCTGCCAATCAATTTAACAATTCTCATATACGAAGCCTTCCTGTTTATGATGATGTCGGGCTTGTAGGTATTATTAGTCGGACGGATGTTTTAAGAGCCATTGATACTTTTCATTGAACCGTTAATTTACTTACAAGAATTTAGTATATTCATGAAAACCTCATTTGAGGATTGTCTTTCAATGACTGGACTGGGTGTATTTTAGAGTAATATGGAACGCCTCATAAAGTAAAGTTATCACGATTCCAGTCATTGTAATTTGTGTGGTTTGTTTCATGCTTGTATACGCGCTAGGTTGATATAAATCTTCTTCGGATATGGTTTTTCGTAGCGACAACGTAAATCAAATATCAGCCTAGCGCTCCTCCCAAAACATCTAATGTAAAGCACTGGGAGTGCTATCTACAAAAACAAGAATCTGCCGGGTTTTACCCGCATAGAACCGTGTGGAAGGGAAGGGTATACTAATTTTAATCCCTCAATCATTGAGTGTGGGATCATCAATCCTAGAACCAACAGCTCAGATGCGTTGTATTTACTGACACTTTGATATTTAGTCAACCCTGAAAAAGTATCATTAACTTTGCTTGAGTTCTGGGTCGATT
>CAZEVO010000071.1:0-3473 GCA_964515235.1 uncultured Methylococcaceae bacterium | reverse complement strand
TAATAGCCATCTTTAGAAGACATGCTCTTCCCCTTTTAATTTAGTTAACCGATGTCTCAGTCAGATCAAAAAATGTATATGCTAATGTTAAAGTTTTATAGCGCTCTGGGAAATCTGGTTTAATCACAAAACGAACCGGCATAATTCGCTGTTCTCGAGGCTTAAACACTTGCTCTGTAAAACAAAAACATTCTGTTTTTTCTAAATATTCTGCTGCCAAACCAGGGGTAACACTTGGAATTGCTCTTACATGCAATTCTCGATTAGTTTTATTCTCAGCATAAAACTCAACAGTATAATACTGCCCAGGGTTGACTCTTAATTTACTTTTCTTCGCTTTAAAAACCAGAGGCGTTTGTTCATTTAGCGCGGTAACCATTTCCAAGGTTACCGTTCGGTTTGCTTTAACTACAAATGATTGTGCCTGCTGCGCATTATTTTCTAATTTCCCATTCAGGCCTGTTAAGTCACAAAACACATCATAAATAGGTACTAATAAATAACCAAAACCAAACATTAAAACAGTAACAGAAAACAACTTAACGACAATTCCCGTATGTTTTCTTTCTGGTAATCTGGTCATTACAGAACAACCTGTAAAATGGCATAACCATAAATTCCCAATGCAATTAAAAATAAAAAAAGTGCCGTCAGAATATTCTTTTTCTTTAAATCCATATGCTCTTACTTAACCGCAAACCCATCGCGTTGTTTTATTTTATTTTTGGCGGCTTTTCAAAAGTATGGTACGGCGCAGGGGAAGGAATGGTCCACTCCAACCCGTGTTTCTTAGCTCCTTCCCAAA
This sequence comes from uncultured Methylococcaceae bacterium, assembly GCA_964515235.1. GTDB lineage: Bacteria > Pseudomonadota > Gammaproteobacteria > Methylococcales > Methylomonadaceae > OPU3-GD-OMZ. The sequence goes on along the minus strand of CAZEVO010000071.1, from coordinate 2,668 downwards.
CTTCGCCGGTTGCTTTCTCACCACCTCGAATTGCCTTGATGATTATGTATAAAAATATCAACTGTGAGAAACCAAACAAGAAACCACCCACACTGGAGATCATATTAAATTCAGCAAATTGCACCGCATAATCCGGAATTCGTCGCGGCATCCCTGCTAAACCTAAAAAGTGCTGCGGAAAAAACAAAACATTCACTGATATGGTTGACATCCAGAAATGTACTTTTGCTAGCTTCTCATCATAGCGATGCCCAGTCCATTTCGGCAACCAATAATAAGTTCCAGCAATAATCATAAAAACCGTACCAGGGACCAATACATAATGAAAATGCGCCACAATAAAATACGAATCATGATATTGAAAATCCGCCGGAGCAATCGCTAGCATGAGTCCAGAAAAACCACCCATAGTAAATAACACCACAAAGGCTACGGTAAATAACATCGGTGTTTCAAAGGTCATCGCCCCCTTCCACATCGTCGCAATCCAGTTAAATACCTTAACTCCTGTAGGTACCGCCACCAACATGGTTGCATACATAAAAAACAGTTCACCGGCAATCGGCATGCCGACAGTAAACATGTGATGCGCCCAAACAACGAAAGATAAAAAGGCAATCCCTACGGTCGCATAAACCATGGAGTGGTAACCAAAAAGCGGCTTACGTGCAAACACCGGAATAATTGTTGAAGCTAAACCAAAGGTCGGTAAAATTAGAATATAAACTTCAGGATGACCAAAAAACCAAAAAATATGCTGATACAATACCGGATCACCGCCTCCGGCAGCATCAAAAAAACTGGTCTCAAAAAAACGATCGGTTAACAACATAGTTACCGCACCGGCAAATACCGGCATCACGGCAATCAGTAAAAAACCCGTAATCAACCAAGTCCAGACAAACAAAGGCATCTTCATCAAGTCCATGCCCGGGGCACGCATATTGAAGATAGTGGCAACAATATTAATCGCTGCCATAATTGATGAAACACCCAGTAAATGAATAGAAAAAATGGCAAAGGGCAATGAGTCACCAGTCTGTAAAACTAATGGAGGGTACATTGTCCAGCCTGCAGCGGGTGCTCCGCCTTCCATAAATAAAGTGCTGAATAACAAAATACCGCCTGCAACCAATAACCAAAAACTCATATTATTCATCCGCGGCAAAGCCATATCCGGCGCTCCAATCATCATCGGAATCATCCAGTTAGCAAAGCCTGCAAATGCCGGCATCACAGCGCCAAATATCATAATTAAGGCATGCATCGTGGTCATAGAGTTAAAAAACCGGGGATTAACAAATTGTAATCCAGGCTCAAATAATTCTGCGCGTATAACCAACGCCATCGCACCACCCACAAAAAACATAACTAGTGCAAACACCAAGTACATCGTGCCGATATCTTTATGATTAGTTGTCGTTAACCAACGCATAAAACCTTTCTTAGGTCCATGATCGTCATGCGCATCATGGGCAGATGTTACTGCTGACATAATATAAACCTCAATTTAAAAACATTTATTTAATTACAATACTGGCCTTAAGCCAATGCGTTGAGTTGTTATCAACTCACCTACTTTACCAATCGTCATCTTCTTCAGGTTGTGCCATCGCAGCCAACATCGGTTTGATAACTTTCGGTTGAATTGAATCACCGACCTTATTACTCAACCCATTTCGGGTAAAACTTATTACCGCGGCCAAATCACTGGCATTCAACATCGCACCAAATGAAGGCATCATTCCACGTCCATTTAAAACAACATTAACTTCACCATCTAAAGGACCCGTAACTACTGAACTACCCGCCAAAGCAGGAAATGTTCCCGGAACCCCTTGACCATTAGCCAGATGGCACGAAGAACAATTCGCTTGATAAACCTCAGAGCCTTTAGTAATCAACTCTGCTTGCGTCCATTCCCGGTCTGCTGAACTGGCCTCTGCTAAAGCCTGTGCTTTTTTCTCTTCCAGCCAGGCATCATATTCACTTTGCTCCTTTGCTATCACTACAATAGGCATATAACCGTGGTCTTTACCGCAAAGCTCAGCACACTGACCGCGATAAACACCGGGCTTTTCGACCTTCACCCATGCATCATTGATAAACCCAGGAACGTTATCTTTTTTCCAACCAAAAGCTGGGACCCACCAGGCATGAAGAACATCCGAGGCTGTCAATAAAAAACGTATCTTCTTATTCACTGGAATGACTAAAGGGTTGTCAACATTCAATAAATAATTATCAACATCCGCGACGTCAACACCAGAATCCAACTGTCTAGCTTGATTACTTTCAGCATCTAAACTACTAAAGAAATGAACACCGCTATCTAGATAGTCGTATTCCCACTTCCACTGCCAACCGGTAACCTTAATCGTCAAATCTGGCTCTGCAACATCGTCCAAATCCATCATCGTCTTAGTGGCAGGAATTGCCATCACGACTAAAATAATGGTCGGTATAATCGTCCACAACAGTTCAACTTTAACATTATCGTGAAACTGTTCTGCTTTATGCCCCACAGACTTACGGTGATAATATATCGAATAAAACATCACGCCAAAGACAAGAACACCAATTACTACACAGATCCACAAAATCAGCATATGTAGATCATAAACATCGTTACTGATCCGAGTGACCCCCTTCGGCATATTCAATGCAT
>CAZEVO010000070.1:0-3498 GCA_964515235.1 uncultured Methylococcaceae bacterium | reverse complement strand
CACCCTACAATTTAAACTCATCTTATCAATTTTCCACATAGCAGAAAATAAAAAAAGGTTTGCAAGAGACCTTGCAAACCTTTTCTATTTAACAAATAAATGGCTCCCCCGGACGGGCTCGAACCGCCGACCTAGTGATTAACAGTCACCCGCTCTACCAACTGAGCTACAGGGGAATAATTTTTATGGCACGCCCGGAGAGATTCGAACTCCCGACCGCTCGGTTCGTAGCCGAGTACTCTATCCAGCTGAGCTACGGGCGCATAACAGCTAGTAATTATCCTTTATTTTTAATCTTCCGTCAACATTAAAAATAAAGATAATGCCAAAATCAAACTAGCGTTTTTCTCTTTGAACTGAAACACCACCTTTCAATAAATGGGCGAAAATAGTTAATATGAACAACTCCCAAGACCAGCCCAAAAAGCGAGTGAGAGTATACCATAACTATTTAGAAACTCAACTCGCTCTTACAAAGCACATTACTTAATCCCCTTTTTACAAGATTTTATTTTAGTGACACGCTTTCAACACTTTTTTATATATTTTTAACAACTGTTACAAATGGCTAACGTAAAGCCCAATGCTTTTGCATTTCAATAAATAAAAACGAGGCGGTCCAAGAAATAAGCACCAACCCCGTTAATGACTCAATTCCCGTCAAATACCTAATATCTCCCATTGGTGTAATATCTCCCAACCCTAACGTGGTATAGGTCGTAAATGAGAAGTAACTACACGCCAATAAACTTCCATCAAATTGACCCTCAAGTTGCCCCCACGCTCCGGCATAATGCATCCAATAGTAAGCAATAGCAAATACCCATACCTCAATAGCATGCGCTATCAACGAGCCGAAAACACCTAAGACAATAACCAAATGGCGGTTTGCAGTCCAACCTATTAGCTTATCGGCCATAACACGCAAAAATTCGTAATGGATCATAACACTAACGATAACCACTAAGCTGTTAAGGATAACCATCATTAACATTTCAAATCCTTTCCATAACGCTTTTCATTGACCACCTATCATTTACTAGTTATTCATTTATCAAACAAACTAAATATTAATCAGATATTTCATTTTTCCAATTCGGTCATTTAGCTAAAAATTAAAAAAGTAATTCTACGCCAAGTTGTACTAATTAGAAAAAACCCAGCGGGTTAACATCATAACTCACAAGAATATTTTTAGTTTGTTGATAATGGTCCAACATCATTTTATGCGTTTCACGACCAACACCGGATTTTTTATAACCCCCGAATGCAGCGTGCGCAGGGTAATGATGATAGCAGTTAGTCCAGACTCGGCCAGCTTGAATACCTCGCCCCATCCGATAGGCCCGATTCATGTCACGTGTCCAAAGCCCTGCACCTAAACCAAAATCACTATCATTAGCAATCAATAGCGCCTCCTTTTCATCTCGAAATGTAGTTACCGAAACTACTGGACCAAAAATTTCTTCCTGAAAAACTCGCATTTTGTTGTGCCCTTTGAGTATGGTTGGTTGAATGTAAAATCCTTTGTCAAACTCACCGGATATAGGCTCAACTTGTCCACCCATTAAAATCTCAGCACCCTCATCTTTACCAATATCAACATAACTTAATATCTTATCAAATTGCTGCTTTGAGGCTTGAGCGCCAACCATTGTTTCAGTATCTAAAGGATTTCCTCGTTTTATTTTTTGTGCACGATCAATTACTTTAGAAATAAATTCATCGTAGATTGTTTCTTGAATCAGCAACCTTGAAGGACAAGTACAAACCTCCCCCTGATTAAAAAAGGCCAAAACCGTACCTTCAACACATTTATCAATAAAAGCATCTTCCTGATCTAAAATATCTTCAAAATAGATATTAGGTGATTTACCACCCAGCTCAACGGTTGAAGGGATTATAGCCTCCGCTGCACATTTCATAATATGAGAACCTACTGGAGTAGAACCTGTGAAAGCAATTTTAGCAATACGACGACTGGTGGCTAATGCTTCACCGGCTTCTTTACCCAAACCATTGACAATATTAACAACGCCAGCAGGAATCAAGTCACCAATGACTTCCATCAAAACCAATATTGAAGCTGGTGTTTGTTCAGCTGGTTTTAATACCACACAGTTTCCAGCAGCTAATGCCGGCGCTAATTTCCAACAAGCCATCAAGAGTGGAAAATTCCAAGGGATAATTTGCCCGACGACACCTAAAGGTTCGTGAAAATGGTAAGCTACGGTGTTCTCGTCAATATCTCCAATTGACCCTTCCTGAGCTCTAATACAGCCGGCAAAATAACGAAAATGATCAGCACTTAAAGGAATATCAGCCGCCAATGTCTCACGAATAGCTTTACCGTTATCCCACGTTTCAGCAACCGCTAATGTTTCCAAATTCTCATCAATGCGGTCTGCAATTTTAAGCAAAATATTAGAACGTTCAGTAACCGATGTTTTCCCCCAAGACTCCTTAGCCTCATGAGCAGCATCGAGCGCTAAATTTATATCTTCTGCTGAAGATCGAGGGATAGAACAAAAAACCTGGCCATTAATCGGGCTGGGATTATCAAAATAAATCTGTTGTACCGGTGGCACCCAAGTTCCTCCGATATAATTACCGTATTGAGTTTTAAATTGTACTGGGCTGCCTGCTTGATTGGGGTTGTTATAAATCATAGATCTACTCCTAATTAGAACGTCTATTACAATTATGATAAGTTCAATGGCTTTTCGCTATATTAAAAGATCGTATCTTTTTTATAGAACAATCATTGATTTATTGTATCTGAATTTTCTTTTTTCAATTCCTAGGATTGCTCAAAAAACACCTAAATCCTAATCATTAATTACCACCAGATCAATCACCTCGCTTTAATGCCCGTTGTTACATAAAAATTAAGAACAAGTAAGCAGATGCCAATACTATATGCGTGTTTTAAACGCAAGCATGAATTAGAATAATACACCGCTCATAAGTACATCGTCATCTTTCGGTATATCTACCAATCTAGAGGAAATCTCTTTAAGTTTTATCTTAAACGTTAAAACTAAGGAACTTTTGATTAGAAAGAACCATCAAAAGTTTTTTAGTTATGAGAGATTAATGTGGAAAGTTTTTATTGGTTTATTTTAACAATTACATTAATTCCAATCTTAGTAGGCACCATGGCTGTATTGTCTTATTATCTTCAATCATTATGGACAAACGATAAAAAGCGGTCACATAGTCTTTGATAGATTACTCTTGTTAGGTATTTATAAACATTTTGGGTACAACATTAGGTAAATATAAAAGACCATGCTTTTCTATTATTACTTAGAGTTGAATCTTTCTCTAGTGTGCTCAACAAACAACAAGATGGGAAAGTTTAAGGGTAAAACCTAACGTAACATTGACCATGGAGTTATAAACCCTATATTTCGCCCAAATCTTAGACCTACCGAAGCCTGAAAACATCACTTTTCTTAAGCCTTTTAATGAGTAATGTTTTTTATCTAATAGTTA
>CAZEVO010000069.1:0-3572 GCA_964515235.1 uncultured Methylococcaceae bacterium | reverse complement strand
ATGCGACCGGTTCTATCATAGTGTGATGATCACACCAATAAAGGTCTGACACTTGATCCACGTCAAGATAATTATAAAGAAAATTTATTAAACTTAATTATTTTACCTTTAACATGGAAAACCATATGACACTAATTGAAGATATCGACAATCTACTCGCCATCGATCTTAGAAAAAACCCCACTATCAATATCACCGATGAACTTGAGGACGGTATAGAAGAACTCATGAATGACCTTGAGAGTGATAGAGAATTAATAAAACTTAAGCTCCACCTATTGTCTATGGATGCTAAAGATGAATTAAACGAACTAGAACATAAGCTGAATAAATTTAATACCATTATAAAACATGCTACTCAGACTACTAACAATGGCGAGCAAATCATCCATATTAAAATTGAATCACTCATTAACGAGCTTAAAAAGGGGTACCGCCAGCTAGAATCTAAGCTGCAATAAGGTAATATAGCATCAACGCTAAATTCTAAACTGAGACATTGATGAGTAAATTTAAAAAAATCATTCTGCTGTTTATTGTAATAACTTTTGTATTATTATTTTCCTACGCAATTTTTTATTTTTTATTTTTAGATTTATTCGTTAATTTCTGGTGGTTTCAATCTCTAGAACTTGGAAGTTTTTTTGGACTCCGTACGATCTATCGTTATCTTTTCTCTATCGGCGTTACAGTATTCTTTTTCAGTATATTTCTGACACACTTCTGGGTGGCATCGCGCTATTTAGGAATAGATGTCGAAAAAGAAGCCACATTATTTGTTAGCCAACGAAAAAAACTTAATCAGCTCATCACTTGGTTCAGATCGGGGTCGTTAGCCTTACTCACCCCCATTTCATTAATTATGGCTCTTATTATAGCTATACCCTTTTATCAACACTGGGAATACGCTACCTTATTCTTTTTTGGCAGCGCCTCCGGTATTGTTGACCCCGTTTTTGGCAATGACACCAGTTTTTATATGTTTTCTTATCCAATGTTTACCTTGGTACAACAGGAATTATTGGTTGTTTCATTTTTTATTTTGCTCTTTGTTAGTCTTCAATATTGGCTCGCGCATCATTATTTTCCGGCGCAAAAGAAGAATTACCCAGTTGGTGTTAAGGTCCACCTTTCATTATTACTTATTTTTTTGGTAGGCCATTCTGTTTGGGGATGGCTTTTAGAGCGCTTTAGTTTGCTCTATGTCGATGACCACTTGCCACAGTTTTTTGGCCCTGGCTTCGTTGATTTACGATATCAGTTACCGCTAATTTGGTTGAAAATTCTCACTTTTATCTGCTTAGTATCCTTACTCGTTTTTTACTTTTCTTCTAAAAAGAAACTCAGCATTTTCCCTATAACATCATGCATCATGTTTTTTGGAGTTCTTGTCGGATTGCAGCATTGGTCTGGTATTCCAGATCTTATGTCTAAATATTTCGTGAAACCCAATCCAGTTAGTATGGAGCGTGCGTTCATAGAAAATAATATTGAGGCGAGCTTAGCCGCTTATAAGATTAACAATATTCATGTCAAGGAAAAAAAGTTAGCGGTAAATACTGTGGCTGACATTGAGAAATGGAAACTTCAAAAACATTTTGACAATGTGCCGCTATGGGATAGCGAACTATTAATTGATGGCTATAGGCAGCTCCAAGGGATCAGAAGTTATTATAGTTTCACTCATGTTGATGAGTCGCGTTATTTTATTAATGATCACTTAACTCAGGTGAACTTAGCGGCAAGAGAGTTGAATACAAGACAGCTACCTCCAGATGCCCAAACATGGGAGAATAAACATCTTCGCTATACCCATGGTTATGGCGCAGTGGTCACGCCGACGTCTCAGGACGCAGATCAACCGCTTAAGTGGTATTTACACAATTTGAGCTTGACATCAGAACAGGGTTTTAAGATTGAGCACCCTGAAATATATTATGGAGAGGAACGCTACGATTATGCGATTGTTCCGAACAAATTAGATGTCGTACAGATTTCAGGTCACAACCACCCTTCCAAGGCAGACCCCTATCACGGTCGAGGTGGTATACCCATGAATTCTTTGTTCAGGAAAGCGCTGCTTTCAGTTTATTTAGGGGATGAAAAACCTTTTTTCTCCACCAGTGTCACGCGAAAAAGTAAACTTCGTTTACACCGTAACATTAAAGAGCGAGTGCAAACTGTGACACCATTTTTAACTTTAGATAAGGATCCTTATTTAGTCATTACCGATGATCGCCTGTATTGGATTTTAGATGCTTATACGTTATCTAATTGGTACCCAGCCTCATTCCCAATGGACCATGATTTTTCTAATGGAAATCGACAATTTAATTATATTCGTAATTCGGTTAAAGTCACGGTCGATGCATACAGTGGGCAATTAAATTTTTATATTTCAGATCCATCTGATTCGATAATTGCAGCCTATAATCGCGCTTATCCGGGTGTTTTTAAACCATTAGATGACATGCCAGACTTTTTGCAAAAGCAACTGCGCTATCCGCGGGAGTTATTTTTTTTGCAGATGTCAGTTTATGCAAAATATCATCAGACTCAGCCGGAACTATTTTATCAGCAGTCAGAAACATTAGCGTTTTCAACAGTTGGCGATAAGCAGGTTCAGCCCTATTATATTACAACTGACCTCCATCGTTGTGATAGGCAGGAAGAGTTTGTTTTAGTGAATCCCATGACGCCGGTGAATCGTGATAATTTAAGTGTTTTAGCAATAGCAGGAACACTTAATAGACTAAAGGACGCATGCGTAGATTCTTATGACCCTAATTTAACTATTTATAAGTTTCATAAGGATAGGCAAGTGAATGGTTTAGCTCAGGTCAACGCACTGATTGATCAGAACCCTGAAGTTTCTTCAATGTTTACATTGTGGGATCAGCATGGATCACGTGTATTAAAGGGACGTATGGTAGTTTTGCCGATGGAAGATTCTATTTTGTATGTTCAACCGGTGTATATGGTTGCTGATAAAGCTAAAATACCTCAACTTTCAAGAATTATTGCATCTATAGATAGCGAAGTTGCAATGGGAAAATCATTAACTATGGCATTAACTAAATTACAGCAAAAATTATTGGCTATTCCCAGAATAGGTAAAATCAAACCTAAAATGAAGAAAGAAACCATAAATAAATCTAAAAAATAGTTAAACTTTAGCAATAACTCCTAAATTCATCAATCCACTCTAAATTGCTACCCTTACTTACACCACAAGCATAAACTATCCCAAATATTTGTCTTATGCTTTTTTTTCATTTTTTTCTCTTGTGGGCTCAGTGGTAAATTTCTCAGAACATCCCTTCCTACACTCAAGTAATTGTTGTGTATCTTTAGTCCAATTTAAAAACTCATAGGGATAATTATGAATAACATCACAATTATGATAACAATCATTGTAATTCTGTCCCTGGATAGAAAAAGACAGCATTGACAACTGAATACCAATTATACTCCCGCCTACTAACTTAATTCTCACTCACTTCCCTATGTAATCCCCCGAGCTATAGTCATTTCTGGTGTATGAGTTAAAAAGATAGCGGTGTATCCTGTTG
>CAZEVO010000068.1:0-3645 GCA_964515235.1 uncultured Methylococcaceae bacterium | reverse complement strand
TCATTACAAAAGGTAATATTTTCCTTATTTATCAGCGCTATACAACACTACAACCCAACCATAAACAACTCTTCTTATTTTGTTACAGATTCCAATTACTGGTTTTAACCCAACTAATTGTGCATCGTCGCACTAAGATGCACCACCCCACACCAACTGAACGTTGTTGAGCTCATTATCGATCCTAAAAATAAATCACTGCGTCAGTTTTTTTAGCAAACCACGCTGTAAACAAACTCAACCATCAAATTAATTATTTTGCTGAATTAACATCATCAAATTGATTACAATTAGTACTAGTGATAATCCTTTCCAAAAAACAACCGGATTTCTTTCTAATAGGGGTGGACGAGATTGATAAATAAATTTAGGGTTTGGATGACGTAAGTCATAGAGAAATTCTGATAATTGCTGATACCGTCGTAATGGCTCAGGGTGAACTGCCTTCTTAATTGTATCATCTACCCAATAAGGTATTCTTCTTTGACCATTTAACAAAGAATGATAACTTAATTTTCTTTGGGCCACTTTATTATGTGCTTTAGCTACCTCTGTTCCATAAGGCAGTTGGCCAGATAGCATCTGATAGGCTAAAACCCCTAAAGAAAACAAATCTGAACGAGTCGTACCCGGCTCACCAATAAAATATTCTGGTGCCGCAAATTGAGTAGTCCCTAAAACTTCAAAACGCTGCAAAGGGCTATTCATTTCCATAATCCCTTCGACTCTAACCGCACCAAAATCAATCAGCTTTACTGTCCCGGTACGATCAATCATAATGTTGTCTGGTCTTAGATCTTGATGTAACATTTGCAACCGATGAAAAGCTCTTAAACCTTTGGCAATCTGCTCAACAATATCTCGTACTATTTCAATATCCGGTACCGGGTGATCCAGCATCCATTGTGATAGTGTTTGACCTTCAATATACTCCATCACTGTATAAATATAATTTTTTTGCCGCACCGGCTGACAGGGTTTTAACACATGTGGATTATTAATCCGTCTAGCCACCCATTCCTCCATTAAAAAACGTTCTAAATAAGCTGCATCATTGCTTAGATCAACCGAAGGAATTTTAATGATGACTTCTGTCTGTGTTTCTATATCAATTGCCAAATAAACATGACTGCGATTGCTACCATTAATTTCTCGAATAATGTGATACCCATCAAACTTCATTCTCGCCTCTAATATGGGCGGAAAAGGTAACTGCGTTAATTGCTGATACACTTCCTCAACATTTTTAAACGGAAGGTGTTTAACCTTGATAATTTGAATCGTCAAATTATCTTGACTCCCTCTTTGTTGGGCTTCAGCCACTATCATTTGAGCAGCTTGGTCGAGGTCATGGTCATAATCTTTAATCGTAGCGATAACAAATTGTTCATCAATAAATTCATAAACGCCATCCGTTGCCATCATGAAAACCTCACCTTGTTCTAAGGTAAAACACTGATGATCAACCTCTAACTGGCGGTGAACCCCCATCGCTCTGGATAAATAACTATCTTCTTCCGATATCCAAGTTCTGTGATCATCGGTTAATTGTACAAGCCGACCAGAGTCTACCCGATAAATACGAGAATCACCGATATGAAACACATAGGCTGTTGTCGATTTTAAAACTAAAGCACTAAACGTACAGACATAACCTTTTTCTTTATTAAAACGAAACTGACTCTGTCCAGTTTGAGAATATAGCCAAGAATTTGTCGCCATTAAAACGCGTTGAACCGATTTTCTTACGGTCCAGGATTCAGGTGTACAATAGTAATCCTCTAAAAAACCAGTAACTGCTGCTTCACTAGCAACCTGGCTGACAGCACTACTACTAATTCCGTCCGCTATCGCAATCGCAATACCTTTGGAACTCAACAATGGCTCACCCGGAATATATAGCCCGTGAAAATCCTGATTTATTTTTTTTAGGCCTCTATCAGAGCATTGACCGACGACTATTTTCAATTTCTGAGTCATGAGAAAACATGGCCTTGATATTTTAATGCCAAGGCCATTTCATCGATAGTTAGTTATTTTAGAACTCGTTCAGGACTCATTCTTACATGAGTATAATACAACGGTAGTCCGACTAGAAAAAAACCACCCACTAAGTTCCCTAAGGCCGTCGGTATTTCATTCCAGATAACATAATCTAAAACTGTGAAATCGCCACCCATAATCATAGAAAATGGGAATAGAAACATATTTACAATAGAATGTTCAAACCCCATAAAAAAGAACAGCATAATGGGCATCCACATCGCTAACATTTTACTTGAGGCTGAAGTTGAAATCAGTGCACCAACAACCCCCATTGAAACCATCCAGTTGCATAACATTCCACGGATAAATATGGTAAACCATCCACCTAATCCATGTGATTTATAACCTAACGTACGTGATTCCCCAATCGTGCCGACTTTACTTGCTAACGCACCACCATCAGTTTGATAACCATAGGTCAAAATAAATGACATCATAAAGGCTACAGCTAAAGCCCCAACAAAGTTTCCTAAAAACACCAAACCCCAGTTACGTAATACTTGTTTTAATGTGACTCCTCGACGTTTATCTAACAAAGCCAATGGTACTAAAGTAAAAACGCCGGTTAATAAATCAAACTTCATTAAATACAGCATAATAAAACCCACTGGAAATAAAATAGCACCCATTAATGGTGATGCAGACTTCATCGCTACCGTAATAGCAAACACAGCGGCAAGTGCTAAAATAGCACCCGCCATAAACGCACGGATTAATGTATCTTTGCAAGACATATACACTTTTGATTCACCAGAATCTACCATTTTAGTCACGAATTCAGTTGGTTCCAGATAGGCCATAATTTTCTCCTTTTTATAAACAACCTCCATTAGAAATAAACCCTATTTATCCCTATCGACGCTGCCGGCATTTAACAAAAAATATCACTTCATAAAACCGAAAAAAGCATCTCTCAACTCGTTACGGTTTTTTAATTCTCATCTCTATGTAAGAAATAAATATAATTCATAAATAGTCACCTATAGTGAGGATACATATTTCATGCCAAATACCTATGAGTCGTTAAGTTTTGATCATACCCTCCTGCAGCACAGTTGTTCTGTAGATAAATTACACAACATATTTTGACCATTATTTTACCGACATCTAATAAGTCACCAAAATTGTGCATCATGCATCACTATAAGGCGACTCATATAAAGTATTTGCTTTGTTAAACGGTCCCCATCAACTGCCGTACAAATACTTCAGTGATTCGTGTTGTAGGACTATAAGGGTAGGGTTAACAAATCGTTACAGTCAAACCGATTAATTGTTAGGACAACCAGATCTTTATCAGGTCTATTTTTTATATTTAAAGCGTTGAAATTATCGTTGCCCTAATAAAAATAAGGCGTGATAGTGGTTGTTTTTCTATAGTGATAGAGAGTTAAAACTAAAAGATACTCTATTTTTCCTGATTGTCTTTTATCGTTCTTTTTTTGCTAACAGCACTCGACATTATTCATATTTTCCTGACTGTAACTCTCTCAGCCTGACCTTACCTATCCTTATACTCATCATAAAGCAATAGAGCAGCATCAATCTTCGGCACTTTAATGTATTAAGTACTAAGGCATTATCACATCCACCTGTTTT
>CAZEVO010000067.1:0-3978 GCA_964515235.1 uncultured Methylococcaceae bacterium | reverse complement strand
AGGCTATCAGGAAATATACCGTGAACTAAGCTTAAAACAAGGCAACCAGTCTTGAGGGGAAGTACAGATAAAATATTCGCGAGAATCTAGTGCGAGGCTCATCAGTACCACCGCTGACCCCTCAACACTAAAAGTTTTATCGTGTATCTTCAGTAATCCCTCTGCTGTAACGACGGACGACCTCAGTAGGGGGATTCTCTCAAAGTTTTAAGTCCTGAGCATGACCCAAATCTGCTCACCAAACTCTATCTCTGTTCAATCAATGCTGACTTTGAATCAATCGGTGAGGAGTTCATGACATCAGTACTGGACGACGCCCAACTAAAGGTAATTGTCTCCTGCTCTGATGCACCCCTGATTTCAATGGACCGGCGCTTAGGCGCGACGTATTGCGCTAACTCTTTAAACATTTGACCGGCGAGTTTAAGGTCCCCTCCTGTCCAAGCTTCTTTGCCGATTAAAATCATGGCCTCCAAGGGATCACAGTCATGTTTCTTCATCACTGAATCTATGCGATCTACGGATTCCTGCGTAACCTTGTTAGGTGTTCCTGCAACACGACCACCTCGATGCTCCCCCGGCTTAGAACCTGCTGGCATATGCTACTCCTTTGCTTGTTAACACATTGATTCTATTGATTATTATTATACCACAATAAATACACCACTTGTATCCTGGAACACACCGCCAATTACCGAACATAAAATCTAACAAGGTTTGCATACCTAGCATACCTAGCACATGCTAGTGTGATAGCTACAGGCCTTGAATTCACTGACCGTTGCACCCCTTGCATACCTTGCATACTTGTTTTTTAATCAGAAAATAATTTATATTAAAACAAGCACTCACTCCCTACATTAAAAACGTAAAGAATTACTGACTTGAAAATAGGGGTGCAAGGTATGCAAGGGGTGCAACACACACATTAAACGCTACTAATCCTCGTCAAAATAGTCCGCAGGTAGGTTCAAGTTCTCAATCAGAACTGTCCTAAATTCTTCAAGTGAACCTAGCTCATAACCGACTTTTTGTTCTGTGGAGGTATCTGCAATCTTTGCCATAAAGGCATCGGTTAACCTTTCACCAATAATTAAATTCTTCTTCCTCCCCTTAGGAAACATCACCTTTAGTTTTTTACCAACTTGCTGCCTTGTTGCAATGTCGTAACTGGACACTTTCTTCTGGCGATTATAGGAGTCTAAGCTTTTCATCAACAAATCCATACTGACAAAATCATGCCATGTCGTTAACTCTTTTAAATCAGAATCGTAAACATATCCCCTATGTCCTATCTCACATAACCAAAGATCAATTGGTTTCAAGGATAACGCCTGCTGGATATTCAACTCTGCACTATACGGAATATCTCGGTGATTAAATAAACTCAAATCCAACCCCATCATCATATTAAAAAAACACCTCACCTCATCGCCTTTAATGGCTGAATACAGGCTGTTAAAATAATCACGATTACCGATAAATTCACTCGATACTTCTAAGGTGAAATACCTACGCTCATCTGGAGAGGCATCAATGATATGATCATCATTCGAAATAATGACCAACGTTAACCGACTGGGAACTGCCTCAACATCGTAACCCTTCCGTTCAAGGTTCATTGTCGTCGATGTAATTTGGCTTTTAAGTTTTCCTGCAGTCCTTTTATCTCCTGCAAATACCGCTTCATCGGCAACTGCAAAAACACATTCTCTCAGATGCGCATTGAAACCACGGGTTAGCAAGTTTGGATCATCTATTAACAAATAATTATTGCCAAATATTCGCCGCATCACTTCACCCAGTGTCGTTTTTCCACACCCCTTCTTTCCTCGAAGAACGAGTGCTACCTCACCAATATCTTGAGGCTTCTGAATTGCTCGAGCCAGCCAATTTAATACATACTCACAATGCTCATCATTACCTGAACAGATAATTTTGCTGATAAAAGTTAAAATTGTTTCGCAGCTTCCTTCAAGCGTATCTATTGAATATCCAGTCCAAAGATTATATTGTTTTTCATCAGTGGTCCCGCTAGGGTCAAATACAACGCCATGCTCATACGACAATCTATCAACATGCGATAACCAGGCATCTAGATGATTCTTGAAAATGGGCGTCACCTCTCTACTCGTTACCTTGACACCCGTTTGTATTAGGCGATTACGCATTAAATCTCGACACCCTCCTATTGACGTATAAATTGTACGCTCACATTTCAATTGCTCATCATAACGTTTAGAAATTAAAACCGACTTACCCTGAATCATGGAAAAGAAATAGAGTTGATTAAAATCAGCCACCATATCTTCTAGCTCTTCTTCCCAGAGCTCTTTATCCTGGTACTCCTGCTTCAAAAAGTAAGTGTGTCCGCCATGGGCCTGAGAATAAATAACTGGACTCTCCCCATCATTCCAATAAAAAATTGCTGTTGAAGCCCCATAACTTCGCCCTTCAAAGGGATCTGCTAACGAGCAATGATTATAGCGGCCAGGACTTTCTAAGACTTCTCGAACTGTTGCCATACATCCATCACTAAACGCTAATAGCCAGTCTGGCATCAAATCACTTCTTTCAGCACCAATACGAGACATTGCCACTTCAATCTCACTTGCCGATGCCCCTTGATCTTCTAATTTAGCTCGGTGTATTAACTCCCAATCTGCTCGTATTGATTCTGATTGGTCTTGAATCTCTGCAGTTGATCTTGCCTCTTTTTGCAACCTATCAAGCTGTTTCTTTTCAGAGTCACTTAAGTCACACAACAAGGCTGTATCTAAGAAGCCACCCTCATGAATCCTAAGCGGCTGACCCATATAGGCAAGGCCCTCTCCTTTAATAACAGGCCTACCCACAAAATCCAGTCTTTCCGGACTAAATACCGCTTGATCTATAGGTGACCTAATCAAAAAAGACCCATTTGCAGACAGTGCGATATAACCTTGACCAGCCAGCCATAGCCGCTCAAAAAGAGCCTGACCAAATCTTGGAATATCACGCGCATCTTTAACAGGAATATAAATATGAAATCCACCTGACCCAGATGGTTGTTCGCCCTTCATACTAACACCAGCGGAATTACTCGGCTTGACCGAAAAAGCACAATCTTGAAACTCTGTAATTAATTCAGTGAGTAATTCAACCAACTTCTCTGGCGTAAATGCTGGTCCATAATCACTTAGATCGTGATCAAGCATCAAGACACCAGGGCCATCGGGATAGTGGAAAAAGTCCTTGGTTCTTGAAATTATTTTTTGACTGGGATCCGCCTCAGCCTTGGTAGTCACTTTGACTTCAGGACCGAAACTTTCAACATCATGAACACCATAGGCAAATGCTGATTGACTTTCTGTACTTTCAAGATGACTACAAAAATCAGAAAAAGAGCCCACCCGATGAATCGCAACGCCTGATGTCATTTGTGCTGCTGCTTCTTTCTTGATGCTTCCAGACTCAAGCTTGTAAGTCTTTGATAGCGGGCCGTTACCAGAAGAGACCTGAGTCCATTCGACTTGCGGGCCTTGGGCATTGGGTGAGTTATTTTGGAAAGCGCTACTCATACCAGGGCCCCTTTATCACTACGCTTTTCAATCCATGCGAAAAACCTCTCTTCATGAATTAGTATCCGCCCACCATTACGCACAATAGCGCCTAACTCCTTTAACCCATTAGTCTCCTCATAAAATATATTGTGTCTAATCCCGCCCGCTGTGAATGCTGGGTTGCGTTCGCAAAACTGCTTAATAGTTTGGTATGTCCAATTTACTTCCGGTACTGCATTGTGACTCTTCATAGCTTCTAAATCCTTTTTAAATTCTCACTAAGGTTTTCGCCATTTGTTGGCTAGAAACTATCAGAACATACCCATTTTAAGGCTAAGCCCAACCTTAAAAAATACTCATAAATCTTAAATCTTAAATTCCCTGAGACCTTTGCGTGATCAGCTCACATGGTCAGTTAAATTCTAGGACTTCGTTT
>CAZEVO010000066.1:0-4271 GCA_964515235.1 uncultured Methylococcaceae bacterium | reverse complement strand
AGGCAGCTAATAGTCCAAAATGTTTTGACGACATACATGCCGAGAACTATCTGGTCCCCCAATTAGTCCCCCAATCGACTTAGATTATACCATATTACATTGGACGCTATTAAGCTATAATGCCTTGTTTTATAATGGTATTTAAGATCTCATTGGATGGTGTTGAGCGCTATATTGGCGGACTGCCTCTCCGCCATCAACTTTATAGGACCCGTTTGATGGTACGGGTTTTTTTATGCCACCAGCCCCAGTGTTGTAAGGTCCGTAGCCGATCAAGCCTCACCTGTACGATTTTTATTCAAACCCGCAAGGGCTACTATTTACTACGATATAACTCTCTTGTCGTATTTTTTCTCTAAAACGGCTAAATTGAAACCCACCTAGTGCCTTAGGAGATGGGTTTTGGAATGTCATTAGAATCAATGTGTTAGATAACTCTGCCCCAAATGTTTCGAATCGTTCAATGGCTATCGAAATGGGGTGGAAATCATAGATGGAGGTTTTAAATGTAGGCATAGTTTTTTTCAGTATTTTTTATGGAGTGTGAATTTTAAACCGGCAGGCACACCCTCCTTTAGCAAGACATTCCGTGAGCTCGACTTTTTGTTCCAGGAAGTTTGATATCAAGCCAATATCAAATTCACAAACCTCTGGGTGTGCTTGCGCTAAATCATGATAGACACAATTGTGAGCTTCGATTATGGTGTGAGTTATATTTTCGGAGTCATCAATTAGTCTAGCCTGGTAGCCTAGATCCGTCATGATAGTGATTAATTTATTAATTCTCTCAAGGATATTAAGTTCACCGAGAGGCTTTTTTAATTGTTGAGCCATTGATACACCCATTTTATTGAGGTGTTTTTTAAATGAATTTTCCCCAAGTATTTTTCTTAAGTCTTTTATAAGTAGTTCAGAAAACCAAGCGTATTGTTTTGGAAAATGCTTGATTCCTTTTTCCGTAATAGCAAAGTGACGGGCGGGGCGGCCTAATGTATTTAATGGTTCACTGTCATGCACATAGCCATCTTTTTCCAGTGATGCAAAATGTTGTATTACGGCGGTTCTAGAAATACCAATTTCTTTAGACAGTTGCTTGATGCTGTGGCTCTTTCTGTTTTTAAGCAGTAGCTCAAGTATTTGATTTTGTCTGGGTGTTATGGGGGGCATAATTTTATTTGTGTATGAGAGTGGTATTGATCTTAGCTTATATTATGACACAAACATATTGTATATATTTCTTTTTGGTAATACAATTGCTCCGATCGGATATGATCAAAATAGTTTTTGACGTTAATTATAATCTTGAAGGAGGTTTTGAATGAGTCTTTTTGAACGTTTAGGTGGCGAAGGTGCCGTAGATGCAGCAGTTGATATTTTTTATCGCAAGGTGTTGGCAGATGATAGTGTTAACCGTTTTTTTGAATCAACAGATATAACGGAACAATCGGTTAAGCTGAAAGGATTTTTGACGATGGCTTTTGGCGGGCCGAATAATTATTCAGGAAAAGATTTGCGTGAAGGGCATGCGCATTTAGTTAAAGATGGTTTGAATGATAACCATTTTGATGCTGTTGCCGGGCATCTCTCGGCTACATTAGAAGAGTTAGGTGTTGCTCAGGATTTAATTGCTGAAGTAATGGCTGTTGCCGGTAGTACCCGAGGAGATGTGCTAGGAAAGTAGGGTAAGGGCTTTGAGAAGGTTAGGTTGTGGGGCTTTAATGCCCCCAATCATTTTTAGGGGACAGAAGATTAATCTAAAATAGAGAGCATATGGCGACGTTAATGTTGGGCGGTGAGCGGTATGAATGTTTACCGGGTGAAACGGTATTAGAGGCACTATTACGTCAGAAAGTTGAAGTGAGTTATGGCTGTAAGCAGGGTATTTGTCAAACTTGCTTGTTACGGAGTGATATTGCGCCGCCTGATAATGTGCAGATAAATTTAACGACGGATCAGCGTTCTAAGAATTGTTTTTTGGCATGTCAATGGCAGGCCGAGGAAGATATAAGCATTACCCCTGTTTTGTCTCATGATTTTGTTAAGGCTAAAGTTGTTAGTAAATCTCTGCTGCGTCAAGATATTCTGAAATTAACGCTAAAAGTTCAGAAACCTTTTAAATTTCATGCGGGCCAATTTGTTAATTTAAAGAAATCCGAGAGTGTGGTTCGAAGTTATTCCATTGCTAATACTCCTAATCAAGAGAATACGGTTGAGTTTCATATTCGGTTGTTAGCCAATGGTCAATTTAGCCAGTGGGCCTTTAGTGAATTAGTCGCTGGTGATGTTATACCGGTATCGGAGCCGAAAGGGAGTTGTATTTATAGTCCGACAGAGAGTACTGGAAATTTGTTGATGATCGGAACGGGTACTGGGTTGGCACCGTTATCTGGTGTTTTAGCCGATGCCCTTGAGCTCAAGCATACTGGTGTAATTCATTTATTTCATGGCAGCCAATATTCCGAGGGCTTATATCTGGATACTGAATTAAATCAATTGGCTGAACAGTATAATAATTTTTTGTATACGGGCTGTGTCTCTAAAGGACATTCGAGTGGTTTTGTCAGTGGTCGGGCAAATGATAGGGCTTTCTTAGAGTATCCTGACCTTAAAGGCTGGAAAGTTTTTATTTGTGGTAACCCGGATATGGTTAAGGCTTCGCAGACGCAAGCTTTTTTGAAGGGGGCGTCATGTCAGAATATTTACTCTGACGCTTTTGTGTTGAGTCAATAATGCTTTTAATGGTTACTTACCGCTAATTTAATGAGGGAAGTGTTTCTTTCTTCGTTGGCTTGCTTTGTGGCGATTTTTTTTGTTGCCTATAGTTGCACTGCGTTGTTACAAGGGGCTAGTCAGATTATTCTTATTGCCTCAATGGGGGCGACATCTGTCATTGTGTTTGTTATTCCTAACAGTCCCGTTGCCCAGCCTTGGGCGTGTTTAGGGGGGCATGTTTTATCTGCTTTGGTTGGCGTTAGTGTTGGGCTAGTATTCTCTGACGTAATTTATGCGGCTGCTATTGCGGTTGGTTTATCAAC
The DNA here is from genome assembly GCA_964515235.1 of uncultured Methylococcaceae bacterium. Classification (GTDB taxonomy): domain Bacteria; phylum Pseudomonadota; class Gammaproteobacteria; order Methylococcales; family Methylomonadaceae; genus OPU3-GD-OMZ. The sequence goes on along the minus strand of CAZEVO010000066.1, from coordinate 1,236 downwards.
ATTATTGATGTTGATGTTCCGGTGTTTGCATCCACCGGGTGCGGCTACAGCACTGGCTCCACTTGTGGCAAGTTCGCAGTTAGAAAGTTTTAGTTTTGTTTTAGTTCCTGTCGGGCTGAATATTTCAATTTTATTGATTCTTGCATTCATCATAAATCGCTGGGTTTTAAATCGAGATTATCCGTCGGGCTCCCGAATGGGTCGTAGTACACAGCAAGACCTAGACAAAGCATCTATTGTTTTAAGTCATGCGGGTATTTTAGATGAAGACTTAAAAACTGCTTTAGTACACCATGATGGTTTTATCGATGTGACCCATCAAGATCTTGCCTTGTTATTTAATGAAATGGAGGCGCTGTCATTTCAGCGTAAACAAGGGGATATGATTTGCAAAGATATTATGGTTAAAGAGATTCCGTCTGTTGAGTTTGGGGAGGATGTTGAAACAGCATGGTGTTTATTACACAGCCAATTGCTTAGAGCATTACCAGTACTAGATCGTACAGGGAGAGTTATTGGTATTGTCACACGGAATGATTTTTTAAAAGTGATTGATTTAAATCCTTATGCTAGTTTTCAGCAACGTTTTCATGATTTTATTCGGAAAGTGGGGTTGTTACATTCTGGTAAGCCTGAAGCAGTAGGGCAGATTATGTCTGATAAAGTTGCCATTATTTCAGAAGATGAACCGATTGCATCGCTTATCCCATTAATGGTGCGGCAACTTCATAAGCAAGTCCCTGTTGTCGATAGTCAGAACCGACTGGTTGGTATTATCTACAGTAATACACTGATAGCAACGTTGTATAACCGAATGCTTTATGGTGGTCCTGTTTAATGATGGGATTCTTATGCTGCAGTTAATGTGCGAAGCTGGTAATTCATTATCTGAATAGTTGTGAGGGTAAAAGTGATTTTAAATGAGGCTCTATGGGAACAGCATTTTCCTCAGTTTTGTGGTGGGGGGCAAGTACTTATTGCAGTTGATGGCATCGGCAACATTACTTAAGGTTCCTGCAGAACAAATTGTCTTTCATCCCGGGAGTTTATGTGAGAATTATTTGTTAATGGTGTCGGGCTGCGTTCGAACTCAGTTGTTGACTGAAAGTGGCCGAGAATTATTGTTGTACAAGGTAAAGGCAGGAGATTCTTGTGTGTTAACGACGGCCTGTTTGTTGGGGAAAAACCGCTATCCTGTGGAGGGTGTTACTGATGTTAATCAGCGTGCAAAACTTA
>CAZEVO010000065.1:0-4275 GCA_964515235.1 uncultured Methylococcaceae bacterium | reverse complement strand
ATATAGAAGATGTAGATTGTTAAATGGGCGTTTTATCTTATCCACAAAAAATGTGGATAAGTCTGTGTGAAAGTACGATGATGTCATGGCGTATTTGAGTCCGGTTAGGCTGTATAATTCTTGGTCAATTCTTAGAAGCATATTTTTGATATTAGAGTCGTTTATTTTGGTATAGAAAATGCATAGCTAAATGACTGTTGTCTTTTAAAGTACTGGTGATCATTTTAGAGTAGGCTATGGTATTTGACTGTCAATTTGTCGTAGGGTCGACCACAACAATAGTGTTTAGGGAAGGTATTCTACAAACCGTTAAATAGATCGGTATTAAATTAAATAACCTCGATTCTGATTGTTCTACAATTATCAGTGCTGAGAGGCTTTCTGTTGAGTAATTTTAAAACTGTTGTATCCAGTACTACAAAGAGTTGAATAGTGCTCAAAACGATCTTTTTCTAGGAGGATATTAATTTACTCTGATCTGATTAAATACTTAAATTATTTGTATTCTGAATACTTACATTTGGCATTAAATATGCCTTGTTTTAACTAAAGTACAAGCGATACAGGGATCGTGTGCTAACACCTCCAATTAGCCTTTATGGATGAGGCGTCCAATAGGTACATTCAGTTTTACGGCTTTGAATGTACCTTTTCTTTATGTGGAGTATTGCCTTAAATTAAAGTGTTACCTTTTTATTGTTTGATAGCGACTTTCGAATAGTCCAAGTCGTTAGCAGGAATTAAGTGATCACGAACATAGCGCTGGCCTTTTTTACTACGTTTTAATTAAGGGTTGTTGGCATGATGAAGAAACTCTGGAGTCAATTTGTAGCGCTTGAAACTACCAGTGCTATGTTCGGCATTGAATTGGAATTTTACTGCGCGACGCTTGTTACAATTTAACCAGGCTGTGAAACCTTCGTAGTCTATTCGTTTTGTTTCTAAAGCATAAGTTAAAAAGCTGGTGAGACTAATAATGACTGCCACTAATAACTAAACCGCTTTGATGTGCATTAAGTTCGAGATTCAAAGATTGAAATATAATACTTGTAAATGGATTTGAACCAACTGCTCTAACTATTATGTAGTTTATTAACAGCATTACACAAATCTGGATCATTTAAATGAAGCGCACCTTGACTGAAGTTGGGGGCGTCTTTTTTATAAATGTATACTTTAATTATATAGCAGAAAACAGGTTGCTGATGGCTTTGAGGTGAATTGCAGGATTGAGTACCGCGTGTAGGAGGCGAGTAAAAGTATTGGGTGTTGATGTAGGAAATGACAATGCTCGACTCTGGGTAGAACTAAGTATTGTCGTGACTACGCCTCCTTAGCTCCCATGCTCTAGCTGTCTTGAGGTTTGATGCGGCATTGTCTGATGCCCCTTTTTTAAGTGTAATTTTTAAATTTTTAATGTCATTTTTCTTACCTACCGGTTAGTTTTTCTTGCCCGTTAACCATCGTTACCGCGTGGCTATTTCCGTGGTAATGGCATAGCATCCAGCCGTCATACCTAAAGAGGGGCAGCAGTACTCGGCAGTTCTACTTTCGGTTATCTTATCTGCTGCATTGATTGTTGATATTAACTTAGGTTATTACCTTTCGCCTTTATATTGAATGATAATTTATTTATATAGAATAAGGTCTTGATCAACTTATGATTTACATCATGAAAACAAATCCAATTGCTAGGATTATCATTGGGTTTCTAATGATTTTCTCTGTATCAAATGTCGGGGCAGTTCAGTCTGGTTGTCTCCCACTTGAAAAAATAATAGAGACAACAGGTGGAGGTCAAAATAAAGAGATCGAGTTGTGGGCAGAGCGCTGTCCAGAGGCTCAATTATGGAAGGTATGTAACCCAAAGAAGTGTGGGCAGCCTAAAGAGAGCGGACTGAGTCCGCGAACATTAAGAGTGTATACAGCAACGACATTGGCGACAGCACGAAAAGCCCAACTTAATGCCAAGGCTCCTATCGTCGGCACACCAACACGACAAGGTACCAGTCAGAAAGAGTTGTCGAATGATCAAATAGAAGATCTAAAACTAGAGAATGCTGAGTTAAAAACAGAATTAGGTTTGATTGAAGATCGGTGGGGGACGAGTAAAACCATGATTGATGAATGTTTTGCGACAGGTGATGTTGTAGACCGCATAAGAGGGTGGTGCCGACACCATTTAATTCAAATAAAATAAAGACGAAAGCAGTGAGGCACCTTCTCAAAGACGGCCCTAATATTCGCCTCGCTCGGCTCGTCAGAATGCTTTTATAGCGCTTGGCGCTCAAAGTACGCTGATTCGGTCAAATATAGTCATGGGTCAATTCGTACCCAACTCAACAGAACAACTGGACTTAATGGTTTTGAGGGCAATGGTTCGCAAGTATGTTACCAGATATGATGCGTATCGCCCGTTGGTTCGCCTGCAATATTCATCGCGCTAAGCCTCATGATGTACTAATCTCTGACTAGATAAGTGAGAGTATTGACACATTCGGTATGGTTCTGCCCGCGCTTGTGACGTTGTTCAGGATTTATCAGTCCGGTCGTTACGAAAAAAGACTTTCCAAAAAAGCATCGGGTGTTTTAACGCCATGTCATTCGTTGAAGAAATTATCATTTAGATTGTGGCCCTAGGTAACATTATCAAGGATTTAATGAAATAACCTTGTGTTTGATAGTCCCCAAATTTTCGTCTTGGGAGGCTTTCTGTTGAATCATTTTAAATCCGTTGTTTCAGTTACTACAGAGGGCAAAATAGTGTATGAAACGGTCTTTTTTGGGTGCTATTTAGCAAAACGATTTTTGAAAGGAAGCTAGGCACGAGACATGAACTTACCCGTTTCAGTATTTATTTTTATAATTTCATCAGTCTCTATATATTCTGGGACCTGAACCTCTAAACCAGTTGAAAGAAGGGCTGTTTTTGTTCGTTTCGTAGCACTAGAGCCTTTCATTGAAGGCGGTGTTTGGGTTATTTTCAGCGAAACGCTAGCAGGTAATTCAATGCCTAGTGGTGTGTCATCCTGAAGCAACATGATAATTCCTTCAAGGCCTTCTGACAAATAAGTGACTTGGGCCTCAATGTCTGAAGTATTGAGGCTATATTGCTCATAGCTTTCAAGGTTCATAAAGGTATAAGAATCATTATCTTGATATGAAAATTGTACTGGAATCCGAGTGCAATCAGCCTCTTTAAGAAAGTCATCACCTTTATAGGTTTCATCCAACTTTTGTTTGCTTTTCATATGAGCGAAGCGAATTTTGTAGAGGGTACTAGCACCTCGTGATGTTGGGTTTCTGACTTCAATTTGTTTGACAGCATAAGGTTCGCCGTCAATTTCAATGGCTGTTCCTTGTTTTAATTCACTAGCTTTAGGCAAAATAAACTCCGGTTTTACTTTAGGTTCGATAGCTCGACATTATGCAATATTGTAGGCTTTGTTTCAAAGTACGTACAGGTAAATACTCTAGTTAAGCGTAGTGGTGAGTCTAGGAAGGGGCTTTTTTTGTTACTAGTCTTATTTTTATCAGTAGTTTAGTTAATAAAAGACTGAGTTATCGGGCATAAGGGCCTTATTGGTTTTAATCATGGACTGAATTTCTAGGACATAGTCTTCTCCACGTTCGGAATATTTTTCAAGCCCAGTTGCGAGTTTTTCAGCAATTAAAGGGCGTTGTAAAAGTCTCAGGCGACTACGGATATTACGTAGTTTAACGTAGGCTGGGTTGGTATTGATATTGTGTAGATAACTACGAATAGAGCCGTTAACGTCTTTAAAAATGGCAACCTCATGTGTTTTTGTAGTATCACGATTTAAAGGGGTTAGGCCACAATGGGGCGTTAAACACCATTGACCAAAAAGGTTATTGCCTTGTTGAGCAAATCGGGATTCTCCCCACATGGATTCATTAGCACTTTGCGATAAAATGAGTTCAGTTGGGAGAATATCAACGCGGCGTAGTAATTCTTGGTAATCGTTATCACTCGGAAGTTGATATTGTTTTGCTAGCATTTTAAGCCATTCACGATCATTTTTTTGGTTAATCGCATAGATTAGGCGCTTGCGTTGAGCAAGAATTAGTTTATTTTCTTGTACGATTAATGGAGTTAGAAAATTAAAAAAGCGTTTTTTCTTTGCGACTATGGAAAGGCCTTGTGACGAACTAAGTTCCGTAATTAGGCGTGTATGATAAAATTTTTGTGGTTTCACTTCGATAGTGGAATGAATAGCTGTTTCAGTACATCCTGTGAGTAAGCTAACAAATAAA
>CAZEVO010000064.1:0-4635 GCA_964515235.1 uncultured Methylococcaceae bacterium | reverse complement strand
CTATCACCTCTAGTGACTATGACTGTCTTAGTTCTTATGAAGTTTCCTTAAAAAGTACTGAATCAGTGGATTTATCTTTCTTGGGTAGACCTTCCTCTGAGTGATGAAGGTCAGTTGGAATAGCCTTTATTGATACTGAGTTGCAGGCTTTACATCGAGTGAGTAAACAATTACTATTGCACGCGTTTTATTAGGGTTGAGCGATACTTTAAAGGCCGGCGCATGAGCTGGTTTTTTTATGTTCAGTAAAAAGGGTGTATGGAAGAATGCATTGAGATGATGAGATATATTGGATAACACATGAAACAAATAGAAGAACAAAAAGACACGATGGACTTCAACATGTGTCCGGAAAACGGGGTACACCACACAAGATAAAAGGGTAATGTACGGAACTTTACATTTTAATAAAACCTCTAAATAGTAGAATGCTAGGCGAACCAATTAATCAAATGGCATAAGAGAGCTTCAGTTCATTGTTAACTTTACTGAGAAGGCAATGATGATGATAAACCACGAAAATCACAGCTATATTTATGCACACAGAGGTGCTACAAAATATGCAGCGGGAAATACACGGCTGGCATTTAACAAGGCATTAAAACAAAAAGCTGAAGGCATTGAAACTGATGTGCAGCTAACAAAAGATAAGGTGCCTATTATTTATCATGATCGTCTGATGGATCAACTGGGTTATCCTAATAATCATATTTGTGATTTTACATTTACACAACTAGAACAATTAAATTTTTCAGGTTATTGTCATTCTGTTAATGCTGAAGGTCCCATCACGCTTAAAGAATTTATAAATAGCTATAGGAACAAAAGTGGGCTACTAATAGAAATTAAGCATCGTGCCTGGGAAGATACATCAAGCGCTCAGATCAAAATACGAAAATGCCTAGATATCATTGGAAAAGCACAAAATAATGATGTTGTTATATCTTCTTTCAGTATTATATGCTTGGAATACGCACATCAATTAAGCACCCAAATTCCGTTGATTTATAACTTTAGGGACGCTCACAGTTTTTTTGATGTTAAAAATATCCTTGCAAGGTATAGGTTTCTTAATGGTGTTTGCCTTCCTATCCATACTTTAGATACATCTCTAATGCACTTTCTGCGTAACGCAAATAAACTGGTTCTAATCTATGGTGACAAGATCCACCGTGACATTAACAAAGCCTTATATTTTAAGGTTGATATTTTGATCACTGATGACTGTGAAACTGCATTAAAAAAGAGGGGTGAATGAAAAGACCCTCCTCTTCTGATATTGATCAACACTATGACTTGCTCGTTTGTGGAGGAGGTATCTATGGTGCCTGGACAGCATACGATGCGGCCCTCAGGGGTCTCAAAGTAATTATCATTGACCAAAATGATTGGTGTAGCGGGACTTCTTCAGCCTCTAGTAAACTAGTTCATGGTGGTTTGCGTTATTTAGAGATACTGGACTTTGACATGGTCAAAAAATCACTACTAGAAAGACAGCACCTAATCACTTTAGCTCCTTACCGTGTCTGGCCGCTTCGTTTTGGCATTCCTGTTAGTCAGCATAGTCGTTTTGGAGCATTACGTTTAAAAACGGGGTTAATACTCTATGATTTTCTTGCTGGAACCATGCATTCTAAACAAACCCATCGTTATTTTAATAGCAAAGCGTTCTCCGAGCATTTCCCCTGTCTTGATGACACTCAATTAAAGTGTGGTTATACCTATTTAGACGCACAAACTGACGATGCCCGTTTAGTACTAGAAATTATTGATGGCGCACAAACTGCTGGTGCCACTTGTTTAAATTATTGTCGACTACAAGAGGTCATTAAAGAAAATAATCTAATCACTGGCGCCGTTTTACACAATAAAATAGAAGATAAAACCCTTACGATTAAAACATCAGCCATTGCTAAAACAACAGGACAGTGGATTGCTGATTCAGCTAAGGAAAAGCAATGGGGACGGTTATCAAAAGGGGTGCATTTAGTCCTGCCTAAAATACTGGAAAAAGAAGCCCTTTTATTAACGGCAAAAACTGATGGTCGGGTTTTTTTTGTCATTCCTTGGTATGGCAAGACTTTATTAGGAACCACCGATACTAATTATTCAGGCGATATCAACAATGTTTCCGTTGAAAAACAGGATATAGATTATTTGCTCAGCGAAGTTAATTTTGCATTAAAAACACAATGGACTGAAAGTGATATTCAAGGTCAATTTGCAGGACTCAGAGTTCTACAATGCAGTACCCAACAATCCCCTTCATCGGTGAGTCGAGATTGGCAGTTAAAATCATTTAATCAGGGGTTGCTCTACTCTATCGGTGGAAAATTAACCTCATCTCGTGAAGATGCCGGCCATATTGTCGATGCCGTTTGTCATTATCTCGGCAATCATATTGATGGTAAAACCCTTACCACCCCAATGCCCTGGTTACCTGAACAAAACTTCAAAGAATGGCAACAACAGACCCGTAAAAAAGCACAGACACTGGGTGTTGATGATGAAAGTATTCTTTGGTTACTGCGCAGACATGGAAAACATGTGACTGAAATACTACTCAATATAGATCAGGACCCACCATTAGCACAGCGCATTATGCCTCATGTACCCTTAATTGTTGCCGACCTTTTATTCTGCCTGAAAAATGAGATGGTTATTCACCTAGAAGACCTCCTACGCAGGCGTGTCCCTTTACTGATTCTACACAGAATTACCGACATTGAACTCAACCATTTAGCCCAGCTTTGTAGCAAAGAACTTAAATGGGATCAGGCGACTATAGATCAAGAAATTGAATCATGTGCAAGCAAATGGCTACTACATTAAATACCATTGCCCTAGACCTCGGAACAACCGCTATAAAAGCAGCAATTTGTAATAACAGCAGCCAAATTGAAGAAAGCTTTTCCGACCTTGCACCGGCAATAAGTGTAGACCAAGGCCAATATGTCAGCGATGCAATGGAATATCTATCAATCGTTGAGCGGCTGTTAAAAAAATGTCAAAACACTTGTGAAAAGAAACCTTTACTTGGTATTTGCTATCAAAGATCCTCTTTTCTTGTTTGGAATTGCGCAAGTGGTTTACCAGTAACAAAGCTTATTTCATGGCAGGATAATAGCGGCCAAGCCAGTTGCACCGAATTAATCAAGCACAATCCACTGATTAGGCAGTTAAGCGGACTACCTTTAACGCCTTATTACTTTGCCCCCAAACTCCGGTCTTTATTGCAACGACAACCAGAATTATTGCCAAGCATTGCTAATAAAACATTGCTAATTGGTACTTTGGATAGCTTCATCATTTGGCACTGGACAGCAGGAAGGCATTTTATGACAGATACGTCTATGGCTGCAAGAACACTGCTCATGGATATTCACTCAGGGCAATGGTCAAAAACTTTAAGTGATATTTTTTCAATACCTATAAAGATTTTGCCCAAAATCCAGCCTTCTATAAATCTCAATTTACCCCTCAATCACGATGCTATTTTAAAAGTGAGTATTGCCGACCAATCTGCCGCATTGCTCGCCAATGTGACTTTTAACAACAATGATGAATCCGAAATCTTGGTTAATCTTGGTACTGGGGGTTTTGTCGCACGTTCCGAACCCAAACAGTCTCACAAAATAACTGATGACTATCTGCACACTCTAGTTTATCAGGATCATCAAAGAAACCAGATCATCGCTATTGAAGGGACCCTAAACTCCATAACTGCTGCCTTACAGATTTATCCTTTCCAAGCATGCAAAATAAAAGACCTAGCTAACATCGCTGATATATTTTGTATCGCTGAACCCACTGGAATAGGAGCCCCTTTTTTCCGTACTGATATTAGAATGCAATTTTCCAAATCCGTTGAGCATCTATCAAAAAAACAGATCGCTTGTTTGTTACTGGAAGCTATTATATTTAGAGTCGCATTAATTTTAGAAGATTTCAATCAACAGCCTGAGAAAACACGTATCTATCTATCCGGAGGGCTTTCCAATTCATCTTGTTTACAACAAGGTATTGCCAATTGCAGTACTTCACCTGTTTTTAAAGTATTGCAAAAACATTCCAGTTTACAAGGAACGGCCATTCTGATTAACAATTTAGCACCCACAACTTATAAACAATCAGAAACGGTTATCAAGACGATACATAAACCACTGGTTGAAAAATATCAACAATGGAAAGTATGGTTTAAAGAGTTAGTATTCAGTCGCAAAGATTAGAAAAAAAGCAAAAAGCATAGCCTCCGGGCCCAAAATAGGCGTCTATAAAAAATGTTAAGGATTAATAGTTTTGCAACTATGAGCAAACCTTTTCACTGATTTTAGATCGTTTATTTAGTAACACGACGCCATCTCATTTGACCCCAGAGGCACCCATAGTTATCTTCATTCACTTAAACAAATACCTGAATCAGTGACTCTATCCGACCTACACTGCCAAATTTGTTAAATTGGCCACCGCTCTTTAAGAATCAGCTTTTCCTACACCAACTGCCATCGCTGCCAGCCATGGAAAGCGAAGCGAGGGCTGGTAGTCCCCGGTAGGCGTAGGTAATTCTGGGTACCCGCCGAGCGTAGCGCCAGAGGGGGTCTGGAATTACATCCGAAACGCCGTCAAGTCATTTGA
>CAZEVO010000063.1:0-4894 GCA_964515235.1 uncultured Methylococcaceae bacterium | reverse complement strand
CAAATTTAACAGGCCAGCTTTGTGTTTGATGATTGGATTGTTAGTATGAATCATTGAGAGTTACCTCTTGTATGTTTTGATTAAAGATTCGACACCTTTATCAAAACGGGTAACTCTCTTCAGTTCAAGCTGAAGTGTCAGATTAAATCGGAACTAATACACCTAATACCTTTTTAAGTTATGTATTAGGCCTTCGTCAATGAATATTGACCATCAATAAAATCACAATTGATCAGATCTCCGGCACTAAATAAGCCCGCTAATAGTTGTTCAGCTAGTCGATTCTCGAGCTGGTTTTGAATGGTTCTTTTTAGTGGTCTGGCACCATAAATAGGATCAAACCCGGATGCTGCTAAATGATCTAATGCTCTGCCTGATACAACCAACTTAATATCCATCGTTGCTAACCGAGTAATTAATAGATTGACCTGAATTGCTGTAACCGCTCTTATTTGTTCTTTTCCTAAAGAATGAAAAACAATTGCATCATCGATACGATTAATAAATTCAGGACGGAAGTTTTCTGCAACCACGTCCATTACTGCTTTCTTCATTTCGGAATAATTTTCATCATCGGTGTATTTCTGAATCAGCGTTGATCCTAAATTAGACGTTAAAACAATGACCGTATTACGAAAATCAACTGTTTGACCTTGTCCATCAGTTAATCGTCCCTCATCCAAAACCTGAAGTAGAACATTAAAAATATCAGTATGGGCCTTTTCAATTTCATCTAGCAAAATCACGGCATAAGGTTTCCTTCTGACGGCTTCAGTTAGATAGCCACCTTTCTCGTAACCGACATATCCAGGAGGTGCTCCAATTAATCTGGCAACACTGTGTTTCTCCATGAATTCAGACATATCAACACGGATGATGGCGTCATCCGTATCAAACAAAAATGCGGCTAGAGCCTTACATAATTCTGTTTTACCCACACCAGTAGGGCCTAAAAATAGAAATGAACCGTTGGGACGATTAGGGTCTGATAGGCCAGATCGCGATCGTCTAATTGCATGGCTGACAGCTGTTAATGCTTCTTGCTGGCCAATAACACGTTTCGCTAGTTCTTGCTCCATCCGAAGTAACTTTTCACGTTCGCCTTCAATCATTTTGGCTACAGGAATTCCCGTCCATTTAGAAACTACGTCTGCAATCTCCAGCTCTGTCACCTTATTTCTTAGCAAGGTGAGCGCCTGCTTTTCTACATTATCAAGTTGATTAAGATCTTTTTCTAATTGAGGAATTCTGCCGTATTGCAACTCTGACATGCGAGTTAAGTCGTGACTACGACTAGCAAATTCTAATTCCAACCGAGCTTTTTCTAGTTCTTCCTTAATCGTGGCTGTCCCTTGTAAAGATAGTTTTTCAGCTCTCCAGATTTCTTCCAAATTAAAGAGCTGTTTTTCTAGGTCATTTATTTGCTTATCTAGGGATGCTAAACGCTTCTGTGAAGCCTCATCGGGTTCTTTTGCTAATGCTTCTTCCTCAATTTTAAGCTGAATAAGGCGGCGTTCCAATTTATCCATTGGCTCAGGTTTAGAGTCCATTTCTAACCGTATCAGACTTGCTGCCTCATCAATTAAATCAATGGCTTTATCAGGCAATTGACGACCGGTTATATAACGATGAGATAATGTTGCGGCAGCAACAATGGCAGGATCCGTAATCGTCACGCTGTGATGCACCTCATAACGCTCTTTTAGGCCACGTAATATTGCGATGGTATCTTCAATTAAAGGTTCTTCAACTAATATTTTCTGAAATCGACGCTCTAATGCGGAATCTTTTTCAATAGATTGCTTATACTCATCCAATGTTGTCGCACCGACACAATGCAACTCTCCTCTGGCCAACGCGGGCTTAAGCATATTCCCCGCATCCATCGCCCCTTCAGTTTTTCCAGCTCCTACCATCGTATGTAATTCATCAATGAAAATAATCAGGTTACCTTCTTGTTTAGCAATATCGTTCATAACCGCTTTTAAGCGCTCTTCAAATTCACCGCGAAACTTTGCACCGGCAACTAAAGCGGCAATATCGAGAGACAAAACACGCCGCCCCTTTAACCCTTCTGGTACTTCCCCATTAATAATGCGTTGGGCCAATCCTTCAACAATAGCTGTTTTCCCAACACCCGGCGCACCGATCAAAACCGGATTATTTTTTGTTCTACGTTGCAGAACTTGAATAGTGCGGCGTATTTCATCATCTCGTCCAATGACAGGATCCAACTTTCCCTGCTCAGCTAACTCAGTCAAATCTGTGGTGTATTTTTGTAAGGCATGACGCTGGTTTTCAGCATCCTGGTCGGTTACGGCTTGGCCACTACGCAGCTCACGAATTGCTTCTTCTAGCACTAGTCGATGTAAACCGGATTTTTCTAGAATTGGGCCTAGTACTTTGTCATCGTCATAAAGTGCTAACAAAAAGATCTCACTGGAAATATATTTATCGTTATATTGCTGTGCTAATTGGTTGGCGTTATTCAGCATTTGTGCTAAATCAGGAGACACTGATGTAATATTATTAGAATGGGTTACAGTTGGTAACGCTTGTAATTCAGTTTTTATTAATGACCGGAGTAAATCAGAATCTCCGTGCGCTTTTTTTAATAATAGCAAGATGCTTCCATTCGTCTGATTTAATAGCGCGTCCAACACATGGAGGGCTTCAATAGCAGGGTTTTTACCTGCCATAGCCAGCCCTTGTGCATTAGCTAAAGCTTCTTGAAGCTTGCTTGTTAATTTATCTAATTGCATAAGCGGGTCTGTTAAATTTATATTTTTTGGTTATTGGGATTGATAATTCGATTTTCAATTTAAGGGGGGTATCTTTCAGGTGTTTACTACAGTGAGTAGTGCGCCGCTATGTTGTGTGGAGTTATGGATACACAGGATTGATTTGTTATTTACTCTCTGTCTCACTAGGGTGAATTTTTGATTTTAAATTGCAATAGCCTTCCTTTAGCTCATTGGCCATGAAATTTAACTTAATGAAAATGTCGTGAGTTGAATCCTCAATAGGATGAGTGGCTTCATTAATGGTGCTTTTTAATGTATGGAGTTTTTGGTCAAGTGACGCCCACTCATCTTTCATATCCATGTTCATTAGGTGTAGTTGTAACTTTAAAATATCGTAATCCTCTTCGATCTCTGAAGTAAGGTTGGAGAAATTATCAATGCATAATAGTTCAATAGGGATTGCTTTTCGGTTAGCTCTAAGCGTTGCTAAATGATCAGAGAAAACACTTATCTTATCAGTTATGGGGATATCGAAAATCTCCTTAGATTCTGATTTTCTTTTCGGGGCTTTGACTTTGAGAATGCCATCGTATAATTGGGCGGAAATGTCACTCTGTTTTGCTGAGATGCAGACGTTGAAATGGCGTATAAACTTCCCATAGTATCGTTCTTGGTGGATTACTTTCCCATTTGTTTCTTGCCTGTCTTCTTGACTATGTTCCGCAATGATAGATAGGATTCCACTTTGGAGTGTTACGTGGATGTTTTGTTTTTTTATTCCTGGGAGCTCCACGGTTATTAAATATGATTCTTCATTATCTTTAACTTCAATCCTGGGGGCGAAATAGCTATTGTTTGGATTTTTGAAGAGGTGATGGTCAAAAGGGGAATTATCAAAGTCTATAGGGAAAAGGTGGATGGGTAGGTTCATATGAGCTCCGATCTAAATTGTTTGATATCTATTTTCACATCAAAAATAAGATCGGTTTTGATCAAGATCAAGTTAATGATAGTTGGGTAGTTAAAGAAATAGATTTGGTGGGTCGACTCAGGACCTGGATGTTGATTGAGAACATTAAAGCAGGTTTTGACGGAGTGAAAAGCTCTTGAATCAATTTTCTTACCTGTGGCTTGTTAATAGCCATGATGGTTTTTTATGTGGCTGCGTGTGTATCCCTGTGTTAGCGGAGTACACTTTTGCATTCCAAGAATAGCGTGGATTTACTATGGCTATTGGTGTTTTTGCATACTTTTATCGTTACATGGCAGAGTTGATTGATATCTTTCTATAAATTGTCAAGCAACTTTGTCGATGATGAGCCCTGAACTGTTGTTAACATTATGCGCTATGGTAGGGCGCTCGTTCTCAGGAATCTGCCGAATTACTTTGCCACTATTTATTTCAATGATTTTAGCAATATATTCTCCAGTAGCATCATCGGCGATAACCTGCAGTCTTTGGTTGTAGTTGTGAATATTATCATTAAGTTGTTGAATGGATTTTGCTAATTCCTCGGGTGTTGGGTGGCAGGATTTTGGTTGCACTGCAAGAGAGTTATGAGTTTTATAACTATAATTTGGATTCTTATTTGCAGGGGCGTGTTGTGAATTAATAGCTTGGCTGTTTTGAATAGGGCCTGTCATATTAACTGGAGTGTTCATGGGTTTTCTCCTGTAATACTCTTTAATTAATAATTGATGGTTTCATTATCACCCACAAAATTAATACTTTATTGATACCGATCATTAGTATGTAATTAATAGACCTAGGAATCATCAATTTCTTAAATTTTAACGACGAAGGCATTACCGGCTAACCAAACCCAAACCGTTTCCGCTGTTGTTGCCAATCGAGCGGAAAGGGTGTTCTAAAGTCCGCTAGGGTCAGTGTGGCGGGGTGAGATGCATTGATAATAGCTTCTTGAATATCGGGAGCGAGGGTTATTAGTTTGAGTATTCAGGCGACATAGCTGTCGGCTTTAATGTTTTCAGCATCGGCAATAGCCTGTACGGTTTTAAAGGTTCCGTCTAGCAGCAGTCTATCCCAGCGATGGGCTTTGATCAGGGCGTTAAGGAGTGCTGTGTCGGCATGAGGTGTCAATCAGCGTTGAAAAGTTTCCACCTGTCAGCGTCCAAAAGTTTCCACTTTG
>CAZEVO010000062.1:0-4946 GCA_964515235.1 uncultured Methylococcaceae bacterium | reverse complement strand
TAAGAGCGATAATATTACTGTTCTTCATGGTGGTGTTTCCTTTGTTGTTGGTGAAAAACTCTGGAGATAGGCGCCGCGCGTCCGCCGAAGGGATAACGATCTCAGGAAAAAAGGCAGAGGGGGCATCGCGGCGTGGCCAATTTTGGCGCGTTTGGGTCTATGCCGGAAAGTTTCCAAACAGAACCGGCCAATAGTAGGGGCGTAATATGTTAGAACTTAAGCAAACAGCACTGCATGGGCTACACTTGGAATTGGGTGCAAAAATGGTGCCTTTTGCGGGGTATGATATGGCGGTGCAATACCCAGCGGGCGTTTTGAAAGAGCATTTGTTGTGTCGCGCGGGTGCTGGATTGTTCGATGTCAGCCATATGGGACAAGTGATTTTGCGGGCGAAGTCCGGTGACAATTCCGATGCGGCACGAGTTTTGGAAAAGCTGGTTCCGATGGATGTTTTGGGCTTGCCAGCTGGTCGACAACGTTACGGGTTTTTCACCAATGCGGTAGGTGGGATCGAAGACGATTTGATGATCGCCAATCGCGGGGATCATTTGTTTTTGGTCGTCAATGCAGCCCGCAAAGAGGCTGATTTCAATTTGATAAAGGCCGGTATGGGTGATGTATGTGACCTTGAAATGATCGAGGGTCGGTCTTTGGTCGCCCTGCAAGGCCCCAAAGCAGAAACCGCCTTGGCAAAATTGGTTCCAGAGGTTACGCTTATGCAATTCAGGGACGTCGAAGTTCTGAATTGGCTTGGCGTCGAATTGTGGTTTTCACGGTCGGGCTACACAGGAGAAGACGGCTATGAGGTATCTGTGCCTGATGCATATGTGGCAGATTTTGCTCGAACATTGCTGGAAATGGATGAGGTCGAGCCAATTGGCCTTGGTGCGCGCGATAGCTTGCGACTGGAAAGTGGGCTGTGTCTTTATGGAAATGACATCGATAGTGAAACAACCCCAGTTGAAGCATCGCTGAACTGGGCAATGCAAAAGGTCCGGAGAACTGGCGGCGATCGCGCAGGCGGGTTTCCAGGTGCTGAACGAATTTTAAGCGAACTTAAAAATGGAGCCGCACGCAAACGCATTGGTGTGCAACCTCAAGGGCGCACGCCCATGCGGGCGGGCACTGTGTTATACAGTGACCCCGCCAGCGAAAACCCAATTGGTAAAATAACATCAGGCGGATTTGGCCCGACTATAGAAGGGCCGATGTCGATGGGGTACGTTTTGACCGAAAACGCAGCAATAGGCGTTACAATATACGCAGATGTCAGGGGCAAACGTTTGCCTGCTACAGTCTCAAAAATGCCGTTCACACCGGCCAATTTCAAACGATAATATAAGAAACCCAACAAGGTGAAAACAGAAGAAATTCACTGAATAACACGAATGGCTGCATGCCGAAGGCGATATTGTAATCATTAGCATCACTGAACATGCTACAGCCCAATTGGGTGATCTGGTGTTTGTTGAATTGCCTGAAGTTGGCACTGAGGTCAGCAAAAATGACGAGGTTGTGGTGATCGAAAGCGTTAAAGCAGCGTCAGATATTCTGGCTCCACTTGATGGTGAAACCGTTGCAGTCAACGAAGCGCTGGTCGATGAGCCAACAAAAGTGAACGAGGATGCAACCGGTGACGGCTGGATGTTCAAAATTAAGCTAAGCGATCCGTCCGAACTGGATTTTATCAGCGGCTGCTAGGCTTTGAAACGGTAATGGAATTCGGCTGGATCACAACATTAGTGTCATCTGAAAAGGCGGGGGACCAGCTTAGCCTTGTGTCAGAGGGGGGATCCGGCACAGCCGTTCCGCATCTTTCAATAGAAATCGATAACCTTGATGAGGTATATCAAAGCGCTCTCGATATGGTCGTTTCCGTTGAGTATGGACCCGTCTTGGAGCCTTGGGGCGTTCGTAGGTTTTATTTACTAGATCCAAACAACAACCTGTTCAATATTTTAACACATGCCGATGCTGCTGCCGGCTCTGGAGAAACTGATGACCTTTGAACCGACTGACTATTTGCCATATGATTTCGCCAACCACCGACATATTGGTCCTTCGCCCGCTGAAATGAGCGATATGCTGAAAGTGTTGAATGTGGCCTCTTTAGAAGAGCTGATCGACCAAACCGTGCCGCAATCTATTCGTCAGGTGGCGCCCTTGGAATGGGAACGTGCGAAATCCGAACGTGACATGTTGTATCACATGCGCGAAGTCGCCCGCAAGAATGCACATATGACCACGTTAATTGGTCAGGGCTATTACGGCACGGTCACACCGCCAGCGATTCAGCGCAATATTCTTGAAAACCCGGCTTGGTACACAGCTTATACGCCTTACCAGCCTGAGATTTCGCAAGGCCGCCTAGAAGCTCTGTTAAACTTTCAGACGATGATAAGCGACCTGACCGGGCTTGAGATTGCCAACGCTTCGTTGCTGGATGAAGCAACCGCCTGCGCTGAGGCGATGTCGATGTCGCAACGGGTATCAAAATCAAAGGCTCCCGCGTTTTTTGTCGACCACAAGTGCCATCCGCAAAATATCAAGGTGATGAAAACCCGCGCTGCGCCTATTGGTATTGAAATCATCGTTGGTGACCCTGAAACCGATCTTGATCCATCCGCTGTTTTTGGGGCGATTTTTCAGTATCCGGGTACCTATGGTTTCCTGCGTGATTTCACCGACCAAATTACGGCTTTGCATGAAGCCAAAGCCATTGCCGTTGTGTGTGCCGATCCACTTGCCCTAACGCTTTTGAAAGAACCTGGCGCAATGGGCGCTGATATCGCCGTTGGGACCACTCAACGGTTTGGCATGCCACAAGGCTATGGCGGCCCACACGCGGCTTATATATCGACGAAAGAGACTTATAAACGCTCAATGCCCGGGCGTTTGGTTGGCGTTTCCGTCGACAGTCACGGCAACCGCGCCTATCGGTTAGCATTGCAGACCCGCGAACAACATATTCGGCGGGAAAAGGCGACCAGCAATGTGTGTACGGCGCAGGCATTGTTGGCAGTCATGGCCTCGTTTTATGCGGTGATGCACGGGCCTGAAGGCCTGAAAGCAATCGCGCAACGGATACACCGAAAAACAGTGCGGCTTGCTAAAGGGCTGGAAACTATCGGTCTGAAGATTGAGCAGGAGTTCTTTTTTGATACGATAACCGTTGATGTTGGGCTGATGCAGAATGTCATCATGAAATCAGCAGTGGCTGAGGGCATCAATCTGCGCCGTGTTGGCGAAACGCGCATCGGTATTTCGCTTGATGAATGCACGCGTCCTGAAACAATCGAGGGAGTTTGGCGGGCGTTTGGTATTGCCGATTTGCACGATGATTTGACCGCGGAATACCGGATACCGGATGCGTTGCTTAGAACCTCGACATATCTAGAACATCCAGTCTTTCACATGAACCGGGCCGAAGGGGAAATGATGCGGTATATGCGTCGTCTAGCAGACCGTGACTTGGCGCTCGACCGCTCGATGATCCCGCTTGGTTCTTGCACGATGAAGCTAAACGCAGCCGCCGAAATGATCCCGTTAAGCTGGCCTGAGTTTTCGCAAATGCATCCCTTTGTGCCCATCGATCAAGCGGCGGGTTATACGCATATGATCGATGATTTGGCGGAAAAGCTGTGCCAGATGACCGGCTATGACGCGATGTCGATGCAGTCAAATTCTGGTGCGCAAGGCGAATTTGCTGGGTTGTTAACGATTGCGGCCTATCACCGTTCGCAAGGGCAGGGCCATCGCGACATCTGCCTGATCCCGATGTCGGCCCACGGCACTAATCCCGCTTCCGCGCAGATGGCCGGAATGAAGGTTGTGCCGGTTCAATCGCTTAAGAACGGTGATATTGATCTCGATGATTTCCGCGCCAAGGCGGAAAAGCATTCGGATAATCTGGCCGCCTGCATGATAACGTATCCGTCCACGCATGGGGTGTTTGAGGAAAGCGTGAAAGACGTCTGTGATCTGGTGCATCAGCATGGTGGACAAGTCTATTTGGACGGGGCAAATTTGAACGCTATGGTTGGGTTGGCGAAGCCGGGCGAGATCGGGTCGGATGTTTCGCATTTAAACTTGCACAAGACCTTTGCCATTCCGCACGGCGGCGGGGGTCCGGGCATGGGGCCGATCGGCGTCAAAGCCCACCTTGAGCCGTTTTTACCGGGCGATCCACGCAGCACAGACGGCGAGGGTGCAGTTTCATCCGCTCCCTATGGTTCGGCAAGTATTCTTGCTATTTCATGGGCTTACTGTCTGATGATGGGTGGGCCTGGAATGACACAGGTCACACGTGTCGCCATTCTGAACGCCAACTATATCGCAACGCGCCTAGATGGGGCATTTGGTATTTTGTATAAAGGTCAAAACGGTCGTGTGGCCCATGAATGTATCGTTGATACCCGACCTGTTAAGGACAGTGCTGGGGTGACTGTTGACGATATTGCCAAGCGGTTGGTCGATTGCGGGTTCCACGCCCCGACCATAAGCTTTCCGGTGTCTGGCACCTTGATGGTTGAGCCTACAGAATCTGAGACCAAGGACGAGCTTGACCGGTTTTGCGACGCTATGCTGGCGATCCATGCAGAGGCGAAAGATATCGAAGAAGGTCGGATCGACCCTGAAAACAACCCGTTGAAAAACGCCCCACACACGGTTGAGGATCTGATTGGCGATTGGGATCGGCCCTATACGCGCGAACAGGGATGTTTCCCTCCGGGCGTATTTCGGGTTGATAAATACTGGCCGCCGGTCAATCGGATCGACAATGCTTGGGGAGATCGGAACTTGGTATGCATCTGCCCACCGATGGAGGATTATGTCGAAGCTGCGGAATAGGCGTCTTGAAGCTGCGGCTGTCGCCCTTATATTAGACCTGAATGATTCATACTAACAATCCAATCATCAAACACAAAGCTGGCCTGTTAAATTTG
>CAZEVO010000061.1:0-5044 GCA_964515235.1 uncultured Methylococcaceae bacterium | reverse complement strand
CAGCCATATTCAATGTGAAGATGAAGTCTAAAGATATTAGGGGACTAATATTTAGCCTGATTGGTAGGTACTCAAAAAGAGTGAATATGAGGAAAATACGAAGTGACTGAAACTAATGTGAGTCAAGAAAAACAGTTGAGTGAAGAAGTGAAAAAGATATTAGAGGGGCTGGTTTGGTGGTTAGTTGGCTTTCCATTATTTTTAGGATGGGTTTGCTTGTTTTTGAGTTCAGTAGGAGTATTGGTTTACCAAACGTCTCGATGGTTAAAAAGTGGTTCTTGGACGGAAATACCTGTGAGTACATTTTTACCTTTGAATGACAAGCTTATTATTTCAATGGATGGTTGGCTTGGAGGTGAATTCCTACATTTAGAAGCCTGGATAGTTTTACTATTAACAAGTTTAATTACTTATTATGGTGTTCATTTTTTATATCGGTTGCTTTCAGATTGGTGGCATCACTATCGTTAGTTTGTGATAACAATATCGAGAGGATTGCAACTGAGAAGGATAAATAAAAGTTCTCAGCAGGTGATTTTTAACAGGTTAATGAATGAACAATAGTCCTTTAATATTAATCGCACTATTGCTTTTGACTGATGGTCTATCTGCAAAAAAGATTGATGCAATAGAAGATCGGTTTGGAATGAAGTATGAAATTGACTCTGGAAGGCGTTTTACAGGCATTCTTATTGAAAATAGATAATTAAGCGGGTTTTATTGGGATTGCCATCAAAATGGGCAAGAAGCACTAAAAGCTAATTGAAAACAGGGCATGAAAGAAGGGCGTTGGGCTGAATGGTAGAAAAATGGTCAGCATAGAAAAGAAGAAAACTTTAACTATGGTAATGAAGTCGGTTATTGGGATACTGGAGATGACACGGGGCAGAAGGTGTTTGAAATAAATTCTAAAAACAATAAAAAATGGATTTAATGTCCAGTGGTACAGGAGTGCTTACAAGTTGGATTCAGTAAATTATAAGCCAGAAGGGGTTGCCGAGTGAATACTATGACGAGGTTTGAAGTGAGCAAGAACGATTCTAGTGAAATAGATTTAAGGATTACAGAATGAATAAGATAACTTTAATACTGTCATTATTAGTATTTCTGACAGGGTGCATAGAACAGGAAGTGTCTGAATTACAAGATAGAGAGGGTATTAAGTATCAAATTAATTCAGAAAAACCATTTACGGGAAAGTTGATTAAGCGCTATGAAAATAGGCTGAAGCAGTTAGAAGAGCACTATGAGCAAGGTAAGTTAAATGGAGTGACGAAGGAATGGTATTCAAATAAACAAAAAAAGACCGTTCGGCATTATCAAGATGGAGAGCAACACGGACTACTCACTAGTTGGTATGAAAATGGACAAAAAGCTTGGGAAGTAAACTATAAACATGGTAAAGAGGACGGTTTGTGGACGGGTTGGTATGAACAGGGTCATAAGGAAGTGGAGGGGAATTGGAAAAATGGGTTAGGGGAAGGTCTGCTGACGAAATGGAATCAAAAGGGACAATTAGAAGAAGAAGTTAATTTGAAGCAGGGTAAAAGAGACGGAATCAGAACCCAGTGGTATGCAAATGGAGGAAAAAAGGCAGAGGGTTATTATGACAAAGATAAAAAAGTTGGATTATGGGTGTCTTGGTATAAGAGTGGAAAGAAAAAGGAAGAAATAAATTATAAAAATGGTAAATTGGAAGGTACGTTAACCCGCTGGTATGAGAATGGAATGAAACGTTATGAAGGGCATTATAAGAATGATAAGAAAGATGGATCTTGGGTCGACTGGGGGAAAGAGGGTAATATTGTAACGACTGAAATATATGAAAATGGTCAGTTAGTTAAGTAGGTCTAATTAACGTAAAAGTGGTATTGGTAAAATGCAAAAAATAAAGAAAATCATTTTTTTGATCGTGCTAGTAACGACGGTATTGTTGCTGAGTTATGTTGCGTTTACTTTTTTGTTTTTAGATTTATTTGTTGATTTTTGGTGGTTTAAGTCACTGAATCTTGAAAGTTATTTCTGGCTTAGAAACAGCTATCGTTATCTTTTTTCTATTGGCGTTACCGTTTTTTTCTTCAGTATCTTTTTTACCCATTTCTGGGTGGCTTCTCGTTATTTAGGGATCGATATTCAAAAAGAATCTGAACTAGCGATTAGCCAACGAAAAAGACTCAACCAGATTGTTAATTGGTTTAGGACAGGCTCATTAGTTTTATTAACGCCGGTCTCATTGATTATGGCTTTCTTTATCGCTATTCCTTTTTATCAGCACTGGGAATATGCGACGTTGTTCTTTTTTGGTCATGCTTCGGGGGTCGTTGATCCAGTTTTTGGTAATGACACTAGTTTTTTTATGTTTTCTTTCCCCATGTTTAATTTGGTTCAAGAGGAATTATTGCTTGTTTCCCTCTTTATTTTGGTCTTAGTTAGCATTCAGTATTGGCTCGCACATCATTATATTCCGGCTCAAAAAAAGAACTATCCTCTGGGCGTTAAAATTCACCTGTCTATACTGCTTATTTTTTTACTGATTCATTCGGTTTGGGGCTGGTTATTAGAACGTTTTAGTTTGCTTTATGTTGATAATCATTTGCCGGATTTTTTCGGCCCTGGTTTTATTGAATTACGTTATCAATTACCACTGATCTGGTTGAAAATCATAACCGTTGTGTTTTTAGTGACATTAGTAGTGACTTACTTTATTTCTAAAACTAAGCGCAGTATTTTTCCTGTGACCTCATGTGTATTATTCTTTGCAGTTCTTGTTGGCCTACAGGTTTGGCCTGTTATTCCGGATTTTATCTCCAAATATTTTGTGAAGCCGAACCCAGTTAGTATGGAACGAGCGTTTATGGAGAATAATATTGAAGCAACGTTAGCAGCCTATAAACTTGATAAAATTCATGTTGAAGAAAAAAAATTAGCATTAAACCCTGCCGCCGATATTGAGAAGTGGAAGCTGCAAAAATATTTTGACAATATACCGCTTTGGGATAGTGAGCTATTGATTGATGGCTATAGACAACTGCAAGGTATTCGGAGATATTATAGTTTCCCCAATGTCGATGAGTCGCGTTATTTGATTAATAATCATTTAACTCAGGTGAATCTGGCAGCCAGAGAATTAAATATTGGTAAATTACCCTCAGAAGCACAAACCTGGGAAAATAAACATTTGCGTTATACTCATGGTTACGGTGCAGTTGTTACGCCGACATCTCAAGATGCAGACCAACCGATTAAGTGGTATTTGCAAGATTTAAGTTTGACATCTGATAAGGGGTTTAAAATTAAGCACCCTGAAATTTATTATGGCGAAGAACGTTATGATTATGCGATTGTTCCGAATAAATTAGATGTCGTCGGTATTTCAGGTCATCAGCATTCAGATCAAACTGAACAGTATCATGGTGTGGGTGGTATACCTATTGATTCTTTTTTCAAAAAGATTTTGTTTTCGGTTTATTTAGGTGATGAGAAACCTTTTTTCTCAACCAGTATTACCCGCAAAAGTAAGTTGCGTTTTCGCCGTAATATTCTCGAGCGAGTACAAACAGTCGCGCCATTTCTGACGCTTGATAAGGATCCTTATCTGGTTATTAGCGAAGATCGCTTGTACTGGATTTTAGATGCTTATACCTTATCTGACTGGTATCCAAATTCATTTCCGGTTAAACATGAGTTTGCTAATGAAAGTCGACAATTTAATTATATTCGCAATTCGGTGAAAGTTACCGTCGATGCTTATAGTGGGCAATTAAATCTATATATTTCCGACCCGTCTGATATGGTGATTGCGGCCTATAATCAAGCCTATCCGGGTATTTTTAAATCATTAGATGAAATGCCGGATTTTTTGCGTGAGCAACTGCGTTATCCACGCGAGTTATTCTTTCTACAGATGTTAGTTTATACAAAATATCACCAAACACAGCCGGAACTATTTTATCAACAGTCAGAAACATTAGCCTTTTCAACGGTTGGCGATAAGGAAATGGAGCCCTACTATATTACAACCCCTTTTAATCGTTGTAAGGGGCAAGAAGAATTTGTTTTAGTAAACCCGATGACACCAGTGAATCGTGACAATCTCAGTATTTTGGCGGTTGCAGGGACATTAAATCGACAAGAGAGTACTTGTGTTGAGACTTATGACCCTAATCTCACTATTTATAAGTTTCATAAGGATAGGCAAGTGAATGGTTTAGCGCAGGTGAATGCATTGATTGACCAGAATCCAGAAGTATCATCAATGTTTACGTTGTGGGATCAGCATGGGTCAAATGTGGTTAAAGGTCGTATGGTTGTATTGCCGATGGGCGATTCTATTTTGTATGTTCAGCCCGTGTATATGGTGGCCGATAAGGCCAAAATACCTCAGCTTGCAAGAATTATTGCATCCATGGGGAATAAAGTTGTGATGGAAAAATCATTAACACAGGCCTTAACTCAGCTACAGCAACAAATAACCGGTGTTTCTAGAACCGGACAAAAGAACAAAACCAAATGATGGTTCTGGGTGAATTAAAGAAATAAATCTAAATACATTTGAAAGATAATAATTCGTTCCTTTTTAAAAGGAATGGTTGTTAAGAGTAATGGGACGAAATGAAGTAGAATGGACAATACTAACTATTGGGGAGTAAACTGGAGAGATTTACTAAATACCGTTGTTTGTAGTTTGAGCACTTTTACGATGAAGAAAATAGGGCTCGGTTAGCGACTTTGTCAGGTATACGCTGAGATGATATTTCTGATAGGTGGGTTTGTGCTATTTGTGGCGTACAAAAGAGTTTCTTTAGATTTAGTTTTTAAGTGAATTCCAAAGCTTACTTTTAAATTCTCTTTACGATAGTGAGGGATCTGGTAACAGTCAAAATTAAGGCTTTAGCTTTAAAGGTAGTAGTGATGCGTTTTGGGTGAATAATTGATTACAGGCTTGTTGTGCTATTAGTTAAGAGCATAGTGAACGTAGTCGTCATTTGTTTTGTATATTTATATTAATGTGGTGAAGTAATGACTAAGAAGATCAGTTTTGTTG
>CAZEVO010000060.1:0-5253 GCA_964515235.1 uncultured Methylococcaceae bacterium | reverse complement strand
CACAGATACTTGGTAAAGTTAAACTTGATTCTATGTTAAGTCTCTTAAGTGCTTGTTTTAAAGAATAACTCAACCTATATCATTGATTTATAAATGATTTATTATTTGCATAGAAAGTGGTCAATTTAATGTGATACCTTATCTATTAAGGGGTGCAGCGCGTTAAATTTGCGTTTTCCACAAACTTATACACAGCTTTTGTGGAAAAGTAAGGATGTTAAGTTAATACTGAAAAGTAACTGTATTGTGAAAAAATCAACGCCAAGCACTGATTTTTTTTATTTTTTGTTAAATGTGTTAAAAAACAACTAAATTAATGGCATGGCTTTAGAAAAAATAAGTCATTACAAGTCCGATACCAAGCATAGCGAAGATAGTTACTCCCGCATTTACCCATAACATTGTTTTAACATTTTCTAAACTTGGCGAACTGGAGGGAACGCTCATGTTGAAATCCATCGTATTTTTTATTTGTTTTGTTGGTTTTGTCATTTTTTAATATTTCTTTGCTTAGTGCGCAAAAAGCTAGCGCGTAGGAACGACTCAAAAAGACTAGTTAGATCCTGTATCTTCAGAATAAAAAAGTACTTTAAATCCTATCCATCATGAAGTAAATGTTGTGTATAAGAACTGATTTATAATAATGATAGCAGCACAAACTAACCCTAATAATCTCGAATAGGGACAACTGAAATTGAGTTTTTCGGTGACCCGTCAACCAATTTATCACTAAAGGTTAGATAGACTAAGACCTTGCGCTTTGCATCGTAAAAGCGAATAACCTGTAATGATTTAAAAAGTACCGATGTTCTTTTCTTAAAAACTTCTTCGCCATTTTTAATTTTCTCAGGTAACTCAATAGAGCCGGTTTGACGACAAGCAATGGAAGCATCGGAACTATCTTCTGCGATTCCGATAGCACCGGACAACCCACCTTTCTTGGCGCGACTTAAATAACAGGTCGCGCCCGGAATACTGGGGTCATCAAAAGCTTCTATGACTATTTTATCGTTCGGCGATGCTAGCCTAAACTTTGTACTAACTTCACCAATCTCCTCTGCAAACGATGTTACTGAAAACAATAATAGAAAAACAAACAACTGGGGTGCTCGCATTGACTTCGCCTCTTTTTGTAGGATTTTGTCCTTATAATAATCCGTTTTAGACGGAAAGTGGAATTCATTAATGGTTGGTTTAAACAATCGATCTGCTTTTAAAGAAAGCGCAGTCCGAAAATGGAGCCACTTAATAATTAAAAATGACCCAATGGCTATATCGTGTGAAGCTAATGTAAGGGATTGTTTTCAACTGTAATTAAATTCAGATGTCACTGACGGTTGAAAAAATGTGGTGTTTTGTTATGCGATAGTTTTCCCCAAGCAAGCAATGAACCTCTGAGGCAAGGCGGCATTGATTGTTATGCCATGCCAATATAAGCAAACCAGAGTGCCTCAATATATCGGTCATAAAGGTACCAGCACAAAAAAAGGGCGCCTATCATTGCACCTATTACCAAGACAATACCTATCATAGCTAAAATGAGCTGTCTGGTATTCCTAATTAACTCTTCTATAAGACTTTGATCATCGTCCATAATTTAATCCTAAAAAAACCATTTTTTATTTTACCTGTTAATCAAAAATTGATTAATCATTGCAATTAAGAGCGCTGTCTTAAATAAGATTTTTCG
Organism: uncultured Methylococcaceae bacterium; assembly: GCA_964515235.1. Taxonomy (GTDB): domain Bacteria; phylum Pseudomonadota; class Gammaproteobacteria; order Methylococcales; family Methylomonadaceae; genus OPU3-GD-OMZ. Next base: position 3,563 of record CAZEVO010000060.1, on the reverse strand, counting down.
AGCTCAATTTTTTTGACTAGTGCAGTGATTCAATTAGAAAATAGAGGGTAAAAATCACAGTATTGATTGGAATTTTTTTTCAGAATTTAAAACTAATGCTGATGACAAATTGCGCCAATCTTTTTCTCTAGTTACACGTAATGGTCTACGAAGTGATGTCAAGAACACCATTAAGAACAAAATCAGGTGAATAAGGATAATTATTAATTGATGACTCAGTCTCACAACCCGAAAGAACAAGACAAGTTTCAATTTCTGATTCAATACCGGCAATGATGTCAGTATCCATTCTATCGCCTATAATCAACGTATCTTCTCTTTGTTGACCTAATTTCTTTAAAGCAATTCTCATCATCAGTGGGTTAGGCTTCCCAATGTAGTAGGCTGGCTTTCCCGTTGCAAGTTCAATTGGTGCGACTAATGCTTTAGTTGCCGGGATAATTCCTTGCTCAGAAGGGCCGGTAATATCAGGATTGGTACCAATCAGTTTTGCACCATCACGGACTAAACGAGAAGCCGTGACGACTTTTTCATAATTGTATGAGTGGGTATCACCGATAACAACGTAATCTGGATTGATGTTATTCATGGAATAACCGACGTCATAGAGCGCATTGATAATGCCAGCTTCACCAATAATGTAAGCACTGCCGTTTTCTTTTTGAGAGGCTAAAAAAGTTGCAGTTGCTAGCGCGCTAGTGTAAAAGTGTTCATGTCCAACCTCAATCCCCAAGCGGGATAGTTTTTCCTGTAACTCTCTTGGAGTCCGTTCACTAGCATTAGTTAAAAAAACAAATGACTTATTTTCGTTTTTTAACCATTCTACAAATTTTTTAGCGCCGGGTAATAACTTATTACCGTGGTAGATAACCCCATCCATATCAGAAATAATTCCTTTTTTACCACGTATTTTTTCGATGATCTCTTGTTTATCTTTAATCATTTCTGAGTGTGCCTAATTAAGGGTTTAAATGCGAAGTTGTAAGGAACTCTGCTTTTGTAAAGATTGCATTATAGGTTATTCAGATAAAATCTATAACCCCGAGTTAAATTTCTTTACTACATCGGTAGATAGTTATGTTGTTTTTACCGAGTAAGGATCAAGGTATCATCCCTTTTGAAAAGGAAAGTCGTTACCGAAAAAAGACAGATCATTACTTTATTAGCAATCAGGATTTAAAATGTAGTCAGATGGCCAATAAAATATAGGGTTTGAATTTCATAAAAAAGGCTATTGTCAGAGGAAGTTGAGCGAAATAGGTTTTTTGTTTGTTGAAGTTTTTTTAAAGAGATGCAGGTCGTAAGAATTTTTAGAGGATTCAGATTCAGAGATTATGTTTTTGTCTGAAAAACCAGGTAGCCTTTGATCCGGAGGAAAAGGGCAGTGCGTTGGATCGCTAGGCTACCGAGACGTAAACTCTAATTTAACAATTTGATTACATTTAGGAGGAATAATCACAAAGTTGTCATTAGTTTAGCGTGAATTAGGCACAGTGAAAATGTGTCAAATTGACGCGCGACAAAAAAGCGCAGCAGTGTTATTAATTATGGCAAATAACCCAAAAAGAAGATAAAAAACAGGCATATAACCTATTTTATCCCATTAATAATTTTAACTCTCAGTTTGACTCTGTGTGCCAAATAATAACGGTCCAATCAAAGGGGCTAACAAACTATAATTATAAACCTATGGTTTTCTATCTTTAAACTAAAAAATACATTTAAATGAATTTCTATCTAGTAGAATCAATTTTTCGATATAGATTTTCAAGCGTATCGACAACATTAAATTAATATTAAGGAATACAAAAATGAGTGATATTTTAAATGATGTTTTAAGTGCAAATAGAGTCTATGCAGAAGATTTTGGTAATAAAGGAGAGTTAGCTATGCCGCCAGGGCGTCATTTTGCCATTTTGACTTGTATGGATGCGCGCTTAGATCCTGCAAAATATGCCGGATTAGCAGAAGGTGATGCGCACGTTATTCGTAATGCTGGTGGGCGAGCCAGTGATGATGCTATTCGTTCATTGGTTATTTCCTATAAACTACTGGGTACCCGCGAATGGTTTGTCATTCATCATACTGATTGTGGAATGGAATATTTTAATAACGAAATCATGAGTGACTTACTGAGTAGTAGTCTGAAAACTGCTTCTGTTGATGCGGATGGTTGGCATGATTGCGGCGAAGGGCACGGTTCAACGGAAGGGAAATATATCAATTGGTTAACGATCAAAGAACAAACAGAAAGTGTTTTAGAAGATGTGATTCGCATTAAGTCATGTTCTATGGTGCCTTCAGATATTCCTGTTTATGGCTATATTTATGACTGTCAGTCAGGTAGATTAATAGAAGTCACCGAAGCAACTGAGGCTGGGAAAGCGAGTTCATTATAAGGTGATTTCTTAAGAGGGTCTGGTGAAGTCATTTAAAGGTGAGCATGAAAATGTTTGCCTTTTTTATGTGAAAAAATTGTGAAAAACGTTAGAAAATGATGTTTAACTGAGTTTATCTAGCGATCAACTTGGCTCGCATACTGCGAAAGCATTTAGATTTGGATTTAAAATTTGCTCCTTTAGCCTCCATGTCTAAAGGAGCAGATAATGTATAAGTATAACCATCTCCGAAAATACTCATACTTTCCACTTGCGATAAATCAAATGGGGTAATAGTTTGGAAGGAACAAGGTTTCTAACGGCCTCTACCTTCTGGTTAGAAAGACATTTTATTTTTTAGAAAGTTGCAAAAAAATAAAATTTTATTTTTAATAACCCAAAACTTAAAAATGGAAAAGTATTGAGTTTTGTAAGTGATTACTTACATGAATTGGTGGTTTTTTGCTACTTGTGTAGGATGTTCTTTTTTAGTGATAATGCATCTGTCGCTGGAAAAGAGAAGGATTTCTTCACTGAGCAAAGGGTCTTGCCAAAGGAAAGGTTCCACCAGTGGAATATTATTAATGCGACATTACTGCTCTGCCACAGGACGTGGCGGAGCCCCTCAATGACTTGTATATTGCTTTAAAAAGCCCATTAGGGTGAACAGGGTTGATTAAAATGACCCTGATTCGACTCAGGGTCATTAAATGTCAATTCAATTTTACTGTGAGTCAACTTCTGTAGCTTGTAGCCCTTTAGGACCATTTTCAACTTCAAAGCTGACTTTTTGCCCCTCATTAAGGGTGCGAAAACCATCATCTTTAATCGCTGAGAAGTGAACAAAGACATCTTCACTGCCATCATCGGGAGAAATAAAACCAAAGCCTTTGGAAGCGTTGAACCATTTTACTGTGCCTGTTGCCATTTAAATTACCTCTAAAAAAAATCAAAAATGGGTTGCAAATTATTGGGGGCAATTTAAAAAATCAGGGTGATTATTTTCTGAAAAGTGCTGAATAAAATGCATTTTAATTACTTGAAAGTTAAAAATTTTCTTTTGTTAATTTTATTTAACAGCACTATTATAGGATTAATGCTTTTTTATAGTCAAAAAATAATTAACATGATTTGAGACCTTTGCACGAAACACATCAAAACAACTGATTATCAATAGGACTCATC
>CAZEVO010000059.1:0-6508 GCA_964515235.1 uncultured Methylococcaceae bacterium | reverse complement strand
GAAAAAAGATATTTTATGAAGCTTGGGTTGGTCTAGAAAACACAGGGCGATTCAAGGTTGCCACTTAGCTTTTAACTGCTTTAATTTCTCCTTGGAGATATTGTGCTGGTTTGGGTGGTTTCCTTTGGCTTCTATTATTTGATATTCAACATGGTAGCAATTAGCTAATTTAATATAGCGCTTGAGTTCCCACAATTGGGTAAAGGTATTGCTGACCACAACATCCATTTTATTTCTAAGGGCAATTTCTGTTTGTAATAAGCACCATTGGTGAGCATTTTGTAGTTGCTGTTTATCGAAGTTATAGTGATTATTATTTATAAAATACATATCAGCTTCAAGATGAAGACAGTCGTATTGTTTCGCTAAGGTTGTTTTTCCAGAACCGGGCAACCCTCTGATTAGTCGTAACATGGTTTTTTGTATATGGTTGAAAAGTAATTTTTCATGTGTGTCAACAGGGATTTTACTTTATCATTAAAATGAAGTTTCTTTAAAGTGTTCTAGAAAAGCAGTGATTAGGGTTTGGGGTGTTCTTTTACCGTTAAGACTAGTCCAAAAATTATGAGTTCTGTCATAACGATGTTAAACAAAAGAAAGAACTTGGTCATAAAAATAAAAAAGTAAGTATATGAGACGAATATCAATAATTAATCGACTTTACCTGTCGATCCTATTCTTTTTTGTTGCAATATTAACGGGTATTAATAATCATTATTTATACAGTTATATAGGTTATGAGACGCTTGAAGAGCAACATGTGCTTTTAAATTTGGTTCAGAATCAATTCAATAGTTGTCTGAGTAAAGATTTAAGTGGGGATTTGTGTGTTGATTTAATGTTATTAAGTCTTAGGGATACTAAATTGACTAGTGAATTGGAGATTTCTAAGGATGGTAAAAGGTTATTTTCAAATCGCTTAGATATTTTTACTGAACGCAAGGAAGTTCATTCAACGCATACCATTAGTTACCAACAACATGAAATTAAACTATCACTATGGAAAAGACCCACGCCACCAATTATGGCCAGTGTTTTTCAGAGTATGACATTTTCCTTTCCGGAGTTGATTCAACGAGTGATCGATGAAGACTGGAAGGGAGCTAAATCTTTTTTCTTTACGGTAGCTTGGCCACGAAGTCGTCCGGCATTTTGGCTGGCTGTTTTTAGTTTATTTTTATTCCGTGTTGCCTGGCTTCGTGAGCAGGTTCTTAAACGATTATTACATATCCGTGAAGAAGAAGTTTCTGTTGCACGAAATGATTTAAAAGAACTCAATAATAAACTAGGTGAACTAGGCCTGGCGAAAGAAATTAATGAAGAAGAATTATTAAAAGCGGAACGTAATATTAAAAAATTACGTTTAAGTTTAAAAAATACTCACCATATTGATCAGAATGAAATAAATCACTTAGAGCAAGAACTGGAAAAAGAGAGTCAATTTGCTTTGGAGTTAATTCAGGAAAATGAAGATTTGTCAGAGGAACTGAAGAATATTCAGGAAGCAACCGTAAAAAAAGACCGACAAATTCAAAAGGATGAGGAAAGTTTATCAAATGCTTCTTCGACAGAGAAACTTCGTGTTAAAAAGAAGATTTATGAAGCGTTAATTAGAAATCCAGTTATAAGCAATCACAATCATTCGATTAGAGTATATCAAGGTAAACATCACAGTAAGACTTTTGTTCAGCAAGTCGCCCGTAATTTAGAAAAAAATAATTTTCTTAGAGAACAAGTTATGGCGGTTTATTCGATTCGATATAATCGTAAGTTGCGTGGAAAAATGGTTGTAACTATGGATGAACACAGTAAAAATTATGTTGCGAACATTTATGATTATTGTGATGAAGGGTTTGGTGCCCAACTTGATTTGGGAACATCTAAAGTTTGGGAGGCCTGTTTAAAAGCTAAATGTATTATTAATCTGTCAGAGTTGTTTAAAAAATATGAACTCAGAATTCATGACAATACAGAGACACCCATTGAAACGTGATAGAGAAAACAGGTTTTATTGTTGTGCTGAAATTGCAGGTTGACATGGATCAATAAACGGAGGAACTTAACGGTTGTAGCTTAAATGTTAACCTTTAAATTTACAAAAGGGGGGGCATGAAAACGAGAGTTCAACAGTTTATCGACAGAATGGATTCTATTGAATATATCTTAACTAAAGATATTGGAAATTATATTATTTATTCATTTCTAGAAATTCATAGGAATGGGATTCCCAATATTATGAGTCAGGCCGAATTTAGTGAGACAATCATACGGTTAGTTGAGAATTGGGATGACTTGCCTGAACATAAGGATAAATATCTACTGAGTAAAGATTTATTGTTAGCTAGGAAGTGTTTACCATATGACGAAATGGTTTATCCTGAGGTGGTTAGGAATATAGCGATCAGTTGGTCTGCAGCTTTAGTTTCAGAGAAGGTTCATTGAGATGCTTGAATAATTTTTCAGTTAAAAACTATATTTCCTATTGCAATCATCATAATATGGGGGTATAAAGGATGTTCGCTTCTCTGGAAAGTAGGCGAATATTAATAATAATAAAATAAGAAGAATAATAAGATTTAAGGGTCACTGGATATCGTTTTTAGTTGCGATAGTAGTACTCCCCCCAAATAGAAAGATCGGAGATCTTTAACTTCAATATAATAAATAAAGGCCTGAATATTTCAGGCCTTTTTTTTGTTGTTACTGATGTCTTTTTAGTATTGTTAGTAGCTAAGGTGAAGTGAGTCTGCAACGGCTTTATTAGTTATTTTTCCTAAAAAAGTATTGATACCTTGTGCGAAAAAGGGATCTTCGCTTGCTTTGATAAATCCAGAATTGGTTAAATTTAAGATATAAGGCAAGGTGACTTTTTCTAGGGCACAGGTTGCTGTCCTTGGATATGCTCCTGGCATATTAGTGACGGCATAGTGAATCACACCATATTTTTTAAAGACCGGTTCTTTATGACTAGTGATATGGGAGGTTTCGATGCAACCACCTTGATCAATACTAACATCAATGATGACTGAGCCGAGTTTCATTCCTTTTACCATATTATGACTAACGACCCAGGGCGATTTATGTCCTGGTATTAACACTGCACCCACAACAACGTCAGCTTTTCTAAGTCGTTTTTCAATAATTTCAGGACTAGAATAATAATAGGGAATTTGTTTAAGTGTTGAATCAATTAAGGGGTTTCCTTGCTGAGACAATCCAACTAATTCTACGGTTGCCCCCATTCCGATAGCCATGCGAGCGGCGTGTTGACCGACAACACCATCACCAATAATGACAACGTGCCCAGAATGTTGTCCATTGATTCGTCCTAATTGTATGCCAGACCCACCGTGTGATGAAGCTAAAAAATAGTTTCCAATTACAATGCTCATATTACCGGCAATTGCACTCATCGGTGCTAATAAGGGCAAGTTGGCTTGTTTATCCGTGACTGTTTCATAAGCGATCGCCGTTGTTTTGTTTGTTAAAAGATGGATGGTCAACTTTGGGTCGCTACCTGCCAGATGTAAGTATGCAAATAGAATCTGTTGTCGAAGGTACGAGTATTCGCTAGGAAGAGGTTCTTTAACTTTAAGGACTAATTCACTATCCCAAGCACTGCTAGCATCACAAATATCTGCACCTGCATTATAGTATGAGTCATCGCTAAACCCAGCGCCTTCACCAGCGCCTTGAGTGACTTTGATTTTATGACCGGCTAAAGAGAGTTGTTTAACACCAAATGGTGTGAGAGCAACTCTAAATTCAGCATTACGAATTTCACGAATTAAGCCAATTTCCATAAAGGTTTCCAGGGTTCTATTAATAACTAAGACTTCAATTAATGAGGCTTAGTTCATCAATATTTGGTATTAAAATTGTGTCTAATGGCATGTTAATAAATAGGAATTGGCAAGTTTTTCTTAGCTGAGATATACTCCGAGTCTAGTTAGTAATACACAGGAACATTAAAATGTTAAAAAAATCATTGATTTATTGGGCTATTGTTTTCGTTTTAAGTGGTGTTGGGAGTACGCAAGTTTTTGCGGCTAAGAAATATCCGGCAAGTGACTTTAACCCGGTTGTTATTTATCAAAATGATGAGATTAAGAAAAATGCTCTGCAAGCACAGAGTACGAAGAAATCTTCCGTTTCATCAGTTGAGTTATTTTTGATTTTTGGTTTTTTAGGGTTTGTTGGGTTTTTATTTAAATCAGGCCCTGTATCGACGGTTTCTGCAAGTGATGAATTAACGACAATTGATGATGTAGAAGATAGTCACGTTATTGATAATATTGAAGAAACAGTCATCGAAGAAGAAGTCGTCGTTACCGAGGCGGGTGCATCTTCTGAAAGTGTTGTGGAAGCGACACCGATTGTCGTTGTTAAGCGTAGGCGTTACGGCTATCAAGGTAAAAGTAACAAATAATTTTTTTGGGAGTAAAGGTGTTTTTGAAGAAACTAATGATAGCTGCTGCACTGTTATTAACAGCCTGTAACGATATGGATAGTATGCGTATGCCATCGGAGCAGACAACCTCTGGGCAATTTATTTTATTTTGAAGATTTATTTCGGTCTTTCGTGAATTGTTCGGTGTTTTATCGCCATGACAGGTTTTGGAATAAAACTATGATCATATCTACCGTGGTAATAAAATCAGACTGATATTTATTAAATAATGATTAATTTTTCAGCTTTTAAAGATAAGAAAAGTAAGTCCGTTTTCAGTAAGCAAAAGATAGTTCAATGGGTATTAAAACGGCTTGGTTGGAAAAATAGTTTTAAACTTGTACGTTTTATGGCGCGAAAGAAATTAGGTGGGCGGGTCCAAAAGATTATGAAGTCAGTTTCAAAGTGACTCTTTGTGTTAAGAATCTGAATGTCTTGAATTTTTTCATGCTTTATCTAAATTGATGCGATAGCAAGGTTGGTAGGTTTCGTTTGAAGGTAGTTTCATTCGGTTTGATTGAATAAAAGCACAAAGTAGTTCATCAATTGCGCTGAGAATAGTTGGATCACCATTAATAATGAAAGGTCCTTTCTCCTTGATTTGACTAATTCCTTTTGGTTTAACATTGCCGCTGACAATACCGGAGAAGGTACGGCATAAATTTTGTGCCAAGATCGACGCGGGTTGTTTGGTGCATAAGTTTAAATTAGCCATGCTTTGATGGGTTGGATTAAAAGGTAACTGTGACTTTTCATTTATAGTGAGTGCCCAGTTGTAAATAGGTGAAATACTATGGTGATTTCTGAAGTCTTTTACATCATTAAGGCCGGCCTTAATCTGTTGGGAGACAGTAACTGCATCTGAAATGATAATTTTATAAAGAGTTTGCGCTTTAGGGCCTAATGTTTTGCCGATAAAAGAGTCGATCATTTCAAAATAATCAGCTGACTCCTTAGGTCCAGTGAAAATAAAAGGGAAAGGAGTATTTCGGTTATCATCTTCCAAAAGAATGGCTAATAAGTAGAGTATTTCTTCAGTTGTTCCAACGCCACCAGGAAAAACGATAATAGCATGTGCTGTTCTAACAAAGGCTTCTAAACGTTTTTCAATATTTGGAAAGGTAATTAAATCTTTAACAATAGCATTAGGCGGCTCAGCAGCAATGATACCGAGTTCAGTGATACCAATCAGGCGTTGTTGAGTTAATCGTTGTTTGGCCCAACCAATTGTTGCCCCCTTCATCGGAGCTTTCATTGCTCCTGGTCCACACCCGGTACAAATATCGACATGGCGTAGACCTAATTGATATCCAACTTCTTTACTGTAACTATATTCGAGATCATTAATGGAATGACCACCCCAACAAGCAACTAAAGATACGCCATTTTCTTGACTAAGAATGCCGGCGTTACGGAGTTGATTAAACACGGTATTAGTGATGTTTTCAGAGCTTGGTGTTTGGAATGTATCTATAGAATCGTATTGTTCAATAAAAGAAAGGTCACGAATTATGGCGAATAGATGTTCTCTGATACCGTTAATAATTTCACCGTCTACAAATGCAAATGTCGGGGCATTATGAAGTTTAAGATTAAGGCCGCAATCAGTTGCAATTAGGGAAATTCTAAAATTTTCATACAAATGAGAAACGACTGAGGGGTCATCTGTTACAGATCCAGTATTTAAAATAGCAAGTGCATAAAGACGTAGTAGTTTATTTTTATCTCCTTCATTCAGTGAAATGATTTTTTCAATTTCATTTTGGGAAAAATGATAATTCTTTTTTAATGGACTAATGATTATTTCATCAATACAATTGCTGTTCATTTCATCCTCTGAAGAAATTTTATGAAATAGATAGTCTATGACTCTCAGTTGTGTCTGAGTTATCATAGTAGCAGAATATTTTTTACCTTTTTGACATAATCGGTCGTAAAAGCACCGGAACTCCGGGCAAATTTTTACACATCATAATGACGATTTTGCCGAATAAGGATGTTATTTATTATGTGTTTGTAACTGAGTTACGATATGTCAGCAATTAAACCACTTGCACT
>CAZEVO010000058.1:0-6644 GCA_964515235.1 uncultured Methylococcaceae bacterium | reverse complement strand
GGCTTTTGAACAGTTAAATTAGAATTTTTAAGTTTTGGTAACCAGTCGATGTTCTTACGAATATCTTGTTAATGCTCCCCTTATGACTGGTTACCTTTTTTTAAACTTAGTTCACGGTATATGTCCTGATAGCCTTCGTGTTTTGTAGATTCATTGTTTACAAAGATTAAATTCATTGGGGTTTGCTTAACTACTTCTAAGCAGGTCTTAAGTGCTATTCGAGTCGCCTTCTCGAATGGAAAACCATAAATTCCTGTCGATATTGCTGGAATGGCGATAGATGAAATATCTTCTTGTGCTGCAAGTTCAATGATTCGGGTATAGAGGGTTTCTAAAGTGGCTTCTTCATTGTGATTGCCATCAATCCATCTTGGGCCGCAGGCATGGATGACTTTCTGACAATGGGAGAGTTTAAAAGCAGGGGTAATGACGACATCTCCATGATTCTGAGCGCCTAAGGTACGACAATAAGTCTCAAGTTCACGACCAGCATGGCGGTGAATAATGCCACATAAACCACTGCCAGCAAAGAGGCTGGTGTGGGCTGGATTGACAATGGCATCAACATCTAAATTTAAAATATTTTGGTAAGCAAAAGTAATCATTAATTTCTTTTATGTTGTCTTTTTTAATCGTTAATATAGAGGAGAAATTAGGATTATTGTTAACTTAATTATTTTAAGGTGGTTTTATGGTAGAGACGTTGATAGAAAAACACATGAAGGCTCAAGATGCTGTTATCGCTAAGCATAGTGATGAACAATCTATTCAATATGTATTGCCCGATCTACCGGTTAAAAAGGTGGTCTATGCGCCATATCAATATTCATTGATCGGTATGGTGAGTGAGGGCATGATAAGAGAGAAGTTAAAGCCTTTTGTTAAGGAATCAGTAACCGTTAAGTAGCCCACGTTCTAAAAAACGATTGTATAAAAAATGGTCAGCTCTGCAAAGGGTTGAAGTACAGCAATGACTTAGCTTTCATTTAACCAAGTTGTCCTCAAGGTTATCCACAGACTTTGTGGAAAAGAATAACCGTGAAGCATGTTTTGTTTCTATTTATGCTTGAGAGATTGATCGTTTGTGACCATCGTCTAGTTAAGCACGAGTTTAACTATTGATCATCGCTTGTAACTTTTACTTATTCTCTCTAAAGGAGAATATATGCTGACTAGCATTGGTTTCACACGCTTATGTTGTTGGTTTTGACAGTGTTCAGTTTGACTGGGTACGGTGATTAGTGTCGATAAAACAGCACCTAACTATCCCTCGTATTTTATGAGGCGATCGATGAAAATCATTATGGTATGACTTTAGCCATTGTAGGTTTCTCTGTGGGTGAGTTTGATAACGTGCATCTATCAATCTAGTTTCAAAATTAGCCTTATCTCAAGTCAAGAGACAAGGCTAAATGTTCTGATTCAATTAACCTATAAATTCTTTACATTGCGCAACAGTGTCTGCGCAGGCCTTAGCCATTGTTGCGCAGATCTCATGCTGACTAGCATGAATTCGACATTCTTTTTCACAGTCTGCACATACTTTAGCACAAACAGCGGCCATATCTTTGAGGTAGGGTGATTGGTTATTTCCTAGTTCTGCAAGCGCATTACAAACGGCAATCGTATTATCTATTTTAACAGCACATTTGGCGAGAGTGGTGTCTCCTGCTTTAAATGTATCAAAGCAATGCGATAGGCATTCATCACCGCTTTGTACGCAATGACGGGCTGAGTTAACAAGACTAGTAGGTCGAGCTTTATGTATGCCCCCATGACTTTTGGAATGGTCCATTGCAAGCGCTGAACGACTACTAATTGCTCCAATTACTGTTGCAGCTGCAACAGTAGCTGAACCAGTTAACACAGAACGTCTTGAAATATCTTTTGTTTCTGAAGTTATGTTATCCATAGAAATCTCCACTATTTGATGGTAGATCTTCTTTGTCCCGTCAAAATAATAACATAAAAGCGATATTTTAATGATGGGGATTGTCAGCGCTTTTTTGGTGTGGGACAAAGAAGCAAATTGCTGACAACCCCCTTAACGGGATGAACGATGTAAGGTGATAGCTAAGTACTAAAAGAGCTGACGATAGCCTTAAGTGGTATTAAAACGACGTAGTTTGTTATCGCCCAAATAAGGTAAATAAAAATCTGTTTTTTCATTCCACAAGTCAATAAGCTTAGAATTACTTATTGTTCTATCTGACCTTAAGTGTCTGCGCATGGCATCATAATCAGGAGATGTTTTAAATTCTGATTTATCAAGTTGATTAAGAACTTTTTTTTCTATTATTTCATATCCCAACGGTGTTATTGCGTACTGGATTATGGCATTGAATGTTGATTTTTTTTTAGAGGTAAGTAAGCCTTGATTCACAAGCAAGCGAATTGAATTATGAAAAGAGTGTGGGTTAATTGAAAGTTTTTCAATAATATCGTAACTGTTTCCAATACCTTCATTAATGGTATTGAGAATATCCATTCTTATACTCATAGCGATAGATCCTTGATCTTTTTTGATGTTAATTAAGTGCTGATTTGAGTTCTTTTAATGGTTTAAAAGTGACGCCATCAGAAGCCGAAATGAGAAGTGGAAAACCTGTTAGTGGGTTACGTTTTTGTTCTTCGGGGCTGAGTTCTGTGGAGAATTCACCAAATCCGGGAAGGGTTACTTTATCCCCTTGAATGAGTGCGCCAGTAATGACTTTTGAGAGAGAGTCAATGACTAACGAACAGTCTTCATGCGAGACGCTAGAGTTTTCTGCTAGTGCTTTAATAAGTTCATCTTTGGTCATTTTTTATAATTACAAGTTATCAATAGATAACAATAAATAATGACCTGAATGACTTTCAAGTCGAAAGTCAATAATTGGTTATTTGCCTTATTTCGGTTTTATTTTTCAGGTGAAATCCCCTAGAAAGCTAAACATTGTGACGGGTTGTCGCGCGTCAAAATGACACATTTTCAACAGTCAAATTTTCCACTAATCTTTGCTTAATAGATCATTTTATTTCTTGAGCAGTTTAATTATATTTTATTTTTTGTAGCTATCTATGGTGACATCAGTGTGGCAGCTAGATTAGCTATCCTTATTTCGGAATTAAAACTGTGTTTAATAACTTATTGATGTGAGGAGGTAGTATGTCAAGTAAACCGTTCGGACTATCTGGCGTTGACCAATATCTAAAAGATCACTCTGGACCATGCATAAGTTCGGTTTCTCAATATATTTTAAGGCAAAGGTATACACCCCAAGTAGAATCAAGAGAGTCTGGGTGTTTAAGTGTTACTGGCAAGCTTCGGGAAATATTTTTTAAGTCTTCTGAAGATCCAATTTGGTCAATTATTAGAAGTGATAGTCCATCTGATATAAAGCGGGAGAAGGAACGAATGTCTTGTTTTATTCATGCTATGCAACCATTGGTTAAGCGTGATGTTGAGGTTGAATTGTTGCGATTAAAAGCACTTAGAGAAAAGCATCAACGCATTAAAGAAAGATCAAAAGTATCTTTTTACCTTAATCGTAAAGATTTGGAAGTCATTAAAGAAGACCTAGAAAAAATAGCTCCGATGAAAGCAACACAGGGAGCACCTAAAAAGCTGAATGCTAAAATTAAAGCTGACATCAAGAGCAATAGAAAAACAACACCTATTCGGTTGCTTAATCCCGCGACTGGGAAAGTTGAATTGATCAAAGGAAATTACCAATTTTTAAAACGATGGGTTAAAGAGGCTTTAGTTACAGAGGGGTTGTTGCCAAAAATTTATAAACAGTCAGAAATATCAATAACAACAAGTAATTCAATACAATTAGCCATTATAAAATTGGCCAATAAAAATCATTATCGATGTTAATTTAAACAGGTTACAAAAGTTTTATACACTATCGGTGAAATAGTGAATAGAAATTTCCTGCAGACTTTTAGTTTTAATATTTATTCAAAATATTGAGTTCTTTTCGGCAAATTTTTTAGGGCAAAACACCATTTTGTCTAGTTATAAAGACGATGACTTTTTCAATGCGGTTAAAAGCCACTGTAATCAAGTTCTATTGATCATCATTAAGACTTTTTTGATGTTGATCGGTAAGAAATAAAGGGATAAGAAAAACAAGCCATCTTCAGATTTATTTGAAAATAGTAGCAACTGGATTTATCTGTAGAGGTTGAATTAAAGGAGTTGTCCCAGTCATGACTCACCCAAAGTTATAGGCGGAGAGAGTCGAACAATAGCGCTTCAACTAAATGAAAATATCCTGACAACTTTCATATTTGACCGGCATAAATTTTCGGTGGCTGTAGTTTTCATGAAGATGAGGGGTAATTGAAAGTATCTACCAAAGTGTGGTTTGAAACTATTGTGAATACAGGAAATAGAAAATAATTTTTTATGCCTTTAGTGATAAAAAAGATCTCTTAAAGGAATGTGTTATCTCACCTTTTTGGGTGGATCTAATTGTGTTATTTCAAGCAGTAATTGTTCTGACTGTGAGTTATTGTCGCGCGTCATTATGTCACATTGTTTGACGCGTTTTCTGTGTTTATAGTGGGTTTAACTTTTCATGATTCTTTATTAACTTTGAAGGGTTAAATTAGTTTTTATGTTTTCTGGTTAGTCAATATTAACTGCTAGAGAGATCTTATTTTGTAGTACTTACCATTTGTTTAATTGAAAATATTATTTAATTGAGGTCAATAATGGATGAATATTTTTTGAATAGTTTAGAAGGAAAGTGGAACGCAATGTCATCAGATGTTATTGAGACAGGAACGTCTATATTCAGTGAAATTGAAAAGGGAGTGTTGAGTTTTTCTACAAGAATTTATGAATTACCACCTGAAATAGAGACGTATGGGGATAACGTCACTGGGTTTATTGATAGTACGATGAGAAATATATCAATGGACTTTGAGTTTCCATTAACAACGCGACTAGTTGAGCATACAACTTCAAATATTTCCTCAGTTTATAATAATGCATCTAGTTTTTTAAGCGTACAAGTGAATAGTACACAGACTTGGGTTAATGAACTTAATCTGGCAAATAATATTGAGGAGTTAGAAGCTAGATTTACAAGCCTACTGACGGACGGTTACACTATCTTGAGTGACTTGAATTACACAGATCAAAGGATATGGTTACTTGCTTTATTGCTGTTTTTGTTTGTAACAGTTGGAAGGTTAGGTGGGTCTAAAGATAATAATGACTTTGATTCTTCTTGTGTCACTTAAATGCTAGCGTGTTATAAGTAGTAACGAAAGTAGTTATTAGTGATATTAATAGTTAGAGGTTGCTTTTTTATAAGCATATTTTAATGATTTCCTGAATCGAAACTCTTGTTGCTAGTCGATCAAAATTTAGGTTAACTGCATCCTAACGATTGTTAGGGTGCGCCTTTTTAAATGGAGATAAGATAGAAAATATTAAGATACTATTTTCAAGTACTGCTAAACGCTTTGCAGCAGAATCTTGACTGTGTCTTTGTTTGGTATAAATATTATTAGGAAGCATGGCACGATGCACTTATGTCTTAGCTATGATGGGGGTTTATGCGGAGTGCTTGTTAATTGTATATGCTCATGTGGTTCAAAATGCTCTGGTTGGGCAATACCTTTAATTTGTTTTTGGATTGCGATGGTCTGCTTAATATTTAAGTCATGAAAGATGATATAGAAAATATCTCGATTTTCTTGAACGACCTCATAATCTAAATGATATTTCCGATTAACCCAAGCCAATAAGTCATGGAGACGCCTGCGGTTCATAACTGTGGTTTCAAATTGACTGTACATTAGCACTCCTAATTTAATGCCTACACTACCCTTCGTTTAGGCTTTGAATACAAAGATACGTTCTAAGTTCCCTGATATACAAAAAAAGTAAAATTAATCTGTTTAATATCGTTTTAAGCTGTTTTTCCTGAATATAGGTCGAGCAAGATATTTTGCCTTTAGTAATTTAAGGGTTGTCTTATTATTAGATTTCTTCCATCAATATCTTTCTTTTAAATGAAGGCAAAGGTTTTTTAAGAGGAGTTGCGATTTGCCTTTTTTTAATAGAAAATTGGCGCTCCAAAAATACAGTATTTTATATGCATCTAATTTTAAGGGTAATCCATGGCGACATTTACAATAAATTTTAAAGACAAGCCAATCCATCTTATTATGAATAAGAGTTTTTTAACGAATTTAATTGCCGCCATAATTATTATTGTTGGCTATTTATATCCTGCAGAATCAGAGTTGCTGAAGTCGATAGGTTTTTTTGCATTATCAGGTGCGATCACAAACTGGTTAGCAATTCATATGTTATTTGAGAAAGTTCCTTTTTTGTATGGGTCTGGTGTTATTCCTAGTCGTTTTGATGAGTTTAAGTTAGCAATTAAAGATTTAATGATGAATCAATTTTTCACTCAGAATAATGTTGAACAGTTTATTGAAGCAGAAGAGCAGCAAGGTAGCCATGTTTTAAATATAGATCCATTGTTGAATGCAATTGATTACGACAAAATTTTTCAAGGGTTAGTGACATCTATCATGGAATCATCTTTTGGCGCTATGTTACAAATGATGGGAGGAGAAGAGGCGCTTATTCCTCTGAGAGAACCTTTTATGGAAAGAATGAAAACGACACTACG
>CAZEVO010000057.1:0-7575 GCA_964515235.1 uncultured Methylococcaceae bacterium | reverse complement strand
CTGGATGTGGCTTAATCCTCTACTTTTAACTTCGGTTATAAATGGGGGGATTACAATGCAACCCTGCCTCAATCAATCTGTCGACTTAGATCAACTTGCCAAAGATATTAAGAATATTCATCGCGAGACCCTTTTACGTATTAATAAAAATGATTTCAGTCACCTGTTGCAACTTGAACGGTGGGGAAGGTTATGTACCATCTTCGGTTATGCTACTGCGTGGATAGCGCCTAACCCAGTCTCTGCATTGCTCATCAGCCAAGGGATATTTACTCGATGGTCACAACTAACCCATCCGATTTCTCACGGAGCCTACGATAAAATAACCAATGTACCTAATCGCTATAAAAGAAAAGAGTATGCAAAAGGCTGGCGTCGCTGGGTCGACTGGGTAGATTGGATCAATCCCCAAGGCTGGCACCAAGAACACAATGTCTTACACCATTACCACCTCGGTGAAACTAATGACCCTGACCAACTTCAAACCAATTCATCATGGTTACGGAACTCTAAATACCCGCTATGGTTACGCTACTCATTAGTAGCACTATTTGCTTGTATTTGGAAACCAGCCTATTACGCAAGAGCAACTATCGAAGAACTCTATATTCTCAAATTAAAAAAAAGAAGTGAACCAACAACGCATATTTCTTTTATAGACTCAATAAATCCTTTCTCTAGTGTAGGCCGTCTGCTCTGGGTCAATAGCCTATGCCCCTACATCATAATCAGATTTATTATTTTTCCATTATTATTTCTTCCTCTTGGGGAGGTTGCTGTCACTTATGTCTTCATCAACTCAGTCTTAGCTGAAGTCTTTACCAATTTGCATAGCTTTGTGGTTATTATTCCCAATCATGCAGGCGATGATATCCCTCTATTTAACAACCGACCAAAGAATCAAGGTGAATTTTATCTTCGCCAAATTATCGGATCAGTTAACTACCCTAGCAACTCTAATTTAAATGACTTTTTCTACGGTTGGCTCAATTATCAAATTGAACACCATATCTGGCCTGATATTCCATTATCGCAATACCACCTTGTCCAAACGCCACTTCAACAAGTTTGTAAAAAACATAAAATCAGCTATCGTCAGGAATCTGTTTTCCTTCGTTTAAAAAAAGCCATTAACATTATGGTAGGAACAACGAGCATGCTAAAAGAGACTCCACAACTCAAACAGCAAACCCTGAAATGAGTAGATTCCACGAAATAAAACATCATTTATTGACCTAAGTCAAGCCCCCAACAACTTAAGGTTATTACAATTAACTGACATTAAAATTTACGTTAAATTTTCTTATTTTGTCATTTTATCTCTTAGCCCTGCATACGGGCGGTGTCTTAGGCGAGACATAAACTCGCCTACTTCCTCAGGTCCTGAGCATGACATTAATCTGCTCACCATCACCGGTCTTTAAACCTTCATTTAACAATATGTACATTATTAAGCCTGAACTACTATCACCTGCTGGTTATCTAAAAAACATGCGTTATGCTTTTGCTTATGGTGCAGATGCCGTATACGCAGGCCAACCTCGTTACAGTTTACGCGTAAGAAATAATGAGTTTAAGCGTTTAGAAAATCTCGCCCAAGGCATAAATGAAGCCCATGCGTTAGGCAAAAAATTCTACCTTGTGAGCAACATTGCCCCGCATAACAGTAAAGTTGCAACCTTTATTGATGATATTAAACCCATTATTGAATTAAACCCTGATGCTTTAATCATGTCTGATCCCGGCCTTATTATGCTAATCAGAGAAAACTGGCCTGAGATAGCTATACATCTATCCGTTCAAGCCAATGTCGTTAATTATGCAACACTACAGTTCTGGAAAAATTACGGAATTAAACGTGTCATCTTATCTCGTGAATTATCCTTAGATGAAATCTCAGAAATCAGAACTCATGTCCCAGATATAGAACTTGAGGTTTTTGTTCATGGAGCGCTCTGCATTGCTTATTCCGGACGTTGTTTACTTTCCGGATACATTAACCATCGAGATGCAAACCAAGGAACATGCACTAATGCATGTCGATGGAAATATGATGCCATTGAAGCAACACAAACAGACTCTGGAGATGTTATTGCAGTTAATCACGGGGGTTCAACCGCACAACCCCAATTAGGGCAAGGAGCCACAACTGATGAAATCTTCTTACTTCAAGAACCTGGACGACTTGAACAATTTATGCCTGCCTATGAGGATGAGCATGGCACCTACATCATGAATTCAAAAGATTTGCGAGCCGTTCAACACGTTGAACGGTTTCATAAAATCGGCATTCACTCCATCAAAATCGAAGGACGAACTAAATCGCACTATTATGTAGCCCGTACAGCTCAGGTTTATCGGCAAGCGATTGATGATGCTGCACGTAATAAACCCTTTGATATGGACTTAATGGATCAACTAGAAAATCTGGCAAGCCGTGGTTACACGGAAGGCTTCTACCGACGTCATGTTCATGACCAATACCAAAACTATGAACAAGGTAACTCGTCTCCCTCACAGCAACAATTTTGTGGAGAAATCATAGATCAACATAACGATTTGAACATGATCACGGTTGAAGTTAAAAATCATTTTGAAATAGGCGATTCACTTGAGTTAATGACTCCTGCTGGGAATAAAACTTTTACTTTGACCCATATGGAGGATTTGAACGGAAATTCTCAACCAGTTGCACCTGGCTCCGGATACCGAGTCAAAATTCCCTTTAATCACAGTA
Organism: uncultured Methylococcaceae bacterium; assembly: GCA_964515235.1. Taxonomy (GTDB): domain Bacteria; phylum Pseudomonadota; class Gammaproteobacteria; order Methylococcales; family Methylomonadaceae; genus OPU3-GD-OMZ. The sequence continues at coordinate 4,838 of CAZEVO010000057.1, read as the reverse complement.
GAGAACTAAAATATGCCTTACTCATGCGCAACTTTTGATGTATCCCCTTACAAAGAAAGAAATCGTTTATGCTTCAAACGATTTACGCTGCTATTAATCCTTACCAATTAGTTACATCTAAATAGATAAAATTAAGATTTTAATCATTTTTATTTGCTTTTTAAAAGACCCGTTATGGTTTCTTGATTATGATCATAAAACCATCAATTATTAATAAATAAGCCTTATAAATAACCCCATTTTAGATATTATGAAATTGTATTTATAAGCGTTTACATTAACCCTTTTTCAAAGGAGACCCAAATGAATAAGATATCTAATCACTTATTAAGATCGTTAAATTCATCTATCCCAGCAGGAACCGAATGTTATTTATGTGATGCGGTTAGACGTGCTTTACTTAATTACCGTAATGGCTTTGAACCCGTGAGAAAGATAATTGACTCATCAGAAGCTATCTCTTTAATAAACCACCGATTAAACAGCGGTTTAAAACGATTTTTTAAACCCTCCGTCCAGAACCAGATAGAGACCTAACAAAAGTTATTAAATAAAAAAACTTCAGATGCACATTACTTTTAAAAATGACTAAAATGCAACCCTCCGATCTTCACCGAGATATGGAGGGAGCATTGTACAGATACCCCCCCTATACCTGACCCTAGATTCGATGACTTTATTTAACTCTCAACTCATAGAAAAATATAATTATTCTGGACCTCGCTATACCTCCTACCCTACTGCCAATAACTTTCATGACTTATCTGAAAATGCATATAAAGAACAAATCAAATTGAGTAATCTAAGCAACAAGCCTCTATCTCTATATCTTCATATTCCATTTTGCGATTCAATTTGCTATTACTGCGCATGTAATAAAGTTATTACCAAAAATAGGGGAAAGGCATTACTTTATTTAAATCATTTAATTAAAGAAATGACGTTACAGTCACAATTACTAGATAGTAAAAGAACCGTCAAACAAATTCATTTGGGCGGTGGAACCCCAACGTTTTTATCAAACGATCAGTTACTTAAGTTAAGTGATCAATTATATAAAACCTTTACTATTGATAAGCACTGTGAAAATTCAATTGAAATAGATCCAAGAGGTATTAACAAACAAACCATCAAAATATTATCTGAAGCTAAATTTAATCGCCTTAGCTTCGGCGTACAAGATTTTAATCATGACGTACAAAAGTCAATTCATAGAATACAAACATTCAATCAAACGAAACAAGTGATTGATGATGCAAGAAAATACGATTTTAAATCTATTAACATTGATTTAATGTATGGTTTACCCAAACAAACCATTGATACATTTAAAACCACTTTAAACCAAATTATTTCTCTGAAGGTTGATCGTATTTCATTTTTTAATTACGCACATTTACCAGAGATTTTTAAACCACAACGGCGAATCCATTCTGAGCAGTTACCCCCTGCTAAAGAGAAGTTAACCATTTTAAAATATACCATTGATTTTTTATTAGACCATGACTATGTGTATATTGGCATGGATCATTTTGCTTTACAGGGAGATCCCTTGTCAATTGCACAAAGACAATATGATTTACGCAGAAATTTTCAAGGTTACTCTACGGGTGCACAATGTGATGTGATTGGTCTTGGGTGTAGTGCAATAGGCCAATTCGTAGATTGTTTTAGCCAAAATAGTAAAGATTTAGAGTCGTATTACAACGCCCTAGACAATGATAAATTACCCATAACAAAAGGATTTATTTTGTCTGCTGATGACAAAATTCGTAGCGCAGTTATCACGGATCTTATGTGTCATTTCGAATTAAATGTAGCTAAAGTCAATACGATATTTGGTATTGATTTTTTTAACTATTTTGAGAAAGAACTCGACCAATTAACACCCATGATTAATGACGGGCTACTTACCATTGGCCCACTAACAATCAAAGTTATGACTCGTGGGAAAATGCTAATTCGAAATATTTGCATGACCTTTGATACTTATTTCACCCAAAAAAACTCACAATTTTCCAAAATCATTTAAGCGTTTACTATTTACTTGAGAAACAAAATCAGGTGGAAACCTGAATTCTTATGAATTTGTTAAGTGCTGTGTTATAAGCAACTTAAAAGGAGGGAAATGTTCAGCAACCTTCAATACTATCTTTCTAATCGGTTTGGCATAAAATGTATCATTGGTGAATAGCGAAACAACTCCATTTGTTCCAAAATAAAGCAGTCGTGTCAGATAAATAAATTTTCTTTCATAATGTTTTAGAACTGTGAACAGCCCAATATCTCTACCTTTAGAATTCTGTTCTTTTATGAGTCCTGCCAGAATATCTTGACCCTTTAAGCCCAAATTAAAACCATGAGCTGTTACAGGGTGCATACCAACTGCAGCGTCTCCAATAAGAGCAAAACGTTGGGAAATAAAAGTTTGCGCGTGTACAGAAATTAATGGATAAACACATTTTTCACCCTCTTGGTGCATTTGTCCCAATTGACCTTTAAATAATTGAGTAATCATTTGGTTAAAGTGCTCATCGCTCAACCCAAGAACTGAATCAACTTGGTCGGTTGAAACCGTCATAATAATTGACGAACAGTTTCCGACTAGAGGTAGTAAGGCTACCGTCCGCCCATAAAGAAAACATTCTAAGGCCGTTTGATTATGTGATCGGCCATGAGCCATCTTTGCAATGATCATAACTTTAGAAAAATCTTTCATTATTGATGGTATGCCCATTTTTCTTCGTATGGACGAAAACCTACTATCTGCAGCAATCACTAATCTGGCACTAATATCCTCACCACCAGATGAACGTACCAATGCTGAGCCATTTGATCTGATTACATTTTCAACCACACAGCCCATCTTGATGTGTATGTTTTTATGCTGCTGAATCTTTTCAACCAAAGCCTTTCTGATTAAATGATTGGACACAAGAAAACCAAGCGCTTCATTTTTTTTTCGCTTACTACTGAACCCTAATAACGGCCCCGAGTCCCCATCAATAATTTTAGCTTCCTTGATTTTTGAAATTGCAGTCTTGGGAATATAGCCCCAGACACCCATCTCTTCTAGGATATTTACCGATAAATGAGTGAGCGCTATTTCCTTTCCATCCGGTTTAAAAGTGTTGAAGCATTCGGGTAAGGATTTTTCTAAAACAAGAATCTTAAGACTTTCATTTCGCAAAGAACACGCAAAACTTAAGCCCGAAGGTCCCGCCCCAACAATTACAACATCATAATCAATATTTGTCTGTATTACTGTCATAACCTACTACAAAAGATTTTAAGGGCTAATCAATTAACGAAAAAAAACAAAGATCTATTTAATTTGCACCCAGCCACGAATCAAATTAAAATAAATAAAATTACTGCCGATAGAGTCCACCTTCCGAACGTCACCATTACAAGGAGCATCGTATTCTTCAAGACCTTCCAGAGCAATGACATTTCTCATTGCTGGTTTTTTTTGATGTTCACAAGGGAGGCTTTCTAAATGGAGCTCATCAGCTGTCCAAGTACGTCCATCACGTTCTACAGGTGCTGGGTTATCATGATCCTCACAAAGAAACACTGCTGAAGTTCCGGCCATTTTCTTATACGTAACCACATCAATTTCTTATCAAGATAGCCGGATAAAGAAAAACCGCAGCAATGCCAATGCGAGCTTCAATTTATTTTCCTATCGCTTGTTTAATATGGGTAATAGCTTCATTAGTATGTTGGGTCGCAATTTTCGCATGCCCTTTGTTACCGTGATTAATAGCTTGTTTTAAATGTTTAACCCCTTCGGTCATATGTGCATGCGCTTCAGCATGTTCTTTTTCGGATGCCAAAGCATGTTTCAAAGCCATTTTAGCATGTGCTGCAACTGGTTTAGCATGCTTCATTTCACCATGCGTTGCGGCCACAGCAGAATGCTCTAGTGCTTGAGCAGCATGATGCTCTGCGGCTTGCACAAAACCCATTGAAGTGAACATTAAAAGAAAAAAACTAGCTGAAAAAAATATTGATTTGTTCATGGTAACACCTCATCAAAAGATATGGATTAACTTCTTATTTTAAGAATACAACAATAACTAAATCACCAAAAAGAGTTACATGATAACGCGCTGAGTCAAAATTCAACTATTTAAAAGTGACTATTTATACCCAAAAAGGGAAGCAGTTTTAGTCATGCTCAGGACTAACTTTTATTAAAATGGAATCACATTAGAATCCCACTTTAATTGGCCTATTATTTATATCTAATCAAATAAGCTATAATTAAAAGAATAACTACAACGGCTGGGAAAACGGCTACTGGCTCCATAACTTACTCCTATATTTTTAAAATTAAATTTTATACTTCAACGTCTATTTCTCGTAAACGTCGCCTTTACCAATGGCATATCCTTGCGAACCTGCTTCAACACCATTGTAGGCCCCAAAAGCTGGGTCTTCCGCTATTGCTGCCCTCGAAGTTTCAAACTTTTCAGAGTTATCTTGTTTAACAATTAACAATCCAACAACTAAAACAACAATTATGACAGCAGGCCATTTAAGATATCCAAAACCGCCTTGATCTTCCATTTCTTCATTACTTACACTCATAATTTCACTCCTTCAGTGACAAAATCAATATCTGTTTCAACAGATGGAGCTAGGTTACCCACGTGAAAAAATATTCTTTTGATCTAGATCAAGAAGACAGATAGCGTACTAGAGCAACTCATGTTAAATTGATTTACATCAAGATTTATTAGCTCAAAGACCCCTCACTTCAATCTCACACCGTTACTGTACCCCGTCAGCGCCATGTGGACCAATTAGTCAAATTGCCTAAGAGATACTTT
>CAZEVO010000056.1:0-7909 GCA_964515235.1 uncultured Methylococcaceae bacterium | reverse complement strand
GTGAGGTCGAAAATAACAAACCCACTAGAACTAAAAACAGCCCTGAAAAATTCTTTTTTATATTCATTTTTACCTTCCCTTATGTCGTAACTATTCGTCAGAAACACTGAAACTTAACAAGATCACCATAAATTTCAGCGCTTACACCACCCAAAAAATTTGTAAAACCACTACAAAGATCAGCAGAATCTTAACACATGCTAAAAAACATTTAAAGCAACCCCACCACTAATCCGTAGGTTATCCCTATCAAACCCCCTAGCATTTCTCTTCTCCACTATCTTGTTGTTAATTTATCTATCATTTCGTACACTAAGCGATATTATTTAATAAGTTACTCGAACATTAAGTGTCAAAACTTACAACATCACCTATTTGGCAACAACTAAATGCGCATTATGAAAATATCCGCCCAGTACATATGCGCGACCTTTTTGAACAAGACCCCGATAGATTTAAAAACTTCTCCTTACAAATTAATGACCTATTATTTGATTTTTCAAAAAATAGGATTACACATGAAACACTAAAACTACTGATTGAGCTTGCGAATCATTGCAACCTGAAAGGTCAAATTGAAGCCATGTTTTGCGGCGACAAAATCAATATCACTGAAAATCGACCGGCACTTCATACTGCTCTGCGTGGCGGTGAAAAAAATAAACCTGTTTACGTTGACAACGATGATATCACCCCTGAAATAAGCCGAGTTCTCGATAAAATAGAACAGTTTTGTGACCAAATACGATCAGGTCAATGGCGTGGTTATAGCGGAAAAAAAATAACAAATATCGTTAACATCGGTATTGGCGGTTCCGACTTAGGCCCAAAAATGATATTAACAGCATTACAACCCTACACCACTGAAGACATTAAAGTACATTTTGTTTCAAATATTGACCAAGCTAACCTTATTGAAACCATCTCAAGCCTTGCCCCAGACACAACTCTTTTTATTATTTCATCCAAAACTTTCACCACCCAAGAAACCATGACCAATGCATGTTCTGCAAGGCAATGGGTTTTAAATGCAGCACAAAACTCACAAGCTATTAGCAAACACTTTGTTGCTATTTCAGCCAATAGAGCCCAGGCCATTACTTTTGGCATCTCAACTAACAATATTTTCGAATTCTGGGATTGGGTTGGCGGACGCTACTCACTATGGTCAGCCATTGGTTTATCCATTGCCATCAGTATCGGCTACAAAAACTTCCGCCAGTTACTCCAGGGTGCAAATGATATAGACAACCATTTCAGAGACACTTCTTTTGAAAGAAACATTCCCGTCATCATGGCCTTACTCGGCATTTGGTATAATAATTTTTTTAACGCTGCCTCTCATGCCATACTCCCTTACGCGCACTCTTTACGCTACCTTGCTGATTATCTCCAACAATGCGATATGGAAAGCAATGGCAAAAGCATTGATCGTGAGGGTTTTAAAGTAGATTATGAAACAGGGCCTATTATTTGGGGTCAATCTGGGCCTAATGGCCAACATGCCTTCTTCCAACTCATTCACCAAGGTACCAAACTTATCCCCTGTGACTTTATTGCTCCGGCTTGTAATCGCTATGATTCATCAGAACAACACGCCATTTTACTATCTAATTTTCTAGCCCAACCTGAAGCACTCATGCTAGGCCAAACCATTGAACAGATCCAATCAGAACTGAACCAAGAAAGTTTATCCATAACAACTCTTCACTCAAAAACTTTCTCCGGAAACCGCCCTTCCAATAGCTTTCTTTTTAAAGAAGTCACTCCAAAAACAATCGGTTCGTTAATTGCCCTATACGAACATAAAACCTTTGTTCAAGGCTGTATCTGGAATATAAACTCTTTTGACCAGATGGGCGTAGAATTAGGTAAAAAACTGGCCTATAAACTCTTACCTGAAATTAGTAACAACGAAATTATCGACACACATGACTCATCTACAAATGGACTGATTAATTTCTATAAAAAGATCAGACACCCATGACGAAACAAAAGAAACTCACTGTAACAGTTGCAGCAATATCCGGACTCTTTGTCATCACCGTTTTGTTTTTTACAACAATATCCCAACCTTCCCTTTCACAATTAGAGCGTATTAAAAAATCCGGAGTATTAACTATTCTAACCCGCTTTGCCCCGACCACTTTTTACAAAGGCAGCAATGGGCCTGCTGGTTTCGAATACGACCTCGCCTCTCTTTTTGCAGAATACCTAGGCGTATCAGTTGTATTCAAGACACCGACAACATTCAACCAAATTTTAAGCGATATACAAGCAGGGAAAGCAGATATTGCTGCCGCTGGAATTACCGTAACTGAACAACGACAGAAACACCTAACCTTCTCCCCACCCTACCATAAAATCACTGAACAAGTTATATACCGGACAGGCACCCGTCGACCAGAGACCGCACAAGACTTAACCCAAGGAATATTAGAAGTCGTAAAAGGAACCACCCATGCCGACACATTAAAAAAACTAAAGAAAATTTACCCTAAATTACAATGGTATACCAACGACTCGCTTGATACCGATGGGCTTTTATTCCTAACAAACCAAAAACTTATTGACTTTACTATTGCAGACTCTAACCAAATATCACTAATGCGCCGCTTCTATCCTGAACTTCACGTTGCTTTTGATATTTCGCCACCTCGCCAATTAGCTTGGGCATTGCAGCAATCTTCAGACAACAGCCTCTACCAAGCAACTGTTACTTTTTTTGAGTCTATTAAACAGAACAAAAAACTCGAGCAATTAATTGATCGCCATTACGGTTATACCGACAAGCTAAACTATGTCAGCAATTGCACATTCCGTCAGCATGTAAAAAAACGGCTTCCATACTACCAAAAAATATTTGAATCTGCCGCTCTTGAACAAAACCTAGATTGGCGCTTGCTAGCTGCTATTGGCTATCAGGAGTCACATTGGCGTAAAAACGCCATTTCTCCGACCGGTGTCCGAGGCATTATGATGCTTACCCGATCAACAGCCAAACAATTAGGTTTTGAAAACAGAATAAAGCCTGAAAATAGCATCAGAGGGGGCGCTCTCTATTTTAAACAAAGACTTAAGCGAATTCCTGCCAGCGTCCCTCCCCCAGATCGAACATGGATGGCGCTAGCTGCCTACAATATTGGCTATGGTCATTTAAATGATGCTCGACTATTAACTCAAGACCAAGGCGGCAATCCAGACAAATGGCTTGATGTAAAAAAATACCTACCACTATTAAGCCAAAGAAAGTGGTATAAAAAAACAAAATACGGTTATGCTCGTGGGCACGAACCTGTTCTTTATGTGGAAAAAGTACGAAATTATTATGACTTGCTTATTTGGTTAACTGAGGACAATTTAATCGAAAAAGAAGTCATGAAGACTCAAACCGAACTCCCTCTACAGCCAGATAAAAAAATTGCTATTTTCAATCCGGCAATATAAACAACTCCAATATTTAATTCAAAACCCCACACATAAAAATTCCAATTGGATTTTGGAAAAGCATAGATTCTTTAAACATCAATTAACTATTGATGCTTCTGCGTCCATTCTCTTGCTAATCTTTCTGCTTTCTTTAATTGTGAAGCTGTCATTCCTCCAGCAACTTTGCTTATTTCTTCTAGTCCTTCCTTATACCCATTAGCTACTGCAAGATTATAAAACATATGTGCCATCACTAAATTTATAGGAACTCCTTTTCCGGTCTCATACATCTCTCCTAAATGATATTGAGCTCCTGTATACCCTTGCTCTGCAGATTTTCTATACCATTTAACAGCCTCACTATAATCTTGACGAACGCTTTGTCCCTTATAATACATCCGCGCTAAATTCGTTTGTGCTGCAGCATGTCCTTGTTTTGCCGCTTTCTTAAACCACCTAACTGCTTCTTTGTAATCTTGACGAATACTTTGTCCTTCGTAATACATTCGCGCCAAATTGTTTTGCGCTTTAGCAGAGCCTTGTTCTGAAGCTTCCTTGTACCATTTAACTGCTTCGCTATAATCTTGAGGAACATCTTGTCCATTTTCAAACATATATCCTAAGTTATATTGTGCGTCTGCATCTCCCTGCTCTGCTAATCGCCTGTACCACTTAACTGAAAACCCATCAGTCTTTTTTCCAAAAAAACCAAACATATTCATCCTCACAAAGCTAAAACAAAAACTCACCAAACCATCACACTATATCACCTGACTGATTTGCTGTAGTCTTGAAAAATATCTTGCCCAGGCAGGTAGAGCCAATACCCTGTAAAACAGACACAGATTATACGGTGTTTCTTCAACCTCATAATGCTGACTACCCAAACCATTAAATAACCTATTGATACATATCTAAAATACTCTCAGTAGATTGGTTATCCAAGAACCTAGATTCATTATCTGAGATACTGATGTTAAAATAAGATACTGCTATTAATTTTAAAATAATTACGACATAAATAATTACTCTATAGGGTAGTTTTCTGAACATAGATTTAAAACTTCGTCTTTTCTCATCTAGAGATTCTTTCGCCATCTTTACCTCTTTAGTCTTGTTTTACCCCCCTTTCCCTGAGAACTTATTAAAACCCACGTATAAATAACCAAAATGAGAAGTAGAGGGTAATCTATATTCAGTAATTGCTTTGGTAACTCTCCTACAATTAAATTTCCTAAGAATTCATTATTGCAACCCTAAAGCAAAGGTGTGGTCAATAATTGGGCTCTATCAATTCAAAGAATACAACTCTAACTAACCAACTCAAGCGGGGGCTATTTAATCGTTATATGTACGCATTTGGATAGGAGAAACAACTTAAATATACAATAATGGCTGGTTGCCCTTTCACTCAGTCATTGAGATTATTAGTAATGTTCAACACTATTATCACAGCATATCGATAATGACCAACTTCGCCATCCAAATAGTCTCTTACTGACCCAAGAGTGTAAGCACTTGATCATAACGAGTTAACAGAAACACTCCACTCTTCAACGCTATGATCACCGGTGGAATTCAAGATGCGAATATCACCTATTACTCAAAAGGTTAATCGACCAGATCTAATTAACAGTCTTTACCATACTCAACACATCGAATTTTAATTTAAACACACAAGTTATACGTTAACCCTGCTCGGGAACTACGTCCCGCTTATGTCTGGTAGTTAAAATCAAAGGGATAATTCAGTACATAAAGTTAGTATTTTCATAAAAAACGATAACATGATGATGTCTAAAAACATAGGCCTAATAAGTTTCCATCTTATTCAACCCCCTTAACTGAATGACATGAGAAACCATCAATCTAGCAATATAGATCACCGGCCTTGTTAAACTAAATCATTAACGTCTTTGCCTAAAAAAACTTGTCAATAATTGACTACACTCATCTGACAAAATACCGGACCTAGTTAGAACTTGATGATTAAGAAACCTCAATTCTGACAACTGTAGCGCACTTTCAAGGGCTCCACGCTTAGGGTCGTGAGTACCAAACACTATACGTTTGACACGGGCATGCACAATAGCACCCAGACACATCAAACACGGCTCTAATGTCACATAAAGCGTCGCATCTAATAACCGATAGTTTGATATTACATCTCCCGCCTGTCTTATCGCCATAATTTCTGCGTGTGCAGTAGGATCATTTTTAATAATCGGACTATTCCATCCCTCACCAATAACGCTATCGTCTTTAACTAACACAGCCCCAACCGGCACCTCACCGATAGACTCTGCAAACTGTGCTAATCGAATAGCATGGCGCATATAGGCTAAATCACTCAATAAGCCAACCTCCTAACTAAAATACTGTTTTATATAATATTGTTTACAGATAAACAAAACCCCGGGCAAGGTCATTTCTTAATCAGGATTATATTTACACACTTCGAATGACGAGTACTTGCAAATTGGTTCACACCACAGAGACAAAGTCATCCCCTCGAATTTTACCGTAAATACGATCCTGCAATCACGTAATTACAAAGCCACTACATCCTTTCATTATCGTGTTAAATCTTGAGTTAATAATTATCGCAATTGACTCTATTTCTTTGAAAGATTTTTATATGCTTTTTGCACTTCCTTATATTCTTTTTCCAATCTTTGAGCAATATCCTCTGGAAAATCCTTCCATTTATCAGGATGAGTTTGTTGGCACTTCTTACGATAAGCAGATTTCAAATCACTTTTAGTCCAACCAACAGATAACCCTAAAACTTCCTCACAACTTCGATTTTTCTCATTACGATTATTAAGTTTCTCCCTTTTTTGACGTGCTTGTTCTTGATATTCTTGTTCTCGACGGTATTGTCTTTCTTGCTCTCGACGAACCCGTTCTTTTTCTTTTTTTCGCCGATATTCTCTTTCTTGTTCTCGATAGGCCTGCTCTTTTTCCTTTTCAAGTTCTTGCTCCCGATAATCCTCCTCTAGATTTCTTTTTTTGATGAAACGAAGAACACAAAAAAGAAAAATAATAAGAACTACAACAATTATTTTCAGGTATTCTCCACCCCTATCATGTGACCGCTCTCCTTTATTCCGATCTTTATCATTGCCTTGAACTTCTGATTGCCGATACTCATTGACTGTTTCTTTGCGCTCTTGCAGAACACCTCTTCCATCGACATCCTTTAACGATATATTAAATTGCGCTTCAACATATCCCTGTTCTGCTGCTAACCGAAACCACTTGATTGCTTCGTTGTAATCTTGAGGAACACCTAACCCTTTATGGTACATCAATCCTAAATTGAATTGTGATTGAGCATACCCTTGCTCTGCTGCCAACCGAAACCACTTGATTGCTTCGTTGTAATCTTGAGAGACACCTTGCCCTTTGGCATAACTCCCTCCCAAATTGGATTGCGCTGAAGCATTTCCCTGCTTTGCTGCCAATCTATACCATTTAGCAGCTTCGTTGTAATTTTGAGGGATACCTTGCCCGCTTTCATACATCACCCCTAAATTGGATTGCGCTGAAGCATCTCCTTGTTTTGCTGCCAGCCTAAACCACTTGATTGCTTCGTTGTAGTCCTGAGAGACACCTTGTCCATTGTCATACATCAACCCTATATTATATTGAGCCTGAGCAACCTCTTGTTTCGCTGCCAATCGGAACCATTTAATTGCTTCATTGTAATCTTGAGAAAGACCAAGCCCAGAGTAATACCTAGACCCTAAATTGAATTGCGCTGGAGCATGCCCTTGCTCTGCTGCCAACCTATACCACTTAACGGCTTCTTTGTGGTCTTGAGGAACACCTTCTCCGTTGGCATACCTCAATCCTAAATTTGATTGTGCTTTGGCATACCCTTGATCTGCAGCCAACCTATACCACTTAACGGCTTCTTTATAATCTTGAGGCACAATTCGTCCATTGCCATACATCACACCTAAATTATATTGTGCCTGGGCAATTCCTTGTTTTGCTGCCAACTTAAACCATTTTACTGATTCTTTGTAATCCCGAGAAACACCTTCTCCGTTACCATACATCATCCCTAAATTGTATTGTGCTCGAGCATCGCCTTGATCAGCTATCCGCCGACAATCATTTATATCAGTAACGCGATCAAAACAACTACCAGCATGAACACTTGGGACGACTGTAAGCAATACAGCAAAGCATATTCTCTCTAGCCTCTTCATCTTGATATTCAGTCTGTTTACCTCATTACTAAGTGATCTAAAAACAATACACTCAAATATAAACAAAGCCATTTGATTTTTCTGTTTCGATAATAATCTCTATTCTTTACCATGTCTTATAGGAATTGAAGAGAATGCTTAGAACCCATTTATCATATAACTTATACTTTATAAATCCTTGTAATACCATTACACCCAAACAGCTGTGTTACTTAACATCACACCTATAAAAACCAAGCTGACAAGTCTCTAATAAGTTT
>CAZEVO010000055.1:7433-8541 GCA_964515235.1 uncultured Methylococcaceae bacterium | reverse complement strand
ACGAAGTCCTAGAATTTAACTGACCATGTGAGCTGATCACGCAAAGGTCTCATATAAGATTAATAAGGATAAATAATAATGAATAAAATTCAAGTCTTTAGCATGGTTGTAATGTTGTTTAGTTTTACACACGCTTGGGCGGGCGGGGCGCCAGGTAAGGTTCTTGGTGCGACATCAACCGATTCCTGGTTGGCTTATAAGTTATCAAGTCAAGACGCTTTCATTTTTGTTGATTTGCGTTCTCTTGAGGAATACAACGAAGGCCATGTGCCGGGGGCTAAACATTTAGATTATAACGATCTAACAGAACAGTCCTTAGCTGCAATTGTGAACAAGAAAAATGGTCATGTTGTTTTTTATTGTTCAGGTGTTAATAGTGAATTAGCCGGTTGGGCCTCTCAGAAAGCTCTAGATTGGGGCTGGCAAAATGGTTTTGTTTTTTATTACCGTACCGGTATTAATGAATGGGTGCAGTCTGGTCTATCCTTAGAGAGGTAAGCACTAATTTCTGATTTGAAAACAACATTATTCCCGTTATCGCATTAAGGTCATAGTGATAACTATTCATGGGAAAAGGATTTTTAGGAATGTGTTACATTTCAACATCAAGCAAATGCATTGCTTTAGAGAATGGCAAATTTTAGTGAGGTTTTGGGATGTTAATAAGGTTGGAAAAAAAGAATCATACTATGATTTTTAGGACTTTGTTGTTAATGCTTTCTATTTTTGCCGTTTCCAGTCAATTGCTTTATGCGGCAAAGAATGGTCATGCTCATAAAGATCTAAAGCCGGGTTTTGGCCCGGGTGATAACTATGCCCATCAAATGTCAGTTAATTTAGCTGATTACCCTAAAGTTTCTGATATCAGTAAAAGAGCTTTCGATTTACCGGTTCCTTTGACGCGTCATGCGGGCAATGTAGATATTAATCTTGAGGCAAAAGAGGTTGTTTCTGAGATTGCCAGAGGCATTTCATATCATTACTGGACGTTTAACAATACCGTGCCTGGCCCCATGCTGCGAGTTAAAAAAGGGGATACGGTTAAGTTATCACTACATAATGCTCCAGAAAATAGTCATAGTCATTCAATTGATTTGCATGCAGTTAC
>CAZEVO010000055.1:0-7380 GCA_964515235.1 uncultured Methylococcaceae bacterium | reverse complement strand
TTTATGTCTACCATTGTGCCTCAGGAAATGCTTCGACACATATTGCAAACGGGATGTATGGGTTGATTTTGGTTGAGCCTAAAAGAGGTTTGATTAAGGTTGATAAAGAATTCTATATTATGCAGGGTGAACTCTATACGCATGGCGGAATGGGTGATACTGGTTTTCAATCATTTGCGGCGGAAAAAATGATTGATGAACGACCCGAATATATTGTCTTTAATGGACGTACCGGCGCTTTAACAAAGCAAGGCGCTTTGGAAGTCGATGTCGGTGATAAGGTTCGTCTTTTTATCGGGAATGCGGGTGTGGCAAAAATATCATCATTTCATCTTATTGGTGAGATTTTTGATCGAGTTTATTCAGGAGCAACGACTTCAGATCCTCAATCAAATGTTCAGACAACCTTAGTGCCAGCAGGAGGTGCGAGCATGATTGAATTCACCGTTGATTATCCGGGTAATTATGTTTTGGTGGACCATGCTTTAACACGTATTGATCGGGGTGCTTGGGGGGTGTTGAAGGTAACAGGTGGTAAAGATAAAAATCTCTTTCGGTAACGTTCTTCATCCAATTTCTAAATATTGGATTTGTGAAAAACACAACTATTTAACTTAGTGATTTAAAATTTAATGAGGAAGTTTATGATTGCCGTAGAAACAAGGAATTTAACGTTTAGTACGATTTCTTTTACAGTGTGTTTTGCTGTTTGGTCTATTTTCTCTATCATTGGAATTGAAATAAAACAGAATTTAGGTCTGAGTGAAACTGAATTTGGTTTGTTGATAGCTACACCTATTTTAACTGGGTCGTTGAGCCGTATTTTTCTGGGTATTTGGTCTGATCAATATGGAGGTCGTGTTGTCTTTTTTGCTGTGATGGTTTTAACAGCCATTGCCACGTGGATGTTGTCCATGGCGTCCACGTATCCCATGTTTTTATTGAGTGCATTGGGTGTTGGTCTGGCAGGTGGGTCTTTTGCAGTTGGTATTACCTTTGTTTCTTGTTGGTATGGTAAAGACCGTCAAGGGACGGTGTTGGGTATTTTTGGTATGGGTAATGTGGGTGCTGCAGTGACAAATTTTTGTGCACCCTTTTTATTAGTTGCTTATGGTTGGGATAATGTTGCTAAAATTTATGCGGTTATTCTATTGCTAATGGCCATTATTTTCTGGATTTTTACGGAAGAGGATCCACGGACACGTGCCTGTAAAGAGAGTGGAGGTCGGCGAAAGCCACTATTTGTGCAATTAGAACCCTTGAAAAACATACAGGTTTGGCGTTTTTCAACTTATTATTTCTTTGTTTTTGGTGCTTTTGTGGCTTTAGCACTATGGTTGCCACGGTACTATATGGGCGTTTATGATTTGGATGTTGAGGTAGCGGGAATGCTGGCCGCCGCGTATGCTTTACCGGGTAGTATTTTCAGAGCTTTCGGAGGGTGGCTATCTGATAAGATCGGTGCCCGTAGGGTCATGTATGGGTGTTTTATTAGCTCACTTTTGTGTTTGTTCTTCTTATCCTATCCTGCTACTGATTATATTGTTCATGGCATCAATGGGCCTATTAGTTTTACTCTTGCTATTGGTTTAGTGCCATTTGTGGTGCTAACGGTTGTGCTTGGCTTTTTCATGTCTTTAGGGAAGGCTGCAGTTTATAAACATATTCCTGTTTATTTTCCAGATCATGTCGGTTCAGTAGGTGGTCTTGTCGGTATGGTGGGGGGGCTTGGTGGTTTTGTATTGCCTATTTTATTTGGGTTAATGAATGACATTATTGGTATATGGACCAGTTGCTTTATGTTGTTATTTGTTTTGGTTAGTATTTCGCTATTATGGATGCATATTTCAATCACCTATTCTGACCGTAAGCGTTGCCCACAATTACGAGAGCATAGAGCCTTGCCTGAAGCCCTTTACCGGATTGAAGAATTGAAGTTGGAAGACACCAAGCCACATTTATCCAATGATTCTGAGCACAGAAAAAAGGATTAACTACTCTAGGAGCACTGAATGAATAATACAAAGCGTATTGTCATTATAGGAGGGGTGGCAGCTGGGGCATCTTGTGCGACACGCCTGCGTCGTCTAAATGAAACGTATGAAATTGTAATTATTGAAAAGGGTCCTCATGTTTCATTTGCAAATTGTGGGCTGCCTTATTTTGTTGGTGATGTGATAACTGAGGCCTCTGATTTATTAGTGGCAACACCAGAGATATTTCAGCAGCGTTTTAATATTGACGTTCGTGTTAATCATGAAGTTATCGCTATTAACCGATGTGATCGTATGATAACGATTAAGAGCCTAGTTGATGGAGAAATTAATGAGACTTGTTATGATGCGTTAGTCTTAGCGACCGGGTCAAAGGCTATTCGTCCGCCTTTGCCGGGCATTGATTTGCCAGGTATTTATGTTTTACGGACTATTCCAGATAGTCAGAAATTACGTGGTGCAGCTAAAAATGCGCAATCCGCTGTGATTATTGGTGGTGGGTTTATTGGTCTTGAAATGGCGGAAAATCTGGTGAAATTAGGTTTAGCCGTAACCATGGTTGAAATGGCAAAGCAAATTATGCCTCCTCTGGATGCTGAGATGGCAATTTATGTACAGAGATCATTGGAAGATAATGGCGTGTTATTAAAATTAGGTCAGCCCGTTAGCGCTTTTCATCAAGGTAAAAATAGCCTGCGCGTTTGTAGCTCAGAAGGGCAACATATGGATGCGGAAATGGTCTTGATGGCTATTGGGGTGGTTCCAGAATCGGATCTTGCTAAACAAGCAGGGCTTGCTATTGGTAAGCGAGGTGGAATTCAGGTGACAGATTCAATGCAAACCACAGATCAATCCATTTGGGCTGTCGGGGATGTTATTGAAGTTAACGATGTTGTCACTCAGGCAAAAATATCCTTGCCGCTGGCAGGTCCTGCAAGTCGACAGGGCAGGATTGCTGCAAATTCGATATTGGGCTCATTGCAAGCAAATGAAAAAAAGATTCTAAAATTTAGAGGTGTTCAAGGAACGGCAGTTTGTCAGGTGTTTGGAACCACTATTGCCATGACAGGGGCGACTGAAAAGGCTTTGGCACGGGCTGGTGTGTCAGGCTACCAAGTCATTTATTTACATCCTGGGGATCATGTTGGTTATTTCCCAGGAGCAAGGCCTGTTCATTTAAAACTAATTTTTGACCAAAATAGCGGCAAAATATTGGGTGCACAGGCAATTGGTGAAGGCGGTGTTGCACGTCGGATTGATGTCATTGCGATGGCTATACAAATGGAGGCAACTGTTTTTGATTTGGAAGAATCTGAATTATGTTATGCCCCTCAGTTTGGTGCGGCAAAGGATCCTGTGAATATGGCTGGAATGATTGCCACCAATGTTTTGCGGGGCGATCTAGAAATTGCAAACTGGCATCAGTTATCAGATGCTAACCATTATTTGCTCGATGTCAGAACGATAAAGGAGAACCACTCTTCGAGTATTGATAATGCGATTCATATACCAATGGAAGAGTTGCGCGATCGGATCCATGAACTTCCTCGAGATAAGGAAATATGGACAATTTGTGGTGTGGGTCAACGTGCTTATTATGCGACGCGGTTATTAATGCAACACGATTTTAAAGTGAAGTTATTATCGGGAGGGGTGGCAACCTATCAGGTGATAAAATTATCTGCGGCTATTCAGTAGCTATAATTTTGAGTTTTTCGGGATTAATGATTTGAATGTTTTTACCGGTTACGGATATAACTTTTTCTTTATGTAGTTTCGAAAACAGACGACTAATAGTTTCAGGCGTTAGGCTTAAATGCAATGCTAAGTCTTGACGGTTGAGCGTTAAATTAAATTCAGTTGATGAGAATCCGCGCGACCTTAACCGGTTAGAAAGAGCTAATAAAAATTGCGCTAATTTTTTACTTGCTGCTTGATTTTTATGGCTTGGGTTACGCTGAGATTCAGTAATCGCTTCACACGAGTGGGAAAAAAGCTCTCGAAGTAGTGAAGGAAATTGATTACACAATACATCTAGGTTGTCGGGGTTGAGTCTACAGTAACTGACAGTTTCTAGTGCTATTGCGGAGCATTGGTGTGTATCAGTAGCTACGCCGTCAAAGCCAATAAGTTCTCCGGGTAAGACAAGGTTGGTGAGGTTTTCATTACCTTCGCTGTCAGTTGAAAGCATTTTTGCAGAGCCCGCACTAATAGCTATCAGACCATAGAAATCATCACCCTGATGATAAATAAAATCTCCTTTATGAATGAGTGTGTTGTTATGCACTAAGTCGCTTAGGCTTTGAATATCTTGTTTAGATAACCCTCGAGGAATGCACAGGTGTCGCAACCGACAATTGGTGCAATCAATTTTTAAATTAGCTAATACACTATTCATTTTAAGCTTCTATGACATTGTTTTTTAAAAAATACAAGTTATTGATATAGATCAAGTGGTGGTACTGAAAAGGTAATTAAAATGTTCTTGCATCCAACATCTGGGTGCTTTAAAAACAATATAGAGGAATTTGACATTGAAAACAAATCTAAATATTTCTAAAAAAGTTACTTTAATAGCTGCAGTTGTAGCCCTATCTGCTGTATTGGTGGGTTGTGGCACCGATGCGGATAAGTATGCATCTGCCCCGACGACACCCATTAGCGTTAAATAATTGTTTTCTATAGTTACTACTCAGTTAACGATTTAGTTAACTGAGTAGTTTTGCATTTTGAAGGTCTTAAATGAATTTTATCAAAATATTTTTTTTCACCATTTTTTTTACTCCTTTCGCTGCCAATGCTGCAACAGCGATTGATCAAAGCCTTCTATTAGGTGATTGGACGGTTAATTGGGAGGCGAACAACTCGTCAGGCGAAGCCGCCAATAAAGGCAGTGCAATTGAAACGACCTGGACATTTGCACCTAACGGTACATTGACCAGTCGTTCTATTGATTATGATCCCAATACACGGATGAGGGATTTTGCTGCAACATTGAAGTATCGCGTCGAGGATGGCAAATTAATTAAGCAAGTAGCCCCTGGGAGAAGCACCGAAGACTCTTGTTCAGCATTTGGAATGGAAGGTGCCAATTTGATACTTAAATGTCGGTTCCGCTACTATTCATTAACGAAAAAATAAGTTGCTATGGCTGTAATGGTGCAGAGAAGAAGGCCTGCAGGGTCGTTAGAAGCGATTACTGCTTACGCTTTAATGCGTGTTTTACAATATAGGTTATTAAGTGGTTTGTCTGACATCGCGCGTAATTATGACCCAGAGCATCCGGGGTTTTGCGCTGTTGAATGGTTACGTGACAAGGGGGTTCATGGTGGGGGCATCCGGTATTGTATTTCTAACTCATCATTTTTCAACCAAGCTAGCATTAATGTCTCGCAAGTGCATTTTGATGATAGTCCAATGATGAGCTTAGGTTCAGTAACGGCAATTTCTGTTATTGTTCATCCGTTAAATCCTTTTACTCCATCACTTCATTTTCATATTTGTTGGACTGAATCTAAGTTTGGCCAAGGGACATGGCGGCTTATTTTTGATTTAAATCCATCCATAGAAAACCGTTGGGCAAAATCCTTATTCATTGGGGCATTAAAGCAAGCAGCGCCGGAGGAATATGAGGAGGCTAAAACTATCGGGGATAAATATTTTTATATTCCATTGATCAAACGCCATCGTGGGGTGGCTCATTTTTTTCTGGAAGATTTTAAATTAAAACCAAACGGCACTGATACTAATTTGGCTGAACGATTAGGGAAATCCATTATAGATTGCTACTTTGACATCGTAGAAACAACCAGTAATAAATTTATTTCGCCAAAGGCAGAAGATTTTGAAAGGCAATTATATTTTCACAGTATTTATTTTTTTCAGGTGTTGACACTGGACAGAGGCACGATGGCCGGATTGATCGTCCATGATCAAAATGATTTAGGCGTGTTAGCCTCACTCCCTTATTGGGTTAGTAAACCTACCTTAGAGGGCTTGTCGGAAAAAATGAATGGGTATAAGAAAGAGTTATTCCAGAGTGTTTTATCGATATTACCTGATCAAATTCGGTGTGAAATTAGTGATTCCATAAGACAAAAAATTGCAAATAAATTGCGTAATTATTATTTACTAAACCCTCAACTGTTGAGGGAGGTAGCTAACTAACAGTAATTAAACCTCACTTATGTCAGATGTAACAATTGTTGGTGCTGGTATCATCGGTTTGCTGGTTGCGCGAGAATATACTGATTTGGGCGCCTCGGTCACGCTCATTGATAAAAATTTGGTCGGCCGTGAAGCTTCATGGGCGGGAGGGGGGATGTTATTTCCCCTCAACCCGGAGCAACAACCGGAAGCTGTGATGCGGCTTTTTTTTGAAAGTATGACGCTTTTCCCAAAGCTAATACAACAATTATATGAAGTGACAGAAATAGATCCGCAATGGTTAAAGAGTGGGTTGCTGATTCCCCGAAGTGATGATGTGCAATTGTTAAGCACTTGGTGTCAACAAAATGGAGTGATCACTTCCCAGCCGCCTGCTGAGCTATTGTCAAAGTTGGGTTGCCGACCTAAAGAGCCGTTATGGTTGCCGGAAATTTATCAGGTACGAAACCCGCGATTACTCAAAGCGTTAAAAAAATATTTAAGCCTACGAAACGTAACGTTCATGGAAAATTGCACGTTAACGGGAGTAAAGGTTAAAGGACAAAGAATTGATAATTTAGAGACAACGTCAGGATTATTGCCGGTGAATCACTTGGTTTTGGCTACGGGTGCGTGGTCGAGTGAGAACTATCAAAAAATATTTCCTGATAAGGTGTATCCACGGCATCTGGGTATGGATGTTTATCCCGTTAAAGGTCAAATGATTGTAGTTAAAGGGCCAGAGGGATATTTGGACAGTATTATTTTACAAGATGGGCAATATATGATCCCACGAAAAGATGGGCGCATTATTGTTGGGAGTACTGTTGAATCTATGGTTTTTGATAAAAGTATAACAACTGAAGTGCGAGAAAATCTTACTGACTTTATGTGTCGATTGATGCCAGATTTAAAAAAATGTGTCGTCGAACATCAGTGGGCAGGGTTGCGACCCGCGACTATAAGTGGAATTCCATTTATAGGCTGTCATCAGAAATATGAAAATTTGAGTTTTAATTGTGGGCATTTTAGGAATGGACTCAACACCGGTTTGGCATCTGCTAAGTTATTGGTGGATTTGATTGAAAAAAGACCGCCTACCGTTGACCCGTTACCTTATGAACTGAATAAGTCAAATTTTCACTGACTTATGAATCATTTAAAATTTAAATTGGGAGATTTCTCCGTGAAAAAAACAAAGCAAATTTTTGCGCACCTGTTCTTGATGCTTTTGGGCTTA
>CAZEVO010000054.1:0-8788 GCA_964515235.1 uncultured Methylococcaceae bacterium | reverse complement strand
CGTCAGAGTTACATTGTAACGCTTCGATATGTCTACAAAACTCAGGGCGATTCAAACAGGATAAAAGGACGCTAGCCATTTCCCGAGAAATAATAAACTACCCGCAAAGAATGACCATTGGAAACATTATCCCATTTCGTCAAGTTCTCTAATACTTAGATGCTTGACGGCGAGTGGAAATACCAAGGTATCTTCACGGAACATGTGCAATCGTAACAACTCTACGAGAGTTTTACCTTGTTCAAGACCAGCATCGAGAGTAATCGCACGTGAGCGCAAATCGGGTAGACGAGCCGCTAACCCTAATAAATTAAAGGCCAAGGCGGCTAATTGCATTAGTTTAATATGATCGTCTTCCATCATGTCTACTGCGGTAATAGGAGCCTCGCCTCTTCCGCTACTATGCTCACCTTTCTCGATGAGTCGTTGATGTAGCAACGGAAAAAGATTTTTTTCTTCTTTTTGGTGGTGGCTGACAATTTGATCATCAAGAAAATTGAAAAATTTTCGTAAACTTTCATCCACTCCCTGATCGGATTTAAGCCCTCTTTCTTGCAGATGTCCCAATACGCCTTCGAACTCGTCCAAGGCCAGCTGAATTGTTTTATGTTCGTCTATCAGATTTTGCAAGAAATTAGGCATAGCCTCATATGGAATTTCTTCCATGCTGGGAGGAGCATAAGCATCTGGTGGATCCATAGGGGAGTATTCTGGAATATCATCTTGCTTTTCCGCTTTGCGATTGACCGGATCAATTTTTTGTTGTTTCTTGAGTTCCATATTATGTTTTCTCTGTGTATTTAGTTCGATTTATTTGAAATAGCGAAAAGGCCCCTTTAATTTCTGCATATATTTCTCAGCTAATTCAGACGGAACCAGTTTTTGTAGAAAATTGGGTACACCTTCATAGGGTCGGGTAATCGACCATGCAGTATCAGGATTACGAACTTGTTTTTTATCACATGACCAGATGACGCGTTGATATGGACGTCGTAGATAGTGTAAGGGCACGACCAAAAAATGCACGAGCCGGGTAAAAGGAAATAGCAATATAATTGTGAATGCCAGAACTATGTGTAATTTTATTGCACTAGGAAGACTGGCTACAGCACTAATATCCGGTTGTAAAATCATTAAAGAGTTAAGGTATGGCGTTATGACCGCCGGAAACCAGGCCGATCCCCACCGAAAGTTTAATGCTACAACTATGCCGATTATTACTTCAAGGATCAGTAGTATCTCGACAATGATGTCCATTCGGTTCGTTACCACCTGCAATCGTGGATTAGTGATTCTCCTGATAAAAAGGGTCAGGATGCCAACAAGAACGATCAACGCAAACATGAACACACTGATTTCGATAATAAGGAGTCTTAGCGGATGACTGTTGAAAGCCAGAAGACTCTCAGGCATCAAAAATGCGATTAAATGCCCCAGAAACAATACCAGAAGCCCCCAGTGAAAAGGCATGGACCCCCAAAACAATTGCTTACCTTCAAGAAACTGTGAGGAAAGTGACGAATAGGTATATTTTGTAGCTTGATAGCGATAGATGCTACCAACCACAAAAAGCACCAGAGCGGCGTATGGCAACCCAATCAGCGTAAAATTATTTAGTAGATCCATGGCATCCCCCTTGGTTACAATCCAGCGTCATTTCAGTTCCGATAGAATTCAAAAAACATCTCTGCTGTTCTGTGACAACAGGCTTTTCATCCACATTAATGTCAAAATCTCTTTCCATTACGGTGAATAAAGCCCGAAGCGGTTTTTGATAAATTGTCCCATACTGCTCTGATCGATCTATCAGGGTTTTGTGGTTTTTCTTATAAACTTTAGCTTTCATTTCGACCTTGTCGGGATCGAATTCGTTGATTATTTTCTGTAGCGCCGGAGCAATGATTTTAACCACCAATTCCTCTCGCAATTCGGGCTTCTGCATCGCATTGAGTAGTTTTAATATATTCGTCAGGTGATCAGATAATTCAGTACCACAATCAACGCCAACCTCGTTGTGTTCGGCATTCAATTTCACTAACAATTCACCACGCTTATAATCATCACCGAATAATACATAACCAAGATCAAGAGTGGTAACCGCTTGAACGTCAAATGAGCGTGTATACAATTCTTCTAGATCCACCAACGAAGTTTGTTCGGCTAATTGGGAAAATGGACTTAATTGCTCAGCCGCTTGGGCACAATTATTATCTAGAAGTGTCTGGGTCGCAAGTACGTTTCCAACAAAGTTGGCATCCGGGTAGGTGAATAAACCTGCAAGTTGCAGATAATGTTCATATGAATCGCTCATGTTCAAATCTCTTCTATTGTTAATGACATTACTAATCACAAGCTCCGTTTGAGATCCTGTTTAATTCCAAACCCTGTTGCTCCTTTGGTTGTCCCGACAAAATCCATCATTTCCATGGCCTGTTCGCGATGGGCGGCAGGGATCACGAAACGATCATCGAATTTAGCCAAGGCTGTCAGGCTGAATATGTCATCGGCCATTTCCGGCGTCAAACCGACATCCTTTAATGTCGCTTGCGCTCGCTCTTCGAGAATATCTCCAACAGTCACACTGCGGCGATGTATTCTCACCGCCATCAGTTTCTTAAGTATCTCTTTTATCTTTTCTTCATCCCCTGCCGTAAACATATTAGCCATATATTTTAAAGGGAATCGTGCTTGCTCAATTGTCCCCCACAGCTCCTCGGTGCTGGAATCATAAAGCCAGTTGTCATTCCAGCTCTTGGCGATAGAATCAAGTTTTTTCTCTTGCTTGGTGTTGTTGACTTCACTAAGAGAGGCCATGACCGGCAAAAGAGGCGGCACATAAAACAGCATAGGAAGAGTACGGAATTCAGGGTGTAACGGTACAGCCAAGCCCCATTCCTTGACAAACTTATAAGTGGGTGAAGACTGAGCCGCTTTTATCGTCGAATCAGCTACACCATTTTCTTTGGCTGACTGGATGACCTCAGGATCAAATGGGTCAAGGAGCATATTCATTTGCAGATCAATCGCACTGCTATCGTTGTTATGTTCTGTTGCTGCGCTCTCTATCTTATCAGCATCGTACAATAACACGCCCAGATAACGGATACGACCTACACATGAGTGCATACAGGCTGGTGCAAGACCCGCTTCCAGTCTAGGGTAGCATAATATGCACTTCTCCGATTTCCCTGTTTCCCAATTGTAATACGACTTTTTGTAGGGACATGCCGTGACGCACATTCTCCACGCTCGACAGACTTCCTGATTGATGAGAACCACGCCATCCTCGCCCCGCTTGTAGATAGCACCCGATGGACAGGAAGCTACGCAGGCAGGATTAAGACAATGATTACAAATTCTGGGTAGATAAAAGAAAGCCATCCGTTCCAGTTGGAACATTGCTTCCTGCTCGGCCGGAGAAAGTTCCTGCAAATTAGGATCGTTACGAGCATAATCCGGCGTACCGCTAAGATCATCGTCCCAGTTGGGTCCCATTTTAATGTCGATTGGCTTGCCGGTAATGAGCGATACCGGCCGCGCTGTGTGCTGGTCTTCCCCTGCCGGCCCCTCAATTAAATCGAGGTATTTGTAGGTGAACGGCTCATAATAATCGTCAATAACAGGCAGATGAGGATTGTGAAAAATATTCAGTAGTCCACGCAGCTTACCGGCACCTTTCAGGGAAATTTTGCCACGACTACTTTTTTTCCAACCGCCTTTATAAATTTCCTGATCTTCCCATTTTCCGGGATAACCGGTGCCGGGTTTTGTCTCGACATTGTTCCACCACATATACTCTGCACCCTTCCGGTCGGTCCAGATATTTTTGCAGGCGACGGAACAAGTATGGCAACCAATACACTTGTCCAGATGAAACACCATTGATATTTGAGCTCTGACATCCATAAGTTTCTTTCCGCGTATGTTTAAAAGATTACTTTATCCATTTTCTTGACCACTACGTGTGTATCACGATTTGGCGCCGTCGGCCCCCAGTAGTTGAAATGGTAGGTAAATTGCCCATAACCGCCGGCAAGCAGATTTGGCTTCAAATGAATTCGAGTAAAACTATTGTGTCCTCCAGCCCGCTTGTTTCCTCTGACTTGGGATTTTGGTATGCCAACGGTTCTCTCCGGCACGTGATAAACGATGCAGACCCCTTTTGGTATACGTGTACTGACGACGGCGCGGGTACAGTAAACACCGTGATCATTGTAGACTTCTACCCAGTCGTTGTCTTTGATTCCCAATTCCTCGGCATCGGTTTCGCTCATCCAGCAAGGTTCACATCCACGTGACAAAGTAAGCATCCTCAAATTATCACCAAAAGTCGAATGGATATGCCATTTGCCGTGAGGTGTTAAACAATTGAGAATCTTTGCTTCTTCATTCTTAAGCGTCTCCCTCAGGTCACCATAAAACTCAGGTTTTGGTGAGGGTTTGTAGGTAGGAAGGTTCTCCCCAAAGGCGAGATAAATTTCATGATCCAGATAAAAATGCTGGCGACCAGTCAGGGTACGCCAAGGCACCAGACGCTCGACGTTATATGTGAAGGCTGAGTAGGCTCGACCGTTAGTCATCAGGCCGGACCACAGAGGTGAGGTATTGTATCTCCGGGGCTGCGCCTGTAACTCCGCATAAGTCATCCTGACATCTTTACTGCCTTCCGCCAAGTCTGTCAGTTCCAGACCGGTACGTTTTTCAGCACCTTCATAGGCACGCACGGTCAATTCACCGTTTGTCAACGATGAAAGATGCAGCACTGCATTTGCTGCCATATAGTCTTCTTTAAGCGAAGGATAAATACTACCGTTTTGTTTCTCCACGGGGAAATGAGCCGATTTAACCATCTCCTCATAGATGTCCGCGCATTGATAGCTGTTACCGTGGGCACCGAGTCCGGTGCTTTTAATCTTGTCGCCCAAGGTGATGTACTTATCGTATAACTTTGTGTAATCACGCTCGACCACAACCAGATCATGCATGGTCTTGCCGGGTATCGGTTCACACTCACCTTGAAACCAATCTTTGACCGTCGGCTGTGTTACTTCGGACGCTGTGTCGTGAGCAAGCGGTGCAGCAATGATATCTTTTTGGGGTTCGGGCAGATGTTTTTGCGCGATCTCACTGGTTTTACGGGCAATCTCCTTGAAGATATCCCAATCCGTTTTTGACTCCCATACAGGAGCAATCGCTGCCGAAAGCGGATGAATAAAGGAATGCATATCAGTGCTGTTGAGATCAGCTTTTTCGTACCAAGAGGCGGCTGGCAGTACGATGTCGGAGTAGAGCGCGGAAGAGTCCATGCGAAAGTTCAGGTCGACGACCAGATCCATTTTTCCCGTCGGGGCGATCTCGTGCCATTTGACCTCTTCGGTCTTCTCCTCGTTTTGGTCGATGCCGATGGCGTTACTGTGAGTACCAAGATAGTGTTTCAATAGATACTCGTGACCTTTCATACTCCCCATAATGGCGTTTCCGCGCCAGATATACCAGACTCGGGGGAAGTTCGTTTCTCCGTCGGGATCGCCGACGGCATAACCAAGCTGTTTTGATTTTAATTTCTCGACCACGAAGGCCTTAATCTCATTATCGTTGGTCGCCCCGTTGGCGACCGCCTCCTTGCAAAGTTCAAACGTATTTTGGTCAAATTGTGGGTAGAATGGCATCCAACCCATTCGCACCGATTTGTAGATCAAGTCTGCATGGTGCCCTCGGGTCCACTCATTATCGGGGCTTTTGTTGTACTTGCCGAAATGGCCATCATATCGATACTGACAGGTGTTCATATAGTGCCAGATCGGCGCCTGCTGGAGCCTGACCGGGCCGTGCCAATCTTTAGCAAAGGCGATCGTCGCCCACGAGTCCATCGGCGCAAGTTTCTCCTGCCCTACATAGTGGTTGAGGCCGCCACCATTTCTGCCCACACAACCGGTCAGCATCAATGCCATGATTCCAGCACGGTAAATTAGATTGTTGTGATACCAGTGATTACAACCTGCGCCGATAATGATCATGCACTTGCCTTGGGTCACACTGGCGGTATTGGCCCATTCGCGGGCAAACTGTATGACCGTTTTGGAATCGACACCCGTAAAAATCTCCTGCCATGCCGGTGTATAGGCTGAATCTTTGTCTGTATAGTTCGATGGATATTCACCCGGCAAACCGCGGTCAACACCGTACTGCGCCATGATTAAATCATATACGGTAGTCACTACAACTTTCTTGGACTTCTTTGCTTCACCATCAGTGGTATCGATGTATCGTACCGGCACTCCCCTCAATCGTAGCTTATCAAGACCAAATTCAGCGAATTCGACCTGCATTGTTTCATCATTCTTGTTCAGGAAAGTGAGAGCTGGGTCGTAGGGTGTATCGTCAGTGCCATCCTCGGCCTTCATGTTCCATTTTCCTTGATTTTTATCCCAACGATGCCCCACGCTGCCTTTGGGCATGACCGGATTGCCCGTTTTTTCATCAATATTCAGGAATTTCCAGTCGCCATTTTCAACGCCCTTATATTTTTCAATACGGTTTGCACGCAGTAGTCTGCCTGGCTTGAAGTGGTCACCCACTTTCTCCAATTCGACTAAATAGGGACTGTCGGTATACTGTTTAGCGTAATCGATGAAATATTGGTTTTGCTGTTTATGATGAAACTCTTTGAGGATGACATGAGTAACCGCCATCCAGTAAGCACCATCACTTCCAGCGTGTAGAGGTACCCATTGATCAGAAAACTTAGCAACCTGGTTAAAATCCGGCGCGAAAACTATGGCTTTAGTACCATTATGTCGCGCCTCGGCGAAGAAGTGTGCGTCGGGAGTTCGGGTCATATTTAGATTCGCACCCATGACCGCAATGAATTTTGAGTTGAACCAATCCGCACTTTCGCAGACATCCGTCTGTTCACCCCAAATTTCGGGCGATGCGTTGGGTAAATCACAATACCAGTCGTAGAAACTCAGGTTGACACCCCCGAACAATTGCAAAAAACGAGAACCAGCAGCATAGCTCAACATCGACATAGCTGGGATGGGTGAAAATCCGATGACGCGATCCGGCCCATGTTTCTTAGCTGTATAAATATTGGCAGCAGCCATGAGTTCAAGTGCTTCATCCCAATGAACACGTCTGAACCCGCCCTTACCACGGGCTTTCTGGTAACGCGTGCGAGCCTCGGTGTCAGCTTGCAGGTTCTCCCAGGCCAGAACTGCATCCCCGGTTTTTTCTTTCTCGGCCCTGTAGGCATCAATCAGAGCACCACGGATAAGTGGGTATTTGATACGTAAAGGGCTGTATAGATACCAGGAAAACGAAATGCCACGTTGACAGCCTCGCGGCTCATAGGGTGGCAGAGAACTTTCGAGCAGAGGATAATCCAATTGCTGCGTTTCCCAGACTACAATGCCATCTTTAACATGAATCTGCCAGGAACAACCACCAGTGCAGTTAACACCGTGCGTACTTCTGACGATTTTATCATGCTGAAAGCGATTACGATAAAACTCTTCCCACTGCCGCGTCTGTGGCGAAATGATATCTTCTATCCAGCTCATGTTATTTACCCAATCGGTTCTTATTCATTATTATCTTCCCAGGTTGTCTTGACCTGGCGTTCGTAAATCTCGTGATTGACACTGTTCTTTTTGCTGCGAGTCCGCACTATAGCGAAAAGAGCAAAAAGAACAATTGCTCCACCAAGTCCAGAGAAAAATAGCCTTGCCCCGTAGAACGGTCCGTTTCTAGAGCCACCGTCGACCGATTGCAAGAAGGCAGCCAAATCAATGATCTCATGATCAGACAGCGACCTGCCATCGTACGCTTTTGCCATCGTTGGGAAAGGCGCATTATCGATAATTGCCTTTACACCCGCCGCCCCCATTCTGGAGTAGACATTTGTCAATTCCTTTGCCAGTGAACCGCCCGCGACCACATCCGGGCGATCAATATTGTGACAGCTGATACAACTAGCTCCGCCATTGGTGAAGCGTTTTCTCCCGTTAAAGAGCATTTGTCCGGAACGGATACTATCTTCGGAAATAGGTTGGTCGAACAGGGGCTTTCCGGTTTTCGCCATCTGCTCGGAACTGTTTGCCGCGATATACTGGATGACATTGACAATCTGAGAATCGGTGAAGTCGTTATCTGGCATCACCATTTTGTTGAATTTTTTGAATACATCAACCGCATCAGAGTCACCTCTTTTGATGAGTGACTGAGAGGATTTAATAAAACCAGAAATCCATTTTTGAGAACGTCTGTTTTGGATATTGACCAAATCAGGACCGGTCAGTCTCCCCTGATTAATTGTGTGGCAGGCCGCGCAACTTTGCTTGAAAAGCTTTTCACCCTCATACTGTTGTGCGCTAGCAAACAAGGGAACACAAAACAGACCCCAAAAAAGAATCGCAGAACGCATGAAGGTTTTTTCAACCGCATTTTTCACTGTATACCTCGCATTGTAAATGAAGTACAGGCATCAATAAATTGCCTTAAAAAACACTTCCAAAATAATATTAAAAAACTAGATATGGTTTTTAATTAAGACTCTATTCGCGTTGATTGCTGGGCTCTTTGTAAACCCCATATATTCAGCGCCTAAAATGAAAGCTATAGGACTGATTAAATAAAAACCACCAACAGTTAATTCAAACAATGATCATCTTGCCAAGTAGAAAAAACCTAGCATTGATCCAAATCAAGTGAAGATGAATTATTTGATATTATCTGAGACCTTTGCGTGATCAGCTCACATGGTCAGTTAAATTCTAGGACTTCGTTT
>CAZEVO010000053.1:0-9189 GCA_964515235.1 uncultured Methylococcaceae bacterium | reverse complement strand
ATCAGTTGTTTTGATGTGTTTCGTGCAAAGGTCTCTTATTATTAATTACTTAGGTGCTTCTGGTTGTCGTGGCATAGTATTTGTATAAAGATTAAACTATTGATGAGGTGTAACTGCACCATTTTAAGATTGATGTCTACTTTAAGGGGATTGCACTAAATGTTTTTCAGACAATTATTTGATGAAGAAACTTGGACTTTTACTTACTTTTTGGCAGATCCTGTGACTCAGGAAGCCGTTATTATTGATCCGGTTAAAGAGCAGATAGCAGATTATCTGAATTTAATTGAGGATATGGGAGTTAAGTTAAAGTATGCACTGGAAACACATGTTCATGCTGATCATATAACGGCAGGGGGGCTATTGAGAAAACATTTAGGGACCCAAACCGGTGTTGCTGCGGCCTGTGGTGCCGAATGTGCTGATATTCAGATAAATCCTGGTGATATCTTCTCCTTTGGAGAAGATGAGCAAATTCAAGTGATTGGTACGCCAGGGCATACGCCTGGGAGTGTGAGTTTCTATTGGCGGGATCGCGTTTTTACTGGCGATTCGCTATTTATAGGCGGCTGTGGACGCGCAGATTTTCAAGGGGGAGATGCCGGTGCCCTTTATGATGGAATTACAACACAGTTGTTTACCTTGCCGGATGAAACGTTAGTGTACCCAGGTCATGATTATCAAGGAAATGAAGTCAGTAGCATCGGGCAGGAACGGCGATATAACCCACGGTTGGCGGGTAAAACGAGAGCACAATTTATTGATTTAATGAATAATTTAAACCTGCCTAATCCAAAATACATAGATCAAGCGGTGCCTGCTAATAAGGTTTGTGGGTTAGACGAATCAGAACGCCAAGATGCAATTGTAAAGGGTCCATTGAAGAAGAGTTTTTCTGATGATTCCACCGCTGATTTAGTCTCGGAGGCGCGTCAACAAATTCGTGAAATTAGTGTTGATGAGGCTTTAGTGGCAATACAGCAACTGACAAATTTAGTTATTATTGATGTTCGGGAAGAAAATGAATTTGTATTGGGGCATCTCGACCAGGCGCTGCATATTCCCCGAGGGGTTTTGGAATTTAAATTACAAGATATTAATAATTTAGCGGACAAAATGACTCCTGTGCTGTTATATTGCGGAAGTGGTGCTCGCTCTGCGTTAGCGTCTGTTGCAATGAAGCGACTAGGTTACAGCAAAGTTATGTCTTTAAGTGGAGGCTATAGAGCGTGGAGTAAGCAAATAATACGACAGTAATTTTATGAGATGATTGAAATAATTAAAAAGTTTTAAACTAAACCGAGGGGGAATTAATGGCTACAAGTAAGGTAAAAGAGACTAAGGCTAAAACAGAGGCAGCGAAGGCGAAGACCAGTGCGACAAAAACAAAAGCTAAGGTTAAGGCTGGGGCGTCAAAAGTTAAAGCAAGTACAAAGAAAACTGCTACGGCAACAAAAGCACCGGTTGCAAAAGTAAAGGCTAAAGTAGCATCAACGCCTAAAAGTGAACCGAAGGTGAGCCATTATCCTGTTTTGATTGTCGGTGGCGGAGCTGCTGGTGTTTCCATCGCAAATACTTTGCGTCGTAAAAGCACCTTGCTTGAAATAGCATTGATTGAGCCATCAGAGCAACATTATTATCAACCGGGTTTCACTATTATTGGTGGCGGTGCGTATAGTTTAAAAAGAGCAACGAAACAGGAGGCAGATTTACTTCATCCGAGTATTATTTGGGTTAAAGATTTTGCAGAGACCTTTGAGCCAAATAAAAATTCAGTGACACTGAGATCAGGCGAGAGTATTACTTATGACTATTTGGTTGTTTGTCCTGGGTTGCAGTTGGATTGGGACAAGATTAGCGGCCTTGAAGAAACACTAGGTAAGAATGGTGTGTGTAGTAATTATTCACCCAAACATGTTGAATATACTTGGGAGTGTATCAAGGGGTTAGAATCAGGAACGACCTTGTTCACGCAACCACCAATGCCAATAAAATGTGCCGGTGCACCACAAAAGATTATGTATTTGGCAGCCGATCGCTTTAGAAAAAAAGGGATCTTAGATAAGTTTGATATTCAATTTTGCAATGCCGGTCCTGGGATGTTTGGTGTTCCTTTTTTTGCTAAAGCACTGAGTAAAGTGATTGAAGATTATGGTATTACCACAAATTTTAGCAGTAATCTTGTTGCGATTGATGGTAAGGCTAAAAAGGCGACCTTTGAAGTAACCGATGGGGATGGTAAGAAAAGTAAGGTTACGAAAGATTTTGATATGATTCATGTGACACCGCCTCAAAGCGCACCTGATTTCATTAAGTCTAGTCCGCTGGCTAATGCTGGTGGTTGGATTGATTTGAATGATCGAACGCTACAACATAACAAGTTTGCTAATATTTTTGGGTTGGGGGATGCGGGGTCAACACCCAATGCTAAAACAGCTGCAGCAGTTAGAAAACAAGTGCCGGTTGTCGTAAAAAATATTTTGAGGTTAATTGAGAATGAGGCTGTTCAGGAGGGGTACGACGGCTATGGGTCTTGCCCTCTAACGACTTCTTTAAATACCGTGATGTTGGCAGAATTCTCATACGGCGGTAAGGTAACACCTTCTTTTCCTAAAATAGACCCGCGGGAGAACCGTTTTATTTGGTGGATAGGTAAGAAAATAGGATTTCCATGGTTATATTGGTATTGGATGCTTCCAGGGCATACCTTAGATATTCCACACAAAGAGTCCTATGCTAAAGAATTTTTGGATCAAGACTAAAATCATGCGTCATCAGAATGGGAATTCACGTGTATGACGCGAATCCCAAGTTTCTCTCAAATACCTTGCCTAAGTCTGGCAAGGTATTTTCCAATTCTTCAGTGGCTCAGACGTTATTCTCGAGGTGATCTTAACGGCGACTTATTCGCGGGTGTGATCACTGCTATCTTATTAATTCCACAAGGTATTGCATATGCCATGGTTGCAGGATTACCGGTCCAGATGGGATTGTATGCCAGTATTTTACCGCCGTTTTTTTATGCGTTAACAGGAACCAGTCGGGTATTGTCTGTAGGACCAGTTTCTATTGCTGCGATTATGGTGTTAGCCGCGTTATCAACGCCTGAGGTGAGTGTTTTAGGAAACCCTATAGAGAGTGCGGTAATTTTAGCTGCTGAAGGTGGAATTATTTTATTGTTTATGGCGTTTTTTCGGTTAGGAGGGATTGTCAAACTGATTAGTCATCCGGTCTTAACCGGTTTTACCAGTGGTGCGGCTATTTTAATTATTATGAGTCAACTCTCTCATGTTATTGGGGTTCAGTTTGAGCCTTGTGACGCGAAGTTAAATTGTTTGGCGACAACACTCATAAATTTTAATGAGATGACTCTTCTTTTGGCCGGAATGACGCTGTTAATAATATTGCTCTTTGGAAAGCCTTTATCTTATCTGCTGAAAAAAATATCCTTTCCTCATGCTTTTGCTGTCAGCCTCAGTAAATGCGCACCAATTTTAGCAGTTATAAGTACATCAACAGTTGTCTATTGGTTTGATTTATATGGGGCGTTCGATGTTGCCGTGGTTGGAAATGTACCTGCAGGTTTACCGCAATTAAGTTTGGATTTTATCGGTTCGCCTAAGTGGCAAATGTTATTGCCTTTTTCGGCCATGATTGCCTTAATTGCCTATATAGAAAGTGTCGCTATTTCGAAAGTGGTTGCCAATATTACAAGACAAAAGATTGACCCCGATCAGGAATTGATTGCTTTAGGAGGGGCGAACCTAATGTCAGCGTTTTCAGGTGGTATGTCTGTCGCAGGTGGGTTTAGTCGAACCATGGTTAACTTCTCAGCAGGTGCCAGAACGCAGTTAGCAATGTTGGTTGCGGTGTTAATTGTAACGATTGCAATGTTGTTTTTTACTACGGGGTTTTATTTTATTCCCAAGGCAACATTATCAGTCATTATTATTATGGCTGTTTGGCCATTGGTTCATTTGAAGTCGGTTCTAAAAACATGGCGGTATGATAACTGTGAAGGGGTTTCTGAGGTTGTGACCTTATTGGGTGTTTTGCTTCTAGGAATTGAGGAAGGATTGGCAATTGGGGTGATTATGACTTTTGTGAGTCATATTAGAAAAGTTAGTCATCCACATATTGCAGTGGTTGGGCGTGTTCCGGGAACGGAGCATTTTCGTAATGAACGCCGACATACGGTTCAAACATGGGATACATTATTGTTACTTCGTATTGATGAAAGTATGACTTACAGTAATATCGTTTTTATTGAAGAGTTTGTTCATGGGCAGGTTGCTGAACACCCTACTGCACGATCCGTCGTTTTGATTTTTGCTTCGGTGAGTAATATTGATTCAACAGCGCTGGAAGTGTTGTCAAATCTGAATAAGGATTTATCTGCAGTCAATATTAAATTGTGTTTATCAGAGGTAAAAGGGCCGGTGATGGACCGTCTTGAACGAACTGAATTCTTAGCGCAATTAACATTAGAGCGAGTGTTTTTGACTACAGAACAAGCCGTTAAAACATTACTGAAGTAAATGCGATAGGTCTATAGGCTCTAGTACGTTTATAGACTAAGTAGATCAGGGTTATGAATGATCTTCAATGAGGCGATAACCAGCCTTGTAATATAGAAGTGGATCGCCATTATTTAAGTGCGTTTTTTGAATTTCACCAATAATGATCCAGTGGGTGCCTACCGCTATTTGTTCAATAACGGTACATTCCAGTGACGCCAGACTCTCGCTAAGTAAGGGTGCACCATTATGACCAAGAGTGTATGGGGTATTGACGAAACGTTCTTCGTACTTATTTGGGTTGGCAAACAAGTTGGATGTTGATTGTTGTTCTGAGGACAAGATATTGATGGTAAACACTCCGCTTTCTTTAAGGCCGTCACCAGTGCTAACCGATTGGTTTATGCAGACTAAAACCTGAGGGGGCTCCATAGATACGCTGGAAAAAGAAGAAACAGTCATACCTTGCAAGCCAAAAGACTTACTTTGTGTCGTTACAATAGTAATTCCGCTAGCCCAGTTTTGTAGAGCCTGTTTAAATTCTTCACCATTAATTGCCACAATCAATCCTCATGTCTAAGTAGAGTTAAATTCAACTCATCATTATAGCAATATTTTCTGCATTTCAGGTTAGAACCCTTTATTCTGTTTGATTAGTTATTGTGGATTGTTTTGTAGTAAAGTGCGATGCCGGAAACAATCAAGGGTGTGGTCGTTAACCATTCCTGTAGCCTGCATAAAGGCATAGCAGATGGTTGGTCCCACAAAGGTAAAACCACGCTGTTTAAGGTCTTTACTGATGGCCTGTGATAGTGGAGATTGGCTAGGTAGTTCGGTATTTTTTCTCCATTGATTTTGAATAGTTTGGTAGTTCACAAATTGCCAGATGTAATGGTCAAACGAACCCAGTTCTTGTTGAACTCTAATAAAAGCTTGGGCGTTATTGATTGCGGACTTTATTTTAAGGCGATTACGGATAATTGCGGGATTACTTAGTAGTTCATTCACTTTGGCATTGTCATAGAATGCAACCTTTTCAACAGAGAATTGGTCAAAAGCAAGCCGAAAGGCTTCGCGTTTGTTGAGTACTGTCGACCAACTCAGACCGGCTTGCGCGCCTTCTAATATGAGAAATTCAAATAATTTTGGATCTTGATGAACGGGTACTCCCCATTCAAAATCATGGTAATGTTGTTCGGCAAGGCTGTTGTTAGCCCATGGGCATCTTACCAACACCCAATATTTTCCATACTAACCCAAGGTTCTTGTGGTTCGAGTGGTTGCTTTTTTTGTAACAATTCTATTGAAATTTCATCAGGAGACCGAATAAAGGCCATGTAACCATCGCGAGGAGGGCGATTAATGGTAATGCCCAGTTCCATAAGTTGTTGGCAAGTAGTATAAATATTATCTACCTCAAAGGCTAGGTGTCCGAAATTTCGGCCGCCACTATACTGTTCAGGATCCCAGTTATAAGTTAATTCAATCAATGGAGACTGCATCGTGTTTGCTTGTTGCTCATCGTTGGGCGCATAGAGATAAACCAAGGTAAATCGACCGGCCTCGCTTTCTATACGATGACTTTCCATGAGACCTAGTTTATTGCA
Source organism: uncultured Methylococcaceae bacterium (assembly GCA_964515235.1). Taxonomy (GTDB): domain Bacteria; phylum Pseudomonadota; class Gammaproteobacteria; order Methylococcales; family Methylomonadaceae; genus OPU3-GD-OMZ. Next base: position 3,065 of record CAZEVO010000053.1, on the reverse strand, counting down.
ATAAAAGTCCATTGACTGGTTTAAGTCATGAACTCTAATCATTGTATGTAGAAAACGCATAAGGATTCAGTGCCTCTTTAAGAGTGAATGGGTTAACTTTTATTTTAACGTTATGGCGGATTATCCTCTAGTGTATTTCCGCAAAATTTACAAAATTTGGCGTCAGAATCATGTCCAGTTTCACCACAGGAAGGGCAAGAGTCATTACGGACTGTACTTGCTTGGTAGGATTTAACTAACTCGAGGCTGTAAATGCCAGTGGGAACAGCAATAATGCCATAACCTAAAATCATTATCACTGCGGCAACGATTTGTCCAAGAGGTGATTGAGGGGCAATATCCCCATAACCCACCGTTGTTAAAGTTACAATAGCCCAGTAGACGGAACGTGGAATACTAGTGAACCCAGAGGTGATACCCTCAATAACATACATGAGTGCGCCACAGACGATCGAAATGGCTAAAACAGTGTAAAGGAAAACTAAAATTTTACGTTTGCTATTATTTAAGGCTTCCATGAGTACGCTAGCTTCACCCATGTATTCGGTTAGTTTAAGGATTCTAAAAATACGTAGAAGTCGGAGAACTCGAATGACTAGTAGGGCTTGAGCGCCAGGAATCAGTATAGAAATATAGGTTGGTAAAATAGATAATAAGTCGACCAGTCCGAAAAAGCTGGTGCAATAACGCAGTGGTTTTTTTACGCAAGTTATTCTTAAAAGATATTCAGCAGTGAACAATAAAGTAAAAAACCATTCAGCGTAGAAAAGTTCGGTACGATATTCTTGTTGAATGGTTGCTACACTATCTAACATGACCGCAATGACACTGAAAATTATGCTGATAATCAGAACAATATCAAAAGTTTTCCCCGCCCTGGTTTCGGCGCCAAAAATAATGTTATTTAACGATTCACGCCAGGGCGCTAGGGTTTGGTCAACGTTATCTTTTGAAGGAGATGATTTTTTCATTGTTGGCTTGAAAAGTCAGAATCCCATATCACTATGAGTAATTAGGAGGCTTAATGTAAACGAATAAAAGCTAAGGTGCGTTAATTTTTTGACAAGCAAAAATGCCAGGGGCATTGCGTAAGTAGCCTTGATAATCCATGCCATAGCCAAATAAATAGCGATCAGGTGATGTTAGTGCAATAAAATCAGCGGTAATAGGTTTGGGTTTGTTCCGTTGTTTATTGACCAGAACAGCACTGAAAACTTCTTTAGCACCCTGTTTTTTGCAGAAATGAGCAATTTCATTCAGCGTGATGCCTTCATCTAAAATATCGTCGACTAAAAGTATAGTACGATCTTTTAAAGAAGATTGTGGTTTTGCTAGCCAATAAAGGTTGTCAGCATAGGTGTTATGGCCATAACGGCTGACATGAACGCTATCAAGTGTTAACGGGAAGTCAAGTTTGGGAAGTAAATGACCGGCAGTAATAATGCCACCATTGATAACGCATAAAACGAGAGGGTTTTTATTGTTCAGTTGGCTATTAATTTGACTGGCGATGTTGTTGAGGGCTATTTCTATTTGCTGCTCGTCATAAAGCAAATCAGCATTTTTCTGAATATTCTTGATGAAATCTGGTGGCATCATAATGAGGTTTTTTGGAGCGATAAGATTTGTTTGTGAGCAAAAGCCCAATGCTCTGATTGATTTAAAGGGGTATCGAGCGGGACTCTTTTGGCGCACATTTTTTTTAGCCGCTGTTGGCGCAGTGTGTTATTTGTAAGTGGTAAAGAATCAAGAACCAAACTAGCAGCATTCATGTTGTTGCAAACCAGAACCATGTCACAGCCTGCATCAAGCGCTTTTTGTGCGCGCTCGGGGTAACTTCCTGAAAAAGCAGCTCCAGCCATAGACAAGTCATCACTAAAAATGACGCCGTTAAAGTTAAGTTGATTGCGAAGAATAGTTTTAAGCCAAAAAGATGAAAACCCTGCAGGCTGGTTGTCGATTTCAGGGTAGATAATATGAGCAGGCATAATACCTTCAATTTGGTCTGCAATGAGTGCTTTAAAGGGTAGCAAATCATGCGATTTGAGTGAAGCCAGGTTTCGTTTATCTACGGGTAATTCTATATGGGAATCTGCGGCAATGGCGCCATGACCAGGGAAATGCTTTCCGACAGCAGCCATACCTGCGCGTCTCATTCCGTTGCGGAATGCAGTGGCAAGTTGGGAGGCTCGAATGGGGTCTTGAGAGAATGAACGGTTTCCTATAATTTCGCTAACACCAGCATCAATATCTAGAACGGGTGCGAAACTGAAATCGACATGACACTTTAATAGCTCAGTGGCCATTAACCAACCCGCAGTTGTTGCCAATGATTCGGCTTCTCTTCCGAAGGATTGATAGGTATTGGCAGCTGGAAGTCGGGTAAAACCGTCTTGAAATCGTTGAACGCGTCCTCCTTCCTGATCGACAGCAATGAGGAGGTTACTTTTTCGTATGCTACGAATGTCTCGGCATAATTGAGTCACTTGGTTTGCATTTTTGAAGTTACGTTGAAACAAAATAATGCCACCAGTATTAGGGTGGCATATTTTTTCCTTTTCCTCTTCCAAAATGGATGGTCCGATAAGATCAATCATAACGGGCCCCATGGCTTGCTGGTTAGTCATGGCTTATAGTCTGTGATTAGTGATTGGGTAAAATCAAGTATAGGTGTGAGCGCTGAGTCACTATAAGGTTCTGGTTCAAATCGACTCCAAACCGGATGCGGCCAGGCTCTGTCCGTTTGGAAACGGACGACATGATGGATATGTAACTGAGGGACCTGATTACCGATAGCTGCAATATTTATTTTATCGGCTGTAAAATGTTGTTGAAGGTGCTCGGCTAAATAGCAAGATTCATCGATGAATTGTCGTCGATCATTGCTGTTGAGTTGATGGATTTCTAATAAGTTATCACCTTCTGGAATAAGAATAAACCAAGGGTAATGACACTCGTTCATTAGGCGTAAATGGCAAAGTTTAAAACGGCCAAGTGCAATGGTATCTTGGGCTAACTGAGGGTGTAAGGTGAATGGCATGGATAGTCGGATGGCAATTGTCTAT
>CAZEVO010000052.1:0-9417 GCA_964515235.1 uncultured Methylococcaceae bacterium | reverse complement strand
AAACATATCAAGTAACGTTTATTTTTTCTGTTTACAATTAATTACCTTAACTATTAATTGTTAGGATATTTATAGCGACCTTAGTTATCTAAAAAAGGTTTCTAAATAGCGCAATTAAACCCCTTGTTACCTATTCAATACAGTTCTCTGTTAATAACCTGGGTTTAAGCTCGTGGTCAACTTGTCTGTCCACAGCTTAGGCCCGGTTATTAATAGAATCGATTCGGGTGCAGGGACGCACAGTAGCGCGCCATGGAAGGCGTCTTAGCGCTATTTTATCATTTAAGTTTTTAGGGGCAGATCACTTATTACCTGACCGGATATGGTCTTATCAGGGTGATGTCATGAAATGCGGTATTATTAATAACGCGACCAGGGGGCATAGGATTAAATCTATTTGGCGAACAAAAGATCCAAAATTTAGCGATGTGACGAGTTTTATTTCAGAAATACGACCTTCTTTATTTGTTCCTGTAAGAATTGAGATAGAAACCTCTTTGGGTAAAGTTATTGCAAGGCTTGATTTGTTTCAGTCTGAATTTTTGTAACTAACGTCACGTTATGGAGCAATATTCTGAAAATCGAGATTTGTACTAGTGGCAATGACAGTTCAGGGAGGGGTGATCAACCAAAACAACGCTTGGAGTTATAAAAGCTAAGGAAAAAATAGAGGGTGAGTTACCATGGTCAAGCCCCTCTCTAGCTTTGTCGTTCTCTCTTATAGTTGTCTGCTGAATCAGGTTGGGTCGATAATAAAACCTCCGATAAGCTACAACGTAACCTCATTAATACTGATCTAACGCACCTAAAACGCAGAAACGTTTGAATAACGAGTTTGTTCAAAACAAGACAAGAATCTGATTTAAAAAGGTAACCAGTCTTAAGAGGCAGAATGAATAAAACTTTTACGAGATCATAGGCTGGTCGCCGAAACTTAAAGATTCGCATTGAGCTGTTCAAAAGAGAGAGGGTGGACAATGAACCGTTATAGTCATGGTACGGAAAAAAGTTGTTAGTATGATAAATGATCGTATCCCAATAAGTTACTAGGCTGCTATGAGTTGTTTAGAAGACATAGGGCGATGAAGTTCACCAAGAGAAGGATTAATTTGTAAGTAAATACTTACAAAAATGGATGATTATTTCTGACTTGATGGTGATATCTTCATTACGCTAAATGACACAATTTTTTAGAATTTATTCGAACCCTCTTGAAATTAAACGAGCCTAAGTTATTATCGGGTATTGTGAGAACACCTACTAATAATGAATAGGATTGTTTTATGGGCTTTAAATCGAAGCTACGGCTAGTCCAAGTTCACCGTTACTTAACCTACGGCGTTTTGTTTGGGCTTTTATTTCCCTTGGCAAGTTGGTCGTTTCTACTCGGTTGGAAGTTTGACTGGAGCATTGAGCTTCTTATAACCCTTCATCAGCAACACCCTTTACTTTATGTGATCGATAGCGCGCCTTTGTTTCTGGGATGGCTAGCTGCCTTTGCTGGCTACCAAAAAGACCAACTAGAGGCCGAAAGGGATCGTTTCTATTTAGCGGCCTTTAAGGATGACTTAACGGGTTTACCTAACCGGCGTAGTTTTCATCAACAAGTTTTGCAGCAACATGCGTTTCACCAGCCTAATAGTCGAGCGATCGGTACGTTATTATTCATAGATCTGGATAAATTTAAATTGGTGAATGATAGTTTTGGTCATCACCTAGGGGATCACTTATTAAAAGTGATTGGGGAGCGATTGTTATCACAAGTCAGAGCAACTGATAAAGTTTTCCGACTGGGTGGTGATGAGTTTCTGGTTTTACTGCCACCAGTGGACCTATCAGAATCTCAGGCAGAAGCACAGGCAAGAAAAGTGGCCGCTCATATTATTAAGGTCATCGCCAAGCCGGTTGCTCTAGAAGGTCATCTTGTGACAGTAGATAGCAGTGTGGGTATTTCCTTGTATGATACGAGTGAATCTTGGGATAGGATTGTGACACGGGGAGATAACGCCATGTACCATGCGAAACAAAACCGAGCGCAATCTATTGTTTTTTATACAGATCAATTACACCAAGAACTTATCGCTAAAACGTGCCTGTTAGAGGCTCTTGACGAGGGGATTAAGAGCGATCAATTGAGGGTTTATTATCAGCCACAATTTAATTCAACGCATCAATTGACCGGTGCGGAGGCATTAACTCGCTGGGAGCATCCGACTTTAGGCTTATTAACACCCGATCAATTCATTCCATTAGCGGAGCAGCACTTTAAGATTGCTACGATTGACGGTTGGGTGATTGAATCAGTATTTAAGCAGATCCGTTGTTGGAGTAAGTTGGGGCTACTAATACCTAAGGTTGCTATTAACCTCAGTCCGGTGAGTTTGGCTGATAAGGGGTTTATTGCGCTGATTGATAGGGTTTCGGGGCGCTATGGCGTTCAACCTGACCAGGTTGTTTTTGAGCTGACTGAGCAAGTTAACTTGCAATCCTATGTTGACGCGATTGAGAATGTATTAGATCAGTTAGTCGTGCGAGGTTATCATATATCAATAGATGATTTTGGAACGGAGTATGCCGCGATGACCACTTTAAAGCGATTACCGATTAGTCAGATTAAAATAGACCGGAGTTTTATCGCCGATATAGAGAGTAATAAGGAAAGTGTGGCGATTACTCAGGCATTGTTAATGTTAGCCGACGCTTTACAGGTAGAGGTGGTGGCTGAAGGAGTAGAAACCCAAAAACAAATGTCAGTTGTAAATCAATTAGGTTGTAACTATTTCCAAGGCCATTTATTTTCTGAACCGCTTTTACCAAATGAATTGAGATCCCTTTATCAGGATTATACTCCTACGTGTCAGACCCATTAACTCGTTTTTTATAGCTAATCCAACCTTGATCGAAGCTAAGGCTCGTTGTATTTGAGATGCTTTTGTGACTTAACAGTTTTAAAAAAGATACCCGTCCTCAGGGAACGTTCGGAGGGTTATAACAACCTCAGTCATTTTAAGGTGGGGTGCAATGGAACATCACCAACCCCAGTCGTCGTTATTAATAATTGTGTTTTTGTCCTATAGGTGCTTATTTATCATTAAAAAATTCCGCGCAAGCCACGGACCGATCTTTAGCTACTTGTTGTACCGCAGGGCGTTTTTCTAGTAATTGCATATAGTGGGCAAGGTCTGGAAAATAGGAGGTAACCATGTCTGTGCCGTAAATTTTCTGGGTTGTTAAACTAATCATAAAAAAATGTACCCAAGCGGTGCAATCGGCAGCAGTATAGTTATCGCCTGCGATAAAAGGAGAAAACTGAGTTAGTCGTGTTAAACCGTTTAAACCAATTTCTAGCTGTTCTTTGACTTCGGTTTTAGTTTCATCTGAAACGGTACCGCTAAAGAAAGACTCTTTATATAAACGTCTAGCGGGTAATTCAAGGTTTAATTCTATATGGTGAATAAGTTCTTTGCATTTAGCACGTTCAAATGGATCAGTGGGATAAAGAGGGGTTTCTGGATGGGTTTCTTCTAAATAATCGAGAATAACTTGGGATTCAGATAAATTGCCCTGATCTGTTTCAATAAAAGGAACTTTTCCTAAGGGCGAGCGTTTTAATAAGCTTTCGTCCTGTGAGGGATAGACTAATTCTTCGGTAAAACGAATTCCTTTTTCCAGTAAAACGAGTTTGTTTTTGTTGTAATAATTACTGACATTAAAACCGCATAGAATCATCATAACTATTCTCCTTTTATGAAAGAGCTTTAAATCTCAATTTTTAGTTTCTATTCTTGTTTTGTAACGTGTAAAAAAACGTAAATAAATTGTCTCGTAATTGATCAGAGAAATCTAGTTTTTCAACTAGATCGGTGTAACGCACTCAGAATTATAAAATAATCAAGTTAAGTCATCTAAAACCGGTTGTTGCTTATAAATTTTAGGGTGAAATTATTGACGTGTTGAGTCGTCTTTTAATACAAGTATTTAAACAGCCTGGTGGGTCTGAAAATCACATTATTTTTAATCGTCCCCCAAAAAAACAAGGTAACAGGCACTGAAAAAAGGTGTGATTTTAACTTTATTTTCTGGGATTGAGTCTGAGTGGTAAACCCTGTGAATGATTAAGGGTAGTTGTTATTGACACAGTGCCATAAAAGGCGTATGAGTTGTAATGGTGCACAGGGGGTGTGAATTTAAAATAAAATCTGAGGGGGCAATAGCTATGATGATTAGACAATTGATATACCTCGTATTGGGCGGGTTTTTGTTGAGCGGTTGTGGTGATCAATTTTGGTGTGGGGATGATGGTTGTAGTAAAAGATGTAATTCGCAACGTTGTATAAACAGTGATGGCCAGTGGGGTTATGAAGCAGCGAAGCTTAATTGGTTGGATTAAATAATTTAATAAAATAGTGGTGTATTTTGAGTGTGACTTGGGATACGCCCTTTTTTTATGAGAGAAAGTATGTTCGATGTTAAATCATCTTATGATGGAACAACAGTGATGGTTTTTCTGTTTAATTTCGTGCGGGATAGAACTGGTTGACAATGTTAGGCAAGATGAATTCATATTCATTGGAGGAGATTCTCATGGGGGCGTTAGATAAGGAGGAGAGGCTTTGGGCTGATTGGTATGAGGGTGGGCAAAGGCGGGTTGAAGGTCATTTTGTGGACGGACAAGAAAATGGAGTTTGGACTTATTGGTTTAAGAATGGTCAAAAGTCAAGTGAGGGTCGTTATGTAAAGGGTAAGCAAGATGGGTGTTGGCGTTTTTGGTATAGCAGCGGTCAGAAGAAAAAAGAAAATAACTGGAAGAAGGGAGAGCGAGAAGGCGAATGGATATACTGGGATAAAGCAGGAATTATTAATAAAACTGAAACTTATCAGTGTGATGCTTTAGTCGTAGAAGTAAAGGACGAGGAGTCAGAAAATCAGGATGATGGAAATAGCGACTTTACCTTATTGTTAGATTCGAAAAAATATGAAGAAAGGACCTTAAACGATTCATTAGGAATTGAACAGACTAGAAAATTAAATAGTACTAGTCGTCAAGAGGGTGCTTTTGATTCAATCGCTGACGAAAATGAATTGACAGAAGTCTTGAGATGGTTCGATATTTTTAATGTTACAGTACTTCTGGCGGCCTTATGCTGCTTTTTTATCACCCTTGTTTTGTTCTTTTTTTTATGATTATTCTCGTGACTTGATTGATGAAAATGCTGCTGTGTTCACTTTGTTTTGAGGTCAAAAAGAAATGTTTCGAAGTCAGTTGATGGTGTTTTCTATACCCATTTTTTTCATATTCTGACTGGAGGCATTAGCAATATGTTTTGGTCTGTTATAGCTTTGATGTAATTCATTTGTAGCAAAACTATAAGGTCGTTAAAAAAAGCCGATAAAATCATCGTAAAAATATAATTATTGCCTTTTATTAGGCAAAAAATTGCCGAACAATGCTTCTTTTTTGGCCTTTGTGGTAGTTTTTAACCCTGTTTTGTTGCTTGGCATGGTATTCGCATGTTCTAAGATTTTAATATCTAAAGGATTCGGTATGTCTTCATTGCCATCCGTTAATACAAAGTCAGCGGCGAGTTTTCAGCCAAACCGTTCAGTTTCTAAGTCGAGTGTTGAACAGAAAAGAGGAGCCTCATCGGTTGTTAAAACATTTGAATCTGACAATGTGACAGCCACTGATGCTCTGCGATTTAATGCGCGTCATCTGGGTTATTTGACGGTTAAGAATATCTCTCAATTGACAGAGACTATTAATCCTCAAGGAAAGACTGCGACATTTGGTGATTCTTTATCAAGGCTTAATGACGCAATGACTTCTGTGTCGGGAAGATCTAATACATCAGTACTGAGAGAAGAAACAAAAGCTGCGGCCGACACGTTTATGAAAGAATTGTTCGCAGCTGTTGGTTCACAAAGTCATTTTGATAGTCAACAACAAAAGGGGTCGTATTTAAAGGGGCGTGAGAACAATCTCCTGGATGATATGAGTGCTGTTAACGAAAACAGTGCGAGTTATGGTTTGCCAGTTGGCACACCGTCACCATTACTTTCAAGTGATGCAAGAGGTTCTAGAAAATTAGATTATTTAGAATTTACTAATGTAATTTCTAAGTACTTAGACTCATTGATTTTCAAGTTAAGTACAGAAACCCTAGAACCAACGAATTCAAGCCTGCTAGGTAGTGCATCTGATTTGATTTCTACCCATGAAATATCAGCCACGTCATCGACACTAACCAAGTTTTTGCAAAAATTACAAAAAAATATGGCAAGTTCGATGTTTTTAACAGGCAACATTATTGATGCACGTGTTTAAAAAATATATTTAATTTTTTTGAAAATCTTTCGATTGGTTTTTCTCTCATATTCGAACGATGATTTTTGGATAAAGTTTAATTTCTTTTGTCTATAGTTTGATGCCCTTGATAAAAAGGTGTTTGAACTATTGTGATCATAAAAAATAGAGTGGAGGGAAAGCATTATGGCTGAAAGTAAAAATGGTAATGATGAGTTACCAATTACTGATGAACGAATCCAAAAAACAAAAAAGGCGTTTGAGCAATTAGAAAGTGAATCTGATGGAACAGTAAGTCTTGATACTAATAATGACGGTAACATAGACACTATCGGCGTTGATGTTACCGGTGATGGTGAAATGGATACGGTCGTTGCTGATACAACGCATGATGGTCATTTAGACGTGATCATTGAAGATACCACCGGTGACGGAACTTTTGATGCTCAATTGGAAACGCGCAAGAAATAAACGCTATTGGAAATTTTATGTCAATTCAAGAGGTTTAAGTTTTATGGCTTTTCCAGTATTGACTAGAATTCGTTGAGCCTAGATAAGCAGGCCAGTTTGTGACTGTGTTTTCACTGTTTTTAATATTCTTATACCATTAAATATTGGCTTTTACATTGATCGTACGGTGAGACAATGTGTCGCGCGGTAATGTGTCACATTTATATCCGAGGCATCTTATTTTATAATAATATTTTATTTTTTTGGTTAGGGGATCAAGTTGTTAAATAAATATATGAATGTTAATAAGAATTTTTCAGGGCTGTTTTTAGTTCTAGTGGGTTTGTTATTTTCGACCTCACTTTGGGCGCATGGTGGTGCAGCAGGAACAGATACCGATCAATGTAAGATTGAAATTGATGGGGAATGGGTTCACTACACGGCTTATCAGCCTTTTATAGCACCGGGTGAAGAGTATTGTTCTTCAATTCCTGAAATTAATACGCCAACTAATTTAGTGTTTGATTATATCGGTACCAAGTTACGCGGTGTGGCAATGGAATATGAAATTACTAAAGAGCCAGAAGGTAATCGTATACTTTTCAAAGAAGCGGCAAAACATGCATCGGGTACGGTGAACACAACGCATAGTTTCACTGAAGCAAGCCGTTATTTAATCCATTTGAAGTTGATTCCTGAAGTTGGTGAGCCAACGGATGTGCATTTAGGTTTTACGATTGGTAGTGGCGCAGGTACGAGTTGGACGATGTTAGCGATGTATGCCTTCTTCTTATTTGCAGGGCTGTATATCCTTTATTTATCCAATGCTGGCTTTAAAGAGTTTGCTGATAAATTAATGGGTAAAGCAAAAGAACTATAAACTAAATAGATTCATAGAGAGGTTGTTTTTGAGCTAACCTGAATGAATTGTTGGTGTAAATAGCAGAGCGTCAACTCTGATCTGTTATTGACTGTAGGCGTATTCTGATGACTTTCAGGGTACGCCTTTTTAATTGTTTGCTTTTATTAATGATAATGAAGTTAACGACGATAGCAGTAACTTTAGCAAGTTGCTGTAAGGTGTCTGGCATGACAGAAGCACTATTAACGGGTGGTAATTAGTTTGGTTAATCATATAGGGAAATAGAAGGATTCTAAAAGGGCATTGGAAACAAGTTGACCTGACCATGGTTCTATATCTTTAAGACCAAAAAAGTAGTTTCTACAATTTAAAGAATTTTACAGTCTGTAGCATCACATTAAACAATGTGTTCTTTCACGCCACATCATTACAACCTAAAATCAGCTCAAGCAATCCTTTTCTAACTGCAATACTCGCCTTGTTAACATCTGTTGGTATCCGTAATACTTCCAGCTTGTTTTTAATCTCACGCTAAGATAAATGCGGATATCTACTATAGCGCAAAGGTGTTAAACCCCAAGGTCACGGGGTGATTTGTTTTAATAAAAATTCAACGGCTGTATTAATCCTTGGGTCGTTGGTAGGCTAAAATGGAGTAGTCGAGTAGATGGAGCCGGCTGAGTACTTCTATGGTTAGTGTTTCAATGAAGGCTGATAAATGGAGTTGTTTTTGTTGGATGGCTATTTTTCGTAAATAACGATAGGTCGGTAAGGTGTTGTTGGTAATCTTATTTTCAACGGTGCTGGTAAAACCTGATTGTTTTGCGATGAGGTGGTAACCACGTATAGTTGTATCTACACGGCAATGGCCATAAAATCCGACATCAAACGGTTTGGGTAAGGTCATTTTCATTAGCGGTGCGATAATCATTTTTGGGGTGAAATCTGAAAGCGATAAGACCCCGCCGGGTTTTAAAACTCTAAAAGCCTCTTTTAAAAATTGGGCTCTATTGGGAAAATGAAAGATACACTCGACGGCTAATACGCGGTCAAAGACTTGGTCTGGGAATGGTAAAGCACAGGCATTGCCTTGGTGAAATTGGAGAGTATTAGAGTCTTTAGGTTGAACCAGTGTTTTTGCACGTTGTAATTGACGGTAATCCAGATTTAAACCGTGTAAGGTCATATCAGAATGTGTTTCATTAATAAGAGCTAATGTGCCGCCAAAGCCACAGCCAACATCCAAGATCATTTGATTCGAAGAGACTTGACCGGCAAAACAGACTTGCTGAGTTAAACGGTCTGCAGCTAGAGCAAAGTCATCACTTGTTAAGGTGGCAGTTAAAGGTTTTGACCAATAGCCCCAATGAACATGGCGGCCAAAACTTTGGGTAACGGTGGGATCTTTCTGCGCTAATGAATCCAGTAAATAATCAAAATAGGGAAGATTCACCTTTGGTTTTTCAGGATGGTTCATTAACACTTCGGCTCTATAGCGATAATAACTTAACAGTTTACGTTAATTTTGTGTTAAAAGAAAAACGCCTGATGACGAACGTTAAGAATATAACGGGTTAGTATTTAATTAACAGCACTTCTTTATTTTTATAAAGGATAGCAGTTTTTCATACTTACCTGTTTAACCGGTAAGGCCAAGTGAATGATAACGATGTATTTTTCCTGGATGATATTTTAAGTAAAGATTTGTTCAGTTTACAGTGTGATAATTGAGGAAGCTTAGTTTCGTGTAATTCGTTATTAGGGAGGTAGTTTTCGTTGATCAGCAACTTTTCATAGTCGG
>CAZEVO010000051.1:0-9492 GCA_964515235.1 uncultured Methylococcaceae bacterium | reverse complement strand
TTTTGACCGTCAAAGTCCATATTATTTTATTTATACACACGAATAGGTTTTATTATTTTGAAATTCTGAAAATTGATTAACTTAAAAAAAATCGAATAATACGGCCTGAGGGCGCTGTTTTTTACGCTATGATTTTTAGAATGGTTGAGGCATAGGTTCCTATGGCAAAAAGCTACCAAACATTTAGAAACAAGGAAGGCTTATGTAACAACATTGGAGCCAAAATATATCGTTAATTTCTAAATCGTTTATCCCACCCATAACACGATAACTCAATTAAGAAATATGATAAAAAAAATTCCAGTCGGTATTAGTAGTTGCTTATTAGGTCATCAGGTTCGTTTCGATGGTGGTCACAAAAAAAATGACACTATTATGCAAACGCTAGGTGCATTTTTTGAGTTTATTCCCTTTTGCCCAGAAATGGCAAGTGGTATGGGTACTCCTCGCCCTTCAATTCAACTCATAAAAACGGGTCATGGCCTGCGTTGTGTTGGTGTAAAAGATCATAATCTTGATGTCACTGACCAACTCAGGCAGTGTTCAGAAAACCAACACGATTGGTTGCAAAATTTATGTGGTTATATCCTAAAAAAAGACTCCCCTAGTTGCGGTATGGAACGAGTCAAAGTGTATACAAAAGATCACCCAACTCGTGTTGGAACGGGTATTTTTTCACAATATATTAAAGATAACTTCCCATTATTACCCATCGAAGAAGAAGACCGGCTAGGCGATTTCCAATTACGAGAAAACTTTATTCAACGTGTTTATATCATGCAGCGTTGGCAGCAACTTAATACCAATGGTTTAAGTTTGAATAAATTAATAGATTTTCATTCCAGACATAAACTGATAGTAATGAGTCATGATCAGAATTTGGCGCGTGCGTTAGAAGAATTAGCTACCAGTGCAACTCAATCCAATTTACAACAGATCGGCCAACAATATGGCAAAGATTTAATGCAATGCCTAAAAATCACAGCTACTCGAGGTAATCATGTCAATGTGTTACAGCACATTCAGGGTTATCTTAAAACACTTGATCAAGAGGAAAAAAACGAATTAATAGAAACAATTGAAGGCTATCGATTAGGATATTTACCTCTCATAGAACCGATAATATTACTAAGACACCATTTCCGCAGAATGCCGAATACATTGAGAAGCAGCTCTTTTTATATGACTTGTTACCTTGAAGAACTTGCTATATTAAATAGCATTTAATGTGACAAGGGCATTCTTTGTTAACACAAACGTGTTAGATTATTTTTTAATCCGCTCGTGGACATTCAAAAACTCTTGATGTTTAGCGCCACCGAGAAATGAACCGTAATACACTTATAAAAGTAATCTATTGTGTAAAAACTATATATACCAATGAACGATATTAAAGAGAATAACACTGGTCAATGGGAATTTTGGATTGACCGAGGTGGTACATTTACCGATGTCATCGCTAAACATCCAACTGGTCAACTCACTAGCCACAAATTACTCTCCGATAATCCATTGCAGTATGAAGATGCCGCCATTCATGCCATTCATTTGATCTTAAAGATTCCGGTAACCAGTCAAATACCTGAACAACTGTTAAATGGGGTCAAAATGGGTACCACAGTTGCTACAAATGCCTTATTGGAACGCCGTGGCGCCCGAACAGCCCTTCTGATTACTCAAGGATTTGCCGATGCCTTACAAATAGGCTATCAAAACAGACCGGATATATTTGCTCAACAAATACAACGACAACCCATGCTCTATGAACAAGTTGTAGAGGTTAATGAACGTATTAGTGCTAATGGCAATGTGATCAAAGCATTGGAGACTGACGAGCTAAAACTAAATCTTCAATCACTCTACCAACAGGGACTCCGCTCCATTGCAATCGCTTGTGTACATGGCTATCAATTTCCACAACACGAACAAAAAATTGCCGCTATTGCACAACAAATAGGTTTTGAGCAAATCTCTTGTAGCCACACAATCAACCCATTAATAAAATTAGTTAGCCGTGCGAATACTACCGTTGTTGATGCCTACCTCTCACCTTTATTAAAACACTATGTTAAGAATATTCGCAATAAACTAGGCAATGCATCACTGATGTTTATGCAATCGTGCGGTGGTTTAACTGAGGCTCAACATTTTCATGGTAAAGATGCTGTTCTTTCCGGACCGGCAGGTGGAATTATTGGTATGGCTCATATTTCATCGACTGCTGGTTTCAACAAAATAATCGGGTTTGACATGGGAGGTACATCCACCGATGTCAGCCATTATGCTGGTGAATATGAACGCGATTTTGAAACCGAAATTGCTGGTGCCCAACTACGTGTCCCACTCATGCGTATTCATACCGTAGCAGCCGGCGGCGGTTCCATTCTCCATTTTGACGGGCAGCGTTTTCGTGTTGGACCGGATTCGGCCGGCGCGAACCCCGGTCCAGCCTGTTATCGAAATAATGGCCCTCTGACGGTAACAGACTGCAATGTCATACTAGGCAAATTGCAGGCCAATTGGTTTCCAAAACTTTTCGGTCATACCGGCAATCAAACTCTTGATGCTGATATTGTTTTTCAAAAATTCACTACCCTTACAGATACTATCAATACAGCCACTCAAACACAGCAATCCGTTACTGATGTGGCTTCAGGATTTCTTGCCATTGCCATCGACAATATGGCGAATGCTATAAAAAAAATATCGGTACAACGTGGTTATAATATTAACGACTATACCTTATGTTCATTTGGTGGTGCCGGCGGCCAACATGCCTGTCTGGTCGCCGATGCCTTAGGCATCGCTCAAGTATTAATCCACCCTCAAGCCGGGGTATTATCCGCACTAGGTATCGGTTTGGCTCAACCGAGAATAATACGTGAATCTGCTGTTCAACAACCCTTATCAACCGCTTTAATGGCCCAATTAGAGCATCAGTATAAAAAACTAGAAGCCGAGGCTAATCATGAATTACATCAACAAGGTTTTAACCCGAATACCTTCAAAAGCCAACGTCGTTGTTTTATTCACTATCAGGATGCAGACACTCAACTCCTCGTTGATTATTCATCAGAACAAGAAATACAGTCTCAATTTAGGCAAGCCCATCAGCGCCAATTTGGTTTTAGCAACAAAACTACCCCTCTGATTATTGCAGCCCTTCAGTTAGAAATACATGTAGAAACTCCGGTAGATGCTCTGATAAAAAAAATCAGCAATACATCACATCATCACTGTCAAACGACTATTCCGATCTTAGAACAGGTTAAAACAACCATGTCAGGAAAGACTTTACTCACACCTGTTTATGAACGAAATAAAATTCATTCAGGGCATTGCATCACTGGTCCGGCCATTATTATCGAGCCCAATAGTACTCTTATTGTCGAACCCAACTGGCAAGCAAAATGTTTGTCTGGGAATGAACTTCTATTAAGTCGCGTGGCACAATCTAGTACTCCAGTCTTTATGCCTGAGCATAAAGAAAGTAATAGTCCTGTGTTACTTGAGGTTTTTAACAATCAGTTCATGTCTGTTGCTGAACAAATGGGAGTCATCTTACAAAATACAGCCCGCTCCGTTAATATTAAGGAGCGCTTGGATTTTTCTTGCGCCCTATTTGACAGAAATGGCCAACTCATCGCTAATGCACCACATATTCCAGTCCATATCGGTTCAATGAGTGATACTATCGTTGCCCTTATCAACGACCATGGTGCAACATTACAATCCGGTGATGTCTATTTATCTAATAATCCCTATAACGGAGGAACCCACCTGCCTGACGTCACTGCTATCCGACCAGTTTTTATAGAAAAAAAATTAATAGCTTATGTTGCTGCTCGCGGCCATCATGCCGATATTGGCGGTATCACTCCAGGATCCATGCCCGCTCATAGCCATTATATTGATGAAGAAGGAATTGTTATTGATAATCTTAAAATCGTTAGTGCCGGACAGTTTGATGAATCGGCCATCCGTACCTTACTGAATAAAAAACCCTGGCCTGCTCGTAACATTGATCAGAACATCGCGGACTTTAAGGCTCAAATTGCTGCTTGTAATCGCGGTTCCCGTGAATTAGAAAAAGTCTGCAATCATTATCGCTTGAATGTTGTGCAAAACTATATGCAGCATATTCAAGATTATGCCGCACAGGCAGTTACCCAACTATTGAACGATATAAAAGATGGTGACTTCTTATACACCATGGACGATGGCAGTCAGATTCGTGTTTCTATCCGTATTAAAAAAAGCAAACAACTCAAGCAACCAACCGAAGCCTATATTGACTTTACTGGGAGTAGTGCTATTCACTCCGGTAACCTGAATGCACCTGCTTCGGTCTGTAAAGCAGCTGTCTTATATGTGTTTCGCTGCTTAATCAATGAAGATATCCCACTCAACCATGGTTTTCTAAAACCCTTAAAAATAATTATACCTGACAATTCTATACTTAAACCCAGCCATCCAGCTGCTGTAGTTGCCGGCAATGTTGAAACTTCACAGATCATTGTTGACACTTTATTCGGCGCATTAGGTATCCAATCCGGATCGCAAGGTACATGCAATAACTTTACCTTCGGTGACGATCAACATCAGTACTATGAAACCTTATGCGGGGGTACCGGCGCCAGTGCAAAACATCACGGTTGCGATGCCATTCATTCTCACATGACCAATTCCAGGCTAACTGACCCTGAGGTTCTTGAACAGCGTTTCCCGGTAATACTTGAATCTTTCAGTATTCGTAAAAAGTCTGGCGGCACCGGTAAATACACGGGCGGTAACGGTGTCATTCGCCGATTACGCTTTCTACAGCCCATGACCGCTAGTATTATCTCTGGTCAGCGAAAAACAGCGCCCTTTGGCCTTGAGGGCGGCGCCCCCGGAGAATGCGGCGATAATTTCATCGTCCGTCGTAATGGACGCAAACAACAATTGTCAGGCTCCGAACAAGCAACCATGGAAGAAGACGATGTTTTTGTTATAACCACGCCAGGGGGCGGTGGATTTGGAACAAAATAATCACAAGCCATTTCCAAATCACTTTATCACAATGGCAAAAAACCTAAATCATCAACCTATTACTGATTTTTACTGATCTCTGACAATCTCTTAATAGCGACAAACCGCTCCCAGTTCAGGTTCCACAAAAAGTTCGATAATTTTTATCGTTATCTTCAGGCACATCTTGATAATTGCAGGTGTTAGGCAACTCAGAGTATGGTGAACGTAATACAGTAAGGAAATCTTCTACTTCTTCGGTACTCCCTGTTTCTTCACAGACTTTTAAAACTCTTTCCACATGATGGTTTCTTGGAATAACAACTGGGTTATTGGCTTGCATTAATGTTTTAGAGGTTTGTATGTTATTACTTGGATGGTTCAAATAAGTTTGCCATCTGTCATACCAGTCGTCTAATTTTTCTTTTAATTCACACGCCAGATATTCATTATCCAATGATTGCGTTAAATCAGTGAAAATTTGGGTATAGTCAAACTTTTTAGTTTTTATTTTAGTTAAAAAATCAGTAATAAAATCTCTATCGTTTAATTTTATCTCCATTAAACCTAATTTATTAGCTAGCATCTTAAAATAAGCCTGTTCAAATTGCTGGGTGAATTGCATTAACAAAGGTTCAACAGTGGCTACTCCAATTTTTGGGTCTTCACTGATTAGAGGTAACAAGCATTCTGCAAGTCGAGTCATATTCCATAAGGTAATATTAGGCTGATTCCCAAAAGCGTAACGCCCTTTGGCATCAATAGAGCTATAAACCGTGTTGGGGTCATAAATACCCATCATTGCACAGGGACCAAAGTCGATTGTATCTCCTGATATAGTCGTATTGTCAGTATTCATTACCCCGTGAATAAAACCAATACGCATCCACTCAACAACCAACTCAATTTGTTTAGCTATCACTGCTTCTAGAAACTGTAGCGGTCTGTTTTCAGAAGTCAGTTTTATGTCAGGGTAATGTCGGTTAATCGTATAATCAAGTAGTGTTGTGAGTGACTCTAAATCATTTCTGATTGCAAAGTACTGAAAGGTTCCAACACGAATATGGCTAGATGCCACTCGCGTAACAATAGCACCCGGCTTTAGGGTTTCTCTGAATACTTGCTCACCTGTAGTAACAACAGCTAAACAACGGGACGTGGGCACACCCATGAAATACATGGCCTCACTCATAATATATTCACGAATGGCTGGGCCAATTGCACAACGCCCATCACCTTGCCTTGAAAAGGCTGTCGGTCCTGAGCCTTTCAGTTGTATATCAAAACGATTATGATACTGATCCAGTAGTTCACCCATGAGATGTGCACGACCATCACCAAGTTGTGGACTAAGATGACCAAACTGATGTCCACAATAGGCCAATGCGATCGACTCTGCGCCTTCTGGCAAACGATTACCTGAAAAAAATTGTGCCTTCAAAGTCTTATTATTTTGTAACGACTCGCTTAGTTGGAGACTTTCAGAAAGTTGATTATTCCAAAATAATAATTCAGGTTTCGCAACGGGCGTCGGTAAAACACGTTGAAAAAATGCTTCACCGAGATGAATGTAACTATTTAAAAAATTCAAAATTACCTAGCTCTTAGTTAAGTGAAAAAATGAAATTGTACTATTACTATCTCGTTGTTCTAGAGAACAAACAAAATGAGCGTAACACCTTTACACGATGATTGCTCAATTTATAAAAAAAAATCAGAGCCTACTATTTACCATATTAGAGAAACTTTTCAAAGCTAACAAAGGTCTTATGATTAAACCTTTAACGGGAGTTAACCATCATGATTAATCCTATGAACATGTCAATCCCTATTCAAAATAATCAAGCCATTAATTTACAAAATCAACCGGTAATTAATCACGTCATTCAACAAAATACCAGCCCTGATCTTGAACATGCAAGAGCAGTTAGCGCATTAGCTCGTAAAAACAAGAATCAACTTAATGTAAAGACAAGTGAGTCGCATCAAGAACTAACAAAATCAATCCAAATACTTAATCAACAAATACAACAATATAATCAGGGACTCCAGTTGATAGCCGATAAAGCAACAGGGAAATATATTGCCAAACTAATCGATATGAATACGGGTAATATTATTCGCCAAATACCACCTGACGAAAGAATGGAAATTTCCCAAAATATTAATACCATTTCAGGGCTGATTTTTAACAAAAAAACGTAAGTCAGCGCCTAGAGGAAAATTCTGAAAAAAGCGCTTATTCGACTTCGGCATTCTTACACCAAAGCACATTGCAAAATGTTTTTAAGTTTCATTTTTCATGATACTAAACTGTCTTATTAACCGATATTAGAGCTCAAAAATCATTAATCGGGAACTTTAAATATCAACAAAACCTCTAAATAAGACGACCATTACAATAGGTTGCCCTAACCAAGATTGAAAAGAGCAACTGCAATTTTATTTCTTCTCAAGAGGTGTTCAATGAGACTAGAAAAAATCAAGAACAATGACTTTACCACTCAACATTTATTAGATGACCTTAAGGACAACCATTTACCTGAAGCACTAAAAATACTTCAACAACTACAAATAAAACTAAGTGGTAATAAAATAACCTCTGCTAATTTTGAAATAGCCTTGTCAAATGAAATACACCGGCTTAAATATCTTGATTTCAAACAATAATCAGAACGGCAATAAGACACTGAACTGGATAAAGTAATGACCCTCGTCATTTTTTGTATGCGTTAAACTCTTAAGCACCTCTGAGTTTTTTAAAGTTTGCTATTCTCAAGTTCCGGAATGGTTTGTAGCATTAACATCTTTACTGAGACTGTCACTTCAACATCTATAAAATAACCCTATTTTTAGAACTCCATTAAGCCGTTAAATTTTGTTCATCTGCTGTCGATTATATAGTTAAGAGTATGTCGATGCGCTGACTACTTCTGACTAGCCAGATTGATTGATCTGGTTTCTTTTTGTGCGTACTAAAAAGAACCAAACCCTATATCTTTACCAAAAGATAACAAATACACAAGAGATCAATCGGCAATTTTAAGCCAAAATGCACCTTATTTTTGAGTTAAATTAAATCAAGGATTTTGATCCGAAATACTTTTAACTTAGTTTGAACAGCGATAGTATTTTTTGGCCCTAACCGAATCATTTGTTTGTCAACACTGGTCAATGCTTCATAGTCAGGATTAGCAAATTCAAAACGACTTAATTTCTTTTTCAATGTTATTTCTTCTGTTATTACAGGTGCATTTAAAACCGCATCAATCGCACTCAAAAACATTTTATTTAGAGTGAAATCATCCGCATGACTAAACGTTTTAAAAACAACATTGATCAATGACCTGTTCTCATTCAGAAAAACCATCGCGGCATCCACATTTACTTGAGTAAATGTGTTTACAAACTCATCAAAGCGATGATAACTGTTTGGGTTTAGTATTAAAATATCATTCGAAGTGATGACTGAAAAAGGTATCGCGGGCTTTAAAAATATTCGGTGTTTAAACAGGACATCTCCTTGAGCTACATCATTAATCAAAGTTACCAGTCGTTGCAATACATTTTCTTGCTCAAATAATAGCTCGCCGCCAAAATCTGGAAATAATTGCACCAGAGCAGCTCTTATGAAATCATCACTATCTCGCAAAGAAACCACAGGTGGTTTTTCTAACACCGGCTCTAACATATTTTCAGAACCTACCCATTCATCATTAGTAGTTGTCACTACAGGCTCGGTATCATGATTAATTGACTCCACCGTGATTTCTGCCTCTACATGGATCGGTGGTAAAACCTGCTCAACTTTAACCACCAATGATTGAGGAGCTATCTCAGTTGTAGTAACTGCTAGACTATCTTCTTGTTCTCCCTTGTTAAAAAAGATAAAAAATGCTGAAACACTTATTAGCCCAACGAGAATCAAAATACGACTCATAAAAAACCCCAACTATCATTTGTTAATTAAATACTAAAGTTCCACCTATGGATACATGCAATCGAGTGAAAATGATCGAACCATGGGTTAAATTTAGTATGGCAGTTATCACTTTCCAATAATAAAGACTACTTAAAACACCGTTGCTTCTTTAATTACTTACGACGTAATTTTATCAATACCTTTAAATTGCTTATTTCTGTTCCTTCTTTAATAATGAATTAAGAGTCGCTCGAACGGATCATTCTTAAAACCAGCGAACTGGATAAATATAAAGTTTTATCAATACCCTTTTTATTTGGCTAGTAACT
The DNA here is from genome assembly GCA_964515235.1 of uncultured Methylococcaceae bacterium. GTDB lineage: Bacteria > Pseudomonadota > Gammaproteobacteria > Methylococcales > Methylomonadaceae > OPU3-GD-OMZ. The sequence continues at coordinate 231 of CAZEVO010000051.1, read as the reverse complement.
AACTAAGATTCACCCGCCCTGATCGCTTTATTCCGGTGCCAAAAATTCCAACCCTACAACCCCATTCGACCAATTCCCATTCACCTCTATTAGGTCACTTTTTAAAGCTAATGGCTATCATTTGTTCTACCTCAAGCCTTCTTTAAGCCTGATAAACTTTTCAGAACCGACAATGCTCATTTAGTCATTTGCTTTCTAAGTTTTGAGTACTATGAATTACTTTTGTATAGC
>CAZEVO010000050.1:0-10088 GCA_964515235.1 uncultured Methylococcaceae bacterium | reverse complement strand
GTAGCATTTCACTGGACATTAATAACTAGATCTATATCAGAAATATCAGCTAGGATTTAACCATTTCAGGTAATCACTAACCCCCTCTTCTACATTCATAAATAAATGACTACATCCGGATGCTCTTAAGTTTTCAATATTAGCTTCTGTAAAACTTTGATAACAACCAACCAAGTGTTCAGGAAAAGGAATATAGCTTAATGAACCCTTCCCATGAAAATTCAGAACTGCCTGCGCGACATCATTAAATGTTTGACTACACCCTGTTCCCACATTGAATATTCCACTTCTATCTGGATGATCTAAAAACCATAAATTAACCGCTACAACATCGTTGATATAAACAAAATCACGTCGTTGTTCGCCATTTTTATAGCCATCACAACCCTCAAATAAGCGAATGGATCCAGTCTCAAGTAATTGATTATTTAAATGATAAGCGACACTTGCCATACTCTTTTTATGACTTTCTCTAGGGCCATAAACATTAAAGTAACGCAATCCAACAACTTGGGTCGTTAATTTTTCCTTCTGACGTCGAACATACTGGTCAAATAAATATTTAGAATAACCATAGACATTCAAAGGTGACTCAAAACTTGGATCTTCTTTAAAATCTCTGAGTCCGCCATAAACAGCGGCGCTTGATGCATAAATAAAAGGGATTTGTAGCCGCTCACAGAAGTTGAGCAAACTCTGGCTATAATGGTAATTATTAGCCATCATATAGCGGCCATCCCATTCCGTCGTTGCAGAACAGGCGCCCTCATGAAACACAGCAGTTATTGATAAATTGTTAAAATCACCTTTCTGAATTTTATCCAGAAAGGTGTCTTTATCCATATAGTCAGCAATAGTACAATCAACAAGATTCTTATATTTAATTCCTAAAGTTAAGTCATCAACAACAAGAATCTCGTCATAACCACGCTGGTTTAACCCATATACAATATTACTACCGATGAAACCAGCACCACCAGTAACAATAATCATTAGGCGTAATTATTCAGCTACTATTTTCACTTCAATATTAATTGTGACGTCAGAATGTAAACTAATATCAATCTTATAATCACCTACATGGCGAATCACGCCATCTGGTAAACGTACTTCATGCTTCATCACTTCAACACCTGCTTCAGTAATTGCATTAGCAATATCTTGCGTACCCACTGAACCAAATAAGCGACCTTCTTCCCCAGCTTTTTGGGTAATCAGAATCTCTAATGCATTTATTTTATCAGCACGTGCTTGTTCAACAGCTAATTTCTCTGCCTCTTTTTTCTCAAGTTCAGCACGACGTTGCTCAAATTCAGCAATTTTTGCTTTCGTTGCAACAACCGCTTTGCCCTGAGGAATTAAATAATTACGACCATAACCCGACTTAATTGAAACACGGTCGCCTAAAGACCCTAATTTACCAATTTTTTCCAGAAGAATAACTTCCATTTTCTTTACCTCTCAACTTTTACTCTATGACCCATAGAGTTAAGGAACCAATGTGTTTAGACATTGGCTTGATTTAAAATTTTCTCTCTCATATTTAACCAACTATCACTTAAACCCGTGATTGCTACTGGTAAAAAAACAAGAGGTGTTATAAAACTAAACATGAACATAAAACCGTAAAAAAGGGATACCATCGTACGAGAGCTAGTTTTTGCAGTCAGCATGACGTGAAAAACAGCCATCCCGATAAAGGTGTATAAAACAAACAGGGGAATAATCATATTCCAAGCTATTTCCATCAGTTTTGATTCGGCAAATAATCCACAAAAAACAATCAAAATTAAAGCATTTGCGATACGTTTACTCGTTTTTAAAGCCAGAAACTCCTGCTTAAATCCTTCAGGATAATACAACATTGCCTGGCACCATCTTGCCAAGAATACACTTAACAAAACCCCTGAAATATAACCCGCTGTGACCATTCCTGTCATGTAATGACTTATCTGCTCAACTGAAAGGGTTAACTGGTCAATAGAAATATCGTTATTGCTCGTCGGTGATAACAGTGGCTCGATAAGGCCATTCAGGATAGATCCCCAAAAAAAGGCAGGATCTGCGGAAAAAAGATAAAAACCAACGACACAAACCACACCAACTAACACGGCTGTTTCAATGGCTCGGGCTAAATTATGACTCACAAAGAGAACCACTGATATGAACCAAACCGGCAACCAGATTAATAACCCATAGCCAAAAACGAATAAATAATTGTCTACCAAAAAAACGCTGAAAACAGCACTAGTCACCGCGGCTATCAATAAAACAATTAATCCTTCTTGAATCCCTTTTCGTAACGTTACTAATGCCACGACACAACAACTTAATATTGTTATGGGTGGAAATAATAGGGACAACAATGCAAATGTCGTTGCAATTAATACTGCTTGCATACGACCTCTCATTATATATTCAGCTAAAACATACACTAAATTGTCTCCCTATTTAAACTCAACTGTTACTTATTTATGTGCATCGCAATAAGGAATCAAGGCGATAAAACGCGCCCGTTTTACGGCAATCGCTAATTGACGCTGATATTTTGCCGCTGTTCCTGTAATACGACTAGGTACTATTTTTCCAGTCTCGGTAATATATTCACCTAACAAATCCAAATCTTTATAGTCAATTACCACATTTTCTTCTGATGAAAAACGACAAAATCTTTTGCGCTTCATTTGTCGTGAATTATTACTTCTGGGTTTATTATTTTTAGCTCTCATTATTTTTTTCCTGTGCTTCTTTATCAACCGAATCTTGAGTTTCTTCAACTTGCGTTGAAGCGCTTGCTTCTTCGCTTACCACTGTGCGCTGAGTCGCCTTCTTCTCTTCTTCTATTGAACTTGCAATAGGTGAAGGCTCTGTAATAGCAGAATCTTTTACCAAGGTCAGACTTCTTAAGATCGCATCATTAAAGCGAAAACCACTTTCTAACTCTTCAAGTGTTGGTTGGTCACACTCAACATTCATTAACACATAATGTGCTTTATGAATTTTATTAATAGGGTAAGCTAAATGACGTCGACCCCAATCTTCTAAACGATGAACTTTTCCTGATGACGCTTCTATTGTTGCGGTATAGCGTGATACCATTGCTGACACTTGACCACTTTGGTCTGGGTGTACTAAAAAGACAATTTCATAATGTCGCATTATTTCTCCTTTTGGTTATAAAGCCCCTCGTCAATGCAAGACAATGGAGCAAGGTGATAAAAGTTAAACAGCTAATTATACTATAGTTATGGCAAAAGCGGCAACCAATACGCTTCATAACCCTTTCCCTTCATCCTTCCAATTAAGACTCATGTATCAAGCTGTATGATCATCATGTAAATTCACCTTAATATCTGCTGAATAAATTAATTTTTTCTGCAATAAACTTGACAAAAACTGCTGATCATAGAAACTACTCAACAACTTAACTTTCCAAGACCCCTTCATTGAACGACATACCTCTGAGCTATCTCTTTTCATTGCTTTTTGCTTTAATCATTTTCTCCGCATTCTTTTCAGGCTCTGAAACGGCCTTGATGGCTATTAATCGCTACCGTCTGCGCCATTTAGCCAAAAAAAATCACCCCAGTGCCGTTCGTACCCAAAAGCTATTAAATCGTCCTGACCGTCTGATCGGCTTAATCTTACTCGGTAATAATTTTGTAAATATCTTAGCCTCCTCTGTTGCAACGCTCATTGCCCTAAGGCTTTATGGTGAGTCTGGGCTTGCCTTCGCAACACTCTTATTAACAGCAGTCATTTTAATTTTTGCAGAAGTAACGCCTAAAACCCTCGCGACCATAAAACCACAATCACTTGCCTTTTTTGCCGCTTGGGTTTACACCCCCTTACTCAAACTGTTTTACCCTTTAGTTTGGGTAATAAATTTAATTGCAAATTCATTACTTCGGATACTCGGAGTCAAAGATCACGCTAATAATGAAACGCAATTAGACACAGAAGAACTAAAAAGCATTGTTGCCGATATTGATACCAACATGCCAGAGCGTTATAAAAAAATGCTTTTAGGTATTCTTGATTTAGAATCAGCAACTGTTGAAGATATCATGACACCTAGAAATGAAATTAACGGCATTGATTTAGAAGACACCATTGAGACTATCATTCAACAAATAAAAACATCTCCAAGCTCAAGACTCCCTGTGTATAAAAAAAGCATTGATAAAGTCATTGGAATCATTCAATTAAGAGCCATTATTATTCACTTAGATACTCCCGATTTTTGCCATAAAACAATTAGTAAAAACCTCACTAAGCCCTATTTCATCCCCAATACAACGCCTCTTCATACCCAAATTCATAATTTTAAAAATGAGCAATTAGAACTTGCCTTGGTTGTCGATGAATATGGTGAAGTCGAAGGACTGGTTACCCAATATGATTTACTCCATGAATTAATTAGTGAAATCACCGCTGAACCAATGGAAGTTATCCTTAATCAAGATGGTAGCCGTCAAGTTGATGCTTCTATCACTATACGCGAGTTAAATCGCATCACCACATGGTCCCTACCAACTGAAGGACCTAAAACACTCAATGGTCTCATTATTGAATTTATGGAAACCATCCCAGAACCGGGTACTAGTTTACGCCTACACGGTCATACCATTGAGATCATTAAACGTAACGGCAACCTAATCACTCAGGTTAAATTTCTCCCAAAAAACTAATCGCCTGATAATGCCGCTAACGCTTCTGATAATGTAGAGACAAGAACTACATTGATAGCCGAATCCAGAGCCTTCGGCGCGTTAGCACGGGGAATAATGGCCTTATTGAACCCTTGTTTACTTGCCTCACGAAGGCGCTCATCACCATTTTGGACCGGCCTAATTTCACCTGCTAACCCTATTTCTCCAAATGCCATCCAAGTCTTAGAAATAGGTTTAGTGCGAAAGCTAGATAAAATAGCCATCAAAACAGCTAAATCACCAGCTGTTTCCGTGATTCGAACACCCCCAACCACATTAACAAAGACATCTTGATTTACCATAGAAACACCACCATGACGATGCAATACAGCTAACAACATGGCTAGTCGGTTCTGCTCCATCCCTAAAGCAACTCGCCGCGGATTGCCAGTATGACTTTCATCCACTAAAGCTTGAACCTCTACTAACATGGGGCGACTGCCTTCTCTGGTAACTGTTACAACACTACCCGAAACCTCGCTTTCATGGCGTGATAAAAAAATAGCCGATGGGTTTTTAACCTCCTGCAAGCCACTTTCAGTCATAACAAAAACACCGATTTCATTAACCGCACCAAAGCGATTTTTTATTGCCCTGATGATTCGATGGCGACTGCCCGAGTCACCTTCAAAATACAATACACTATCAACCATATGCTCAAGGACTCGGGGGCCAGCTAACGCCCCATCTTTAGTCACATGCCCGACAAGAAAAATAGTAGTTTGAGTTTGCTTAGCAAAGCGCACCAACTGAGCTGAACATTCTCGTACTTGACCTACCGCACCGGGTGCTGATTGTAACTGGTCGGTATAAACTGTTTGTATGGAATCAATTACTATTACCTTCGGCTTAACTTCTTGAGCAATTGAAAAAATTCGAGTTAACGCAGTTTCAGAAAGCACCTGTAACTTGTCGCTTTTAAGACACAACCGCTTGGAACGTAAGCTCAACTGCTGTATTGATTCTTCTCCCGTTATATACAACGTCTTTAGTTGCTGACTTAAGGCAACCATCGCTTGCAATAATAGGGTGGACTTCCCTATACCAGGGTCACCACCGATCAAAACAGCTGAACCCGGCACAATACCACCACCTAGCACACGATCCAGCTCATTAAGTCCACTGGAAAAACGAGCAACTTCATCAGCACTGACATCAGAAAGATTAACAACGCCTTGCTGACCAGCATCACCTGCAAAACCGCTAAAGCGACTAGTCATGGTGGGTTCTTCAGCAACCACTTCAACCAAGGTATTCCATTGCCCACAACCAGAACACTGGCCAGCCCATTTTGGATAATGCGCAGCACACGCCGTACAGTGGAAAATAACTTTTTCTTTAGCCATCTTAAATAATTAAAAAATCACTCACTAACATGTTCTTTGCACATTACTTAAAAATGGTACACGCTGGGTTATACCACACAACAATGTGTAGGGAATGGTGTTTGCATATTTTGCAATTTCCTCAACCAGTAATGACTCAACACCCCATAAGGTCACAGGATCACCTACTCGCGCCTCAGGACAATCAGTTAAGTCAACGGTCAACATATCCATAGAAACGCGACCAATTAATGATACTCGAGTCTCATTAACCAACACCGGTGTTCCTGACGGCGCATGGCGAGGATAACCATCACCATAACCCACACCGACCACGCCCACTAAGGTTGTTTTCTCACACTGCCACTGGCCACCGTAACCTATAGCTTCGCCTTTTTGAATATATTTAACTGCAATTAAACGCGAATAAAAACCCATTACAGGCTTTAGATCAAATGCTCGTGAATCTTTATCTGCAAAAGGCGAGACACCATATAACATACAACCAGGCCGCACCCAATCTACATGAGAATCTTTCCAAGCCAAAATCCCAGCTGAATTAGCAATACTTCTTTCACCGCTCAACCCCTTCACCAAATTATTGAATTTATTAATTTGCCGTGTTGTCATCAAATCGTCAACCAAGTCAGCATTAGCTAAATGAGTCATTAACACAATACTCGACCTAACTACCTGACAATTAACCAAGCGGTGGTAGGCTTGGTGAAAATCACTACTACTGAAGCCTAATCGATTCATCCCCGTATCTAATTTCAACCAGACCGTAATTGCGCTAACTAGGGTACAATGCTCGAGCCATTCCAGTTGTTCGTTATTATGAACCACTGCTTCAAACCCATACTCAACCAGTGTGTTTAATTCCTCAACTGAATTAAATCCCTCTAACACGACAATACGTTGATTTATCCCGCCTTCTTTAAGTTCAATCGCCTCGTGAATACGAGCAACAGCCAAGGCATCTGCCGAGCTCATTGCCTTAGCCACCGGGATTAAACCGTGCCCATAAGCATTAGCCTTAATCACGGCTAGTAGACGCCCTGCTTTGCTATATTCTCTGACCCTTGACAGGTTATGACGCAATGCTGCTAAATCTAAAACCCCATAAACTACCGGGATCATTCATAGCCCTCATTCTCATACTGATATCCGGTATAGTTCTCAAAGCGGGTGTATTGACCCAAAAAGGTTAACCGAGAAGTCCCAATCGGACCATTTCGCTGTTTACCAATAATAATTTCTGCGACCCCTTTATCAGGACTATCTTCATTATAAACTTCATCACGATAAATAAAGACAATCACGTCGGCATCTTGCTCAATACTTCCTGATTCTCTTAAATCCGACATTACCGGGCGTTTATTAGGTCGTTGCTCCAGATTCCGATTTAACTGCGACAAAGCAATCACGGGGACATTCAATTCTTTTGCCAATGCCTTTAAATTTCGAGAAATATCTGAAATTTGTTGGACTCTATTTTCACCACTAGAGGGTGACTGCATTAATTGCAAATAATCAAGAACAATCAATCCTAATTGACCGTGCTCTCGCATTAATCGTCTTGAGCGTGAACGTACTTCTGTCGGTGTTAAAGCGGGTGTATCATCAATAAATAATTGTGTTTCAGCCAATAAGTTAATAGCTGATGTCATTCTGGGCCACTCATCATCATCTAACTTACCGGTCCGTACTTTATGCTGATCAATTCGTCCTAGAGATGACATCATCCGCATCGCTAACTGATCTCCCGGCATTTCCATGCTAAAAACAGCAACCGGTTTTTTAGCCTTAATGGCAACATTTTCTGCCAAATTCATCGCAAAAGTCGTCTTTCCCATTGAAGGTCTGCCAGCCACAATCACGAGGTCAGAGGCTTGCAATCCCGATGTCATTTCATCAAAATCGGTAAACCCAGTGCTCACGCCAGTAATCGGATTATCTTGTTCATAGAGACTCTCTATCTTATCAACCGCTTTTGCCAGTAAAGAACGCACCGGCGTAAAACCACTTTTACCGCGTTGTTGTTGCTCTGCAATTTCAAAAACCTGACGTTCTGCATTTTCTAATAACTGTGAAGTTTCCTGTCCTTCCGTATTAAATGCAGAACCAGAAATAGTCGTACCGACATGAATTAATTGACGCAGTACAGAACGGTCCCGAACAATCTTCGCATACGAATCTATATTAGCTGCTGTCGGTGTATCCTTAGCTAGCATACCGACGTAAGCCAAACCACCAACCGACTCGATTTCACCCATAGTTTCTAACATTTCTGAAACAGTCACAACATCAAACGGGTCCATTTTCGAAGCCAATTGCCTAATCGCCCTAAAAATATAGCGGTGCTCTTTACGGTAAAAATCTTCCTCGGACACATTTTCCGCAACCTTATCCCAGCCTTCGTTATCGAGCATTAATCCTCCTAACACAGCTTGTTCAGCCTGAATTGAATTGGGAGGTACTTTTAATGATTCAACAACGGATTCATTTTTAAATAGATTTTTATCAGCCATATTTCATGTTTAATTAAGTCGACTGAAAATTATACCAAGATCATTCTCGCTAAAGTCATTTGATTTAAATGTAAATCACAGCAAAATTGCTCCTAACAGGCCTATCAAAAAAACTGTCTGACTTTATTTTTTCAAACACAAAGTCACCTTAGATTGAACAGAGAATGGCTATTTACCATGAACACGGAAAGGCAATCGTGGTTACCTTGGGTAAATATTGGTGATTTGAGAACTGCTATTCTTTGCACTGAGCGAATAAGCTACTTTGCTGCTGAAAATCTTCTATTATCAGATGTGCCTCAGACAGATCAGCTGGTACAACATAAGGACTATTAATTGCCACTACAGACATTCCTGCTGCTAATGCTGCTCGAACCCCATTTACTGAATCTTCAAACACAATACATTGATACGGCGCTTGCTTTAATAATCGTGCGCTCAGCAGAAAAATATCAGGCGCAGGTTTAGGCTTGCTTAGCCTCGGATCATCACCACAAACGATGGTATTAAAAAATGATTTCCAATGATGTCGACTCAATTTCAACTGACACAACGCCTGATTAGAGCTAGTCGCCAATGCAAGAGGAACACCGTGACTATTGAGTTCTGCTAAAAAATCTCCTGCTCCTGCGATCTCTTCTGTATTAGCAAATAATTTTTTAAGAATCTGAGCTCTTTTATGCAAAAAACTATCAACTGTTAGCGGCAATTCAAGCTCATTAATAACTAAGCCAGCCCCAACACGGGCATCTCCGCCCATCACCTTCCTTTTAAGGCTCAAATCAAATGTTTTTCCAAAAGGATCAACAACCTCCTGCGTTGCTTGGCTATAAAGCCGCTCAGTATCCAAAAGCGTTCCGTCAAGATCAAAAACAACCGCATTAGGCCTTGTTAGCATCGATCACTCATTTCTAAAAAACTAACCATCATGGCAGAAACTTGAAAAATTTTTTCGCACTCTCTTTACCATAACTAATTAAAATCTACACAAAAAAAGAAGGAACCCCCTCCTAGAACAATGAAGTTATAAAACATCGCTCGCTGCAATACAACTCTTAGGAAATTCTAATTATTAACAGATAAACAAAATTATCACAAAAGAACTAATGAACAAAAGTAGAATTAAGTTGCCTTGTTAACGTTTTAGCACGTTATTAAACTCATAGATTCTCTAAAAATTGAATTGTCATGACTCTGTATCTTCTATTAGCAATCTAAGATGTATTGATGATTTTTGGAAAACAGTGCCGATACTGTCATAAATCTGTTGACATGGAATAAATTGAAGAACAGGTAGTATTAATATTCAGATGATTTTATTGCCAATCGTTTGTACATAAAAACAAACTCGACTGTCACGAAAAATAATGATTAAAATGGGAAAATGCGCTATTTACTTGTTCCAAGAATACGATTACAGATCGTATCTTCTTGGCTATTAGATTTTGAGTCTACGTGCGTGTTTTCAGATGCTAAACATTGCAAATATGTAGTCATTAAACAATTAAGGTCTAAATGCG
>CAZEVO010000049.1:3489-10417 GCA_964515235.1 uncultured Methylococcaceae bacterium | reverse complement strand
CTGAAGACAATCGCTCCATAGCAAGATCTAAATCCCGCCGCGACTCGTTTAAATGCCGCTGAGCCGAGGTAGACGCTATATTTGTGTTAATTGTCATTGCCATGATTCATTCTCCATTTTACAAAGCGGCAAAAAATTTCCCTTTTTAAGTCAATACCGCTTTATAATACTAGTTAATATTCGTAAGTCTTTGTTTTTATTAGTACAAATGTGTTTTGTTCCTTAACACTTAATTTTAATAGTAAAATATGCACATTTAATGCCAAAATATATCTACCGAATATAGTCAAAAAGACTCAATTGGCTGATTTTGGCAAAACTCTGTTGCCCTGCCTGCAATGCTACAGACTGATTCTTGAGCCGCGTGACCGCTTCGACATAATCTAAATCTTCTAACTGCGATTTAATAATTTTATAATCGCCATCTAAGTTTTCGTTCCATTCTTTTTGCATATCAACCCGATTCATTCGCGCACCGACCTTAGCGTGTTGGATCGTGACATTGTCATGAAAGGTATTAATATCGCCTAATGCGGTTCGAAGGCTCTCTGAGTCATTATTTTTTAAGGCGGTAACGATGTTCGCCAACTCACCAAACAAATCACCCGAACGGGCATTGCCGTCGCTGTCTTCTGGCAGTACCTGGGTGCCAAAAACATCACTACCCGGTAGGCCAATTTCCATCATACTTTGTTCGGCAATTTCAATTTTTTGTACATCGGTAGAACCAAAATAACGAACCTTGCCGTCACTACCTTGCTGAAAGGGTTCTTGACCTTGAATAAAGCCTGAGAAAATATAACTGCCGTCACTGCTTTGAGTGTTCGCCGTTTGTCTTAAGTATTCAGTGACCGATTCAATTTCTACTGCAACCGCTAGTCGGTCCTGATCATTGTAAGTATCATTCGACGCCCGAAGTACTAACGCTTTAATCCGGTCAAGTGCGCCGGTGACCGACGTTAAAGTACTGTCTTGGGCACTTAATAAACTATTAGCACGGTCCAGATTACTGCCATAGCGCTCGTTTTGCGCCATTTTGGTATTTAAGTTCATCACCGCCGTGGCTGTCGTTGGGTCATCTGAAGGTTTGAGTACCCGCTTGCCGGTAGAAATTTGTTCTTGGGTTTTGGCTAATTCGACCTGCGTTTGGTTCATGCGCTGGGTCACATTATTAAAGAGCCCTGCTTGTGTTATCCGTATCATAAAAACGCCTTACCTAATCGACAAAATAGAATCAAACAGAGCATTAGCTATTTTTATAACCTGTGCCGATGCCTGATAAGCCTGTTGAAATCGTAGTAAATTAGCTGCCTCTTCATCTAAACTAACGCCCGAAACCGAATCACGCGCCTCAGTCGATTGATTCACTAAGGTTTGCTGCGCTTCACGGGCAATATCCGTTTGAACTAAAATAGTGCCTAATTTACCGACCGTCGAGGTATACACCTCGCCAAAGTTGCCACGACCGCCGAATATCGAGTCGTCATTTTGCAACGCGGCCATTTTTAAAATATTGCGGTTATCACCACTCAAATCATGATTGCCTTTAATATAGAAAACATCATCACCTGCTGGGTCACTGGTTAATTCAGCGGTCCAACCGTTATAATTAATGCCCTTTTCAGCACTGTAATTAACATGGGCTAACGAGGTGTCTGTCTGAGTGTCAATCAATTCATATTGGGTGCCATCAGAGTTAAATTTAACGGTAATATCTTGGCGCCAGGCTTCACGTTGGTCTATCAGAGGCGACTGATCCCACTGCGCACTGATTTTAGCGCCACCAGAGCCGGTTACAAAAACCAAGAGATCTTCATTCAGTCCACCAGATAAGCCTAAAAAACGACGTGGATCAGGTTTATTAAGCGATGTGTTCGACGACTTTCCAGTAACCGAATCAGCAGTTTCTGATAATTCTATCCGCTGAGTTAATTCCACCGCGGCATTGATATTGGTGCCGTCACTCAGTCCGGTTAAGGTTAAAAGACCATTACTGGCGTTAACCTGAGTCAGTGTTGGCGCATCATTTAAAACCTGATTAATATTTATTTTTTGGGCCAACGCCTTTAATGTACTGTTCAGGTCGGTATGAAATTGCTGACTGTAATCGGTTCCGTTCACCGTAACCTTCGCACTCCCCCCTAAGGTTAACCCTGAAAAATCAAAAACCTCACTATCGATTTCAACCGGAGAAGCACTCCCATCGCCGGAAACCGATGCCTCAGTCGGCTGTAATGTCGATTTTTTATAAACAAAAGCCTGTGCGTTAACATCGTCACCGCCAACCAGCCCATTTAAAGTCAATTGACCCTGGCTAATACTAGAGCTAGTTACATGCGCATCACTATCGACTTTTGCTTTGAGTAAACCTAACGTCGTGTCTAAGTCTGTTGAAAAAGTTTGTTGGTAAGTTTTCTGTGCGATGTTAATACTGACGCCGGAGTCAATATCAACTTTATTATCTTTTCCATTTAAGATTAATTTACTTTCGTCGATAGTAATATTGTCGACACCGTGAATGCTAACCGATGACAATTGATCTTCTAAATTAATTTTCAATGCGGTTAGTGTGCTTTCAACACCGTCAACGGATTTTTTGATAACTCCTAAACTATCAGTGCTTGCGATGGTTGTTCCCACATTAGTTACTGTTGCAATAGCAGCCGTTGCACCTTGTAAAGTTAGCTGATTTGCATGGGTCGATGATCCGGTAATCTCGGTCTCTGCCGCTACAATTTGACGCCCTAAGGCTTTAATTGCCTCTTCAGCGGTGGTTGCATGGGTATTTGCTGCCAGTTCAGATTCTGTTGCATCGGATTTAAGAACCACTTGATAAGCGGTGCTATTAACACTTACCTTTACAATATCGCCATCATTTTCTAGGGCTTTAAAATCCAAACTGGCTTTGGCTTTTAACGTCGTTGTTGCCGTTCCATCGGTAGACGAAATAGTGACTATATCTTTAACGTCTCCTTGTAAATGTAAGGCATTCGATTGATTAGCGAACGAGGCATTAATCCCTCGCTCTCCAGCAACAATCTGACGGCCTAAGGCTTTAATGACCTCTTCAGCTGATACCGCGTGGGTATTATTACTTGTTTGGGTTACGGTTGCTGAATCTAACAAGGTAGTACTATAGGTCGTTCCATTGACCGTTGCTGATAAGGTATCGCCGTTAACACTGACCGATGAAACAAAATTTATGGTCACACCTGCGTCTTCGGTATAGTCTGCGCTGGCGGCAATACCGCCGACCGATAGCGTTACCGAGCCATCTTTGGCAATCGTGCTTAAATCATAAACTTCTTTATCGTTGGTATTTTGACTGGCTTTAACAGAATCGCCATGCTGTGGTATGGAGGTGGTTCTGGCATTGAAACGCAGCGTTGCCGTATCACCTGCCTCAAGCGTTGAAAAATTGTAACTTTCAACATCGGTGACCGAATACAGGCTTGAAAAACCGGTATCTAAATACCCCGCCTGACCGGTTTGGTTTAAATAACTATCGACATAACTGACTTGCTCTGAAAAACCATTATTTTTATTTAATAATGCCATTTTTTCAGAATCAGTGAGGCTCGTACCGGCAAGGTGACGACCATTACGGGTGAAAATTTGTAATTCAACCGGCTCGCCGGAGTATTTAGAACGGAAAAACAATTCGGTGTCTTGGGTATTGGCCGGAATCACAAAAGCCAGTTTATTGCTGGCCATAATGGTTGTACTGGAAACTTCTGAAGGATTGTTGTGCAAGACTGAGTCAATCGACTTTGCCGGCACACTCTGGCTGGGTACCTTAAACTCGCTGAGCTTAATTTCTGCGCTACTGCTATTTGCAACCTGTTTGCTCACTGTTAATGGACTACCGGTCGCTATGAGGTTCAAGTCGTCAATCATGACTTTCATGGCTTCAGTAGGGCGAAGACTGGGGGTAATTAAAAACCGGTCGCCGCTCACCGCCTGTCCCTGAATATTAACTTTCAGGCCATCAAGGGTTAATTCATGGGTCCCAAAGGCTTTTTGTCCAGACACTTCGTTGGTAATGGACCAGCGTTTGTCTTGTGCTAAATAGGTGAGTTCGTAACTCGCTTGTTTAGCCACCGAAGCTGAGGTTACCGACACCACGGCAGTTGCTGTGCCTTTATTAAGTGCGGGTTTTACTGAATAAACATTGTCTAAAGACAGTAAATCCTTACCAAACTGTCCATTCATATCAACACCTTGGTGCTGAATTTTATTGACCTCATTAACAAACACCTGAGCAATAACATCGACTTCATCGCGCGCTAATTGCAAAGAGTGCTGCCTAAAACCGTTTAGACCTGCTAAAGAACCACTGGTGACAAAATTAGTCGGTTTAGCACTACCATAAGGTGATAATACAAAAGCCACGCGCTCGGGTTGTTTAGGGTCTTTTTGCATCCCTAAGTCTATTGAATCCTTACCAGCAACTAATTTGTCGCCGGTTTCACTATTACCGATATGGACATCAAAAACACCACTGGGTTTTTCACTAACGGTAATATTGACCAGTTTAGATAATGAACTTAATAAAATATCGCGTTGATCTAAAACATCATGTGGTTGGTTTTTTATTTCCGCTTGCTTAAATAAGGTTGTGTTAATTGAGGCTAATTGCTTACTTAAACCATTGATTTGTGCGACTTTATCTTCCATATCGCCCCAGGTTTCTTGCTCTAATGCACTAAATTGACTACCTAATAAACGAAACCCTGCGGCTGTGGTTTCAGCTTCTGTGAGCAAAATGTCGCGTACTGATGTTGAAGCCGGTGCAACAGAAACTTCCTGAACGGCTGCAAAAAACCGGCCGATCTTGCCGGTAACGCTGAGCCGTTCATCGGCCATTAAATTTTCAAGTCGTTGAGAGTACTTGTAAATCGACTCCTGCTGTTCTAATTGTGAGGTATTACTCCGCAGTGATGATTCAACAAACTGATCATACATGCGCTGGTTACCCAGAATCCTAGAGCCATTACCAAAATAAATACCCGCCTGTTTTGAGGGTGCATTTTGGCCAATTTCAACCCGCTGGCGATGGTAACCCTCAGTATCCACATTGGTAATGTTGTTACTGACCGTCGTTAACGCTCTTTTATAGGTTTTTATCCCAGCGATGCCTGTTGAAAGTAAATCAGCCATAAGGTTTTACGGTACGAGACCGGCCTCCTTGTTCCTATTTAAAGGAAAACTTACCGGGTTCCTGTTTAATGGGAATCCTTCTGCGTTGGTCTTAGCCAAGCCCATTTGTTTTTTAAGCTGGGTTAAGGCGATGCCGGCTGTTTTTTCAGGGTGAAGAGAATGTTGACGATTTTTGACTTTAACGTCTGTAGATTCATCGCGAATAAAACCTTGTTTGGCCATTTGTTGCTCAATAAACTGGGCAACACCTAAGGTATTGCGTTTAGCCATTTCCAGTGATACCTGTTTATCCTGAAGATCTTGATACACGCGCATGCCTTCGGTATCAAAAAACTCACTTTTTGGCGAGGCATTGCGCATTTCTTTCAGCATCATCTGAATCATTAGTGCTTCAAATTGCTGAGCAACCTCACCAATTGCTTTGTTACGATCCACTTTAGCCTCATTGCGCAACTGGGCTAGACCATTAAAATCGGTGTAAAGCGATGGATTTGTAAGTAATTCAGCCATTTTCAGTCCTAAATTACAATTAAATCAGCCCGAAGACTACCGGACCTTTTTAAGGTTTCAAGAATAGAGACCAACGCACTGGGGCTGGCGCCAATGGTATTAACCGCATCGACCAGTTCACGTAACTCTACACCGGGTTTAAATAAGAACATTTTAGGTTTTTTGTTTTCAATAATTTCCACGTCAGCATTTTGCACTTGTACTGTTTGCCCTTGCGGTGCTAATGATTGCGGTTGACTGACCTGATTTCTGGTTTTAATTTTTAAGGTTAAACTACCGTGGGTGACAGCAGATGCCGTGACTCTGACATTGCGACTAATCACCACCGTACCGGAGCGAGAATTAACCACCACGCGCGCCGGCGGTTCTCCTGGGGTAACTTCTAAAGCCTCAATCATCGACATAAAACTAACCCGCTCAGAACTATTATCGGGTGCTAATACACGTAATGAAACAGGATCTAATGCTTCAGCTGTATCGACCCCAAAGTTTTCATTAATCGCATTAACAATACGAGTGGTGGTAGTAAAATCTTGTTGTTTTACATTCATCACCATATAACCACTGTCTTGAAAAGGTGATGCCACTTCCCGCTCTACCGTCGCACCGGCTGGTATGCGACCCACTGTTGGGACATTAACGGTGATTTTAGAGCCCGATGCAGAAACGCCTAAGCCCCCCACGGCTAAACTCCCTTGCGCCATGGCATAAACTTCGCCATCTGCCCCTCGAAGCCGTGACATTAATAAACTGCCCCCCCTTAAACTGGTTGCTTCCCCTATCGCACCGACTGTGACATCAATCCGTTGGCCGGGTTTTGAAAATGCCGGTATATTAGCGGTGACCATCACAGCGGCAACATTTTTCAGATCGAGCTTTTTAGGAATTTGGTAGTTATTCCTATCGACTTCAAATTTACCCATTTGGTAAATTTTCACGTTAACACCGAAACGTGCCAACATCGACTTCACACTCTGGGTGGTAAAATTAACGTTTTTACCGTCGCCGGTTCCGTTTAAACCAACCACCAGACCATAACCGATCAGTTGGTTGTCTCGAATTCCTGCAATATCGGTTAAGTCTTTAATCCGGTCGGCTTGTGCTACCGGAATCCAGGTGAAATAAAGAACAAAAAGAGTAACGACTAACGTTCTCAACATAACTCAACACCCTCAGTAGTTAGGTCAACCAAAACACAAGGAACGGCTGTTAAATGCTTTTTAACAAATTGGCTGTGACAATTTTTGATCATTTTTTT
>CAZEVO010000049.1:0-3389 GCA_964515235.1 uncultured Methylococcaceae bacterium | reverse complement strand
AACACATCTTCAGGCCTGATAATGCCGGAAATCTGAATATATTCGTCGCCCTGATTTAGGGTAATGAGCTTTTCTCCACGAACTACCAAATTATTATTCGATAACACCCGAACCACTGAGGCTGAAATCTGCCCAAATAATTGATTGGCATGCCCTGTGGACCCAGAACTTTCATTTTTTAATTCTTGCTCTGTCTCAGGGTCTAGTTGGTCAGAGGCGATCATCCAGGGAAAACTAAAGGCACCGGCACCGGCTAAAGCAGCACGTTGTAATGCCGACAATAAGGAATTGGAACTTTTACGGTTTAAGTTATTACTTACACCTTTAATGGAATTCATTTCTTCTTGCAGGACAATCGTAATTAAATCACCCACCCGATAGGCTTTACTATCACCAAATAAACCATCTCTCACACCTTTGGTATAAATTGAGCCATCGGGTATTGGCTCTTCAATCATGGTGGTTGGTAGTACCGGTGAAAAGTCTTTATTGCGGTGCGGCATAGGGCGCGATGAAGTACACCCCACTAAGGCCGTCACTGCAACAATAATAATCCATCGGTAAAACGTACAGATTTTCACAACAAGTTCTCTTAAGCGTTTATAAGTTCTGGTTAAGAAATTGCAACATCTGATTTACAGAAGAGATTGCTTTAGAGTTCACTTCATAAGCACGCTGCGTTTCAATCATACCAACCATTTCTTCAACCACATTAACGTTAGAGGCTTCTAATGCCCCTTGCACCAATTTACCGGCACCGTTTTGCGTCGGTAACATTTGGTTTGCAGGTCCTGAAGAAAAGGTTTCAACAAACATATTTTCACCCATCGGTTGTAAACCAGCCGGGTTCAAAAATGTATTGACTTGAAGTTGACCAATCATTTGCGCTGCCGGTTGGTCAAAGAATTGCACTGACACCGAACCATCAGCACCAACAGTAATAGATCGTGCATTCGGCGGAATATTGATAGCAGGCTGAAGTTGATACCCATTGGATGTCACCAACGCACCTATCTGGCTTAATTTAAACGATCCGTTACGGGTATAGCCCATCACACCATCGGGACGCAACACTTGAAAAAAACCAGCACCATCGACGGCAAGATCCAGTGAATTCTTTGTTTGCACCATATTGCCTTGTGTATGTAACTTCTCTGTTGAAACGATTCTGGTACCGGTTCCTAACATTAAACCTGTTGGCGATTGTGTTGCGGCTGAAGTTTGAGCGCCGGCCTGATTAAAGTTCTGATACAACAGGTCTTCAAAAACGGCTCGGTCTCGTTTAAACCCCATTGTATTGACGTTGGCCAGGTTATTTGAAATAACCGTCATCCGCTTTTGTTGGGCATCTAGTCCTGTCTTGGCGACCCATAATGAAGCTTCCATAGTAATTCCTCTATCTCTTAAATTCGTTGATAATCTAACTAATTAACAAGCATATATTATGCCAACAACCTTATTCGGCACTTAAAACGCCCGCACTGGCAGAATCAACCTCTTTTGCTTGTTTTAACATTCGAATAAACATTTCATAATCACGAGAACTCTGAATCATTTTAGTCATCGCCCCAACAATACTGACATTACTGCCTTCTACAGCACCGCTGGTTACCGAAATTTCTTTACTGACTTCCAGTGAGGCGCCATCTAATGTTTCATAGAGGCCATCGGGACGTATTCTAAGCGGCTTTCCTGCGGTATCACTTAATTTAAGGCGGCCTACCGCCTGCAAATTATTGCCGACAGCATCTGCCGGTATAATCAAAATATCACCGCGGGAATTAATCTCAAGATGGCGTGATGGGGGAATGGTAATGGGACCGCCGTCACCTAAAATTAACTGGCCTTTACCGTTTTCTAAAACGCCGGACTGATTAATTTTTAAATCACCTCGGCGGGAATACACTTCTTTACCGTCAGTACTTTGAACCGACAACACCCCTTTACCAGACACAGCAACATCTAAATTACGCCCTGTAGATATGATGGCGCCTGGCTTTAGCTTCATAATGTTCTCGCCACTCAGTACTGGTATAGAGCGCGCAGTTTGATCACTAGTACCACCGATATTCTTAAAACCTGCCGCCTGATTAAAGGAGGCTTTAAAGGCCGTGGTATTGGCATTGGCTATTTCATTGGCATTATTAATCCGCGCGACATCGAGCACTTGCAGCCCACTCATCACGGTAAATATCATTTTATCCATCGACTATCTCCTGTCTTTGATCACTTAATCAAAAAACATGCATAGTCTATGCCAAAACAACAGCCGTTAGACCCCTTCTTAGAATCTAACGGCTGAATTTAGTCTCTTTTAAGATTTATCCTCGAATATTAATAATGGTTTGCGTTAAGGTACTGGAGGTTTCAATGGCTTTGGCATTGGCCTGGAAGTTCCGTTGTGCGGTAATTAAATTAACCAACTCTTCGGTTAAGTCCACATTGGCCCGCTCTAAGGCACCCCCTTGAATGGTACCGTAACCATCAGAACCCGCCTGACCTAATACCGGAGACCCCGATGTTGCGGTTGAGACGTAGTTGGCATTACCAACCTGTTTTAAACCGTTCGGGTTAGCAAAGTTAGCTAAAATCAATTTACCCAGAGCGACCTGGTTACCGTTGGTATAGTTAGCCCGAACAACCCCGCTGGAGTCGATCGCCAAGCCGTCTAGGCGCCCTGAAGGATAACCATCTTGCGATAACGATAATACCGAGAATGGAGCCGAGTATTGGGTTGAATTTTTACCGTAATCCACCCCGAGTCGTAATAAGTTAGACCCATTATCCGGGTCATACGGTGAATAAATTACCCCTTCCTTCGGTGAAATCAGCTTACCTTTAGTGTTAAAAGTCAACTCCCCTTTATCGAGGTAAATCGGCGCCCAGGTGGGTAAAACTTTAGGCGGTACCGTGGTCTCCTTACCATCAAGCCCAATAAACAGTTTGTTACCTTCTGAGTCGGTTGCTTGTTTAATGACGGTAATCTCTGGCACCGTACCTCGTACTTGGGTGGTGTTATTTAGACCCCAGTTCGAACTACCGTTAATATTAACAAACGACTCAGAGCCGACCGTACCCGATGTAATAGCAAAAGACTGCGCATCTAGATCAAAATCGACCGACACATTGGCAATCTGACGGCCATCTTCAGAGCGGATTAAATTAATTCGCTCTTGCATGGCTGCGGCAAATGTCGTTCCGGTATAAGACCCTGGTGGAATAACGACCTCGCCATCAATACCATCAATCGTGACGTTAATGACATTGACATTATTTTCAGATAAGACACTAAAGGTTCCAGAAATATCCACCCCGGCTTTAGTACCAACTGCTATACCCGGTGTGGACTCTAACCCATCACCTTCCTGAATTTGTAGTTCTTTGTCATA
>CAZEVO010000048.1:0-10867 GCA_964515235.1 uncultured Methylococcaceae bacterium | reverse complement strand
TTAATGCGGCTTTACGTCGTCTGGGTTACACGAAAGATGAAATGACCGGGCATGGCTTTAGAAGTATGGCTTCAACGCTTCTGAACGAGCAGGGTTGGAATCGTGATCATATCGAACGACAGTTAGCCCATGCGGAACGAAATAAAATTCGCGCCGCTTATAACTATGCTGATTACCTCCCTGAGCGACGTAAAATGATGCAAGCCTGGGCAGACTATTTGGATACTTTAAAAGCCGTTTGAAATAGCTACAATGGGGTTCATTGAAATGACATTTTCCCTGAGAACAACTAAGGGTCTTTCGGTTAATATATTGCGTACGGCATAACCCTCTGGAATTTCATTTTCAAAGGTACGGATGACAAAACCAGAGTCAATTGTCTCCATTAGAATTTCTGTACCTGAAATGATATCTCCAGTAGGATCAATGATGATGTATTCGCCTTGTTTGATTCTTGGGAAGTAACTCATCTCGTCTACAAGTACTGCCTGCGGAGTGTCACCGATGTATTTGGCATCAATATGTTTGTTTATTATTCTTCCTGTTGAACTTCGTATCACGGGTATCCTCCTATTGATTTTCAGTTTACGACCTAAGACAGGGCGAATGTCTTTGGGCTCACACTGAAGTAGTTTTGCAAAGACAATGACTGCATCAGTGTTGAGTGCAATAGTGCCATTTAGGTACTGGCTAATGGCGCTTTGGCTCGTACCTATTTCGTTAGCAACTGCTAGTTGCGTTAGTTTTAGCTCCTGCTTTTTCGACTCCCATATGGCACGGAGTTTTCTAGCAGCGTCCTTATCTGCGTCGGTGATAATGCGTTGAGTCATGGTAGCTTTTCCTTCCAAAAAAATGCCCGCACGAGGCGGGCTAATGAGGGCGTGGTTAATCTTCGGGGATGAATGGTTCGCGCATGACCCATTCTTTAGCTGTCTCACGAGCGGAGAGCAGATCTTTCATACGGGCATGCTGAGAACCAACCGTACAAACTGGCTTAGCGTAAGCTACCTTGGGATCGAAAGTGATCTTAGTAATCGCTTGCATGTAATGCATGCCTGCTTTCGATATGGATTCCATATACTCTCTAAATGGAGTATTAGCAGTAGGTGGGAAACTGATCAGATAGGGTAGATCGCCTTCCTCAAAGTCCGGTGGGATGATCGCTAGTTTGATAGTGTTCTTACAGGCTAGAAAGGGGTTCTTAGCGGCCTTGTGCTAGGAGCTAGGAAGATCAGTTTTACATCAGTACTGATAAATATTCGATGAGATGTAATTTATGGATAAGGGTTAGGTAGAACCCTTATTGTCAATTTATTAAAATTAAAACAAAAAGTGATTTATACTGAATGCGTTAAGATGGCGCACACAATGAAGTAAAAATTAATCTTATCGTGTGTTTATAAAGATCGGAACTTTTAATAATTAAAGCTATGAAGGTCATTAACAATACTACTGAACTATTTGGTGACGTTTTAAAAAACTCGTTACAGTCTGGTTCTAAACTTCAGATTGAGAATAATTTTATAGCTAAAATTATTTTTTATTAGAAAATAATGAATGATTTTCAACTGACTGATTATCACGCCAAATACTTCGCATACGAATTGACCCGCCAGGCAGCTGGGGATGATATCGAGCGCCTATCTACATCATTATTCGATGCAAGTGTGGATCTTAACCCCCATCAGATCGATGCAGCCCTTTTCGCCTTGCGATCCCCCTTATCCAAAGGTGTGGTGCTGGCTGACGAAGTTGGACTAGGTAAGACTATTGAGGCAGGACTTGTGCTCTGCCAGTACTGGGCCGAACGCAAGAGAAAACTGATTATCATTTGTCCAGCCTCATTGCGTCAGCAATGGGCAGCCGAACTTAGCGAAAAGTTTAATCTTCCAACCGTGATACTGGATGCAGCCAGTGTAAGAAAACAACGTCACGAAGGTATCTACAATCCGTTTGACCAGAACAAGATAATAATCATGTCATATCACTATGCCAGCCGGATGGAGGAGGAGTTACGAGCAGTCCCCTGGAATCTAGTAGTGTTTGATGAAGCCCATAAACTTAGGAATGCCCATCAGAAAAGCAATAAGATGGGGCAAACGCTAAAGCGTACTCTGGATGGACGACAAAAGTTATTGTTAACCGCCACTCCACTTCAGAATAGCTTAATGGAGTTATATGGACTCTCTACATTAATTGACGATCATCTATTTGGAGATGATAAAGCCTTCCGTAAGCAATATCTTGGATCAGGCGCAGATCTACGAGAATTGAGAGAACGCCTTTCTGGCTTCACGAAACGTACTCTTCGAAAACAAGTCCTTGAGTATGTTCGCTATACAGAAAGACGGACTTTTACCCAACCCTTTACACCTAGTGACGATGAGCAACGACTTTATGATGCGCTTTCTGCATTTATGCTCAGAGAAGAATCTTACGCTTTACCAACAAGCCAGCGCCATCTCACGACTCTAATTCTTCGTAAGTTACTGGCCTCGAGTACTTGCGCAGTCACTGAAACACTAAATCGTATTCGTAAGCGTCTTAATTTACTTCGAGATAAGCAACCTGTCGGTGATGATTTCCTCAAAAATCTTATTGAAGAAGATGAGCTGGAAGAAGAATACCTAGAAGAATTGGAAGATGAATTAGATGCTGATGCCAATGAAAAGCCAGATATTGATATAGAACAGGTTGAGGCTGAAATAGCCGAGCTGGAACAATATATCAGCTGGGCAGAAGCCATAAAGACAGATGGTAAGACAATTCAGCTTTTAACTGCATTGGAAACCGGATTCCTGGAAATGGAAAAAATGGATGCACCTCGCAAAGCCATCATTTTTACCGAGTCCCGTCGAACTCAGGACTATCTCAAAACATATTTAGAGAATAATGGATACAAAGGAAAGTTAGTAACTTTTAATGGTACAAATGCTGATTCTGATTCAACAACTATTTATCAACAGTGGCTAGAAAACAATAAAGACAGCGATAAAGTCACAGGCTCCAAGCCTGTAGATAGGCGAACCGCTCTTATTGATGAATTTCGTAACACAGCAGAGATCATGATTGCCACCGAAGCAGCAGCAGAAGGTGTTAATCTGCAATTCTGCTCATTAGTGATTAACTACGATCTGCCATGGAATCCACAGCGTATTGAGCAGCGGATTGGGCGTTGTCATCGCTACGGACAGAAGCATGACGTTGTGGTCGTGAATTTCGTCAATACTCGCAACGAAGCAGATCAGCGCGTACTGGAGTTGCTGACTGACAAATTTAACCTGTTCAATGGTGTTTTTGGTGCTTCTGATGATGTGCTTGGACGCATCGAAAGTGGTATTGATTTCGAAAAGCGAATTCTGAATATCTATCAAAGTTGTCGTTCCCCTGAAGATATAGAAAAAGCCTTTAAAGAATTGCAGAAGGAATTGGAAGAAGATATCTCGGAACGTTTAGATGAAACTCGCCAGCAATTAATGGAACACTTTGATGAGGATATACACGACCTACTTAAAATACAGCTTGATGAGGCGCAACAGCGCCTCGATAAAGTAGGCCGTATTTTTTGGGATCTTACTCGTTATATTTTACGTGAAAACGCAAATTTCAACGATGACAGGCATGACTTTATATTGTCACAGGCGCCGGTAGCAGATATTCATCCTGGTCATTACCAACTTATACGCAAGGGACTTAAAGCAGATGACATAAGTGCCGAGCACTTATATCGCCTGACCCATCCCCTTGGTGAATATGTGCTGGACACGGCGAAGCATATAGAAACACCAAAAGCCGAGATTCAATTTGATATCAGTAACCACCTTGGAAAGATATCAATCGTAGAATCCTTGAAAGGAAAATCCGGCTGGCTAGCTCTGGATCTTCTAGCCGTTGAGTCCTTCCAACGGGAAGAACATCTGGTATTTACAGGACTTCAGGGAGAAGAAGTTCCATTGGATCAGGAAATATGTGAAAAGCTGTTTTCATGTCATGCAACATCAGTACCTACTCCATTAAATAGTGATGTGGTATCTACTAAATTGGATGCTAATGCAGAACGACACAATAAGGCTGTTATTAGCAGTATCCTGGAAGCAAATAATCGCTTTTTTCAGGCTGAGCGAGAAAAACTCGAAAAATGGGCTGATGACAAGATCGTGGCTGCTGAACAAGCACTACAGGATACTAAGGCTAAGATTCGGGGTTTAAAACGGGAATCCAGGCTAGCCGAGTCAGTAGAGCAACAGCATGATGCCCAAAGGCAGATACGAGATATGGAACGGCTACAGCGTCGTCAACGTCAGCAAATATTTGATGTTGAAGACGAGATAATAGAAAAGCGCGATGAACTGATAGACGCCCTAGAAAAAAGAATGACACAAAGTACAGATATAAAACGCCTGTTCACAATAAAGTGGACGGTTGTGTAAACATGCTAATTAACGGATTTAAAAAGAATACAACAATAGTGGAATAGCCATGAGTGAATCATATAACAAGCTGATTAAAACCCTTCAAACCATATTTGAGATGGATAAGGCGGATCTGGATTTTGGTATTTACCGTATCATGAACCAGAAAAGGAATGAAATTAATGAGTTTCTGGAAAACGATTTATTGCCACAAGTGAAAGGTGCATTTACTGATTATGCAGCTGGTAACAAGACAGAGGCGCAAGCAGAACTCGATAAATTAATCAAAACACTCGAGGATGCAGAAATGGATCCCGAGCAATCACCAAAGGTCTCTGCCTTACGAGAGCAGATGGCTTCCTCGGTTGACCTAACTGCTGTTGAGAATGAAGTTTATTCACATCTTCATACGTTCTTTAGTCGATATTATGACAAAGGCGATTTTATTTCGCAGCGTCGTTATAAGTCAGATGCTTATGCAATTCCCTATGAAGGAGAGGAAGTTAAACTCTACTGGGCTAATCATGACCAGTATTATATAAAGTCATCAGAACACCTTCGCGATTACGCATTCTTAGCTAAAGAGGATAATGAAAAAAGTGTCCGTATAAAGCTGGTAGAAGCAGATACGGAAAAAGATAATGTTAAGGCTAAAAGTGGGGAAGAGCGACGATTTGTGCTGGATGAAGAAAATCCATTAAGTGTTGAGGATGGAGAGCTCCATGTTCATTTTCGATATATTCCTGCCAGTAAGAAAAAACAGGATAAACTTAATGAGGAAGCTGTAAAGGCTATATTTAATCAGAAAGGCTTTGATGAGTGGCTGGAACTACTTAAACAAAAAGCACCAACAGAAAATAATCCAGTTCGGACGCTGTTAGAAAAACATCTTAATGACTACACAGCTAGAAACACTTTTGATTACTTTATACATAAGGATCTAGGTGGGTTCCTTCGACGTGAACTCGACTTCTATATAAAGAATGAAGTCATGCATTTAGATGATATCGAAGATGCAAGATTTGAAATAACTGATCAGCATATACGAAAGATTAAAGTTATTCGAAACATCGCTGTCAAGTTAATTTGTATGTTGGCGCAACTGGAAGATTTTCAGAAAAAATTATGGTTGAAGAAGAAATTTGTTATTGATAATAATTACTGCATTACTTTGGATAGAGTACCGCAGTCTTTGTATTCTAATATTGTCGAGAATAATGAGCAAATAGACGAATGGGTGAGATTATTTTTAATTGATACAATTGATGGGTATTCAAATCCACTGACTATTGACTTTCTTGCTGATAATCCATTTTTGATACTTGATACTGCATTTTTCGATGAGAATTTTAAAAATACACTTGTTTCTGAAATAGATGATTTTGACGAACAAGTTGATGGCGTGCTTATACACACGGAGAATATGCAAGGGTTAGAGTTTATAGAAAATAAATATCGAAAGCGAATAGATGCTATATATATTGATCCTCCATACAATACCGTACATTCGAAAATAGCTTACAAAAACGACTTTGATCATTCAAGCTGGCTATCCTTAATAACAAATGGAATTAAACGAGTTGAAAAGTTTGCTGCGGATAAATTCTCATTTGGTGCTGCGATTGATGATTATGAATTTGTTAATTTAGCAGTATTGCTCGATCAAACATTTCCAGAAAAAGAACGTTCTACCATTGTAGTGAATCATCACCCGCAAGGATCTGGCGGTCGCCTTTCTAGAACTCATGAATATTTTATGGTGCTCAGTGATCCAAATATGCCTCCTTTGCATGGAGTGCCTCTTGAAGACGAAATTGAAGAAAGAAGTTTTATGAGAAGTGGAACAGGCGAAAATAACTGGAGAACTGGTCGTTGGCGTAGTTTTTATGCTCTCTTGTTAGACGAAAACACAAACAAGATTGTTGGGGCAGAAAATCCTGTTCCTTTAGATGGAGATTATCCAACAGGAGTTACGGATGAAGGACTTACACGAATTTACCCAATAAACTCAAGAGGAGAGGGTTTGGCGTTCTAGCTATGAAACAGGTAAGAAGCGGGCAGAATCTGGTGAGTTAAAAGTTTCTGCATCTGGAACCGTATATCAAATTATACATCATAGCGGAAAGAGAGAGACTTTGTTTAGTAATTGGACTGACAGTGAATATAACGCAGGTACACAAGGTACTTCAGTTCTTTCGAATATGGGGCTAGGTGGTGTTTTTGATTATCCAAAATCGATATCAACGATGGAGACAGCTCTATGGGCTCAAACATTCGGTAATGAAGAAGCCGTCATTTTAGATTATTTTGGCGGTTCAGGAACTACTGGGCATGCAGTAATTAACATGAATCGTTTTGATGAGGGCTCACGTAAATATATTCTTATGGAAATGGGTGAATACTTTTACACCATTCTTAAGCCAAGAGTATTGAAGGCAATTTATTCGACTGAATGGAAAGATGGCAAGCCAATTTCTCGAGATGGGGTGAGTCAATGTATTAAATGTTTGCGCCTTGAATCTTATGAGGATGCATTAAATAACCTGGTAATACAAAAACGTACAAAAGAACAACAAGAACTTATAGATGATAATAGTGAGTTAAAATCAGATTATATGCTCAGTTATTGGTTAGTTGTTGAAACAGCAGATAGTCCTTCGCTATTAAATATTGAGAAATTCGAGAATCCTTTCGAGTATCAATTAAATATTGCATCAGGTAGTGTTGGTGCGACTAAACCTACCCTTATTGATCTAGTTGAAACATTTAACTACTTGCTGGGTATGACGGTTAAGCATATTGATACTATTCGTGGATTTAAGGTTGTAACAGGTGTCAACCCTAAGGAAGAGACAGTAGTTGTAATTTGGAGAAATCTAAACGAAAAAGATAATCAGGAATTAGAGCAGTTCTTGGATAAACAGTCCTACAATCCACGAGATACTGAGTATGACCATATCTATGTGAATGGCGACCATACACTGGATGATCCGCATTCCAAGGTTAAGATGATAGAAGTAGAGTTCAAACGACTAATGTTTGATGTGCAGGACGTTTAAGGGAGTAGACGATCATGCCACGATTTGAAGATAAATTAGTACTTAGCAGATGGATGCTGGAACAGTTTGGGGTAGAAACACTCTCGACATTTCAGGATGTGCTTTCTGATCCTAACTTGATAGGGGTTGATGAAGAAAATACGACACTATTTCATTATGAATTGGTCAATAAACCATTCAAGCCAAGAGCAATGTCTGACGATGTGTTAAGGCTATATGATGAAAATATTGTGCGCCACTGGAAGCAAATTACTGAGAAACGAAATCACAGTGGCAACACTCTTTATCCTCTGTATTTTCAGTATTTGTCGTTACTTTTCACAGAGCATTACCTAGATAGGTATTTCACTGATAAATCGGCATTGTGTGACGATCTAAACACTTTTACCGAATTATTCAACCAAGACTTGCCTGAGCGTGAAAGAGTAGAGCTATTTAAAGAATCTGATCTAAATAAATTAGCCGTTTGGATCGCTACAGGTGGTGGTAAGACACTAATTATGCATGTAAACGCCTTACAGTTTCAGCACTATTTAAGGAAGGCAAAACGAGATCGTGATTTCAATCGGACAATTTTGCTCACGCCCAACCAAGGTCTATCACTGCAACACAAAGAAGAGCTTGATCAGTCAAATATCGAGGCAGATCTTTTTGTGAAAGAAGGCGGTAGTCTCTTCAAAGGTGCGGCTATTGAAATCATCGATATTCACAAGCTTAAGGAAAAGACTGGCGAAAAGACCATTGCTGTTGAATCTTTCGAATCCAATAACCTGGTTCTAGTGGATGAAGGTCATCGCGGCGCAGGTGGTGTTGACTGGATGAGTAAACGGAATCAGCTTTGTGAAAATGGTTTCTCATTTGAATATTCGGCTACCTTTGGGCAAGCTATAAAAGCATCTAGTGGGTCACCGTTAGCGCCGACCGGTACACGCGCACCCAGTGCGGCGTATAGACTTACCCAGCAGTATAGCCGTTGTATCCTTTTCGATTATTCATACAAGTTTTTTCATGGTGATGGTTATGGTAAAGATCATTATATCCTGAATCTCAGCCATGTTTGGACTCATGAACAAACACAATTATATCTAACAGGATGTATCCTGGCTTTCTACCAGCAGAAGAGATTGTTCCAGGATAAACATAAGTCGATTGCTGAATATCTGCTTGCTGATCCTTTATGGATATTTGTCGGCGGAAAGGTAACGGCTAAAGGCGAATTCACTACAAATGAAGCCAAACAAACAGTGTCTGATATCCAGGCTATTCTGCATTTTTTGTCTCGTTTTGTTGGAAACAAGAACGGAGAATCAGTCAGATTCATAGAACAGCTTTTGACTCAGAAGGATGATCTCGTTGATCAGAATGGGAAACTTATATTTGGTAAAGCATTTCCATACGTGCAATCACAATGGGCCTCTGATAAGGCCAATGAACTATTCCATGATGTGCTGAGTAAGGTCTTTCATGCTAGTGGTAGTGGCACGCTCCATGTCGTACATTTGAAAGGAAGTGGTGGTGAAATTGCTATTCGTGTTGGCGAAAATGACTGGTTCGGATTAATAAATGTAGGCGATGCTTCCAAGTTGATTAAGCTCTGCGAACAAGATGCTGATGACAATATGGTAGTTACTGATCAATCGTTCTCTGCTTCTCTTTTTCAGGGAATTAATAAAAAAGATTCATCAATTAACTTGCTTATTGGTGCAAAGAAATTCACTGAAGGATGGAGTTCCTGGCGTGTTAGCACGATGGGATTGATGAATGTTGGTCGTTCGGAAGGTTCGGAGATCATTCAGCTATTTGGTCGTGGAGTACGACTTAAAGGATATGATTTCACATTGAAACGTAGTAATCATATTCCGGGAATCAAACACCCTGAGAATATTACATTGCTGGAAACTCTGAATGTATTCGGTATTCGCTCTGAATACATGCAGGAGTTTGAGGAATGCCTGGAAGAAGAAGGTGTAGGCGAAGAAACCACAGAACTGGTTGTTTTACCTGTGATTAAGCGACTAGAACGTGATGATTTGAAACTAATACGTTTGAACCAGGATATTCCACCCTTCAAGCAAGCTCAAAAACCATGGTTAGAACATCCACCAGCTGAAATGTCTGGTCGGGTGACAATCAACTGGTATCCTAAAATACAGGCCAAGCGTTCTAAAGGCGTAAGCACCAGTACGGCTGATAATCAACTGAATGAAGGCGTTCTGGAAAGTCGCCACCTGGCATTCATGGATCTCGAAGCTATTTATTTTGAAATTGCACAGTATAAAAATGAAAAAGCCTGGTACAACCTGCAACTAGACAGGAAAACGATATCAGCACTATTAACTGATTCAAGTTGGTACCGTTTATATATTCCTCAGGAATTACTGGAAGTCTATGATTTTGAGCGTGTGTTTATCTGGCAAGAAATAGCAGTTGCTTTGCTTAAGAAATATGCTGAGCGATACTACAATTTCAGAAAAAATGAATATGAAGGTCCTCATCTAGAATACTATGAAGTACGGGAAACTGACGATAACTTCATTAATGAATACAAGGCATCGATTGACCGTACGGAACAGCAATGGATTGACCGCTTAAACGAACTCAAGGAAAAACTAGAGGATAAAACCTTCAAGGATTCCTGGTCGTTTGGGAAATTCAAAGCCTTCGATTTCTCAAAGCATATGTATCAACCGCTAATCTATTTCAGCAATAACGAAATAGTAAAAGTATCTCCTGTTCCGCTTAATACGGGTGAGCATGATTTTGTCGAAGACTTGAAAGAATTTTATCTGAAAAATTCCGATTATTTCAGCGATAAAGAACTTTATCTCCTTCGAAACCAGAGCAAAGGAAAGGGTGTAGGTTTCTTTGAGGCAGGCAATTTTTTCCCTGACTTTATTTTATGGATAATCCATGATGGGAAGCAGTATGTCAGTTTTATTGATCCTAAAGGATTGACCCGCGTACATGGCTTTGATGATCCGAAGATCAAGTTCCATAAGACGATCAAAGAGATGGAAAAACGTCCTGGACTGAATGACCCTAATATTGTTTTGAATTCTTTTATAGTGTCGAACACTTACCAGGAAAATATTTCATGGTGGAGCAAAGGGAGTGCACCTGAACAAGATTTTGACAACAGTCATGTGTTATTTCAAAAAGATGATAAAAATTCTTATATCTCTAAAATAATAAAAATGATAGTCATGGAGAATTTATAAAAATAAGATTATTTTGAAAATAGTTTTATGTTTGTTTGACTTCGAATTTACTTAATGAAATGCGATATGTAGATTAATAATGCATTTTTAGGAGAGTAACTATGGCAGAAAGAATCCTAAGAGTTGAATCGCCCTGTGTTTTCTAGACCAACCCAAGCTTCATAAAATATCTTTTTTC
>CAZEVO010000047.1:0-10881 GCA_964515235.1 uncultured Methylococcaceae bacterium | reverse complement strand
TTCAATGGACATCGATCAATATTTTTAACTTCAAACCCAAATAAACTGAGCTACTGTGTATTAATACAGGTTCATTCTAAACCTTATCTAAAATTCCCTTAAAAAAACTATCATTCTGGTGTGGAATTTTCTTAAATGACACCAAGGTGGTGTAAGGCCATTAAAATGAGGTTGAATAATCAATATATAACCTATTAAATACACTATAAATCAATAACCTATGTTGCGTGGCACTTGAGTTGCTTTTTTCCGGTGGCGTGCAAAAAAATTGTTTTTAAATTTTGAGGTAGGGGGTAAGCAAATGAAACAATTTAATATAAACAGAGAGGGGGTTGGCATAAACAGCACGAAAACTGTTTTTTTAAGACCTTAAAAGTGTTGCTATTTTATGTAAAAATTTATTATTTTTTTATAACGATTTATTCTGGTGTGTTGATAATGTTCTGTTAAAAAAGATAGAGAAGCGTTGAAAATATACTTGTTGTTTTTTTTATGACATGCATTTTACTCACTACTGTATAGTTGAAAGTAATTCAGGTAATTCAGGTAATTCAGGTAATTCATATTCATGAGTGAGAGTTCTGTTAAAGGGATTATGATTGGTGATGATGCGGCATTAGACCATGTCCGTCATTTAATTGCGCAGGTTTCAGAAACTGATGCCACCGTTTTACTCTTTGGTGAAACCGGTACCGGAAAAGAGTTGGCAGCACGTGGATTACATTTTTTGTCCAGTCGTAGTAATAATGAATTTGTACCAATTAACTGTGGCGCTATTCCACGCGAATTACTGGAAAGTGAATTATTTGGGCATGAGAAAGGGGCCTTTTCTGGTGCCGTTTCCCGTCGCCGTGGACGATTTGAAATGGCCCAAGATGGCACTTTGTTTCTCGATGAAATCGCTGAAATGCCTTTAGATATGCAGGTTAAGATTCTACGGGTGCTTCAGGAAAAAGTTATTTATCGCGTCGGTAGTGAAAACCCTATCGCAGTTAATGTGCGCATTGTGGCTGCAACTAACCGATGTTTAGAAACGGCAGTGTCAAAAGGTGAGTTCAGAGAAGATTTATTTTATCGCCTGAATGTTTTTCCGATTGTTTTACCCCCGTTGCGTGAGCGAGGTGGGGATATTATTTTCTTATTTGAATATTTTGCCCAAATTCATACGGTTGAAAACTCACCCCCCATATTTTTAACCCCTGAGGCTCAACAAGAACTGATGCAGCGTTTTTGGCCAGGGAATATTCGGGAATTAAGTAATCTGGTTGAGCGCTTATCTATTTGTTTTCCGGGTCAGGCTATCAATGTAGGGCAACTGCCTCAGGTGTCAGTGCTTCAAAAGGCTCAAGAAGCTGCACAAGCAACCCAGTACGCTACCCAGCCAGCCTCCTTAAATAACAACACCAACAACACCGGTGTTGAACTCAATGAACAACTTGCCTTAGCTGATGAAATGAATTTGCAAGAACGCTTGCGAGATATTGAAAAAGAATATATTGCGCAAGCGCTGAAGCGTTCTGAGGGTAATATTACCCATGCCGCAAAATTATTAGGCTTAGGTCGGACGACATTAATTGAAAAGATTAAAAAACATCAGATGAAAATCTAGTGTAGCGCTGCCGAATTCAGTGCTTAACTGTCAATTAGTTGACAGATGCCTCCTCCTCAAATTTCAGTGCCATATCTCAACAACCCTTAATTAACCTTTAAAATCAGCACTTTAAAATAAATAAAAAAGGAATATCTCCTTTTGGCATTTTATTTGCACATCTTGAATCTCATAGGAAATAATTGAGCTTGTAATTTATGCTGACAGACGATGCTGTAATCACAATAATAGATTCTGGTGATCAAGGGCGGGAAAATTTAACCCATCTTGTGACTGAGGCCGGTTTTGTTTGTGAACCATTGAGTCAGTCTCAAGATCTAGGTAAGTCAGGTAAAAGTAGTCGGCTCAGTTTAATTGTTGCTAATATCGGTGATGATGAAGCCGTCCTTACCGCCGTATTTAAACGGCTTCATCAGGCGATGTTAAATTGTCCTGTCTTAATTATTGTTGATAACGGGCAGGTTGACTTAGCGGTTAAAGCCATGAAACTGGGTGCTGTTAATGTGTTAACCGCACCATTGGTCGCGGACCAGTTTACGGCTATATTGGAAGAGTATTTATTTGAACGTGATCACGCTAATCAATTTGTTTGTCGTAATGACCATGTTAGAAAACTACTAGCTTTATCTGAACGGGTTGCTCAAACTGACGTCACTGTTCTTTTATCCGGTGAGTCAGGCACCGGCAAGGAAGTTCTGGCCAATCATATTCACCGAAATTCACCGCGAGCCCATCAAGCCTTTGTTGCGGTTAATTGTGCCTCAATGCCAGAAACTATGTTGGAAGATATGCTGTTTGGCCATGAAAAAGGGGCTTTTACTGGCGCCCATCAGCGTCATACCGGTCTTTTCGAACAAGCCTCAAACGGCACGCTATTTCTTGATGAAATTGGTGAATTACCTTTTTCATTACAAGCTAAATTACTTCGGGTGCTTCAGGAACGTGAACTTAAGCGCTTAGGCGGTTCGGAGTTAATTAAAGTCAATGTTCG
The DNA here is from genome assembly GCA_964515235.1 of uncultured Methylococcaceae bacterium. Taxonomy (GTDB): domain Bacteria; phylum Pseudomonadota; class Gammaproteobacteria; order Methylococcales; family Methylomonadaceae; genus OPU3-GD-OMZ. Next base: position 8,281 of record CAZEVO010000047.1, on the reverse strand, counting down.
CGTGATTGCTGCAACGAATAAAAATCTGGCTGATGAAGTTAAATCGCGCAACTTTCGTGAAGACCTTTATTATCGAATTAATGTTTTTCCGTTAAAACTTATTCCGCTTCGAGATCGTCAGGATGATATTGTCCCGATTGCAGAAGCCTTATTGGTTAAGCATCAACAAACATCCCATGGTCGTTACACCCTCGGGCCTGAGGTTGTCAATTTTCTCAAGAATTATGCTTGGCCGGGGAATGTGCGCGAATTAGAAAATGTGGTTCAACGGGCACTGGTACTGGCCACTGACTCGGAAATTTTAATGCCTCATATTCTTATGGATACTGGTTTAGAAGCCCCTGTGTCGTCCGTTGAGCAAGCCCATTCAAGTGTTGCTAGCCCGACAACTAATACAGCAATGAATGAAAACCGGGATTTAAGTGAAGTCGCCTGGGAGCGCGAACAACAAGTTATCTTAGAAATTCTAACCAAAGTTCAGGGGAGCCGAAAAGCAGCTGCTGAACAATTAGGTATTAGTGCTAGGACGTTGCGATATAAATTAGCCAAAATAAAAGATCAGGGTATTGCCGTTCCCTAAGGTCATGACTATAAGAACACGTTAAGGAGAAACTATGACAGCACCACTTACTGATATGAATGCGTTAATGAGCCAAATGCGCATTATGTCTTCACAAGCCTCTGGAACTGAACAAATTGTCAAAAATCCGTCAGCCGTTTCTTTTAGTGACACCTTAGGTGAAACCATTAACACGGTTAATGATTTACAAATGACCTCAGGTCAAATGAAAGATGCCTTTGAAAAAGGTGCGGATATTCCATTGACGCAAGTGATGCTTGCCTCACAAAAATCGGCACTCGCTTTTCAAGCGACCTTACAAGTTAGAAACAAAGTGCTGGCAGCGTATCAAGACATTATGAATATGCCCGTTTAAGATTTTTTAATTAATTACTTTAAAACCTATTTATGGCAGAGCAGCCCGCTATCACCGCTGATACTAATACCGCTCCGGGAGCTGATCCTTTACTGGAACAACCCGGTGGGCAATCGGTTGCTGTTAATAATCCGGCCGGCGCCATAGCGCCGCCTCCCCCTGGAGGACAAGAACCGACCGCTGCAACCGGTTTTTTTCAGCAGCCTGCAGTTCAAAAATCAATCCCAGCTGTTGTCGTGATTGTTGTTTTATTAATTTCTGTGATGGTTTATTCCGTTTTTAATGGCGCTTCTTTCAGACCTTTGTTTGAAGGAATCAGTCAGAAAGACCAATCCGCAATCTACAATGCGTTAATTGCAGCGGATATACCGGTTAAACTCGACCCTGTTTCAGGTAATGTCACAGTTTCTACTGATGACTATCATGAAGCCAAGTTATTGTTGGCTTCGCAAGGCTTGCCGGAATCGTCTGTCGGTGGTTTTAACTTAATTCGCAAAGACCAATCGATGGGTACCAGTCAGTTTATGGAGCAAATGCGCTATAAACTTGCCATGGAAGAAGAATTAGCAACTTCTATCGCCACCATTGATTCTGTTCGTCGCGCCAGAGTACATCTGGCAATTCCGAAACAATCGGTTTTTATTCGAAATCGTGAGGCCTCAAAAGCCTCTGTGGTTGTTTTTCAACATCAAGGCCGGGCCATCACGACCGGACAGGTTGAAGCAATTATCCATATGGTTGCATCCAGTATTCCATTTATGGAAGCCGAATCGGTCTCGGTCGTTGATTCGCATGGTAAATTATTACATTCAAAGTCAGCGTCTAACGATTTCAACCTTTCTAATGAACAGTTGCAATACCGTAACCAAGTTGAGGATATGTATCGTACACGGGTACTCTCGATCTTATCGACTTTCCTCGGTAAAGAAAATATTCATGCTGAAGTCAATGCTGAAGTTGACTATACCTTAATAGAAAGTACCAGCCAGTTGTTTAACCCTAAAACGATTGCGCTCAGAAGTGAGCAAATGTCTGGCCAGAGTAGTTCTAATGCAGGTGCCTCTGGTGTTCCTGGTTTTCTTTCTAATAATCCGTTAGCGCAAGCAGGAGGAGGCGGCAATGAGTCATCAGGTTCCAGTACTGGCTCTAGTACCCGAAATTATGAGATTGATAAAACCATTCGTCATGAAAAGAAAATCGCCGGCGTGGTGACCCGCTTAGCTGTTGCCGTTGTGGTCGACCAGAAAATAAAACCGACTCCGGTCTCAACAGAAACAAACACCGAAGAAGGAACACCCGCTGAAGATGCCCAGAAAGAACAATCGCCAGAGACGGTCAGTGCCGTTAATAAGCAAAAATCATTAGCTGAAATTGAAGCGTTAGTGAAAGGTGCGATAGGCTTTGATGCAACCAGAGGCGATACCGTTACGGTGATGGAAGCATCATTCACCCCGCAATTAGTGGCCGAAGAACTTGCCTGGTGGCGCGATACACAGCTACAAGGTTTAGGCCGTCAACTGGTCATTGCGGCCATTTTTATCTTACTGATTTTGACGGTTTTTAAACCAGTGGTCAGCAATCTCCTTCATCCGGATGCAGCTAAAAAAGCCTTTGAAGAACAGTATGCTTTAGATCATGAACAAGAAAATCTACTTGCAGGTTCCTTAAACGGCGAAGAGCCTGACGACCCCAATGTATTGCAAGATGGAGAAACCCTAGAAGAAATGAAAGCACGATTAAAACCTAAAAAATCTGCTATTTCAGCTGATATGTTAGATACAGCAAATTCATATGATGATAAAGTCGCTCTGGTCAGAATGTTAGTGAATGACGACTCTCGCCGAGTTGCTAATGTCATGCGTGCTTGGGTCAGAAAAGATTTAGGATTATAAATGGCTGAAGATAATCTGGACGAAGGTAATGTAGAAGAAAAAAAATCGCTGTCAGAGGAATTACGGCTTCTCTCTTCAACCCAAAAAACTGCAATTTTGATGATGTTGTTAGGAGAAGAAGAGGCCTCTAATATTTTAACTCACCTTGAGCCGAAAGAAGTTCAACATTTAGGGTCGGCGATGATGTCAATTTCTGAAGTCTCTCAGGAAGCGGTGGGTGCCGTGTTAGATGAGTTTATTTCATTAATAAAACATCAAACCAGTTTAGGCTTTGGCTCTACCGATTATGTTGAGAATGTGATGGTTAAAGCACTTGGTGAAGATAAAGCCTACAGCGTTCTAAACCGGATCATGCCACAGAATGCTAGTGGCGGCATGGATATTTTGAGATGGATGGATTCACGGTCCATCTCGGAAATGATTCGTGAAGAGCATCCTCAAATTATTGCTATTATTTTATCATTTTTAGAATATGCAACAGCTGCCGATGTTTTAGGTTTCTTACCTGAAAATATTCGTGCTGAAGTCATTATGCGTGTTGCTAATTTAGAAACAATTCAACCTGAAGCGCTGGATGAATTAGAACGTATTATGCAAAACCAGTTTGCTAATAATTCAGCCGCTAAATCATCCAGTGTTGGTGGTGTTATAACTGCTGCCAAAATCATGAACTTTACTGATTCTGATATGGAAGCCGGCATCATGGGTGTTATGGAAAAAACCGATGAAACCCTCATGGGCCGTATTATGGATAATATGTTCGTTTTTGATAATTTAGTCGGTTGTGATGATAAAAGCACTCAGGTGTTAATGCGTAATATTGAAAGTGACGTCCTTATGATTGCGTTAAAAGGCGCTGACGACATGGTTAAAGATAAATTTTTGGGTAATATGTCATCGCGGGCCGCGGATATGTTCTTAGATGATATGGAAGCCAAAGGGCCAATGCGTATTAAAGAGGTTGAGGAAGCACAAAAAGATATTCTTAAAACAGCACGTCGTTTATCCGATTCTGGTGAAATGATGTTGCCGGGTCGTGGTGATGGCGTTGTCGGTTAAAGTTGTAAAAAACCAGACCAATAACGGTGCGCTTTGGCAATCTCAGGTTACTTCACAGGTTGTTGAGGGGCATGATCAAAAAGATTTATTTATCCCTTTTCAAGCGATCTCTGAATCCGAACAACTGGAAACCGATGACCCGGGCGAATCTTTTCATGATGAACTAAGCGCGCTTTCTGCAGAACAACAACCTGATGCAAATTGGCAGCCCTTAATACCGGTTTCTGTTGAGGAGTTAACCGAAGCGCAATCGCGAATTGCCGAAGGCTTAGATCAGGTCTTAATTCCTAACAGTGGTCCTACATCTGAGAGCATGGCAGACGATGCACCCAGAGAAACTAACCCATCTGTTAACAATGCCCCTGAGCCACCTCCGCCTCCGCCTCCACCGCCAGTTGAAATGACACCACCGCCGGCGGTTAGTGCTGCTGTTTCAGAGGTGCCTAGCCCCACTGAAGAAGTAACCTTAGCCACGGAAAAAATTGATGAACCGAGTGACACCGAATCAGCGAACCCAGACCAAAACGATCAACTTGAAAATCTAGATGAAAGTACACGTCTTGATAATGAAGCAATTTTGTCTGCCTACAAAGCTGAATTAGAGGCTGAATACGCACACCAACATGCAGAGAATGAAGCGGCTTTACAACAACAAAAGCAACAATTAGAAAATATTACCACTGAACTTTCGTTACTACTGACTAATTTGCAAGGCACCATTCAGCATTACTACGACGAACAACAAGACGCTTTATTAAAACTCTCAACACATATTGCCCGGCAATTAGTTCGCGCCGAACTAACACTTTCCAGCTCGGCGATTGATAGCTTAATTAAGGCTTCATTAGAATTTTTCAGTAATACTGATGGCCTGAAAGTGTTTCTTAACCCGATAGATAAAGAACTACTTGAAAAGCATAATTCCTTACCAGAAGATTATCTGGTTTTATCTGATGAAGAGCTCTCACCCGGCTCCGTGCGAATTTCTAATGCAGAACGACATACTGAAGATTTAATCGTCGACCGTTTATCAGAAATAACTGAACAAATCTTTGAAAGTGTTGAGGCTCATTTGCTCGAACCGATAACCCATCTTGAAAAAACCAATGACAATTAATGGCTATTGCGTATGCTTTTTTCTGACAATGTTGAACATTTAATCACTAAAACGCAGATTTCACCGCCTGCTATTCAAGGTGTTTTAACCCGAGTTGTCGGCTTGACGTTAGAGGCCGGAGGGATTCATGCACCTATCGGCACGCATTGCGACCTTATCGGTCCTACAGGCATGCATTCTGCTGCTGAGGTGATTGGTTTTTCTCAGGGTAAGCTATTACTAATGCCTTTTAAATCGGTTCGTGGTATTGCGCCAGGCTTTCGTGTTGTGGCCAGAAAAGGTTCTTCCAATGCAGCGATGAGTAACGCTATGCTCGGTCGAGTCATCGACGGCATGGGACACCCTTTAGATGGAGGCGATGAAATCGTTGCCAGTGAATACCGCCAAGTCACCGGTGTTCCCATTAATCCGATGGATCGAAATCCTATTGAAAAGATACTTGATGTTGGCGTACGTGCGATTAACGGATTAATGACCATCGGACAAGGTCAGCGCTTAGGGTTAATGGCCGGCAGTGGTGTGGGTAAAAGTGTCTTGTTAGGCATGATGACTCGTTTTACTGAAGCCGATATTGTAGTTATTGGTTTGATTGGGGAAAGGGGGCGTGAGGTACAGGAATTTGTAACAGAATCATTGGGTGAAGAAGGCCTTCGCCGCTCTGTAGTCGTTGCAGCTCCAGGGGATGTCTCTCCCGTTGCCCGTTTAAATGGAGCGATGTTGGCAACAACAATTGCTGAATATTTCAGAGACCAGGGTAAAAATGTTTTATTATTAATGGATTCTATTACCCGTGTTGCACATGCTCAGCGCGAAATTGGTTTAGCCGTTGGTGAAGCACCAGCCACTAAAGGTTACCCACCTTCGGTGTTTACTTTACTACCTTCATTAATTGAACGTGCAGGCAATCATGGCACTAGTACTGGGTCAATTACCGCTTTTTACACAGTTTTAGCTGAAGGGGATGATCAACAAGACCCCATTGTCGATGCGGCACGTGCCATTTTAGATGGCCATATCTCTTTGTCTAGAGATTTGGCTGCCCGAAGCCATTATCCTGCCATTGACGTTGACCACTCCATTAGTCGATTAATGTCTAATTTGCTCCCACCGCCTCAATTACAACGGGTAATGCATTTTAGGAAATTATTGTCTATTTATCACGATAATAGTGACTTAATTAATATCGGTGCTTATCAAGCAGGCACTAACCCGGAGTTAGATAGCGCAATACAGAAAATGCCTGTTCTCAATCAATTTTTACAACAAGATATGAACGAGTCAGTTACTTTTGATGATTCAATGTCTTTTTTGTTTTCTGTCACTGATGATGGGTAACGGGGTATAACGGTATGGCAAAGCATTGGAGTACTCTTAAAAACATTCGCCAATCTAGTGTCGATGAAGCGCAAGCGGCTTGTTTGTTACAACAAAAGTTAATTGCCGATACCGAAGCCTCTATTCAGTCCCTAAACGGTTACATTCATGATTACCATACTGAATTAGTGAATGCTGAACAAAATTCAGCTCTCTTAGATGTCATTGTTCGTCTGAGAGAGTTCATTCAGCAGCTTTATGATATGAAAAAAGCGCAACGGCAAAAGAGTGAGAAACTACAACAAGAAATGCATGAAAAACAACAACATTTAAATACCTGTCTGACTGAATTAAAAGTCATCGAAAAAATTGAAGAACGGGAAAAAGAGGCACTACAAGCCTATCGAGACTATCAAGAAATGCGAGAAAACGAGGAAATTTCACGGCAAGTGTATCTAACCCATCGTGATGGAGGCTAGCTTTACGGAATTTTGACACTTACTTTTCAAATGGCTTAATTTATTTGAATTAGCATTTTTTAATGAAAACTTAAATCTATTATAATCAATGACTTAGTAGAAATAGTTCATTCTTAATTTATTGCTTGCGCATTATATTTGGCAAGGTAATTGCATTAGTATTACTGTGTTTTATACCATTCACTTTTTGAGGTTGAACTATTGTGAATACAGATTTGATGAAACTGGTTAATATTATCTCCCAAATTGGAGGAGATAGTAAGCAATTTCAAGGGGATAGCCGATCTTCGCCGGAGATATCCTTTAGTCAATTGCTTGCCAAACAGTTACCAGAGACCGTTAGTGGCGGCATTAAAAGTATTACGCCTGAACAAATATTGCCGGAAATTGATGGCCTTATGGAAAAAATTGGCCGCCATACTCAGACCCCTGAATTTCTAAAGCAATTAGCGGTTCAGTGGAATAGTGTGCCCGGTGAAAAGGCAGCTATTGTTAATGAATACACGCAAGAACAATTACTGAACTTCGTCAAAAACCTTCAAACAACTGAATTTTCTGTTCAACAACTTGCTAATCCTGAATCAGGATTAGCGGCTATACCTTCTAGTCACCATCAGCCAGTGACCGATGTTTTAGCACATAAACTTCATTCATCAACGGTTACCAAAAATGATGGCGTTGATAAAACCTTTGCCGATCATTCAAGCAACACGAAAGAACATCTTAGCTATCTGAAAAATCACACAGCCTTAACACCTGCTATACAGATTAGTTTGCAACAGGGTGAAGAGTCACGGCCAGCACCATCATTTGAAGAGGTTAGGCTTACACAATTTTTACAAGGGCTTCCTGAAAATAAAAGCGACTCTGACACGCTAGCAAAATCATTACGGCAATGGATTGAAAGTGCTCAGCCTGAAGGGAAGCCATTTGTTAATAACGGTGCGGCTGAAACGACAAAACCTGTTTTTGATGATCAAGAATTATTACAATTCGCCAAAAATAATGGAATTAATCCAGATGTTGCTGCGACTATTTTAACAACGACTCAAACACCATCGCTTGAGTCCCAAGCAAATAATAAACCGGCAAAAAATTACCCACAATCAACCGCATTATTGGGCGATGATACGCTAATCGCGCTTTCAGACACCACAAATCAAGCGTTAAAAGATCGTAGTCATTCTAATATTTCTGATACGACGCCGTTAGGACAGCGCATTCTTAATGAATCTCAGCAGATCAACTCCGGTGTTTTAGCAATGGACTTGACTCAAGATTCTACAACTAAGAGTTCAAGTACGACTGCGGCCTCATTGCACCCTAAAGTGATGGCAAAAGCAACACCAGGCACGGTGGAAACAGCAAAACCTGCGGTAACGCAGCCTTCTTCGCCAGTGCAACCTGAGATGATGGTAAAAGCACCACAAGGCACGGTGGAAACAGTTAAACCCGCGGCAATGCAGCCTTCGCCAGTGCAACCTG
>CAZEVO010000046.1:0-10989 GCA_964515235.1 uncultured Methylococcaceae bacterium | reverse complement strand
GATAGTGGAATGAATAGCTGTTTCAGTACATCCTGTGAGTAAGCTAACAAATAAAATAACTGTAGAAAGTTTAACCATTGAAAAAGTGACGATGCTAAATTGCTGAAAAAAAGTGCAATTATAGCGGTGTTAGTGCGTCCTGACCAAATGAAAGTAGGTCAATCAGGTAATGTGGCGGATGGGACAGTTAATTTAGTTAAGGGGGATACGGACTCCTTGGGAGGCAGATTTAATGGTAGCAGCGATGATTCTGCAATTGGTTTTAGCATCTTCAAGAGATAATCTAGGTTTTTTGTCATTTAAAATACAGTCACTAAAATGCTCGACTTCCAGTTGGAAGTGGTTAGCTCGCGGTAATTTTTCTTCAGGTTGGATGCCTTTTTCTTCGGTCCACCATGAAATCACTGGTATTTCATCCGGTTTAGCCCAGACGTTGTGACATTTGAGTCCTCCCCGGGTGCCGATAATTTCATATTCAGCACGGCGGGCACGTTCAAAGCTAAAATCGAAGTGAGCATATTTACCATCGCTAAAATCCAGTATTCCGCTGCTGCTTAAATCGGCGCCATTGTCTGCAAGTTTACTCATTGCCATCACACCCGTGGGCTTTTGAATGCCGAAGGGAAGTCGCGCAGCATGAATAGCATAGCATCCGATGTCCCATAGGGCGCCGCCACCAAGTTCAATTGGGTCTTTAAGACGATAGTGACGTGCGGGTTGCATCATAAATGAGAAACAAGCGCGAACTGATCTTACTTCACCCAGTTCCCCGCTAGCAATAATGTCATGGACTCGAAAATGCTGAGGGTGAAAGCGATACATAAAGCCTTCTGTAACCTTAAGTTGTTTTCTTTCGGCGACGTTCTGAATGGCTTCAATATCAGTGACATTAAGTGCCATCGGTTTTTCACATAAAACATGTTTACCGGCCTCCAGCGCTTTAATTGTCCAGTGTGCATGTTCAGCATTAGCGAGTGGAATATAAACGGCTTGTATCGTGTTGTCAGCCAGTAAATCTTCAAACTGATTGAAAATACTAACGTTCTTTTCTTCAGGTGCATAAAGCGATAAGGTTTCTTCAGCAGCACCGGGGCGACGGCTGGCAATAGCAACTAGTTCACTGTTTTGTGCGGATACAATGGCGGGCATAAGTTGTTGATTAATACGTGCTCCGCCTAGAATTCCCCAACGAATTTTACTTTGATTAGTCATGATTACAGTGCTCTAAAGTAGTTTGACAGTGATCAACAGTATACTGTGTCAGGAGACTCTGGCAAGATGATTTCAATCAGCTATCAAATCATTTGAGAAAAATAATTAAGGTTTACCATTGCAGCGGTTTTCCATGGCGAAAAAAACCGCCACTAGGACCCTCTTTTTTGAGTGTTGCTGCCCAGATAATACCGCTGATGCCTTCATCGAGACTTAGTGTTGCAGAGGGGCCGCCCATATCGGTCCGTACCCAGCCAGGACAAACGGCATTCACTTTAACGCCTTGTTCATAAAGTTCGTGATGTAATAACTTGGTTGTGACATTCAGAGCTGTTTTAGAAATTCGGTAAGCCGGTGAACCGCCATCCATTTCGACAATAGCCCCCATGCCTGAACTGACATTGACAATAATACCTTCAGGACTTTGTTTGATCAGGGGTAGGAATTGCTGTGTTATTTTGAGTGGCCCTAGAGTATTGGTGTTAAAAGCTTCAAGGATGGTTTGTTCATTAATAGTGGAGATATTAACAGTGCTGCTGGTATAAATGCCGGCATTATTGATTAACGTGTCGATTTGAGAGTAATGGCTAGCGATTTTATGATAAGCCTCGATGATACTGTCGGTGTCGCTAACATCTAAAGGAATAAAATCCACAGATAAATTTTGATGCGAAAGTTGTTTTTTTAAGGTGCTGAGTTTTTGCGTGTTTCGGGCTGTAAAAATAACATGATGACCTTGTTCAGATAGCTTTATGCCAGTTGCTGATCCTAAACCACGGTTAGCCCCAGTAATTAGAATGATTCGTTTTTTCATAAATACCTTTTCTGATAAATGTTAGTTGCCGTTTTGGTAAATAAAACGAGTGGTTAATGATTTTTCAGATGGATTACTATGTCATCGTAGACCACCGAGTAGTCTAACATGCAATATGTATTCGGTATGAAGAACAGAGCTAAGACATGACGGGCAGATGAGCCAAAAGAATGAAGTTAGCTTTGTTTTCTGTGGTAATTCGCGTTAATTTAAATTTGCGACGGCCTGTTTTAACGCCGATGTGTTACCGGTCTACTGAAAATATTTTAGCTATCGTTAAGTCGGTTTGCTAAGTAAAGAGGGCAAGGTGTCTCCTATGGTCAGTCTAAACAGTTGCTGATGATACGGATTCATATCGTGACAGCATGATATTTCCTATTTGAGATGCTTTTGGGGTCACTGCCAAAGTTATCATTCTTAGGACAAAGGCGAGATTCAATTGATTTTCTAATTGCCTTTTTGTTTAATTATAATGTTAAAGAAATACTTGTTTGGGTTAAATCTTCTGTTTTTTAAGGTTTTGCTGAGCTGTTTAAAATGAATTAGTTGCGCTGGGGAGGCGTCTACAGCAAGGCTGGTTAATACAAGGTGCAGAATCAGAGAACGATGAGGTGATTGGATGGGCCGATACAATGGGGGTCCGCTTGGAGTTACAACCGAGTCTTATCTAAATATTCGGTTCAACTTTTTAGTATTCTTGCCTTGGTTGTAGTCCCTGCATTTAGTTAATCCACGGTGCTTTTTTAAGGTATGCTATTTAGTTTAAAATCCTAAGTTAAATTTTAGACAGTGGTAGCGATTATGAACAAACTAAAAACTAAGTCAATGCGTCACGTCCTAAGTACGGCAATTATTTCTTCAATGGTGTCGGGATGTGCAATTATCAATGAGAGTCCTTTTGGATTAAATGAAATTTCTAAAAGCACAGCGACAGATCAGCAAGCAGAGTCCGCTGGGAATTGCGGTGCAGCTATGGGTGTTAAAGAACATGCTTGTGGCGAAGGGGTTTGTGGTGGAGAAGGAACTTGTGGTGCTCAAAGTCAAGAATAATAATTTTCATGCAGAACAGTGCGTTTGATCAATAGGTAAATAAGAACAGGGATGACTTTTAAAATCCACACATTTTTTTGTTGTTTGATGCTTTCAGCTTGCAGTGGGCTAACTACAGGTGAACTAGAGAGTCAACAAGGTAAGCATGAAGACCCATTAGTTTTAGCGGAGAACTATTTTTATGGGCATAGTAAAGTACAAGATTACCCGTCAGCGTTTAAGTGGTATTTACATGCGGCCCGTCAAGGTAGTCTTAAGGCTCAATTAAAAGTTGCTGAATTATACTCTGAGGGGTTAGGAACAGAAATAGATTTTGGAGAGGCAGAAAAATGGTTTCAGTTAGCAGCAGAGCAAGGAAACTTAACTGCTCAGAAAGCAATTGCCCAGATGTATTATGAAGGTAAAACTGTTGCAAAGAACCTTAACTTAGCACACTATTGGTTTAAGCAAGCAGCTTTTCAGGGCGATTACAAGGCCATTAAATCGTTGAAGGAAATTACACCGTTATTGAAAACTTTGCGTAGAAAAGAGCAGAAAGAAAAAAATAAAAAAGAGTTTAAAAATTTCTTAAAAACATTGGTGATGCCGGGTTTTGTTAAACGACAATAAATTCATGACGTAGAATTGATTGTTGAATTTATATAACCCTTTTGTATAATTAAAATTTTTGTTTTCTGTTTTAAGGTCCCTTTTTTAGTGAGTTAAGAAAGGGTTTTTTATGGTCTAAAATAAAGATACTATGGTCATTCTTGGAATCTCTGCTTATTACCATGATAGTGCAGCCGCATTGGTTGTTGATGGGAAGATTGTTGCAGCAGCGCAGGAAGAGCGTTTTACGCGCAAGAAACATGACCCTAGTTTTCCTGAAAATGCAATCGTTTATTGTCTTTATGAGGCCGGTGTTCAATTATCCGCGGTAGATTATGTGGTTTTTTATGATAAACCACTTGTTAAATTTGACCGCTTATTAGAGACTTATCTGGCCTATGCGCCTAGAGGTTTTAAGTCTTTTATTGCGGCGATGCCGATTTGGTTGAAGGAAAAATTATTTCTTAAGCGCACCTTAAAGAAAGAATTGATGACACTCAGTCATTTAAAGGAAAAACAACTCCCAGTACTTCTTTTTACCGAACATCATCAAGCTCATGCGGCTTCTGCTTTTTACCCTAGTCCTTTTCAAAAAGCCGTGGTGCTTTGTTTGGATGGTGTGGGTGAGTGGGCAACGAGTTCAGTTTGGTTGGGTGAGGGCGCACAATTAACACCGCAATGGACAATTAATTTCCCACATAGTTTAGGGCTTTTGTATTCGGCCTTCACTTACTATGCAGGTTTTAAAGTTAATTCAGGGGAATACAAGTTAATGGGGCTAGCCCCCTATGGAGAGCCACGGTATGTCGATTTAATTCTTAAACATTTGATTGATGTTAAAGAAGATGGAACTTTTCGCTTGAATATGCGTTATTTTAATTACGCTACTGGTTTAACGATGACAAATCGCCATTTTGATTCCCTCTTTGGAGGGGCGCCGCGTCGGGCTGAGTCTCAGGTTACGCAGAAAGAAATGGATTTGGCACGTTCAATTCAGGTTGTGACTGAAGAAATAATTTTAAAGTTAGTTAAAACGATTCATCGAGAGATGGATTGTGATTATTTATGTTTAGCAGGTGGTGTCGCACTGAATTGTGTTTCAAATGGACGTATATTACGTGAGGGGCCCTTTAAAGATATCTGGATTCAACCGGCAGCAGGTGATGCCGGTGGCGCACTGGGCGCTGCACTGAGTGTATGGCATGATTATCTGGATAAACCACGAGAAGTACGTAATGGTCATGATAGTATGCAAGGTGCTTATTTAGGTAAACGTTTCAGCAATCAGGAAATTAAGCAGTATTTAGATAACTCTAACGGCATTTATCAAGAATTAGCAGATGGTGAACTATTACCTCAATTGGCTGATATTTTGGCAGAAGATAATGTGGTCGGGTGGTTTTCAGGACGTATGGAGTTTGGCCCACGGGCTTTAGGAGGACGTTCGATTATTGGCGATGCTAGAAGCCCGAAAATGCAATCGATTATGAATTTGAAAATTAAATATCGGGAGTCATTTAGACCTTTTGCGCCAGCAGTGAAAGCAGAGCGTGTTTCCGAGTGGTTTGAGATTGATCGACCCAGCCCTTATATGCTGTTAGTCGCACCCGTTAAAAAGGATAAATGGTTGCAGATGACTGATGAACAGCAGATGTTATTTGGTATTGAAAAACTGAATATTTCCCGTTCTAAGATTCCTGCAGTCACACACGTTGATTATTCGGCACGAATACAAACTATCCATCAAGAAACCAATAGCCGGTTTTATCAATTAATTGATCAATTTGAGCAAAAGACGCAGTGTCCAGTTTTAATTAATACGTCTTTTAACGTTAGAGGAGAGCCAATTGTCAATACGCCAGAAGATGCCTATCGTTGTTTTATGAGGACTGAAATGGATTTTTTAGTGATGGAGAATATTATTCTGGCAAAGTCTGAGCAGCCAAAAAATGATCAGGACAAAAATTGGCAAGAAGAGTTTGAATTAGATTAGAGGCGTAAATCGAGTGGCAGAGAGATTGAATCAGAAAAAAGAACTTCGTAGCTTTGGCTTGTTAATGGCTTTTTTTATAGTCATCATTTTTGGGTTAGGGTTGCCACTATTGATTGAACAGGAATCCACTGCCCTAATAGATTTATGGGTTCGGGCACAACTAAAACAGTGGCGCGTTAATCATTGGTTTGATTTATATGGATTGCCAATCTGGCCATGGTTACTGGCTGTTTTTTTAAGTTTTTGGGCTCTTTTACTTCCGATTGTCTTATCCCCATTATTTCGAATCTGGATGGCCTTGGGCGATATTCTAGGGTGGATTAATACTCGTATTATTTTGGGGGTGTTATTTTATTTTTTATTTATGCCGTTAGGGTTGGTTCTGAGGTTATTGGGTTATGATCCAATGCTGCGACAGTTGAACTCAGAAAAATCCTATCGCCAAAAAAGTGTTATTTTAGAAAAAAATCATATGGAGAAACCTTACTGATGTTGGATCTAATTCGTGATTTATGGGGCTTTATGCGCGTTCGCAAGAAGTTTTGGTTAGCCCCTATTTTTATAGTGATGTTATTACTTGGGGCATTGATTGTCTTAACGCAAGGAACTGCAGTAGCACCTTTTGTGTACACCTTATTCTAAACTAATGATAGGTTAATGATCATGTCCAGTACTGGACAAGCCAAACGATTTTACTTTGCCAAATTTATGCTTGTCATATTTTTGACAGGCTTTATTTGTTTATTAGCTTATACCTTTTGGTCTGCCGAAATAATTTATAGTTGTAATGAAAATGCGCTTTATCAAATATATTATATTTTTGCTATAGCTGGTATTGTTTTTTGGGGTGCTGCCTTACTGTTACGACATGACGTGCAACTGATTCTAGTATTGTTGACCAGTTCAGTTGTATTTGCACTCTATTTAATGGAAGGGATTATCTTTTTGCTTTTTCCATTATCTGCATCACAGGCCATGATGGCTAAAAAGTCTGGAGAGTTTTTTGATACCCGCTCAAAAGTTGAAGTAATCAAAACATTGCAAAAACAAGGTGTGGATGCAGTCACGTCGATTCATCCTTGGGTTTTTATTAATGAGAGCAACTTCTCTGTATCAACGGATATGCCTCTTCTGCCTTTAGGGGGTATTGCGAATAAAACTGTCGTTAATTGTAATGAGTCCGGGAAGTATGCAGTTTATCAAAGTGATCGTTTTGGTTTTAATAACCCTGATTCTGTTTGGCAGCAACAATCAGTTGACTGGCTGTTAATTGGTGACTCCTTTGCACATGGGGCTTGTGTTTCAGAAGGGGCGGATATTGCCGGACAAATCCGTCTAAAAACAGGAGACAATGCAATTAACTTAGGGTCAGCAGGTAATGGACCGCTAACGGAATTAGCCTCATTAACCGAGTACGCGACCACTAAAAAACCAAGGAAAGTACTTTGGTTGTATTATGAAGGAAATGACTTAGAGCGAAATCTCAAAAAGGAAAAGGGAGTTCCACTATTAATGGAGTATTTAAAAAGTGGTTTTACTCAGCGGTTATTGGAAAGACAGTCTGAAATAGATACTTGGTTACTAGATTATATAGATCAGAATGAACAAAGTTATAAATTAGCCCATTTAACTCGATTATTACGGTTATTTCATTTGCGGCAGCGATTAGGTTTAAATCGATTGGAAATCGATGTTGAACCTTTATTTGTTGAAATTATGAGTCAGGCAAAAGACCGTGTCAGAAAATGGGGAGGCGAGTTATATTTTGTCTATTTGCCTGAATTTTCCCGGTACTCAGGATTAGTAAAAGATCATGACGCATATAGAAAGCGTCAAGTCGTACTCGAAAAAGTTAAATCGCTTGGCATTTCGGTGATTGATATTCATCAGGATTTCTTTGTAAGAGAGCCTGACCCGATGTCTTATTTTCCTTTCCGAGTGCCTGGGCATTATACAGCCGAGGGTTATCGTCAAGTTGCTAACACCATTGTTAGACAAGTGACTTTGTTACAGTAGAGATAATTAAATGGAAGAAATAGCGAAAGAAACGGTTATACAACTTTTGGCAGGACAACGACCCGATGGTGAACTGGTTTTTGAACAAGTGTCAGCAATAGCTAAAGGTGAGGATTGTTATCAACTACTTTTATCACCAGTATTTGCTAAAGGAGTTGCAAAACATGATTTGATACGTACCAAAATGGCAGGTCAATTTGTTGTTGAAAAGCACAATGGTTATTTGTGTGTTCGTGTTTTTTCAAAAACAGATACGAAACGCCTTCATCAAAGTATGGAAAAATCACTATTACTCTTAAAAGCAGAACTTGATCACCAAAATGAGCGGATGTTGGTTTACAGCATTCCGGTTGATTCTGGTTTTGATGAAATTGAAGCTGTATTTAATACTGTGTCAAAAGGTTTTGAACAAACACAATGGTTTTATAGTAACGTTTATGATCCAGATGATGGGCATACGCCCCTTAATTGGTGGCATGATTATTTAGCAAAGTAGAGGGCAATTTTATGTTGATGGTTATTTCTCCTGCTAAGTCCCTTGATTTTGAGAGTTCATTAGCAACTACGAGATTTTCCCAGTCAGTTTTCTTATCCGAGAGTCAACAATTAATAGATGAAGTGCAGGCATTATCACCAGAAGATTTAGAGCAACTAATGGGGATTAGCCCAACATTAGCAAAACTAAATTTCCATCGTTTTCAGGATTGGACATTACCTTTTGAGAGTACCAATTCAAGACCTGCCGTCTTAGCTTTTACCGGTGATGTTTATCAAGGCTTAGAGGCGACGTCGTTGACAGAGGCGCAATTTGATTTTGCACAAGGCCACTTGCGTATTTTGTCAGGATTGTATGGTTTATTACGTCCATTAGATTTGATTCAACCGTATCGACTAGAAATGGGAACGCGATTTGAAAATACTCGAGGAAAGAACCTTTATGCGTTTTGGGGTAACTTAATTAACCAGCAATTAACAAAAGACATTGAGCAATCGGGTTCTAATGTTCTAGTTAACTTATCTTCCAATGAATATTTTAAAGCTGTTAATTCCAAGCAATTAACGGCTGATGTCATTACTCCGGTATTTAAAGATTATAAAAATGGTCAGTATAAGATTATTAGTTTTTATGCAAAGAAGGCGCGTGGACTAATGAGTTCTTATATTGTTCGGAATGCACTTAATGAACCAGAGGGCATTAAAGATTTCAATGTAAATGGTTATTATTTCAGTTCTGAATTATCAAATGAAAAAGAGTGGGTTTTTTTACGCGATGAAATGGTTGCAAGTTAATAATGATTTTCAATCAGGTGTGTTTTGATGTTTAAGACTATGAAATTTTGGGTGTTCATCTTATTCCTTTTTATTAGTACACCGGTGTTATCTGATATCAGCAAAGACCGGAAAGAAATAGAGAAGTCCGTGAGTCGACTGGTTGAACTTAACGATGCTTTGGCTGTGATTGAGAGTGATGCAGCCCACGAAGCGGCATTAAATAAGTTATTGGAAGAGCAGATTAATCAGTTAGATCAATTGATGGCACTGTTAAAAAAGACATCGGTGCGTAAATTACCGAATATCAGTGATAAACGTCAACTCAGTTTTTTTAAATCTCGAATTACCGTTAATCAAGAACGCGGTAATGAAATGGCGGTGTTGAGAGACCAATTGAGTATTGAGCATTTGAATGCTCGCCAAGCAATCAATCGCTATATTGAATACTTGATCGAAGCCTCAAACCGTTACAAAGGTATTCAAACTATTGTTGTTGACTCACAAGCAGTATTTGATAAGAGTCAGAAAATAGCTGAGTTATTACCACTGCCTGAGAGTAATGTAGAAAATAAGATTACCTCAGATGTAAGCAAAAACCATCAGTTATTTACTCGAGTGAATACGACTTATCAAGATATTCTGAAGTATGTGATTAATAATCCTCGTAAAATTGCTTCGATTCATTGGTTTCAACAATTCTCATTACTCTCGGCGATTTCTTATATCAATAATTTTGATGGCATACGCTCTATTAATTACAAACTTATTCCGTTTAATGTCGATATTGGGGGGATTAGCTTATCGTTTGTGATTATTGCTTTGGTTTATTTTAGTTACCCTCTCTTTTTCAGATTTACTAATTTTCTAATTAAGAAGTATGTTTCCGGTGACGAAGATCATCATCAGGATGAGAAATATCAGGGAGTTGTACGCCCCATTAGGATGGGGTTAATGTTTTTCGGAATTGACTTGGCGACCTATGCTTTTTTCTATAAGGCTGATTACCGTACTGCTATAGAGTCAATAAGTTTTGTTATTTTTAGTCTGATATTTGTTTGGTTGTTGTTGTGTATTATCGATATTATCGTCATGGTGCACTTGAAAAGATTAACGCGAATTAACAAGGATCTGAGAAAGGAATTAGTCGCGCTGGGTGTCCAGGTTGTTAAAGTCATTATTATTATTGTCGTTATGGCCATAGTTTTAAGCCATTTTGGAATTAATATTACGGCAATCCTCTCAACATTAGGTATTGGGGGTTTAGCATTTGCACTCGCTGCGAAAGATACGTTATCGAATTTGTTTGGAGGCATTACGATTTTATTTGATAACGTTTATCGGATGGGTGATTGGGTAAAAATAGAAGATGTAGAAGGGACAGTTTCTGAAATTGGTCTGCGTAGTACGACAATAAGAACTTTTGATAATGCATTGATCGTTATTCCCAACGCGGTAGTCTCGGTTTCAAGTGTCAGGAACATGGATCGTCGGATTGTTGGGCGTAGGATCAAAATGTACATTGGAGTGACTTACGAAAGTAATATGGATGATATACGAAAAGCACTGGATGATATTCGGGAAATGTTAAAAACACATCCAGATATTGCTAATCCAACGCAACAGCACAGGGATAGTCGTAAGAAATTTAAATTATCTTCACATGAAGATTCCGCAGGGATTAAGTCGACACAGTTAGTTTTTATGGATCGTTATAACGATTACTCTATTGATATTTTAATTTATTGTTTTTCTAAAACTGTTGACTGGGCCAAATGGCTGGCGGTAAAAGAAGATGTGTTGTTTAAAATAGCAGCAATCTTAAAAAACAATGATTTGGACTTTGCTTATCCAACAGAGGTAAAAATACACCGGGATTCAGATGGAAATGAGTCACCTGACCTTCTGACTCAAGAAGAGTAATGATTGCGGCTTTCTCCAATGTTAGAAATATGACAATTGAGTTTTTTTATTGAGAACCTAGGGGAAAGGTGAATCGCCCTGAGTTTTGTAGACATATCGAAGCGTTACAATGTAACTCTGACGG
>CAZEVO010000045.1:0-11869 GCA_964515235.1 uncultured Methylococcaceae bacterium | reverse complement strand
TATGGCGGAGAGAGAGGGATTCGAACCCTCGATGGGCTTTAAAACCCATACTCCCTTAGCAGGGGAGCGCCTTCAGCCACTCGGCCATCTCTCCAATTCAATAGTTGTATTTATTGCGAGTCTTCTTGTTCTTTCTCTTTCTTAATACGGTCAAAAATCTCTTCCCGATGAACCGTTACATCTCTTGGCGCATCCACGCCAATTCTTACCTGATTCCCTTTAACACCTAGGACAGTAACCTTAACATCATCACCTATCATCAATGTCTCTCCAACTCGGCGAGTCAATATTAACACGGGTTTCCCTCCTAAGTACGTACCATCATTAAGACGGAGAATTTTACCATCTTTTAATAATAAAAGAAAACATCAAAGATTAGGTTCCTCAGCCAACTCAAAGGATTTATGTAAAGCACGAACCGCTAATTCCAAATATTTTTCATCCATAACCACTGAAATCTTAATTTCTGAGGTCGAGATCATTTTAATATTAATCCCTTCTGCAGCCAAGACATCAAACATTTTACTTGCAATGCCCGAGTGAGAGCGCATCCCTACACCAACCAAAGATACCTTTACAATCGAATTGTCTCCACTTACTTTTTTAGCTGACAAGGCAATTTTACTTTCTTCCAAAATAGCCAAAGCTTTGTCATAATCATTACGGTGAACAGTAAAAGTAAAATCGGTCGTCTCATCATCCGCAATGTTCTGAATGATCATATCAATTTCAATATTACTGGCTGCTATCGGGCCAACTATTTTTGAAGCGATGCCGGGTAAATCCGGTACACCATTAATTGTCAACTTAGCTTCATCACGATTAAATGCAATACCGGAAATTAATGCCCGTTCCATGCCATCATCCTCATAAGTTATTAACGTTCCATTACCTTCTGAAAAAGTAGACAATACTCTTAAAGGTACATTATATTTCCCTGCAAATTCAACTGCTCGTATTTGCAAAACTTTTGAACCTAAACTTGCCATTTCAAGCATTTCTTCAAAAGTGACCGAATTCATTTTTCGTGCGGTTGGCTCAACTCGAGGGTCCGTCGTATACACACCATCCACATCAGTATAGATATAGCATTCACTTGCTTTTAATTTTGCAGCTAAAGCAACAGCAGTTGTATCGGAACCTCCTCGCCCTAAAGTAGTAATATGTCCCTGGTCATTCACGCCCTGAAAGCCAGCTACAACAGCAACTTTCCCACTTGCTAAACACTCCTGAACTGCAGCTACACCTATGTCTTTAATTCTTGCTTTACTGTGAACTGAGTCTGTCAAAATCTCGACTTGCCCGCCGGTAAAAGACTCTGCAGGGCACCCTAAGCTATCCAGAGCCATACTCAATAGTGCAATAGTTACCTGCTCACCTGTTGATAACAATACATCCATTTCCCGTGGATTCGGGTGCGCCAACAAATCATTCGCTAAGGCAGTGAGACGATTGGTTTCGCCGCTCATTGCTGAAACAACCACAATGACTTCATGGCCTTTCGCATAGGCCTGTTTAACTTTTTCTGCGACCGCTTTAATTCGTTCGGTGCCACCTACTGAAGTACCACCAAATTTAAAAACATATCTTGCCATACTTTTTTTAACTCTCTTTAACTACTAATTTGACTTCGAATCCAGTCTGGAACCGCTGCTAGTGCCTGTTTAAGGGTTGACGGATCATTGCCACCTGCCTGCGCCATCTCAGGTCTTCCTCCTCCTTTTCCACCAACCTGAGCTGCAACAAAATTGACTAGGTCACCAGCTTTAATACGCCCGACTTCATCTTTGCTCACACCGGCAATAAGACTAACTTTGCCTCCATTTACCGTAGCTAAAATGATCGCTGAACTGCCTAACTTATTTTTCAATTGATCTAAAACATCACGCATACCTTTGCCATCAACATTATCTAATTTCACAGCTAGTACATTCAGGCCTTCAATTTCAATAGCTTGACTAGTTAATTCCGCTTGTGACGATTGCACTAACTTTAGTTTTAATTTCTCTAGTTCTTTCTCCAATAGTCGGTTCTTTTCAAGTAATTGAATCACTTTAGGTAATGCTTTTTCAGGTGTACTCTTCACAACTTCAGCAATAAGTGCTAATGCTTTATTTCTAGTTTCTGACCAACTTAATGCAGCTTCACCGGTCAGCGCTTCAATACGTCGAACTCCTGCGGCAACACCTGTTTCACTAATAATCTTAAAACAACCAATATCACCAGCACGATCAACATGCGTACCACCACATAATTCTATTGAGAAATCACCAATTTTCAAAACTCGAACATCTGTTCCGTATTTCTCCCCAAACAAGGCCATCGCTCCTGCCTTAACTGCTTGGTCCTTAGTCATAATGTCGGCTGTAACGGCGTTATTATTCCTGATCTGATGGTTAACTAACTGTTCAATTTCGGCGATGTATTCCAAACTAATTGGTTCGAAATGTGAAAAATCAAACCGTAGACGTGAAGCATTAACCAATGAGCCTTTTTGGGTTACGTGTTCCCCTAAAATAGATCTTAATGCCGCGTGTAATAAATGAGTGGCTGAATGATTTTGGATGATTAATTGCCGCGCAACAGAATCAACCGATGCTTCATAAGAACACCCTTTTTTCAAGACACCTGAGATAACTTTTCCTTTATGTAAAAAAGTATTACTGCTTTGCTTTTGTGTATCAAAAACTTGAAATTGGTTATCCTCAAAGGCAATTACGCCAACGTCTCCAACTTGCCCACCTGATTCAGCATAGAAAGGGGTTGTGTTCAACACCAAAATACCTTCTTCACCTTCGCTTAAAGAATCAACCGCAGTCCCTTCAGAGAATAATCCTAATAGCTCCGCTTGACCTTTTAATTGCTGATAACCAACAAACTCTGTTGGTACTGTCATCGCAATATTTTGCTCATCAGCTCCGCCAAAATTACTGGCTGCACGTGCTCTTTCACGCTGGCTTTCCATTTCTGTCTCAAAACCTTCCTGATCAATCTGTAAATGATTTTCACGGGCAAAATCTGCTGTCAAATCAACTGGAAAACCGTAGGTGTCATAAAGTAAAAAAACAATCTTACCCGGGATTACCATCCCATCTAACTTAGCAACGCAACTTTCTAAGACGGTCATACCTTTTTGTAATGTTTCTGAAAAGCGTTGCTCTTCTTTTTCCAATACACGCTCAACCTGCGCTTGATTCGCTACCAGCTCAGGGTATACAGAACCCATCTGCTCAACTAATGACTGAACTAATCGGTAGAAAAAAATATCGTGAACGCCTAAGCGATAACCATGTCGTACTGCCCGACGAATGATCCGACGTAAGACATAGCCGCGTCCTTCATTGGAAGGCATAACGCCATCAACGATTAGAAAGGCACAAGAACGAATATGATCAACAATCACACGTAACGAACTGTGAGTCGTATCTGCAAAGCCGGTCACCTGTGCGGCGGCCATTAATAACTTCTGAAATAAATCAATCTCATAATTATTATGAACGCCTTGAAGAACTGCAGCGATTCTTTCTAATCCCATTCCAGTATCAACAGAAGGCTGAGGCAATGCTGTCAGCACTCCATCTGCTGAACGATCGAATTGCATGAAAACTAAATTCCAAATTTCAATATACCGATCACCATCTTCCTCAGGCGACCCGGGTGGTCCGCCTGGAACGTCTTCACCGTGATCATAAAATATTTCACTACAAGGACCACAGGGACCAACTTCACCCATAGACCAAAAATTATCTTTAGCTCCAATCCGTGAAAAACGACTAGGATCAATACCGATCTCATTCAACCAAATACTTTCAGCTTCAGTATCTTCATCAAATACAGTGACCCATAATTTCT
This sequence comes from uncultured Methylococcaceae bacterium, assembly GCA_964515235.1. GTDB lineage: Bacteria > Pseudomonadota > Gammaproteobacteria > Methylococcales > Methylomonadaceae > OPU3-GD-OMZ. Next base: position 8,017 of record CAZEVO010000045.1, on the reverse strand, counting down.
CACTTGGTATTTCTAGTTTTACGGTCAAAAAATCCCAGGCATAATAAATCGCTTCTTTTTTAAAATAATCACCAAAACTAAAATTACCTAGCATTTCAAAAAAGGTATGATGCCGTGCAGTGTATCCGACATTCTCTAAATCATTATGTTTACCACCTGCACGAACACAACGTTGACTCGATGTTGCGCGTTTAAATCCAATATTTTCCCGACCTAAAAAAACGTCCTTAAAAGGAACCATTCCGGCATTAGTAAACAATAGCGTCGGATCATCGCCCGGCACAAGCGTACTACTAGGCTGAATGACATGCTCATTAGCCTGAAAATATTGTAAAAAAACAGTACGTAACTGTTCTGTCGACATGATTTTCATAAATTCAAACCATTTTATCTAATTGAAAATTACCACCGGTTGACATCTTTAATTTACTGTATTCACACAGTTTAATAAACTCAATCTTAACTCAGAAAAAATCACTTAATTACTAGCCCTAATGCTTTTGATAAATTCCTAATCATCTCTGTAGTAAAGCCTCGGTAGTGTAAAAAACGCAACCTTTTTGCCCACTCTCGAGCTGTTAATTGAATATTTTCGCCAAATTTCTTTTGATAAACTTCAATTAACTGTTCTTCCCAATTAACCTCAGTTTCATTCAACATCATTTGCCCATCTGTAATACCACGCTGCTTTAATTCATAAGCAATTCGTACTGGACCATACCCTTTAGCAATACATTGACGGAAAAAACTATCTGCGAAGCGATCATCACTTTGCCAATCACCACTGACTAAATCGTCTAAAACAGCCTTTATTGCAGATTGTTCAAAACCTTTTCTAGAGAGTTTCTGACGTAATTCTAACTGGCTGTGTTCGCGCCGCGCTAAATACTGAAAACAAAAACGCTTAATTTCAAGTTGATCATGTGCGTTAAGCATAATGATCAACCCTTACTCAATAAAGCTAGTCAAGACACATCCGTATTTGATCCTTTAACGTCTTCTTTAGTTACACCAAAGGCTGCCGCTCTAATCTTTTGCTCTAATTCCATAGCGACATTCACGTTCTCTTTTAAATACGTACGTGCATTTTCTTTACCTTGACCGATTTTTTGACCATTATGGCTATACCACGATCCGGCTTTATCCACGAAACCAAACTTCACCCCTAAATCAATGAGCTCACCTAAAAAAGAGACCCCTTGACCGTATAAAATTTCAAATTCTGCCTGCTTAAAAGGTGGGGCTACTTTATTTTTGACTACTTTAACTCGCGTATCATTACCGACGATTTCATCGCCTTTCTTTATTGCCCCAATACGACGAATATCTAAACGTACTGAAGAATAAAATTTTAAAGCATTACCACCCGTCGTCGTTTCTGGATTGCCAAACATCACACCAATTTTCATGCGAATTTGATTAATAAAAATCACTAAGGTGTTCGATCTTTTAATATTAGCAGTTAATTTTCTAAGTGCTTGAGACATGAGTCGAGCCTGCAGACCCATATGGGAATCTCCCATATCTCCTTCAATCTCGGCCTTGGGTGTTAATGCGGCAACCGAATCAATCACCACCATATCAACGGCACCTGATCGTACTAACATATCAGTAATTTCTAGGGCTTGTTCACCTGTATCGGGTTGTGAAACAAGTAGATCATCAACATTAACACCAATTTTTTCAGCATATACAGGGTCCAACGCATGCTCAGCATCAATAAAAGCCGCTGAACCACCTAACTTTTGCATTTGCGCAATCACTTCCAATGTCATAGTTGTTTTACCTGAGGATTCAGGGCCATAAATTTCAATAACCCGACCACGCGGAAGCCCTCCACAACCTAAAGCAATATCCAGTGATAATGAACCGGTCGGCACTGTCTCAATATCTCTAGAGGCGGCTGAGTCACCCATTCGCATGACCGAGCCCTTACCAAACTGTTTTTCAATCTGCATTAATGCAGCATTTAACGCTTTCTTTTTATTGTCATCCATTTACTGCCCCTTTTTAACTCGACTAACCATCTGTGGCTGAACTCATTATTAACCGACTAGATACTAATAAATATAGCTTAATCTAGGTAAGTCATGCGATATAAAAAACATTTTTTAGCGCTTAACTAAAGACTGGCAATGATCTTTGCAACAGTTTCACCCATCGCCGACGGAGTTGGTGCAATCGTGACTCCCATATCAAGAAGTTGCTCTACTTTTTCACTAGCACTCTCTCCTGTTGATGAAATAATTGCACCAGCATGCCCCATTCGGCGACCTTTTGGCGCGGTCAAACCAGCAATATACGCGACAACCGGCTTACTCATATTGTCCCTGGCAAAAATACCAGCTTCAATTTCTTGAGGACCACCAATCTCACCAATCATCAACACAACTTTAGTCTCCGTATCTTGTTCAAACTTTGCTAAGATTTTACTGTGTGAGCTACCATTAATAGGGTCACCGCCAATACCAACCGATGTTGAAATACCAACACCCAAAGCTTTCATCTGATCGGCTGCTTCATAACCAAGAGTACCCGATCGACCTACTACACCAACCACGCCAGGAATATAAATATGTCCCGGCATAATACCTAGCATCGCCCGCCCAGGACTGATGGTGCCAGCACAATTTGGTCCGGTAAGCACCATGCGCTCAGCTTCAGGGAAATTCTTGAGATAATTTTTGACCTTCATCATATCTTGCGTCGGTATACCATCAGTAATTGCCACACAATATTTAATACCGGCTTCTGCTGCTTCCATAATCGAATCAGCGGCAAAAGCTGGCGGCACAAAAACAATACTAGCTTCAGCACCTAATTGTTCGACAGACTCCTTAACGGTGTTAAAAACAGGACGCCCTAAATGTTGACTACCTCCTTTTCCGGGTGTGATTCCACCCACAACATTTGATCCATAATTAATCATATCCTGAGCATGAAATGTACCAATTTTTCCAGTGAAGCCTTGAACAACAATCGGCGTTCTTTCATTAATTAGAATTGCCATCGTCTATTCTCCCTGCGCCGTCGCTACAATTTCATTTCGTGCTGCTACTGCTTTTTCAGCAGCATCTGCTAATGTTTCTGCCATAATTATTGGGAGACCACTTCTACTAATAATATCTCTTCCTTCTTCAACATTAGTTCCAGATAAACGAACTATTAATGGCATTTTCATATCAATTTTCCTAACTGCCTGGACCACGCCTTCAGCTATCCAGTCACAACGATTGATTCCGGCAAAGATATTAACCAACATCACTTTGACATTATCATCAGCCAATACCAGTCGAAATGCTTTTTCAGTTCTTTCCGGAGAAGCACCACCACCTACATCAAGAAAATTAGCAGGCTCTCCTCCAGCCAACTTAATCATATCCATGGTTGCCATCGCTAACCCGGCACCATTGATCATACAACCAATATCACCGTCTAAACCAACATAACTCAGACCTCTATCCGCTGCTGCCATTTCCCGTGGGTCTTCCTGTGTCTTATCACGTAACTCTGAGATATTCTGACGTCGGAACAAGGCATTATCATCAAAGTCCATTTTGGCATCTAGTGCAACCAGTTCATCATGTCCGTTAATAACCAGTGGATTAACCTCCAGCATACTCGCATCAGTATCACGTAATGCACGGTAACAGCCTTCAATCAACTTAACCGCCTGACTTAACATCGCTGCAGGAAGCCCTAAAGAAAAAGCCATTGCTCTTGCCTGAAAATCCTGAAGTCCAATCGCTGGTTCAATATAAATTTTTATAATTGCTTCTGGCTTACTTTCGGCTATTTCCTCAATATCCATGCCCCCTTCCGATGAGCCAATCATTACAATTCGCTCATGTTCTCTGTCTATTAAGAAACTCAGATATAACTCTCGAACTATGTCAGTTCCTGCTTCAATATAAAGGCGGGAACAAACTTTACCTTGTGGCCCTGTCTGGTGGGTCACAATATTTTTGCCTAATAATTCATCTGCAGCGGCAAAAACCTCATCCGAGGTTTTACAAATTTTGATAGCTCCTGCTTTACCGCGTGCACCGGAATGAATTTGTGCTTTTACCGCCCACACATTCCCACCAACATCACGGGCTCGTTGTGTTGCCTGCTCTGGGCTATAAGCCAGCCCGCCCTCGGCGATTTTGACGCCATAATCCGCTAAAATACTTTTAGCCTGATACTCATGAATATCCAAGTGCTTTCCCCTATTTATTCAGTTCCGTTTATTTCGTCTTCAAGGCAATCGCTGCTGCAGCTTTAACCACATTAGTGGCCATTCTTTCAGATGCCGCATCGATTAAGCGTCCGTCCAATGCCGCAGCACCTTTGCCTTGTTCCGCCGCTTCTTTAAGTGCTTCTAGAATTCGCTTAGCCTTATCAACTTCTGCAGGCGGTGGTGTAAAAACGTCATTTGCTAGTGCGATTTGTGAGGGGTGTATCGCCCATTTTCCTTCACAACCCAAAGCAGCTGCTCGTTTAGCAGCAGCAATATAACCATCAGGGTCCTTAATATCACCAAAAGGACCATCAATCGGTCGTAAACCATAGGCTCTACATGCAACAGTCATTCGGCTAATAGCCGAATGCCATTGGTCACCCGGGTAGTCTGGATTTAATCCTCCAATATTAGTTGTTCGGGCACGGTTGCTCGCTGCATAATCAGCAACGCCAAAATGCAGTGCTTCCAATCTGCCGGTGGCACCATTACGCGCGATATCTTCAACATTTGCCATGCCCAATGCCGTTTCAATCAAACATTCGATTCCTATTTTATGCGTCAAGCCTTCTTGAACTTCTAATTGGCTTAACATCGCCTCTACCATGTAAACATCAGCAAAAACACCGACTTTAGGAATCAATATAGTATTTAATTTGTTACCGGCCTGTTCTACTAAATCAACGACATCCCGTACCATATACTGCGTATCTAAACCATTAATCCGAACAGAAACAGCAATTCCATGCCCGGCCCAATCCAAATCATTAATCGCCTCAATCACATTTTTACGTGCTTGTAACTTATCATCTGGGGCAACAGCATCTTCTAAATCCAGAAAAACGAAGTCAACACCACTTAACAACGCTTTTTCAAACATTTCAGGACTTGACCCTGGCACAGCCAACTCACAACGTTGCACTCGCTGTACTGATGGTTCATACAATGTATAACTCATAATAAATACCCAAACCTCTAAAAATTACAATCTGATTATCTTAGCCACTCAGGTAAATTCCAAAGCAACCAAAAGCAACCCATCATTATATATTCCAACAATATTTATTACCACAGCAACCACCTCATTAGAAGAAAAAACCCCCCATTCAACTTTAAAAATCAAGTCATTCTCAGATCGTATTGCTGCTCAATAGCTTATATGGGATAATATTCTGTTAATCCTTAATCTGATTTAATTTAAGACTGATTGAATCGTTTTTACATCACATTTTTTATAGAGGCAACCCATGGCAGGTCGAAATCATCTTTACATCCCAGGTCCTACAAACGTTCCAACAGAAGTCAGTAATGCGATGAGGGTCGATATGGAGGACCACAGGTCGCCTACTTTCCCTGAACTCCTGAAACCGCTACTGCAAGACCTTAAGAAAATTTTTAAAACCGAAGATGGTCAAGCCTTTATTTTTCCAGCTACCGGCACTGCAGGCTGGGAAATTGCCCTCACAAACACTCTTAACCCTGGGGACAAAGTCCTGATTTACCGATTTGGTCAATTCGCTCACCTCTGGATGGACATGGCAAATCGCTTAGGATTTGAAGTTGAATGTCACGAAGTTGAATGGGGTAAAGGTATTCCTCTGGACGCCTTGGAAACACGACTAAAAGAAGACAGCCACCATCAGATTAAAGCTGTTTTAGCCACTCATAATGAAACCTCAACCGGTGTTACCTCAGATATCGGAGGTGTTCGCTTAGCCATGAATGCGGCTAATCACCCGGCCTTATTATTTGTCGACGGTGTTAGTTCAATTGCCAGCCTAGACTTCAGAATGGATGAGTGGGGCGTTGACGGAGCAATCAGTGGCTCACAAAAAGGCTTTATGCTTCCTGCTGGCGGTGCCTTTTTGGCTTTCAGCCAAAAAGCAATGTCTGCCTGCCAAACCAATAGTTATCCTCGTTGCTTTTTAGATTTAAAAGACCACATTAACACCAATAAAGACGGCTACACACCTTATACACCGTCTACCCCAATCTTACATGGCCTTCGTAAAGCGATCGACCTCTTACTCGAAGAAGGACTGGAAAATGTTTTTTCCCGTCACCACCGTCTTGCAGAAGGTACCAGAAAAGCGATTGCTGCATGGGGACTTTCCATCTGCGCACAACCCGGTTTTGAATCTAATACCGTTTCAGCAGTAGTTGTCCCTGAAGACAAAGATGCACGCGATGTCATTGCCACTGCCTATCATAAATACAATATCTCACTCGGAGGTGGCTTGACTGAAGTCGCTGGGAAAGTGTTCAGAATTGGTCATATGGGCAATATGAATGATGTTTCCATGCTTGGAGCCATCGCTGGTGTCGAAATGGCCTTACTGGATAATGGCTTTGATATTACCCCTGGAAGTGGTGTTGCTGCTGCTATTGAGTATTACCGCTCTACCGCCAGCTAAGGCTAACTAAACCCTTCTACCCACTGATAAACTGGAAGGTCCTCTTGCAGTTTATCAGTAATACATTGCATTATTTTCTTGGAACGTAATCTCTATCAACCATTAAATTAGGTTCTTAACAATGCGACCCGCAAGAATTCTAATAACGCAGAAATGACTTGAAGATATTGAAAAAACTCAGAAAACTAAATTTAACTATGCTAATCACGACGTCTATTCGCTGCGCTGCTGAAGAAACTCATATAACACTATGCGCATTCGAGTCATTGAAAACCTTAACATTTCTAAGATCAAACGCTCAGAAACCTTATTTGCTAATTAACTCTCTTCACTTGCAAACAAATATTTAATCGCATCGCGCTCCCCTTTTAACTCAGCCTCTGTTTCTTTCATTTTATCAATACTGAACTCACTAATATCAAGGCCACGAACAATCGTTGCTTCCCCCCCTACAACACGAACAGGGTATGAATAGACTAATCCTTCTTCAATACCATAACTTCCGTCTGATAATACTGCCATACTAATCCAGCTATCAGGATTTGTATCAACGATCCAATCTCTCATTTGACAAATCGCAGCATAAGCTGCTGAAGCAACACTCGAATGCCCAAGCGCTCCAATAATAGCAGCTCCACGCTGCTGTACAGTCGGAATAAATTCCTCAGTAAACCAACGAAATTCTACACAATCTAACGCCGCTGAGCCTTTAATCTGAGCATGATGAATATCAGGGTACTGAGTTGCGGAATGGTTACCCCAAATAACAATATCTCGGACAAAATTTGGATGGACTCCAGCTTGTTCTGCTAATAGACCAATGGCACGGTGAAAATCTAAATATGTTAAAGCGGTAAAGTTCTTAGCGCCTAAACCTTCAGCACTCATTAAGGCAATCAAAGCATTGGTATTGGATGGATTTCCAGCCACCAAAACTTTAACATCCCGACTAGCCACTTCTCCCAGGGCACGACCGTGTAATGCAAAAATATCTGCATTCGCCTGCAATAAATCATTACGCTCCATTCCTAAAACACGCGGCTTCGCACCTAACATAAAGACATAATCAGCTTGATTAAAAGCAACTTCAGGTTGATCAGTAATAATTATATTATTCAATAAAGGAAAAATGCAGTCGTTCAACTCCATGACAATCCCTTTTAAAACAGGCATTTCTGAAGTAACTTCCAATAACTGAAGATTAATAGGTTGATCAGGACCCAACAACTCTCCAGCTGCCACCCGGTAAAGAAGCGCATAGCTAATTCTGCCAGCTGCGCCTGTGATTGCAATATTAATTGGTGTTTTCATAATCTATTATTCTTTCATGTTTTTTCAAAAAATACTTTGTTTTGTGTATAGAAAAACGCTAATCCACAGG
>CAZEVO010000044.1:0-12086 GCA_964515235.1 uncultured Methylococcaceae bacterium | reverse complement strand
TCAGATGCTAAACATTGCAAATATGTAGTCATTAAACAATTAAGGTCTAAATGCGGATTTTTTCTTGGAATACGCCCAACTTAACCGCTAATTCCTTTAGCTTTTCCTCTCCAGATAATCAGTTAGTTCTTGTTTTTCCGCATTTTCCACTATGGCATAAACCATGATTTTTTTACGTAGCGTGCTTCGACTTAGACCTAATATTCGAGCTACTCTAGATTGATTGTAATCAAACGCCTCTAATACGACTGAAATTAATGTTTTTTCAACTTGACCCATCACAATGGAATAGAGGTCGGCATCTTGTTGATCACTACATTTTAATAAATAATCAGAAACAGCCACCTTGACATGCTCAACTAAAGGTTCAGAATTCTTTTCCATAACAAAAATTATTGCTTTCGATGAAAAAATTTTATTGAATTGAAATGTCACCGTCAAGCCAGAAATAATCATCCATTTTTATAAGTATTTACTTACAAATTAATCCTTCTCTTGGTGAACTTCATCGCCCTATCTCTTCTAAACAAGTCATAGCAGGTTTTGAAACTTGAAAAGGTTATTTTTTGGATGCAGCTTAATTATTAGTTCTTAAATCACCGATTCCAGCCACCACCTAAGATCAGCTATAGCGTCAAGTGCAATGAAAATCATTTTTAAACAGAGTAGTGAGTTTAGGAACTCCAGCCTGTTCAACAGAACACGGATCTAATTTAGTAAAAAATTGATAGTACTAATTCTTTCATTAACGTTGGGTTAATCTCAGCACTATTATTGCGAAAACCTGTTTTGTGTCAATCACCCCAAACAAACGGCTTTAATAAGACTTTTACTCTTAAGTCTATCTTGATTATTCATGCCTCCATCCAACTCTCGCCATCTAAATAGAAACATAGCCAATCACAAAAAAAGTAGATACAACAAAAGAAAGTGATCAGGGATAAACAACTATAGACAAGTTCTCAGCACTTCATCAGACTACATGCCTTTACGAACATTATTGACCACTGAATCATACTAGAAAATAGCATTTGTATATATTCATGGCGTCCCCGAGAGGATTCGAACCTCTAATCTGACCCTTAGGAGGGGTCTGCATTATCCAGTTATGCTACGGGGACGTTATTGATAATTATAACAACAAAATTGTCAATACAGCGTTATTGATAAACCTTCACGATACAAACCACCTTTTTTTATTGTTAAACCCTATCTCGTATACCTATTAAGATAAGAATCATATAAACTTTGTCATAATTTATTTTTTTGCATCATAGAAATGGCCTAATATTTCAACCAAAATCAACAATTACTACGCAGGATCATTCATATAACTATGGCCTTTAAAAAAATTCTACTCTCTTCTAAACTCGTCGGTAAGTCCACTGAAGTCTTGACTATAGCCACTATTATTTCAGTGATGTCTATTGCCAAAGCAACCCGCCTGATTACTAAAACCACACGCTCCTGTTACCGTCAAATTAAACCGACGGATAAATCTCACAGTGCCCACTCACAATCAACACTCATGCCCCCTCAAGATCCCGTGAGCCCACAGTTTGACTCTCATGCCTTTACTGCCACTGTCATCCCTACCGGTAAAGAAGAACCAAATAATCAAACACATAACGGCACTAATAATGAACTCTTTTTGCAACAGCAAATCATTCGCTTACAAAAAGAACTTGCAGAACTCAAAGAAAAATCTGAAGAAAGAGAAAACAGGTTACTCAACCTAATTGAAAAAAAATTCTTTGGCCGCTCATTTGTGTTGAAAAAATTTTTAAAGAATTTATTAAAATAAAACACTGCTTTCCTTATAAAAAGGAATGATTAAAAATGAAGAGCGGTTTTCAACTATTTCTTTTTAGTCCACCGTTCAAATAGCAATCATCAACACTAACGAATTAACAAGGCACTGGGGTGACGAATTAAAATAGACCGCCCCTTCCCCCGATGTGAAACCCACCCTCTTATTTCTACCTTTTTATCAAGGTAGGTCATTACATCAGGAAAAAGAGACAAGTTTGACCGGGGAATTCTGATCATTAATTCACCCGACTCAACGCTCAGATAAACATACTTACGCTTCATGGTGGCGGATCGTATTGTTCCTATTAATCGTTGCCAACCATGGCTTCTCTTAGCTAAACCATTGGCAATCACTTTAGGTTGATATTCAACCATCCCCCAAAGTGCAATCTGCTCCGATTGTGCTTTTTGTTGTGCTAACAACATAGCTTTCGAATAATTTAAATTGGGTGGGTGAAGACTCACCGTTGCCCACCCCTTCTTCACCATTTCGAGATTAAGATGTAATCCCGATACTGTAAAAAGATGCCCGAGTGTTCGCCCATATTTGTCTTTTCTCTCCACATCGGTTTCAAGGCGTACTTTTTGTCCTGCTAATAACCTTTTCAAACCCTTTCGGGCTATTTCCCCACCAGCTTCTCCAGATTTTGGATATCGTTCAATTTCAGGGGTATTAATATTTAACAGTCGCACTTTTAATCGGTTGTCTAAAAGTACGGTATCGCCATCATAAACCTTAGTCACTGTGTAGAATATATCTTCTACTTCTAGTATTTCTTTCGCCACAAAACCATTCGGCTGCTGATCTGAATAAAAACGTTTCCCGTTATTGTCATCCCAGAAAAAAACTTTCGCTGTCAAATTTTGAGAAAAAAAACTCAAAAAAATCAAACTACTTAGTACTATATGCTTCTTTAACATGTTATAAATCATCGGCAAAATAAGGTCATTTCAAAAAAACTATCTTTTCATGATTACAATCATACAACGCGTTTCCTCAGCTTTTATAACTGTTGACGATATAAACATAGGTCAAATACATCATGGTGTTCTGGCACTCGTTGCTGTTGAAAAACAAGATAATGAAACGGATGCTGAGCGACTACTCCAACGACTCTTAAATTACCGCGTATTTTCTGACTCACAAAACCGAATGAATCTTTCTCTAAAGCAAATTAATGGGGGCTTGTTAATCGTCCCTCAATTCACGCTTGCTGCAGACACTGACAATGGCAATCGCCCCAGTTTCACGCCAGCTGCTTCACCTGAACTTGGAAAAAAATTGTTTAATTATTTAGTCACAATAGCCAAACAACAATATCCGATAGTTGAGAGTGGTGTTTTTGGAGCCGATATGCAAGTTAACTTAGTTAATAACGGCCCGGTCACCTTTACATTAAGAACAAAATAACAATAGCCCTATTATTCACCAACTATCTGTTTCATCGTCCTCGTAAGGCGTAGGCTCTACCGAATCAGGTACCTTAGAACTTTTTGCATTGCGCAATAAAATCAATGCACTCCCAACAATTAAGACCACAGCTAGAATTACAAATAATACTCCCATTTAATCGCCTCTATTCATTGTGATTTGTTACATCAATAAACGTAAAATAAGCCAACTGACATGTAGCTCTTAAAATTTCCAGCTGTCAAACTGCTCACTCGCCTCCTTAGCAATAACTCGACTCATTTCCCTTAGAAAACCAAAATCACTTGTTATAATACTATTAATTTACTTAAATAATATGACACTATCCACCGCTGATTTATGCGATGCCTACAGTTCATTGCCAGGATTCCAAATTGCTAAACCTGTTTTTAAAAGTTTTGGCAGCAACAGTAGTTTCGCTGGACAAATAACAACCCTCAAAGTTCTTGAAGACAATGTACTGATCAGAAATACCCTTGAGCAACCCGTCGACAATCGTGTTCTGGTAATCGATGGCCAAGGCTCCTTAAATTGCGCCCTCCTCGGTGATAATTTAGCATTGATCGCCCATCAAAATGGCTGGCAAGGGATTGTTATTAATGGCTGTATTCGTGATAGTGAACCAATTAACCTCATCCCAATTGGCATTAAGGCATTGGCAACACACCCCTTAAAATCTCAAAAAAACGGCACAGGATCTCAGGATCTTGTCATTAATTTCGCGGGTATATCCTTTAAACCAGACCATTATATTTTTTCAGACCCTGACGGCATTGTCGTTTCTAACGAAAAAATCGGGTAAAATATAGAAAATAACAACCACTGATCAAATAAATATGCAAATAATACTCGCTAATCCCCGTGGCTTCTGCGCCGGCGTTGACCGTGCTATAGACATTGTTGACCATGCTATCGATGCTTTTGGAGCACCAATCTACGTTCGTCATGAAGTAGTTCACAATCGCACAGTCGTTGAAGGCTTGAGAGACAAAGGAGCTATTTTTATTGAAGATGTTAATGACGTCCCTGAAGGCTCCTATCTCATTTTCAGCGCTCACGGCGTTTCTAAAAAAGTTCAAAAAGAAGCCAAAGCACGTAACTTAACCATCTTTGATGCAACTTGCCCACTTGTTACCAAGGTTCATATTCAAGTTGCCAAACACGCCAAAGCGGATAAGGAGGTCGTTTTAATTGGTCACGAAGGCCACCCTGAAGTGGAAGGCACGATGGGACAATATGAGAAATGCACTGATAATGGCAACATTTACCTCGTTGAAACCCCAGAAGATGTTAAATCACTCAAGCTAAACAATCCTGAAAATTTGGCCTATGTAACACAAACGACCCTGTCTATGACTGATACTCATGCCATGGTTCAAGCACTTAAGGAACAATTCCCCTCTATTCAAGAACAGAAAAAAGATGATATTTGCTATGCAACACAAAACCGACAAGATGCGGTCACTGATTTAGCAAGTAAGGCAGATCTGATTTTAGTCGTTGGCTCACCCAATAGCTCTAACTCAAATAGATTAAGAGAAATTGCCGTACAACTTGGAAAACCAGCTTACTTAATTGATACAGCGGCCGATTTAGATCGGAATTGGTTTACTGATATTAATACTGTCGGTGTCACAGCAGGCGCATCAGCCCCCGAAGTTCTTGTTCAACAAGTGATCAAGCAACTCCAAGCTTGGGGTGGACATACCGCAGAAGAAAATGCAGGTATTGAAGAAAAAGTAGTTTTCTCACTTCCTAAAGAACTCAGACAACACATGAGCCGTAGTTAAATGATTGCTTAAAGAAAGGCGCGTCCCATAGCGCCTTTTCGTCACTTCATCTAATTTACAAACCTTCTCGCCCCATTTTTCGAACATACCATTGCATAAAAAAACTACGTGGTTTACGCAGTCCTGTTCGCACATAGTAAAGTTTATATTCACTGTTCACTGTAGCTAAAAACAACCGATAAGCTAAATCAGTACCACATAATAACAATTGGTCTCCAGCTTGTATCAAGTAGTCTCTCCCAGGCAAAATAACGAGTTCTCCTTTTTCTGACTGAACCACCAAAGTTACTAAGTCGAGCGGTATTGTTCTGTCTCGTGGGTCTTTAAGTAAGTCACCTAAGTGAACCGGATTATTTTCTAAAGCACGTAATAAAACATTAGCGTTTTCATCAGTAATACGAAATGACGTTAACAACGGCACTTCATCTCCAACACAAGTTTTCACCCAACTAATCACATCATTCATTTCATGATTGCGATCCTGGTGATCCAAAAAATACTTAAAGAATGGCTTCAACAACGGCGCTTTTAATAGCAACATAATTCGTCTTGCGGCGACCAGAGAAGGCTGCATTACCATATCAGCTCTAGCTGCCTGAAAAGCTGTGAAATTCTCGTGAGAATTTTGCCTAACAACGGTAAAAATATTCGGATTTATTGAACGCGCATTTAATAAAATACTAACATTCTGACCATCATCGTCCGTTCCTGTCACAATACCGACTGCCTGATCAATACCGGCTAACTTTAATGTCCTGACCGTCGTTAGCCCTAAAACAAATTTCTCAACATTTTCCTCATCAGGACTAATCGGTTGAGGGTCAATAATCGCAGTTTTTAGACCTTGTTTGTTTAATGCCCGCTTAATTTCCTGCCCCATCCGGCCAAAACCACAGATGATCCAAAGCCCTTGATCTGGAGGACTTAACGGTTGCTCTAATTCTGTAGATTTATCCCCTACCAACCAGTTATTGAAAGAGTAAAAATAACGCTGCACAATGGAGGAGGCTAATAACTGAGCATACGTTTTAAATGGGTCAATAATATGAACCTTTCCCCCAATCGTTGCTAATGTTTCCTCCCAAATCTCAACTTTTGATTTGGTTATGACATCAATTCCAGGGTTTAAAATTCTGGCCATTGCAGAAATCTTTAGATTAGTTTCTTCAGTACTCGTCACCGATACAATTGCCTTGCAATTATCTCGCCTAATGCCGGCCTCTATTAAATGTTTTGGAACACTTGCATCAGCAAACAACCCAGGCATAGGTACTTTATAATCACGTAAATGCAATGCTTTAATACGCTCCTCACTACTATCAATAATAACCGCAGTTAAGCGAGCGTCACTTAATCCTCGAGCTAAAACACTACCGGTATCACCAAAGCCACAGATGATAAAAAAATCATCTGAAATCCGGTCAACTTTATTAGAAAAGTCATGCTCAGCCAGTGCCTTTGCCAAATAAGGATTCTGAACTAAACGAATAATACTACCTATCGCATAAAACCAAGTAATAACGCTGATATACAAGCAAACAATGGCCCAAAAACGCTGAGCATTGCTAAATGGGAAAGGTATTTCTCCAAATCCTGTCGTTGTTGCCGTATACGTCATAAAATAAAAAGCATGGAAAATACTTAAATATTGCGTTTTGCCATCCACCACAGGTCCTGGAATAATTACCATTCCTGCAATCGAAAGGGAATAAACGATAATGATTGCCAGAATTGGCTTTCGCATTTCCCGCAACACAATGAAGAGTACACGACTCAGATCAACTGTAGCAGCCATTGTTTTACACTTAAATTAAGAAATGATGAATTTATAAGCGTGACATCAGAGTATCTGCAACTAAAATAACAACTGAAACCACATTCGCTAAAAGTGCCCCGCCCGATAAGGCCACAATACTTGCCATGACTTCGGGAGTTAATCCCACCATTGAAATGTGGACTGCAGTCGTCCAGTAAAATACTGCTACTATCAATTGTAAATCTGCGACTAAACTGGTTGATAATAAAACGGCACCCACTTGGGATCTGTCCCCTAATTTTAAACCTGTCGCCAAAAAATTTACCACTACAACAGCAAATAATTCATAAACATTATGATGTGCAGGGTTATCAATTTCTCCTAAGAAAAAACCAAAATTTAAGGTCATTGCTAATACAATAAAAAAACCGAAAATTACTTTTTCTAGATTCATTCATTTCCTCCGGGAAATAATCTTTGCAGTAAAAATTAAGTTATGATTTACAATGATGGATAATACTCCAAAAACACTTTCTTGAGCTCAATTAATTGCTAAAAAATGTGAATAAACGTAAAACAACAGTCAATACAGAGATAGATGCCATTCGATTAGACAAGTGGTTATGGACTGCCCGGTTTTATAAAACCCGTAAACTTGCTGCTGAGGCGATTGCTGGTGGTAAAGTACATCTGAATGGCCAACGATCAAAACCCGGTAAAGAAGTTAAAATCGGAGTACAGTTGTTAATCAACAAGAATCCATATCAATGGGACATTGAAATCATATCGCTTGCCAAACACCGTAGACCCGCAAAAGAAGCCATTCTACTTTACCAAGAAAGCGCCGCGAGTCTCGACAAAAGACAAAAGCAGATTGTGCTTAATCGTGAAAATAAAGCTCTATCAGATAACTACAAAGAGCATCGACCAAATAAAAAAGAACGCCGACAGATACACCGGTTTGTGCGTCAATAACACGATTGTCACTAATTCTTATAAACATGATGGCGGTTTAGGAAGGCCTGCTAACTTACAAGCATAACGCAAAGGACCTTCGGGAAACAAACGATGTAAATAGCGGCTATTGCCTTTATTAGGACCGAGCGCTTTTTTAACTCCTTTAATAAAAACCCTAGTATTCGGCAAATGCTTATAAGTCAAATAATAAGTTCTCGTATAATCCACAATCTCCCAATGCGCTTGAGTCATTTCTATACCATTCCGTTCAGCTAATGTGCTGGCTACATCAAGTGACCAATCCAGATGGTCGCATAAAAAACCTTCCTTTGTGACGAGGATGTCCTGACCTATTTCTTTTAATGCCACGAGTGTATAACCGAGTGAATAATCGTCAAATCGACAAAACCTGAATAATCTACTACATTGAGACCATGAACCAAATCAGGCTCACTAATTCCTCGCAAATCCATGTCCACAGATAATACACTAACGCTCATATTTGCTAAAACTATACTCCAAAAATTGGCCCACTCCCCTTGCTTCATTAGAGTGATAACAGCATCACCAATGACAATAACACTATCATTTGCATTGGTACCCAAACGTTCAAATAGCGGCGCTGTTAATGGTATTTTAGAAATAATATGCAACATAATTTAATTAACCTATGAACTTAAAATATTAGCACTTCAAGACTGTAATTTTAAAGTAAAGCATTTATATTTATCAAACAATACTCATTGCTTGTCCATGTTAAAATCATATTCATGAGCACTCAACCGATCTACTCCGTTTCAGCACTAAATCGAGAAACCAAATTACTCTTATCACAACACTTCTTACGTATTCGTGTTGAAGGAGAAATATCTAATCTCAGCGCCCCATCATCGGGACATCTCTATTTCACCCTAAAAGATGAGCACGCACAAATTCGTTGTGCTATGTTTCGATCTTCTATCCGCCATATGCATTTCAAACCCTCTAATGGTCTTGCCATTATTGTAACGGCACAAGTGGGCTTATATGAAACACGAGGCGACTACCAACTCACCGTTGAGAAAATAGAACCTGCTGGTGAGGGTGAATTACTACGTGCATTTGACACCTTAAAGAAGCGTCTTCAGGCTGAAGGTTTATTTGCCCAAGAACTAAAACAAAGCTTACCCAACCTTCCTAATCGCATTGGCCTGATTACCTCACCAACAGGTGCTGCTATACGCGATATTTTGTCTGTCTTAAAACGGCGATTTAGTGCTATCCCCATTATTATTTATCCTACACCAGTACAAGGCAGTTCAGCTAAATATGAACTAGTCAATGCGATAGAAACAGCAAATCGCAGAGCAGAATGCGATCTGCTGATTATCGCGCGGGGCGGTGGTTCATTAGAAGATCTTTGGGCTTTTAATGAAGAAATTGTGGCCCGCTCCATCAATAAGAGCAAACTACCTATCGTCACCGGCATTGGTCACGAAACTGACTTTACCATTGCAGATTTTGTGGCCGATAAGCGAATGGCAACCCCTTCTGTTGCTGCAGAGCAAGTCAGCCCTGATAGCCAAGAGTTAGCTCTAAAAATACACACTCTTGAAAAGATCCTCATTAAAACCACGAAAAACCACTTTACTCTCTTGAACGCACAAATAACTAATCTCCATAACCGCACTCAACAATCAGACCCAAGACAACAATTATTAATGCGAGCCCAACGTCTTGACGAGCTCGAGATTCGGTTAAAAAACAGATTTAAAACAATCTTCAATGAACTTCAAAATACACTCAAGTTCAAAACTTCACAGTTGCTAACAAGCAATCCTAACATTGCTATTCATGATCGAAAACATCAAAACCAACTATTATCTAACCGACTAAATCATGCCATTAAAACGCAATTAACTACCAAAAAACATCAATTGAACCATTGTAGCCAGACGTTAAACTCCCTGAGCCCATTAGCCACGCTAAACCGTGGGTATGCTTTGATAACCGATACTAAAACCGGTACTGTCATCGCCTCTATAAAAAACCTGAACCCCGGCGACCGAATCAACACACGTTTCTCAAATGGTCAGGTTATTAGCCAAATTAAAGAAATAAAGTCATGATAAAAAAAATTATTTTTCTACTATTGACCCCTGCACTTTCGTTCTCTGCGACACTTCCTGAGTCTTTAGCCGTTCCGGGCGGAATAGTCATCCAGAAAATTGCCCGTAGTGATACCGAAAAACCAACTGTCTTGTTTCAAAACAATCGCGTTTTAGTCGTTAACAACAACGATCACTGGACAGCAATTGTCGGTATACCCCTTCAACTCTTACCCGGAAAACACAATTTGTTGATCAAGACCAGTAACCAACATCATAAGAAGATACCCTTCACCATCAATGCCAAAGACTATCCAGCACAATATATAACCCTTAAAAACACTCAAATGGTTAACCCAAACCCTGCCAACCTTGCACGCATTAAAAGAGAACGCATACCCATCAATCGTGCCTTAAATACTTGGTCAGAAAAAGAACAAATTGCCACTGACTTTAGTTTACCGGTTAAGGGGCAACTCAGTAGCCTATTTGGTTTAAAACGATTCTTCAACAATCAACCCAAAAATCCACACAGTGGTCTTGATATCGCTGCACCTACGGGCACTGCTATCAAAGCACCAACGCCTGCAAAAGTTCTTGAAACGGGTCACTTTTACTATAATGGTAAGACTGTCTTTCTGGATCATGGCCAAGGATTAATCTCTGGCTATTTCCATATGACTGATATTCATGTCAAACCAGGCCAACTCGTTAACCGCGGTGAGATCATTGGTACCGTTGGTGAAACCGGAAGAGTAACCGGTCCACACCTGCACTGGAATATTTATTTAAATAAAACCAAAGTTGACCCTGCATTATTTATTAATCGTTATTTACCTCAGCTAAAAGGCCAGCTTTCACACTAAACTGCACCTAGTGTTTGCATAGCATGTTTTAATGAAGCGGTATCAATATTTTCTACATCCAATGCCAATAACGCCTGAATTCTTGACTTGATTTCATTAATGGTTGTTTGAAAAGCAATCGCAGTTTCTTGCTCACTACCTTCTAATTTTGACGGATCTTCAAGCCCCCAATGAATCTGTGTCGAATCTCCAAACCAAACAGGACAAACCTCACGAGCTGCACGATCACAGACCGTTACAATTAAGTCTGGGTTAAAGTCAGAAAACTCATCCCACGACTGGCTCTTAAGCCCTTGTACTGAAAAATTATTGTCACGTAGGTAGGTAATCGTCAACGGATGTATTACTCCGGCTGGCTGACTACCAGCACTACGAGCAACAATCCGTCCTTTAGCTAATTGATTAGTAATGGCTTCTGATAAAATGCTACGACAACGATTATGCGTACAAATAAATAATATTTTCATTTTTTTCTCTATCATTTTTCACGTTATAAATTACATAAAGTATTATGCTAATTACTGAAGGTATTCACTTTGTCTACCGCGAATTTAATCTAATACAAATTCTGTGGCTCTTAATCTAGAAAACCCAATACTCGCTCACAAAAGACATCAGGTTGTTCTGCATGCAACCAATGCCCTGCTTTTTCAATTTCATCAATTACAGCATTAGGAAACACTTTTAGAATTGCTTGATTGTCTATATAAGTTGACTTCTCTCCGCCTATAAATAATGCTCGTTGCGACCATTGTCTATTAGAATCTATTTTGGGAAAAGCAACAATATTTTTGGAGCACCGATGAAAAACTGACAAATTAATACGCCAATGGTAATGCCCCTTTTTAAGTACTAAGTTCTGTAATAAAAACTGCCTGAAACTACTCTCCTGAATGGTTTCCTGCAAATAATTATCAGCCTCTTTTCTCATACTTATTTGATCTAGAGGAATCTGCTTTAAAGCATCTATTGTTGCATTAAACGAATGAGTATAAGTTTTCGGTGCAATATCAACAATAATAAGTTTTAATAAACGCTGCGGATTATGAAGCGCAAACCACATTGCCACCTTCCCCCCCATACTATGCCCTAAAATATTGACTCTTAATAAATGATTCTGATCTAAAAAATATAAAAGATCTTGTGCCATTGCAGGATAATCCATGACATCAGAATGTGGCGAGTCACCATGGTTTCTCTGGTCTAGTACATACACACAAAACTGTTCAGACAACCGCTTTGCAATAGAACGCCAATTTCTTGCCGAAGCAAAAAAACCATGCAAAATAATTAGTGGTGGTTTTTGGGAATCCCCAAAGGTTTGAAAAGAAAGTGCAAGTGGTTTAATTGCTGACATATCGTAACTCAGTTACAAACACATAATAA
>CAZEVO010000043.1:0-12235 GCA_964515235.1 uncultured Methylococcaceae bacterium | reverse complement strand
ACCAGAGTTTTATTGCTGATATTGAAACTAACAAAGACAGTTTAGCCATTGCTGAAGGTGTGGAGACGCAATCACAATTAGCTATTTTAGCTAAACTAGGGTGTGCCGGTTATCAAGGGTATTTGTTTTCAAAATCGTTTCAGGCAGAAGGTTTAAAGGATATCATGACTCGAGCTTAGATTATTTTGAGTGTGGTTCGAATTGTTTTTTTATTAAATTGAATACTAATAGTTGGTGAATTATGCTTAAAAAGTGGGGTTTATGTAAGTTCAATATTTTTCTTTTGTTGGGTTTGGCGATGGTTTTCAATGGAAATCATATGGTCCATGCTGAAACTAGATCAGTAAATGAATTAATAGAAAGACTGCAATCGGGAAGGTATATTATTTATATACGACATTCAAAGACGCGTCTAGATCAGAGAGACATGATGTCTGATGAAGTATTAGATGACTGTAATAATCAGCGTAATTTGTCGTATGAAGGAAAGATGCTAGCGACGATGATTGCTGATAAAGTTAAGCAGCTAGCGATACCAATAGGGCAAGTTTATTCGAGTCCATATTGTCGTGCTAAAGAGACAGCACAACTGCTTTTTGATAAGGTTAATGTCGAGAAACAGTTAGCTTTTTCTATTGCTAAAAGTGAGATAGAGTCTAAGAAACTGGGTGAACAATTGCGTTTGATGATGATTGAAACTCCGGAGGGCCCTGAGAATACTGTCTTTGTTGGGCATACCTCTAATCTTAGAGATGGCTTAGGTATTTGGCCGAAACCTGAAGGGGTTTGGGTTATTTTTAAGAAAACAGATTCGGGTATTAAATATATTGGCAGGATTAGTCCTGCTGAATGGAGAGAGATGTCACTAATTTAAAAAAAAATGAGGTTCTCTAGATCAGCGCCAATTATTAGCATTGTTGATAAATCATGTCCGTCGTCGAATAAAAAAAACTTCGGGCGCAGGTCGTAAAGTGTCTTTAATACTAATGCGTTGAAGAGCATAGCTAAGAGGGTTGAGGGTTCGAAACCAGTTAGAGATACAACTGAATTCAAGCGCGCCGGCACGATGGCCGGGGTAGGCGATAATCGATAAACAACCTCCGCTAGCGAGTAAGGTAATAGCCGATTGAATCGCTATAAGTGTACTTCTTGGCTGTGTGGTTAGGGTTTTATCACCGCCGGGTAAATAACCTAAATTAAACATAATAGCTTTAAGGTTAAGGCTATCGTTTTCAGCAAGGTGTTGACTGAGATGTTGGTGGTCACAGAGGCAATAGGTCACGGGAATATGGTTTAAGTTCCGTGTAGCTAAGTGGCTCTTTGTGGCGGTTAATGCTTGCTGTTGTAAGTCAAAGGCGTAGACGTGTCCATGAGGGCCAACGGTATTTGCCAGAAAAGCGGTATCGTAGCCATTACCTGCAGTTGCATCAATAGCGCAATCACCAGAACTTAAATAAGGTGCAATGAGCTCTTGAGTTTGGTCAACCAGTGAAATGCGAGTCATAAAAACGATTAATATTGGCTGGCTCAGGAATACTGGCGGAGGCTGTGGTTAGGTGTTTAAAAAACAGCTGACTATACCAAGGGATTTCCAGACAACCTTTGGCGCCAAAGCCATTAAAAATAAACAGGTGGTGGTGTTGCGGGTGGCGGCCTATAAAGGGTTGTTTGTCACGGGTACAGGGGCGAACTTGCGCGTGATGGGCAACTAAAGCGGCACTTCCAAG
Organism: uncultured Methylococcaceae bacterium; assembly: GCA_964515235.1. Classification (GTDB taxonomy): domain Bacteria; phylum Pseudomonadota; class Gammaproteobacteria; order Methylococcales; family Methylomonadaceae; genus OPU3-GD-OMZ. Next base: position 10,508 of record CAZEVO010000043.1, on the reverse strand, counting down.
ACAAGGGTTTATTTTTTTAAGTGCACGGATAAGACTTTTTTTTCCAGTAACTGTTGGCTGGCAATCCATGTTTTTAGTATCAAATGTTGCACCGACCTTAAATGTTAATTCGGGTTCAGGGATCAACCAAGAGCCATAACTGATCATCTCTTTCGGTAAGGCAAGAGTGCTTTGTAGTGTTAAAATTTCACCTTTAGCCGGCTGAAAAGGCAGCCAAGAAAACCAAGGATTTTGGGTGCTATGATAGCCCTCGCAGAAAATAATATTTTGAGCAGAAATATTTCGCCATTGGATGCCATCATTCTCAATAATCAGATCATTATAGTGCAACTTGGTTCTTTGATAGCTGTTATGAGTAATAAAAAATTGTTGTAGTTGTGCTAATAACCGTGTGGTTAATACCTGACCGGTTTGGCGTTGTTCAATGACGCCAAAAGGGCTGATGAAGTTAGCTAGATGTGTTTTATTTTGAGTAGAGTGATTAAAAAAACCCTGATAGCCTGGATTGTCTTTTCGTTTATTGAAGGCGGTTTTTTCCTCTTCATTTTTAAAAAACCGAATTAATTTTTTATTGAGAAAAAAGGGGGTATTAAAGGTTGAGTGTAGCTCCTGGTATAATTGTCTTGCATGGCTCAGACAGACTTCAGCATTTGGGTTTTTGACAAACCGCATTCCTGTGACCGGATTAATGAGCCCGCCGGCAATGCGAGAAGCATTTTCAGTAGCAGGATCAATAATGACAATGCGGTGACCAGCTTGTATGAGTCGGTAACCTAACAAACTGCCTGCCAAACCCTGACCAATGATCAGGTGGCTAATGTTCACAATATTATGATTTAGGAACCAAGGCGGTGTCAGTAAACTGGATGCCTTGCCAGCCAAAAGTCATAAAATTGCGAATATTTTGGTGGTTGTTACCTTCGGGTTCTTTCAAGACATCATGCCAGTAGAAATTGCCAAAAAGAGCTAGTGTTTGTGGCTCAGATAGTTGATGAATTTGGGCGAAAGCAAATATTTTACAAGAGCCTTCATTACTGCCAGCAGCATTGATTAAGAGTTGAGGTCCGGAGCCGTTACGAAATTCAACGGGACTATAGTGGTAATGTTGTTCAATGATTGTCATGGTGTCATCAAAACTCACCGCATTAGCGGTAAGTTTTTTGAAAAACTGATCTAAAGTCATAGTTTAGAAATAATTAAATAGTTAAGCAATTAATAGGTTAGTCTTCATCATTACGGACATCGAATTCTATTTTCCAGCGATCATTATTATCAGTGCTGGAGATAGCCATTAGTTCGAGAGTGCCAACGTCGGTGACTGCCGCACACAAATGTACTGGAATAACATCACCAACCTGATGCTTCTCGGCTGATAAGGTGACTTCAATTTCATAGAGTTCCTCCAGTTCTTCATCACTCCAGAAGTCAAGGCGGGTGCCAACATTGTCATCTCGGCGACTGTTAGAACTGTAAAAACGAAAACGAACCGGTTCACCTACAACCAAACCAAATTCATCATCAGGCACAACTTCTTCAGTGCCTTCTTCCATGCCAAAAGGGGCGATGCATAGTGCTTCTACTTCTGGAGGCATGCCTGGGACAGCGGGCATAGCGCTTTCAACACCGACATAATAGGAGGCTGCAGTACCGCCGCGGATTCTGATGCCGCTGTGTTGACGCATATAGCCGAAAAAGGCAGCGCCTCGGGCAACTCCGGCATCCAGTTCAATATCGGTTAAAATACGTGCTTCCGGTGATTTTTCAGTCATTAGCCAGCTATTGATGACTGTCATCATGCGGTCGATTAACACATCGGCTTTAAATACGCCGCCATTAAAAAGAACGGCGGTGGGGTGTAGGAAGCTGTGATCTTGTGAAAGATTAAAGCCGGTTAGGTCAGCCGTTGCATGTTGTTGTTTTTTTAAGAATGCGGCTAGGTGACGCGTAATTCCAGCATCTTGAGCATAGGGAAGTCCGGTGGTACGAAGGCCGCCTTTTGGGCGTGCAACAGGGGTTTCGCTGACAGCAACTTGAGGAAGAAAGCCTTCAACAAGTACTTGATTTAATTCATCCCGTGTGAGTTCAGTTTTAAGGGCGCCACCGATCAGAGATGAGCCACGGTTAGAAACAACGATAGAGACTTCAGCGAGATCTGGATTAGAAAAAAGATTTTCTTTGGCCTCACGGCAACTGTGGGTGAGAGCTTGTACTTGCCAAGGAGCTAAGCGGTCACCTTCTTTTTCTAGTTTAGCTTTCATTGTATAAGCCAAGGCAAGGTCCATATTGTCACCGCCTAAGAGGATGTGGTCTCCAACAGCAATCCGTGTTAATTCTAAATTACCGTCATTATCAGTGACCGCAATGAGTGACAGGTCAGTGGTGCCGCCGCCCACATCAACAACCAAGATAATATCACCGACAGAGACTTGATCTCGCCAAGCTCCTTGGCTTTTTTCGATCCAACTATAAAAAGCAGCTTGAGGTTCTTCTAGTAAAACAGCTTGTTTTAAACCGAGGGTATGGGCGGCTTCAATCGTTAATTCTCTGGCAGCAGGATCAAAAGAGGCGGGAACGGTAATAGTAAGGTCTTGCTGAGTGAGTGGGTTGCTGGGAAACTGATGATCCCAAGCACTGGATAAATGTTGTAAGTAAGCGACTGAAGCATCAAAAGGTGAAATGCGTTCAACCTCATCTTGTGTCTCAGATGGTAAAATAGGTGATTTACAGTCAATACTGGTATGACAAAGCCAGCTTTTAGCACTGGAGACAAGACGTAACGGAGTTTTTCTGCCACGGTTACGGGCAATTTCACCGACCAAATGTTCAGGCTCAGAAGTCCATGGAAGTACAGTAGCACCTTTGGCAAGTTCAGCGCTATGAGCTTGATAAATAAACGAAGGCAGTTGGGTTTTATTTTCAATTTCACCCGCTGCAGTAAGTTGTGGAATCGCCAGAATGTCTTGTGTGGGTTCATCCAGTTCAGTAATCGGGGGTTCAATATAAGATAAAACGGAGTGCGTGGTGCCTAAATCAATACCAATTGAAAATTTAGGACTCGGGTGTTCTGGGGTACTGCTTGTCATAGTTCAACCTCTGCGGGAGTGATAATACGAACGTTGTGGTTTTCAGATATTTTGGGTAATTTAATGTCAGTGATTTGCCAACCTTTGTGAATGAGTGTTCCAGTAAAAGGAGCTTGGCCGGTGATGTTGCCGGTAAGGAAAAAGGCATCGGCATCAAAATCGTGGTGGATGGTGATAGGGCTGTTCTCCTTGTCTGGGCAAATTGGGGCTAAGGTAAAATGGTCATTAATAACTTTGTTGCAACCGCTGTGAACAGTTCGGGCTATCATTCCGACCTCCTGATCGCTATAAGCAGTGATGTCTTCATGGATGAAGTCAATAAACCGAGCGTCTTTCTGCAGTAAGCTGAGCAGTTGTGTTGCCGCATCCGGAGTGAATTCTTTTAAAATAACAGGTTCGGGTGCAGGTCCTGGAACTGGAACTTCTTTTTCAATAATTTTCTCAATAATTTGAGGTTCTGTAACGGTAACTGGTGTATTGGTAGAAGCGGTTGGTGGAGTGACTTGTTTTTGTTTTCTAAGGTTACTGGTTAGTACTAAAAGTGTCACGACTAAAATAACAGATAATATTAAAACGCAGGCAGCAAGAGCAATATGATAAGCATCAAGTGTGCTGGGAATAAGCAATAAGTCAACAGTTAGATTAGTATTCATTATTTTGCACCGGGGTAGCCCATTTTTTTTGCAGCTTCAAGGAACATCAAGTGTTTTAATGTTTTTCGTGTTGTTTGTGTGCGTGACATTTTTAAGTAGCGATCTGCTAATAATGTAGAGACATTTTCAGCTAGAAAAGTTTGCCGGATAATCGATAACTGTGTCTCACAATCTTTTAGGATATGATTAGTTGCATCACGAACATCTAGCGAACCAATCGTTAAGGATGCTATTTCTTTGGAAATGCATTGGTTATATTGATGTTTAGCGGTTTGAATCTTTTTTATTGCGGTATCAGACAAGGTTGTGGGTTGCCATTCGTCACTGGGGGAGTCAATGGCATAGGCGAACAACGGCATTATTAAGCTGATAATGAGAATAAGTTTAGTCATGGATTTAGCCTGTAGCTAGCAATACAGAGGGTATTAGTCTAATTCTACTAGAACTCGGGGCCGATTAACAAATACGTTTTGTAACAATTGATTGAATCGACAATTAGTGCGTTAATAAGGGTGTTTTTTTCAAGATCAAAGCCATTGAAAGACCGCGGACAAACATAAAAATAAGTAATGAAAACCATAATCCGTGGTTACCCAGTGGCTGGCTAAAATACCAGGCCGGTAAGAAACAAAAAAACGTTGAAAAGATCATGGTATTGCGCATGTATTGAGACCAAGTTGCGCCAATAAAAATACCATCTAGTAGATAACACCAGACTGAAATTAGCGGCGTTATAATCAGCCAGGGTAAATAAATGGAGGCGGTACTACGAACCGCTATCAGATCTGTTAAAGTCTTAATGAAGAGATCTCCCATCAGTAAATAAAGAACAGAGAAAAATACTGCCATGGCGCAAGACCAGAGCGTTGCTGTGTTTAGAATCTGCCTGATTAGATTTTGGTTTTTTTGCCCTAGTGTTTTTCCAACTAAGGCTTCAGTTGCGTGAGCGAAACCATCGAGTACAAATGCCATTAATGACTGAAAATGCATTAATAATGTATTGGCAGCTAAAATTACAGGGCCGTATTTTGCACTTTGGCTAATAAAAAAAGAAAAGGTAAAAATCAAACAGAGCGTTCGAATAAAGAGATTATTATTTATTGTCAGTTGGGATTTGATTTTTTCGAGAGAAAAGGCGCTTCTTTCTATCGTCGCCCAAAAGTTGTAGTGATGGGGTAATGCTTTGCGAAGTAAAAAAAGCCCTGTGATCATGCCGGTATATTCAGATAGGACAGTAGCGAGTGCAAGTCCGGCGATACCTTGCTTAAGAATAACAACTAAGAAAATATCGAGAATTATATTGGTCAAGTTGCTACTAATAACAATAGCCAGAGAGGCTTTGGTTTTTTGTAAACCAATAAATAGACCAATAAGAACGTAGTTAATTAATGTTGCAGGGCTAGACCAGATGCGGACAGTGAAGTATGTTTCTGTTAATGCTTTGATAGCCTGGGTACTTTCAATGAGTTGCATGCTCAATGCAATAATGTATTCTTGGCTGAGTAAAATAAGACAGGCTAGTAATAAGGCTAAAAGAAGGGTTCGTTGTAAGATGGCGTTGATTTCAAATGTATTTTGTTGGCCAAAGGCTTGAGCAATGACGCCAGTTGTTCCCATGCGTAAAAAGCCTAATCCCCAGAAGATGAAATTAAAAATCATACCCCCTAATGCGACAGTTCCTAAATATGCAGGGGATTCGAGGTGGCCCATAATGGCGCTATCGACCAGCCCAAGAAGTGGGGTTGATAGGTTGGCAATCATTAAAGGGCCTGCAAGACACCATAATTGCCGATGGTTAAATAAGGTAAAATTTTTCACAGGAGATCAGTTTTTCTACGAGGATATTTTTTAACTAAAGGTATTTTGATGGTTTTAATATGCAGAAATATGGCGGTAGTGTAATACATCAGCAACAGAGTCCAGACGGTATTTTAGAAATTGTGGAGGCAAATGGCGTGCGGTCGATGCATTTTGGCACAAGTTCGCGACAAAGTAGTTTTTTATTAGCCAATCCTGAGCGTCTGCATTTAACCTATATTCGGGCTATGGCATTAGGTTTGGCTTTTTGCAGTGATGTGGAGCAGGTTTTGATGGTAGGCTTAGGTGGTGGCTCGCTGGCTCAATTTATAGTCAATCATTACCCGTCTTGTGTGATGACGGTGCTTGAGAAACGACTTGATGTTGTCAGAGCGAGTTTTAAATATTTTGATTTGTCGCATGATGAAAGAATGCATCTATTGGTAGGTGATGGGGGCGAATTTATTCGCCAGCAGGCGCATGATAATAAATTAAAATATAACATGTTGGTTGTAGATGCTTTTGATCATAATGCCATGGCCGATTCTGTTCGGGGGAAGAGATTTTTTGAGAATTGCAGAGAAATTATGTCATTAGACGGTATAATGATCTTTAATTTATGGGGCAGTCAGCGTGCACCGTTTCAGGAGATTTCGGATAATCTTTTGCGAGTTTTTGATCAGCACGTTTGTTTTTTACCAGTGAAAGGTCGTGCTAATGTGATTGCGTTTTGTTTTTCACCGCACCGGTCCCAATTGTCTCAAAAAAGAGTGCGCGAACGAGCCTTGTTTTTAGAGCGCAGTTACAATATTGAGCTACCGTTGTTGTTAAAAAGATTAATTCAACATAATCCGAAAACCATTAAACATATTTTGCATAAAAAATGACTACGCTACAGGCCAAAAATATTTTTTCTTATCGTAAACACTGGGCGCATCGTTTTGGTGTTGCTGAGTCATTACCTATGACTCGTGAGGAAATGGATATATTGGGTTGGGATAGCTGTGATGTTATTTTGGTTACTGGCGATGCCTATATTGATCACCCCAGTTTTGGTATGGCTTTAATTGGCCGGTTGCTTGAGTCACAAGGATTTCGGGTCGGTATTTTGTCGCAACCGGATTGGCACAGTGTTGAAGATTTTCGTGCCTTAGGACAGCCAAATTTATTTTTTGGTGTCACTGGTGGAAATATGGATTCACTAGTGAATCGATATACTTCAGATAAGAAAATTCGTTCGAATGATGCTTATACTCCAGGAGGCGTGGCCGGTAAGCGTCCTGATCGAGCAGTTAATGTTTATTCGCACCGGTGTAGAGAAGCTTTTAAACAAGTCCCAGTAATCATTGGCGGGATTGAGGCGAGTTTACGGCGTATGGCGCATTATGACTACTGGTCAGAAAAAGTACGTCGATCTGTGCTTTTAGATGCCAAAGCTGATTTGTTAGTTTATGGGAATGCTGAACGACAAATTGTTGAAATTGCTCATAGGTTGGCAGCCGGAGAGTCAGTTAAGGACTTAAAGTCTATTCGGGGAACTTCTTATGTCTGTAAAGAGGTTCCTGCAGGATGGGCGGTTAAAGATTCAACAAGTATTGATGCACCGGGTAAGGTTACTGCACCAATAGACCCATATCAGGTAAAGCCTGATTGTGAACAGACAAAAAAATCAGTTGATGCTAATGAAAAAGTTGTAGAATTTTTTGGATTAACTAAGAAGCAACAACGTTTCAAAACAGTCATTCAATTGCCGGATTATGATACGGTTAAGGATGATCCGGTGATGTATGCGCATGCCTCCAGAGTGATGCACGGTGAAACCAATCCTGGCAATGCTAGAGCATTGGTACAAAATTATGGTAATCGACTTGTGTGGATTAATCCGCCGCCGGTTCCTCTGGAAACACAGGAAATGGATGGGGTTTATGATTTACCTTATTCAAGGTTGCCACATAAAACCTATGGTGATACAAAAATTCCAGCTTTTGAAATGATTCAGCATTCGGTCAATATCATGCGCGGTTGTTTCGGAGGATGCACGTTTTGTTCTATTACGGAACACGAAGGGCGAATTATTCAGAGTCGGTCAGAGGATTCTATTATCCGCGAAGTGGAAGCGATTAGAGATACATCGCCGCACTTTACGGGGCACATTTCTGATCTAGGTGGGCCGACGGCTAATATGTATCGTTTGGCATGTAAGAGTAAAACGATTGAATCGGCGTGCCGGTTGCCGTCGTGTGTGTATCCATCCATTTGTAAAAACTTAAATACTAATCATGATGCGTTAATTCGTTTATATCGTCGAGCGCGTTCGCTACCGGGGATAAAGAAAATATTTATTGCATCAGGACTGCGTTACGACTTAGCTGTTGAATCGCCTGAGTATGTGAAAGAATTAGTGACTCATCATGTAGGAGGGTACTTGAAAATTGCACCGGAACATACGGAAGTCGGTCCCTTATCTAAAATGATGAAACCAGGTATGGGAACGTATGACCGTTTTAAGGCGATGTTTGATAAATTTTCAAAGGCGGCAGGAAAGGAGCAGTATTTAATTCCTTATTTTATTGCAGCACATCCCGGTACAACCGATGAGGATATGATGAATTTAGCTCTCTGGTTGAAGAAAAATGGTTATCGAGCTGATCAGGTTCAAGCATTTTTGCCGTCGCCAATGGCAATTGCATCGGCGATGTATCATTCCGGCAAAGATACTTTACGTAAGGTAGATCGTAACACTTCAACTATATCGGTACCTAAAGGAATTAAACAACGCCGACTGCATAAAGCATTCTTGAGGTACCATGATCCTGATAATTGGCCACTGCTTCGGGAGGCATTGAAGAAAATGGGACGAACTGAATTAATCGGTAACGGTAAACAGCATCTCATTCCCCTTTGGCAACCAAAAGGGACGGGCGTAGATAAAAAAGCTTTAGGTGGGCGTTATCAGAAATTTAAGACACAAAGAACATTTCATTCAAAGGCTAAGGGACAACGCCAGAAGATGCGGCGATAAACGTTATTTTTAAAAAACGCTGGCAAAGAATTATTTTTTTTGTATAATAGTCGGACTTTGCTGGTGTAGCTCAGTTGGTAGAGCAGTTGATTTGTAATCAACCGGTCGCGGGTTCGAGTCCCATCACCAGCTCCAAATATCAAAACCTGTAACTCTTTCTGAGTGTTACGGGTTTTTTTTGAAGATGGTTTTGTCATCGTCATTGATGGTTGTTTTTGGAATGTAAAAACAGTTGAAGAGGAAGTTTTTGAGCATGAGAACGCCAACTATAATTGTCAGTCGGGTGGATCAGCTTACCGTACCATGGGCACAGCGTGTTATGGATCAATATGCCTTAGGGGCAAGAGTGCAATCGGTAACACTATTATCCAGTGAGATAGGTACAACGACACGGGTACAATTGAAAGTAGAGCATGATGGCGACTCTTTTCTTCCACGTCATTGGTTTGTTAAATTACCTTCAACTTCTCGATGGGTGCGATGGATAACCGCCTTACCACGTCTGTTACAAACAGAAATCCGATATTATCATGAGTTACAAGCAGTGGTACCGATCGCTCAGCCTGAAATAATTGTAGGCAAGCATACGCTGGGTTGGGCGTCGACATTAGTGTTATGTCATTTAAAAGAACAAAATGCACATCCTGGTAAACCGAGTGATGAGTTGACTATTGTGCAAGTAAAGAATGTCGTAGAGCAATTAGCTATTTTGCACGCCAAGTTTTGGAATAGTGAACAACTTAATAGTGAATTTCGCTGGCTATCTGGACGGGTGCGTCGTTTAGAAGATTTCCTTGGGTCAATTTTGGCAGTACCGTTAATGAAACTGGGTTTGTATCGAGCTAATGGCCTTATTTCTGAACAGACGAAAAATCAGGCGATTTGGTATGCCAAAAATAGACGGAAAATGATGCGCTTTTTAGCAGCAGGGCCGAAAACTATTGTTCATCATGATTGTCATCCAGGAAATTTATTTTGGGATACGCAAGAGATGCCAGGATTATTAGATTGGCAAATGGTTCGAGTTGGAGAAGGTATTGGAGACGTTGCTTATCTACTGGCAACGGCGCTAGCTCCTGATGTGCGAAGGCAGCACGAACAGGAGTTATTATCGCATTACCAGCATTGCCTAGCTGTTCGAGGGGTGACAACCGTGAAGCCTAAAGTATTGTTCCAGCGCTATCGGGCGCATTTAACTTATCCGTTTGAAGCGATGATTATTTCTCAGGCCATTGGTGGGATGATGGCGCCAGAAAGTAATCGTATCTTAATTCAACGAGTAACTGCGGCAGTGGAGGATCATGACGCCTTTGGGATTAATCCATAAAAAAGCGATCGTTTTTGATAAAAAGTTTTTAATAATGTAATAAAGTGTGAGTCTCATAGCCTTCGAGTTTATCCCGGCCGTGTAGAAAATCTAATTCTATGACAAAAGCACAAGCTTCTACCGTTGCACCTAAAGATTCAACCAATTGGCAACTAGCTTTAGCAGTCCCGCCAGTAGCTAATAAGTCATCAACTAATAAGACGCGATCATTGGGTTCAAAGGAATCCGTGTGGGCTTCAAGGGTGGCAGATCCGTATTCCAGATCATAAGAGATGCTTTGTATATCGTAAGGTAATTTGCCAGGTTTTCGTAAAGGGATAAAACTAACACCTAAATCCCATGCGGCCAATGCTCCAAAAATAAAACCACGAGCCTCCATACCTGCAACTGCAGAAATATTACGGCCGTGAAAAGGGTGGGTTAACTGGTGAATGGTTAATTTAAGAGCAGCAGGGTCTTTTACTAAGGGTGTAATGTCTTTAAAGACGATGCCAGGTTTAGGAAAGTCAGGAATATCTCGTATTTTTGATTTAAGCCGTTCCATGATGTTTTTTAATTATTAGGGTTGAATAAATTGTTCGATAGCAGACTGAATGCCGTTGCAGTCGAGTTGGCAAATTTCTAAG
>CAZEVO010000042.1:8588-12473 GCA_964515235.1 uncultured Methylococcaceae bacterium | reverse complement strand
TGGAATCAGATATTTTTTGACCATCATCTTCAATATAAGGTAGTTTCCCTTTGGGGGCTTTTATGACATGCGCTTCAATCAATTCGTAAGGTAAATAAACCATACGTAAGTAGGTTTCTACTTTTACAGTAAATGGACTTAGGTCAGGTATCCCCCAGATGCGTTTAAAGTGAAAAAGTTTAATCATGCTTCGGTGAATTTTTTGTTTTGAAAATGGTCACTTCATTAGACCAAATTAAAATAATCAATACAAAATTTATGGGTCATTGCTGAAGTGCTTTCTTAAATCTGTAAATCTAACATTAGAACGATCTTCATTGGTCAGTATTAATAGTTATCAAAGTCTGGTCGATTTTGTAATGGTTAGAATTGTAATTTAATAAAATATCCATCGAAGTAATCACTCATAGTACCTTCTTTCTTAAGGTAATTTGATTAGAGGCATTAAGTTTATTGTTATTTTAGAAGAAGGGTTACATCCTCAATATTTTGAATCATTAGTACCGTATAGAATATAGCTACAAGCTCGATACTCTTTTCTTTATTTTAAGTTCAGTTGCAAATTAAAAATTACAAAGAAAAATGTAAGTTTTTCTTGACCCTGTACTAGGGAACAGGGTTTAGACTTCTGATTCAGCTTAATATATTTCTTTTAAAGAGATTGCTGAAATGTTAGCCGAAAATCTAACGAAGATAAGATTCTTTAAGGTAACCATTATGAAAATTGAACACGAAAATAGAGATAGAAACACATCTTGGTTTGGGTTAGCTGCTGTTCTATCTGCTATTGGCGCATCGGTATGTTGTGTGGGTCCTTTTGTTCTTTTATCTTTGGGTGTTGGTGGTGCGTGGATAAGCACATTAACCTCACTATCTACTATCCGCCCTGTTTTTGTGCTATTAACCCTCGTTTTTATTGGTTTAGGTTATCGTAAACTTTATTTAAAAACAGGCTACTGTAAAGAAAATAACGGTTGTGCATCACCCGAAGTAGAACAACAACGGGTCATATTCTGGGTTATTTCAGTACTGATTTTACTACTTCTGGTTTTTCCTTGGTACGGCCCTTTTTTGATGGAATAAAGGAAAATTATGATGACGTATAAAACTTTATTTTTGATGTTGAATCTGTTTTTAGGTCTTTTTTTAATGCAACGCATTCAATCTGAGCCAGTGGAACAGGTGCAAAAAAACAATCGTTCTATCACGCTTGAGTTACAAAATATGACCTGTCCAATGTGTAAATTCACGATTAAAAAGGCTTTAAATCAAGTTGTAGGGGTACAGGAGGTTACGGTTAACTCAGATACAGAAACTGCTTTTGTTCTATTTGACCCACAAAAAACTAATCACAAAGAAATAATCAAAGCGACAACCAATGTAGGGTACCCGGCAATCATTCGCCATGCAAAATAACCAAGGGAATCTTATGTGGACTAAAAAACTGAAAATAGATGGGATGACCTGTCCAAACTGTGTCGAAGAAATTGAGAAAAACTTGAATGCATATGAAGGTGTAGAAATTCAAGTCTCATATTCTGAAAGCATTGCTAACTTGACGGTCAAAAGTAATCTCAGTTTAAAATATCTAATTAAAAAGATTGAAGATCAAGGTTATAAAGTGTTTGAATTTAATCGCCAAACTGGTCAACAACTACATGTCGCGATTATTGGTTCTGGCTCAGCTGCATTTGCTTGCGCTCTTAGAGCGGTAGAGCATGGAGCTAAAGTCACAATAGTAGAATGTAAACCTATTATCGGTGGAACCTGCGTTAATAGTGGATGTATTCCTTCTAAAATTATGATACGTGCATCGCAGATTATTCATTGGCAAAAAAATCATCCGTTTTCTGGAATCAAAAATCAAAAGCCTGTAATTAACCGTAAACAAATGCTAATTCAACAGCAAGAAAGAGTTGGAGAACTGAGAGCAGCAAAATATGAAAGCATTTTAGAAACCAATCCAAATATCTCTTTAGTGAAAGGAACTGCTCGGTTTAAAAATACCCAGACGCTTATAATTAATCAAGAACGAGGTGCTTTTACTGAAATCAAAGCGGATCGATTTCTGATTGCTACTGGAGCATCGTCCAACATTCCTCAGATTTCAGGATTAGCCAAGACACCTTACTGGACATCAACAGAGGCTTTGTTGTCAGAAAAAGTACCGGACCATTTAATTGTAATTGGTTCTTCTATCGTAGCACTGGAACTGGCACAGGCGTATTTGAGATTGGGTTCCAAAGTTACTTTGCTGGCTCGGCATACTTTATTATTGAGTCAAGATCCTGATATTGGTTTAGAACTACACAATATTTTAGAAGCAGAGGGCATGGTTATTCAAACTCAAACACAGGCAGAAACGGTCAATTATAAAAAGGGACTGTTTTCTTCAGGGAAATTCATGATTGAAACTAACCAAGGACAATCCATTGAAGCAGATCATTTATTGATTGCCGCTGGACGCTCACCCAACACTCAGGGTTTGGCATTGAATCAGGTTGGTATCGACACCAGTCAAAATGGAGCTATTATCATTGATGATCATATGCGTACTAATGTCGAGCATATTTATGCAGCGGGAGACTGTAGTAACCAACCTCAATATGTTTATGTTGCTGCAGCTGCCGGAAACAGGGCTGCTATTAATATGACCGGTGGTAGTGCCAGTATTGACTTATCCGTGATGCCAGTGGTGATGTTTACCGAGCCACAAATGGCCACCGTGGGCATGACTGTAGCCGAGGCTAGCCAGCATAAAATAAGAACTGATAGTCGACGATTATCATTACAAGATGTCCCACGGTCACTAGTTAACTTTGAAACCAGAGGTTTTATTAAACTAGTCATAGAAGAGCAGACACGGTGCTTGATCGGTGCTCAAATACTGGCCCCAGAAGCCGGTGAAATGATTCAGACAGCAGCTTTGGCTATTTTTCATCGTATGACTATTGAAGAGTTAGCTGGACAATTATTTCCTTATTTGACTATGGTGGAAGGTATAAAGCTTTGTGCTCAAACCTTTAGCAAAGATATAAAAGCGCTTTCCTGTTGTGCGGGTTAGTCAAATTAAGCTAGAACTTATCCTGACTTTAGGTCAGCTACTAACAAACTATTAGATCAATCGGCAACACTATAGTTTTGATGACTAATTGAAGTAAGGTTTTTGTAGAGGGAATTAAAATAAACATTTTTTAGTTTGGTCAGGGTATTTGCAGCGGTTCACTTTTTTAGACTGATGGTGCTAGTTGGTTGATTACTTTCATTGATCGTCCACTGAACCATTAAAATATTAACGATTAGAACGGTTGAAAAACAATAAATATAGCGGTTTTAGATGCTTTACCAAGGATGGTTTTAAAAAGATGATGTGTTAGAAATCACCTCTGCTTTTAAGAGTCAGTAGTTGGTTGAACTCATGAAAGTTGTTAATTAATATACAGTTCGGAAATTGCTCATAATCGAATAGGTGTTCAGCACCACATCCACCGAGCCATATTTCAGTATTCTCCTTACTTAAAATTTCAATGGTTTCCTGTAACTGTGTAATTAATTCAGAATTAGTTGGCATATTAGTTAAGCCAAGTACAATTACTCTTGGTTTTATCTTATAAAACATGGGTTGTAATTCATCCAGCGGTAAATTAGCACCTACAAATCGGCAATTAAAATTTTGTTTAGCGGCCATCAAATGGCAAATAAGAATTCCAAGATCGTGATCTTCCTTAGGTGGTGTTGCAAACAAAAAATCACAATGGTCGTATTGGTTTGTTGAATAATGATTTATCGAAGAAATAAGAAGATGCCGGATATAAGCCGAGATCATATGTTCTTGAGTAATGGAGATTTCATTACTAGCCCATTTCTCACCTACTTTATTTAACA
>CAZEVO010000042.1:5158-8488 GCA_964515235.1 uncultured Methylococcaceae bacterium | reverse complement strand
ACTTGGTATTAGATTGTCATTTAGAATCTAAGCCTAAAAAATTAACTAAGTTTCAGCATCATGCGTTACTCAAAGAGAAGTCATCTTCACAGGCAGTACCTTGCAAACAAAATATTGAATTCACAGTGATGCATGATCATTTCTGTGACATGGAAAATGCGCGACTTGCCTTTCATTCATTCTTGATTAATCACCTTTTATTTTTACAGATCTTAACCAAAACTTATCTAGTGGCCGTTACAAAAGGAACTCAATTAACAAACATTATCAATAAAAATAAATCAGATGAAAACAGACTAAAGAATAGGTTAGTTGGATGCTCTGAAATAGATTATCACTTAATAATAAATCAGCTAAATAAGGCGTTATTAGAAGAAAAATTTAATCCCAAACAAGAGACAGTAGAACTGATTAAATCGGTTCAAGAGATTCATTTTTTACCGGTATTTTTAGAACAGGTGCATCATCAACTGCAACGCTATTGTTTAGAAAATACAATAACAGAAGATATTCAAGAAAAAGTGAAGAAAGCGAATAGACATTTTAATTCTTTGATGTCATCAAGAAAGATAATAATCAATCATAATATGCGATTGGTCTCTTATGCTGTTCGTAAATATCGTAATGAAAATGTTGATTTTAATGATCAGGTTCAAGACGGTTTTGTCGGTCTGATTAAAGCTGTAGACCGATTCACTTTATCTAAAGGGACACAGTTCTCAACTTATGCAATATATTGGATTAGACAAGCAATTACGCGTGGTCAAATAGATCATAGTAGAGAAATAAGGTTGCCTTATCACATTGCTGTAAAAGCATTCCATGTTTTTGAAACATTAAATGAATTAAAAATTGAATCGAACAAAATGCCTTCAATAAACATTCTCGCTAAGAAATGTGACATGAAACATGAAGATGTTGAAGCAATTCTGACCTTTTTTAAACCCATGCAATCTATTTATAACAATTCAACTGATAACGATGAGTTACCTGTTATTTTAGATTCATTAGAACAAACAGTTTATCCCACTCAGGAAGAGGTTGTTTCTCAAGAAAATTTGAGCAAAAAGTTAGTGACAGCAATCAATGAGTTACCAGAGCGGGAAGCTCAAATAATTAATCAACGTTTTGGGATTAATAGTGATGTGATGATGACACTAGATGATATTGCATCAAGATTAAGTATTTCTCGCGAACGAGTTAGACAAATTCAAAATAGAGCGCTGGAAAAGTTAAGAAAACAACTGAAAGATGACATTAGTTGTTATTTTGATTTATGCCCTCAAGCGTGACAACTTACTAATATAGCAATTTTACCTGAGGTAATCCTATGTCCCATCCAGTGAAAATATTTTTTTCAATATTGATTGGAATCGTTTTAACGGTAATGATCATGCAACCTAATAAAGATCATACTGAAGATTACACATTATTATATTCGGAATTTATTCAAGATGTTAGAAACGGGTTAATCGATGAAGTCACCATACAAAATGATGTCATTAGTGGAACTAAAAGAAATGGTGAACGCTACAAGACTATTAATCCAGATGATCCGAGAATGATTGATGAGCTTTTAGAATATAACGTCAAAATTAAAGCGATAGAGGCCCCTAAACAATCCATGATAATGAATATTTTTGTTTCTTGGGCCCCCATGCTTTTATTAATCGCTGTTTGGATATATTTTATGCGTAAACAACAGGGCGGTATGAATGGGCAAATGACGTTTGGTAAAAGTAAAGCCAAACTCATGGAAGAAAACTCAACTAAAATCACGTTTAAAGATGTCGCTGGTGTTGAAGAAGCAAAAGAAGATGTATCAGAAATAGTTCACTTCTTAAAAGCACCAATGAAATATGAAAAACTAGGTGGAAAAATCCCTCGAGGAGTTTTAATGGTGGGACCGCCCGGAACGGGAAAAACACTACTTGCTCGAGCAATTGCCGGCGAAGCAGATGTTCCGTTTTTTTCGACTTCGGGGTCTGATTTTGTTGAGATGTTTGTTGGTGTTGGCGCCTCAAGAGTTCGTGATATGTTCGAAGAAGCTAAAAAGAAAGCTCCTTGCATCATATTTATTGATGAAATTGATGCCGTAGGGAGAAAACGAGGAGGCCCAGGGCCTGGTGGGGGAAATGATGAAAGAGAACAAACATTAAATCAATTATTAGTTGAAATGGATGGTTTTTCAGGCAATGAAAGCGTTATTGTTATTGCGGCAACAAATCGTTCAGATGTATTAGATAAAGCGTTGCTTCGGCCAGGAAGATTTGACAGAGAAGTGAATGTCGGACTACCTGATATTAAAGGGCGTGAACAAATTTTAACAGTACACTTAAGAAATATCCCCTGTTCTGATGATGTCAATGTTAGTGATTTAGCGAGAGGAACCCCGGGGTTTTCGGGTGCTGAATTGGCAAACTTAGCTAATGAAGGTGCTTTATTTGCCGCACGGGATAATCAGTCTCAGGTAACGATGGAACACCTTGATAAATCAAGAGATAAGATGATCATGGGTGCTGAAAAGCGGTCAATGATTATGCGTGAGGAAGATAAATTAATGACTGCATATCATGAGGCTGGTCATGCTATTGTTGGAAGAGTCGTGCCCGACCATGACCCTGTTTACAAAGTTAGTATTATGCCTAGAGGAGGGGCATTGGGAATTACAATGTTTTTACCTGAACGAGATCAGTATAGTGCCAGTCGAGAAAAACTTGAAAGTCAAATTTCTAGCTTATTTGGTGGCCGTATTGCTGAGGAAATGATCTACGGAAAAAACAAAGTGACCACGGGAGCATCTAATGATATAGAAAGAGCAACAGAACTCGCTAGAAACATGGTAACAAAATGGGGCTTAACTGATAGCTTAGGGCCATTGAAATACGAACAGGATTCGCAACAAATGATGATGGCTTCAGACAATAAATGTTCTGAGAAAACAGCCCAATTAATTGATGAGGAGATCCGTCATCTCGTCGATTCAAACTATGAAAGAGCACGCGCTATTCTTAAAGAAAATATTCACATCTTACATAATATGGCAGATGCTTTAATGTACTTTGAAACCATTAATAAACATCAAATTGATAAATTAATGACGGGAAAAAAAATAGGGGACTTAGGTGTTAAAAATAAGAATGCTACACCGTTTAATCAAAGTGGGTTGGCAACATAAGTTAAGTGACGTCAGAGTCTTAATCACAATGCTATAATTTTCAATACATTAAAGGAGCTCTTTTTTAAGTGATTTTTGCTGAAATTATTGGGCTTTGTAAGTAGCTTTAGTTATTTACGTCATCCAAAATAGACAATTTATAATAATTGGTT
>CAZEVO010000042.1:2002-5058 GCA_964515235.1 uncultured Methylococcaceae bacterium | reverse complement strand
CTGACAGGAGAAGCAAAGCTTTTGTTGTGAGGGTTGTTATGTTACTCCTGTTGTTAGCTGTGGCTTTGCTCTTATTGACTGGAACTATAGTTGATCTTTAAAGTTTTATAACGCCGAGTAATGCGGCAATTTTGGCAAGCTCCGTCACATTAGATACGTTTAGTTTTTTCTTGATATTAGTAATGTAATTTGCCACGGTTTTATAGCTTAAGCATAACTCATCGGCTATTTTGTGTGCCGAAAACCCCTGTGCGGATAATCGGAAAATATCAAATTCACGTGTTGAAAAATCTTGGATAAGATTACGAAAATCATCACCTGAAAATTTATCATAGGGGTCCTTAATAAGTCCCTGTTCAACATAATTTTGACCTTTATGAATACTGATAATGGCTTCTGATAAAATTTTAGGAGCGCTGCTTTTAGTAATATAACCTTTAGCACCCATATTTAAGGCTCGATTAAAATAGACCGGTTCATCATAGAAACTAAAAACCAGTATAGAGATATTATGATCCCGTTGTATAAGTCTGCTGATGGTTTCTAGGCCGCCTATGCCGGGCATGGATAAATCTAATACAACCACATCAGGGTGACAGGATAGATAGAGGTTAATAGCTTCTTCGCCGCAGTTAGCTTCAGCTATAACTTCAATATTAGGCGTGGTTGCAAGTAATAATTTAAAGCCAGCTCTAACAACGGCATGATCATCGACGAGTAAAACTTTTATGCGGTTGTTCATAATAATGGAATTTGAACTCTAAGTTGCAGACCGTTATTAATTTCAGACACGATGTTTAACTGACCATCCAATAGTTTTATTCTTTCTTTGATGCCGGGTAATCCAAGTCCGGTCGTGTGCTTATCAAGATTGCAACCACGTCCATTATCAGTAATCACCAATAGTAGCCTGTTAGGATCTTTTTTAATTTTAAGACTAATTTCAACTTGAGTCGCTGCAGCATGACGAATAATATTTGTCAGGCTTTCTTGTATGACTCGAAAAATTTGAATCACTATATTTGGATCGACTTTATCAGCATTATAATCATAGTATAAAGTGAAAACAGTTGATGGACTCCTGCTTTTCCATTGATCTAGTAAATCTTCTAATGTGGCTTTTAAACCTAGCTCTGCTAATAAGGTAGGATGCAATTGTTTCATCATGGAACGAACAACAGTTGTCAAGTGGTCACAAATATCAACAATAGATGTGGTTATTTTTTTAATATCTGATTTTTTATGGGTGGCCGTAATTGCCATGGTTTTAATAGCGGTCAATGACTGACCTAATTCATCATGTAATTCTTGAGATAAACGTTTTCTTTCTATTTCCTGTATATCTAACGTTTGCTGGGTTAAGGCCTGGTTTTGTTGTTCAGCTTTATTTAATGCTTCGGTCATATGATTAATCGCTTTTGCAATGGTTTCATATTCTTGGGTTGAAAAGGTCGGTAACTTTTTATGATAGTTACCGGTTTCAATTGATTTAAGGTGTTCAATAATTAAGTGGATTGAAGTAATTGATTTATTAAAGACGAGCTGTGCTGAGAAGAGTGTTAATAAAACCAGTGTGATGATTGCCGTAAAGAAGATAATACTTTCTTGCCAGACTTCGGCTACTTCATCCATGGGGTTGGCTTGAATGATTAAAATAAATTTACTGTTGTGAGCCTTGTCAATCGGGTATTCAACTTCAGGGTATTCTTGTAGTACCAGATTAATAAACCAGTCAGGAGGTGGTTTTTTAATGGTCGAATGGTTAATGGGGTGACGAGGAAAAGGTACTGTTTTACCTGAAGAACCTTTAAGTTTAATTTTTAAGTGTCTAGTTTGTTCTAGACGACTTAACTGGGAAATCCAGTCCACTTGTTTAGATTTTTGAGTGGAGGAACTGGTTTTAATAAGTTCTAAAGCAAGGTTGATAGAAGAATCTACTTCGTTTTTTATCGAGTGACGCGCTTGCCACACACTGATGGTGCCTGCTAAAAAGGTAATGCACAGTGATATTAATAAGATTCTGATGCTAATTTGATTGCGTAAGCTCATCGGGAGAATTTCCTTTTTTGCAGTCGAAGTTACAGATCTTTACAGAAAGATGTTATTTTGCGCATGATTTTGTAAATCCGAACAGGATAATGTATGAAAACTATTTTAGCCACTGGCTTATTTTTAATTTGTTGTCACTCTCTTGCCTCAGAAAACATTGAAACTTTAGCAACATTCAATGTTACGGCGTCGCCAGTCATGTCTCATGGTGTTGATGTGAATAAAGTGCCTGCTCATATTCAGTCAGTTACTGCGAAAGAATTAGAGGCTGCGCAAAGTCTGTCATTGTCTGATTATATGAATCAGCATATGGGAAGTGTATTTGTTAATGAAACGCAAAATAACCCCTTACAACCCGATGTGTACTATCGTGGATTTTCCGCTTCACCCTTATTAGGATTGCCACAAGGGTTATCGGTTTATTTAAACGGTGTTCGTTTTAATGAACCTTTTGGTGATACGGTTAATTGGGATTTAATTCCTAGCAATGCGATTGACTCGATGGCGTTGATGTCGGGTTCTAACCCGATTTATGGTCAAAATACTTTAGGGGGTGCGATTGCGGTTAAAACTAAAACGGGTTTTTCAGCGCCTAAACATGAGCTAGAGGTCTATGGTGGAAGTTGGGATCGTCATTCGGAAGAATTAAGTTCTGGTGCAAATAATGGGACATTTGGTTATTTTTTCGATATTAAAAATTTTGGTGACTCAGGTTGGCGAGACCATTCAAGAACATCAGCCAAGCAAGGGCTAGGAACATTGAGTTGGCGGGGTGATCAGGGTGAGTTAGATTTAACGTTAAGTGCATCAGACAATAAGATGATCGGTAATGGTCTTATTCCCATCCAGTTATTTAATGAATCTAATAAGGCCATTTATACCCATCCTGATCAAACGATTAATCGGTTATTCTTTAGTGAGTTGTCAGGTAAATTTGATTTAACGGAAGCCATAGAACTTAGTGGTAATGCTTATTTTCGTCAGAATCGTAATAAGACCTTTAATGG
>CAZEVO010000042.1:0-1902 GCA_964515235.1 uncultured Methylococcaceae bacterium | reverse complement strand
AATACATCACAAACGATGCAAAGAAGTCGCGGTGGTGCTGTTCAAGCGGCTTTTAAACATGCATTCGCAGAAGATATAGACAATTTATTGACCGTAGGTTCGAGTTACGATTATGCGAATATTAATTTTAGCCAAGATACGCAGTTGGCAACACTAACAGGGAGTCGAGGTGTTAATGGTAATGGTACGTATGTGAAAGGGCAGCGGGTTCGATTAAATACTAATACTGAAACATACAGTGCTTTTTTAAGTGATTATTTGACCCTGCCTTATGGCGTAACGCTGTCAGCAGGCGGACGTTACAACCATACGCGTATTGACATGAATAACCAACTTGGTCCTTCATATGGTGTGGATAAATTATCGGGAACGCATAATTTTGAGCGTTTTAATCCGACCGTAGGTTTTACTTTTAATGCCCACCCAAATGCAACTTTGTATGGCAGTTATTCTGAGTCTTCGAGAGTTCCTACACCTAGTGAATTGACTTGCGCTGATCCAGAAGACCCTTGTAAATTGCCGAATGGTTTTGTTGCTGACCCACCTTTAGATCAAGTGGTAACCAAAACCTGGGAAGGTGGAGTTCGCGGTGCCTTTGATTTTGAAAATAATCAAGGGGCTGTAGATTTTAATTTAGGTTATTTTCATGCTATAAATCATGATGATATTCAATTTATTGTGGAGGGTGACAGTACCACAGAAGGATATTTTAAAAATATTGGTCAGAGCCGTCGTTATGGGGTTGAGGCTGGGTCTCGTATCCAGTACCAGAGTTTATTTAGCTCAATAGATGATTGGCGTTTTTCAGCAAATTACACCTATCTCAGAGCGCAATATTTAGATGGTTATGATATTCATGATCCAAGAGTAGAGGGTGAGGCGTTAGGGAAGGTTACTGTAGAGCGGGGCGATCGTATGACGGGAATGCCTGAGCATATGTTAAAAGCTAATCTAGGTGTGACATTATTAAGTGACTGGGATTTAGATATCAACGCTCAATATAGTGGCGATCAGCGCTATCGCGGCGATGAGGCTAATATTATGGATCGTTTAGGTGGTTATTGGATATTTAATTTTAGATCCAAATATCAAATCACAGATAATATTTCTCTCTTTGGTAAGGTAAACAATATTTTTGGTCGTGAATATAAGACCTTTGGCGCTTTAGCTGATGCGGAAGAGGTTTTAGGTGATAATTATGATAACCGAAGGTTTGTTTCACCCGGTGCACCAAGAGAGGCGTTCATTGGTATTAAGCTAAGTTATTAGTGAGAGATTAAAGCTCGATCATAAATTTCTCGATTATATTGGTTGTAAGAGTGACTACGATGCTGGTCACGGTTAATCGCTGTTGGTAATTCACAGACCTATAAATAGATTAATAGGTGATTTGTTCTTGTTATGAAAAAAACCAAAGGACTCGGGTGATATTGACTCAATAATAACGTCGGCAGGTAGAGTTTAATTTGGGGCAATATCATTCTAGTAAGCTCCGATATTTGAAATCAGAAGCGGCAATTATTCATACCGTGAGTGATGTCGGTCCTGTTGGATCAATTCAAAACCTGAACGTAGGATGAAAGGATGCCACTTATGTTTCAAGTCATTACCAATGGCTAGCAATGATAAACCATTGCTTTCGTCAATCTGGAGAAGATATTTAGTTGATAAACATCACAAGGTCTTCTGAAAAAAGGAGTTGGAACCCGAGCCAATACTCAAGATAAAGCTATCATTTGAGTGTTAAAGGTAGTGAGTTGGTTTTCCGGTCGAATTTATAATCTTTTCCGAAAATGAGTTGTGGTTAGATTTAAAAATAGTTAAAGAGCGTTACCTTTCTTTACGTCGCATTTTAAGACAAAGGGATTGAATTAATATCGCTTATTTTTGATATGTTTTCAG
>CAZEVO010000041.1:0-12496 GCA_964515235.1 uncultured Methylococcaceae bacterium | reverse complement strand
ACAGTAAATGTTGCTTTACCCGTCAACAGATAAAAACTTTTTTTAGTCCATAAGCCTTTATTCAACGCCCTTTTGCTGATATCGCTCGATTTGATCAAAATTCAAATAGCGATAGGTATCTTCAGAAGAAACCGCCAAACCTTCCGCGTATGCCATATATTCTGAAAACGTAGGGATACGACCCAAAATAGAACACACTGAAGCCAATTCGGCCGATGCTAAATATACATTAGCACCCGTTCCCAAACGATTTGGAAAATTACGGGTCGAAGTAGATACCACAGTGGAATTTTCAGCCACCCGCGCCTGATTACCCATGCATAAAGAACACCCCGGCATTTCCATACGGGCTCCGGCCTTGCCAAAGGTACTGTAATAGCCTTCTTCGGTTAACTGCGTCTGGTCCATTTTCGTCGGTGGCGCGACCCATAACCGCGTGGGTAATTCTCCACTGTGTTGATCTAATAGCTTACCTGCCGCACGAAAGTGACCAATATTAGTCATACAAGAGCCTAAAAAGACTTCATCAATCGTAGTACCGGCTAATTCCGATAACGACTTCACATCATCGGGGTCATTCGGGCAAGCCAATAACGGCTCGGTAATGTCATTCAGGTCTATCTCAATCACTTCGAAATAATCCGCATCGGCATCAGGCTCCAATAAAACGGGATTTTCCAGCCATGCTTTCATCTCGTCAATGCGACGCGATAAGGTCCGGTTATCACCATAACCTTCAGCAATCATCCAATTCAACAAGGTAATATTAGAATTAATATATTCACGAATTGGCGCCTCATTTAACCGGATAGAACAACCCCCAGCTGAACGCTCGGCAGAAGCATCTGACAACTCAAATGCCTGCTCTACCTTTAAATCAGGTAAGCCTTCAATTTCTAAAATACGTCCTGAGAAGACATTCTTTTTGCCTTTTTTCTCAACCGTCAGCAACCCTCTTTGGATTGCTGCGTAAGGAATCGCATTGACTAAATCGCGCAACGTAATTCCGGGCTGCATTTCGCCTTTAAAACGCACTAATACGGACTCTGGCATATCTAGCGGCATGACGCCAGTCGCCGCCGCAAAGGCGACTAACCCTGAACCTGCCGGAAATGAAATTCCTAAAGGAAAACGGGTATGGGAATCACCTCCCGTACCAACGGTATCAGGCAATAACATTCTGTTCATCCACGAATGAATCACCCCATCGCCCGGGCGCAGTGAGACCCCGCCACGGTTCATAATAAAGTCAGGCAAGGTATGTTGCGTTTGAATATCAATCGGTTTCGGGTAAGCTGCCGTATGACAGAAAGATTGCATCACCAAGTCAGCCGAAAATCCTAAACACGCTAAATCTTTCAATTCATCGCGGGTCATAGGCCCGGTGGTATCTTGAGAACCCACCGTTGTCATTTTAGGCTCACAATACGTTCCTGGGCGCACGCCTTCCACACCACAAGCTTTACCAACCATTTTTTGCGCCAAAGAATACCCGCTACGTGAAAAAGCCGCATCAACAGGTGTTTTAAAAACCTCAGAAGCAGGCAAGCCTAAAGCCTCTCGGGCTCTAGCCGTCAGACCGCGACCGATAATCAACGGAATACGCCCACCCGCTCTGACTTCATCTAACAAGACATTGGTTTTAAAGCTAAAAGTACTGACGACTTCATCGCTCGCGTGACGCTTAATCACACCTTCATAAGGGTAAATATCTATAATATCCCCCATCGCAAGGTCTTCAACATCACATTCAATCGGCAATGCACCTGAGTCTTCCATGGTATTAAAAAAGATCGGTGCAATTTTCCCACCGATACAAACACCGCCGCCACGCTTATTAGGCACATAAGGAATATCATCGCCCATGTGCCACAATACCGAATTCGTTGCAGATTTTCGTGACGACCCAGTCCCAACCACATCACCCACATAGGCCAGTGGAAACCCTTGATCTTTTAAATCACGAAGCTGAGTTAACGCATTAGTAATACCTTCTCTGGGGTTTTTTAACA
Organism: uncultured Methylococcaceae bacterium; assembly: GCA_964515235.1. Lineage (GTDB taxonomy): Bacteria > Pseudomonadota > Gammaproteobacteria > Methylococcales > Methylomonadaceae > OPU3-GD-OMZ. The sequence continues at coordinate 10,484 of CAZEVO010000041.1, read as the reverse complement.
TCGCTTGAGCATGTAAAGGAATATCCGGCCGCGACCAGGCATCCGGTGCCGGCGACAAATCATCGGTATTAGTTTCACCCGTAACCTTAAACACCGTCACCGTTTTTAATGCTGGGACTTCTGGCTTTTCAGTAAACCATTCCGCATTCGCCCACGACTGGATCACCTGCTGGGCATAGACATTACCATGATCTGCTTTTTCTTTAACATCGTAAAAAGCATCGAAAACCAATAAGGTATGACGCAGCGCTTGGACTGCTAATGGTGCTAAAACTTCATTATCCAATAAGGCAATCAAAGGCGCTATATTATAACCACCCAGCATTGTTCCTAATAATTCAACCGCTCGTTCTGCACTTAAGATGGGTGATTGAGATTCGCCTTTTGCGATTGCTGCTAAAAAACCAGCTTTCACATAAGCGGCTTCATCTACACCGGCCGGCACCCGATTTTCTAATAAATCGAGTAAAAAAACCGCCTCATCAGTAGGTGGATTTTCAATCAATTTTACTAATCCAGCGACTTGTTCAGCCGATAAAGGTTGAGGAACAATCCCTTGCTTCAAACGTTCTTCTACATGTTGGCGATATTCATCTAACATTTACAACTCTCATTGGGAATTTATAAAGACAGGCGCATTAAACACCTTAATAGGCAGGTATCAAGCTAAAAAAGGCCGGCTCTGCCAAGCTATTAAGTTGATATAACTATCGGCTTATTATAGCAGAGTAGCACTTTTTTTTAAAGACACACCGGGGGAAAGCTATTACAAACAAGACTAGAAAAAAACAACACCTTAAGACCGGCAAGGCATTAAAAACAAGACCTTGCCGAACTGAAACACTGTGATCTGTAGAGCTAAAAACGGCTGAAGGAATGGTCTAGGTCATCGCGTCTCGAATCGCTTGACCCATCTCAACTGTTCCGGCTTTGGAATTTGGATTCAAATCTGGCGTTACAAATTTGCCATCAAAAATAACTTCTTTCACTGCCTTCTCCACGCGCTCACCGGCAGCATCTTCACCTAAATGCTTAAGCATCATCGCACCGACCATAATGACTGCAGTTGGATTAGCGAGGTTTTTACCGGTAATGTCTGGCGCACTCCCATGAACCGCCTCAAACAAGGCCGCATCGGCACCAATATTTGCCCCTGGAATTAAACCCAGCCCTCCGACTAAACCGGCCGTTAAATCCGACAAAATATCGCCGAACATGTTCGTCGTTACAACAACATCAAATTGCGCTGGATTCATCACCATGTGCATACAAGCAGCATCGATAATTTTTTCATCGAACTCAATTGCAGGGTAACTCGGTGCAATTTCACGAGCCACATCTAAAAATAAACCTTGGGTGAATTTTAAAATATTAGCCTTATGGCACACCGTTACTTTTTTACGGTTATTATCGACTGCATACTGAAAAGCATAATGAATTATTCTCTCTGATGCTTCCCGTGTCACCACCGTGAGGCTCTCAGCAATGTCTTGTTCTGGTGTTAAATAATGTTCAAGACCACAGTACAATCCTTGAGTGTTTTCTCTAACAACGACTATGTCTACATCGTTATAGCGGGTATTAACCCCAGGCCAAATTCTAGCTGGACGCACGTTAGCATAAAGATTAAATTTCTGCCTAAGCACTACATTAATACTCCTGAAACCACCGCCTGAAAGCGTGGTTAAAGGACCTTTAAAAGCAACGCGATTACGTGTAAATGAGGCGACTGTCTCATCCGGGATCGGAGTGCCGTATTTTTCATACGCTCCCATACCGGCCTCAGCTTGTTCCCAGTTAATCTGAACGCCCGTGGCATCAATAACTTTCACGGCCTCTTCCATAATGGATGGGCCGATCCCATCACCTTTGATTAACGTCACATTATGCATAGCGTATTTCCTAATTGTTCAAAAGGCGTTCATGATACACCCTTTATCAGGCGATAAAAACTAGCGTAAAAAATGATTGAACGGGAAAGTAGCCATCACTTTTATAAACAAACCATCTACTCAGCGTTTTTTTAGTCTTTTTTAAATTCGGCTATTTTCCTTATAACCCGATGTTGAATTGAACATGAGGGCGAATCAGTTCCGGATAAATAACCGGATAACACGAGGTCCTCCAAAACCAATAACGCCTCAAATGCTGAACGCTCTTGATCAGAAGCGTTAGGGTAACCTTGTTCTAAATAAGTCATCAATAACCGGTCTAACTCCAATGATCCTCGGCGACAACGCCAATACAATTTACCAATATCTTTTTTCACTAACGTTTCGCAATCATTTTTTTAATTTCAGCAATCGCTTTAGCTGGATTCAAGCCCTTAGGACAGGTTTCAGTACAGTTCATGATGGTATGGCAACGATAGAGTTTAAATGTATCATCCAAATCATCTAATCGCTGGTCTTTCTGATCATCTCGACTATCGACCAACCACCGATAAGCCTGTAACAAAACCGCAGGACCTAAATAACGATCACCATTCCACCAGTAACTGGGACAACTGGTGGAGCAACAGGCACACATCACACACTCATAGACACCATCGAGTTGTTTACGCTCCTCAATGGATTGCAATTGCTCTCGCCCTGTGCCCGCAAAACTACTCGTCTTACTCACAACGGCAGAATTATTTTGCTGCAGCCATGGCTTAATCGATGCGTATTGCTGATAAATCGCGGTCATGTCCACCACCAGATCTTTAATCACCTTTAAATGCGGCAAAGGATAAATTGTTATATCGTCACGGTAATCAGCTATTGGCGCCAAACAAGCCAAGGTGTTTTTACCGTTTATATTCATAGCACAAGAACCGCATACACCTTCTCGGCATGAGCGCCTAAAGGTCACTGTCGGGTCCAGTTCATTTTTAACCAAAATAAGGGCATCTAAGACTTTAGCACCACACTGATCTAAATCAATTTCATAACGATCTATCCGTGGATTTTGAGTTTCTTGAGGCTCAAAACGGTAAATGTGGATGACCTGACGATTTAAACCACTTCTAGGCGCTTTTAGAGTGACGCCTTTTGTTATTTTTGAGTTTTTTGGTAAGGTAAATTCAACCATACTAATACACTCGTTTTGCCGGCTCAATGACCTCAACGTCATCAGTTAACGTATATAAATGCACTGGCCGGTACGCTATTTTAATTTGCCCATCCTGCAACCACACCACACTGTGCTTAAGCCACTCTTCATCATTGCGTTCTGGGTAATCTTCCCGCGCATGACTACCTCGGCTTTCTGTCCGATTGTATGCGGCTTCAACCGTCACGCGCATTTGCGCCAATAAATTATCTAGCTCTAAAGTTTCTACTAAATCGGTATTCCAGATTAACGACTCATCCGTCACGCGAACACGATCAAAAGAACTGACGATTTCTTTCATATTATTAACGCCTAGGCGCAACAACTTTTCAGTTCTAAACACCGCTGCACTTTTTTGCATTTCTTTTTGCATCGCCAAACGAATCTCATTTGGCAACAATTCTCCTTTGGCATAACGAATCCGGTCAAAACGGGCCAACGCAGCATCACAAGCCCCCTGTGGTAGTGGTTTTATAGCTTTTCCGGGCACAATAATCTCAGCGCAGCGACTCGCAGCTGCTCGCCCAAATACAATTAAATCCAGTAACGAATTAGAACCTAAACGATTGGCCCCATGCACGGAAACACAGGCCGCTTCGCCAATCGCCATCAACCCCGACACAACCGTATCGGGGTTATCGCCGACGACCGTCACCACCTCCCCAAAACGATTAGTTGGAATACCCCCCATACTATAATGAACTGTCGGGATCACTGGAATTGACTCTTTTCTTGCATCAACTCCGGCAAAAACACGTGCGGTCTCAGTAATGCCCGGAAGCCGTTCAGCAAACACTGAATCATCTAAGTGTTCAAGATGCAATAACACATGGTCTTTATCAGGACCAACGCCTCGTCCTGCATTAATTTCTAACGTAATCGCACGACTCACTACATCTCTTGATGCCAGATCACCAGCTGATGGTGCATAACGCGCCATAAAACGTTCGCCTTCTGAATTCGTTAGATAGCCGCCTTCTCCCCGCGCACCCTCAGAAATCAAACACCCCTCCCCATAAACTCCTGTGGGATGAAACTGAACAAATTCCATATCTTGCAAAGGAAGCCCAGCTCTAAGCACCATCGCATTACCATCGCCAGTCACCGTATGAGCAGACGTACAAGAAAAGAAACCACGCCCATATCCGCCAGTCGCCAACACGGTCATTTGTGCGTTAAATAAATGAACAGACCCATCTTCTAAACACCAAGCTAACACTCCTCGGCATTCATCCTGCTCCATAATTAAATCCAAGACTATATATTCAATAAAGAATTCAGTCTGGTGCTTTAACGCCTGTTGATACAACGTATGTAAAATAGCATGCCCCGTAGCATCGGCAGCCGCACAGGTTCGCTTCGCTTGATTCTTGCCGAAATGAGTGGTCATCCCGCCAAAAGCACGCTGATAAATCTTACCCTCTGGCGTTCTGGAAAAAGGAACCCCATAGCGTTCTAATTCGATAATGGCTGGAATGGCTTCTTTACACATATATTCAATCGCATCTTGATCGCCTAACCAATCAGAGCCTTTGACGGTATCGTACATATGATAACGCCAGCTATCTTCCCCCATATTACCCAAAGCGGCACTCACTCCACCTTGTGCCGCGACGGTATGACTTCGAGTGGGAAAGACCTTACTGATACATGCAGTTTTAAGCCCTTTTTCTGCCATACCAAAAGCAGCCCGAAGGCCGGCACCACCGGCACCGACTACAATAACATCGTAACGATGTTCAATAACTTCATACGCCGGCTTACTCAAACTTTACACCCTGAAAAACAAAATGATTACGGTCAATATAACACCTGCAATTAACAGACAAAATCCCAAAAATGATACATGCATTACAATCCTCTGAAGCTTCTGCTCTGAAAGATAATCTTCTACAATCACCCTCAAACCTAAATAACTATGAACGACCACAACGCCTAAAAAAACAAAAAGACAAACCAAATTCAAAGGCTCTAACAACCATTCGCTAAACTCGCTATACGAAGCAGTCAGACCATAATGAAAGAAAGACCCTAACCAAATCACGACAGGCACCAAAAGAACCGCTGTCACTCGCTGCAAAATCCACAGCTTTTTAACCGGTGACATCATGAGCTTAGCGCTTAACTGATGCAGGAATGCTTTAATGTTCTGCTTCATCTCAGTTAAACCAATGCCAGTACAACGCTCGTAAGCAGCAATACAGCCAACAACTCACCCAACGCATAAACGCCTAATTTCGAAGATTCAAAACCCAAGCCCAAATCCCATAACAAATGCCGCACCCCATGGACCAAATGAAAAGACAGAGCAAAGACAAAACCAACCAACACGATTTGTGCCAACCCTTGGTTTAAAAAATACTGGACTAACAAAAATACTGCTTCGCCACCGGCTAACCCGACGAGAATAATAAAGAAAACAAACAATCCGGCAATTAAAAAAACCCCGGTAAGACGATGACTAATCGAGAGTATCGCGGTCAAAGGCCACTTGTAAATTGTTACATGCGGCGCTAAGGGGTGGTGCTTTTTAGACATAAATCAAACATACTTAAGTTAATTATTAAGCCCATCATACCTTTCAACCCGAACACTGCACACCCCTGGAATGATACGTGAAATTTTTATTTGAATTACTGCCGTATATTAACGAAAAATAGTCTAGTCGTTACGTTTTATTTAGCAATTTTTTGTTTTATAATTACTGATTTTTACCCCCCTTTGAGAGAGACCTATGGAAAAACCATTTATCCTGCATATGCTTACGACTGCGAAAAACCTAAGCCCCTTTGACGTCAATATGGCATTAGATGCTGGCTGGATTTCAGCTATTCCCTACATCAACGTTGAACCCAGTGAAATTCGCGGCCTAGTACAGGATGCTATTTTCTCCCGCAGCCAGAAAAGTATGAAAAAAACCGGTATTTTCATCGGCGGTCGTGATACTAAACAAGCGATGGATATGCTTAAATCAGCTAAACACGCCATGGTTCCTCCTTTTGAAGTTTCTGTTTTCGCCGACCCTAGCGGTGCATTTACCACAGCAGCTGGTATGGTCGCCTGTGTCGAACGGGAACTTAAAGAGAAATTCAATACCACCTTAGAAGGCAAAAACATTCTGGCTTTAGGCGGCACAGGGCCTGTCGGTCAAGCTGCTGCCGTTATCTCTGCTAAAGCCGGCGCTAATGTCACTATTGTGGGCCGCCAACTAGCGAAAGCACAACACATTGCCGAAATGTGCACCACTGAATTTGGCGATGGCCAAATTACTATTCAAGGTGCAGCCGATGCAGATAAAGCTGAGATGATTAAAAACACCGATGTTGTTTATGCAACTGCAGCGGCAGGCATTGAAGTCTTAAGCGCTGAACTGGTGGCCTCCGCTCCGGCATTAAAAGTCGCTGCTGATGTCAATGCTGTACCGCCATCAGGCATTGCCGGACTCGATGCGTTTCACAATGGTACTCCGATTGAAGGATCAACCAGCGGTGCTGTAGGCGTTGGCGCATTAGCGATTGGTAACGTTAAGTACAAAGCCCAAAACCAGCTACTTAAACAAATGATCGAGAACACCAGTGACGGCCCGCAATTTCTGCATTTTGAACACGCTTTTGACGTCGCCAGAGAATACATTCAGTCGGCTGGCTAAGACCACCACCCGCCGGCGTTAGATATACCGCCGCAAATAGAAAACCTTTAACTGCCGCCTGCCATGAGTTGCTTCCAGCATTTGATGACAGGTGGCGCTTTACCGTTCAACCATAACTTAAGGACCTGACCAACAATGGCGAAGAAAAAAATTCTTCATATGTTTGATCCTATGCCCCATAACAGCCCTTTTGATGTCAATATGGCTGCAGATGCCGGCTTTGATATCATCATGCCCTATAACAATGTCAATTTTGAACATACACAACGATTGGTTCAAGATGCTATTTTTTCAAGAGGACCCAAAGGCGTAAAACAAACCGCTATTTTTATTGGTGGTCGCGATATGGGGTTAGCCTACGATATGCTAACCGCCAGCAAACAGGCTATGGTCCCTCCTTTTGAAGTCTCTGTACTTGCTGACCCAAGCGGTGCGTTTACGACCGCTGCAGCATTGGTTGCTTGTGTTGAAAAAGCTCTGACTGACACAACAACGAGATCTTTCAGTGATTGTAATGTCGTTGTTTTTGGTGGCACTGGCCCTGTCGGTATTGCCAGCGGTGTAATAGCCTCACTCACCGGCGCTAAAACCACACTCGTAGACCACCTTAATATCCATACGGCTCAAGATACCGCTCAAGAATACAACCGATTATTTAACTGTCAACTTGAAGGCGCTGTGGCCGGTAACCATAATGAAAAATCCGCCCTGATTGAAAAGGCTGATATTGTCCTCTGTGCGGCTAAAGCCGGTGTGCAGGTTATTAACCAAGCATTGCTCACAACAGCCACAAAACTTAAAGTCGCCGGTGATGTCAACGCAGTACCTCCCGCCGGTATTGAAGGCATTAAGTTAAAAGATTTTGGCCGACGATTCTATGATAATTCGCCCGCTGTAAGCGTCGGCCCCTTAGCCATTGGCGATATAAAATATAAAACTCAACAATATTTACTACGACAACTACTAACTACAGAAAAGCCCGTTTATCTTGACTTTAGAGAGGCCTTCCAGGTTGCACGCCATTTAGTAAAATGACCCTAAAAACCCAGTATAAATCAGGGCAATACCTTCCAGTCAGTATAATTATATTTAATCGCAAGGTGCATTAGTTCAATATCATTGTTAACACTCAGCTTTTTAAATAACCGGTAACGATAAGTCGTTACCGTTTTTTCTGTGATATTTAATAACTCAGAAATTTTTTTAATCGGATGACCTTGTAAAGTCAAATGCAAAACACCGGCTTCGCGATTTGAAAGGGTAGAAAAAGGACTCTGGGATAGAACACCTAATTTTTTTAACGCTAAATTTTTAGCAACTTGATCGCTTAAATAAAAATCGCCCGCCAATACTGTCTGAATCGCTATCACTAACTGCTCAACACTCGTATCTTTACAAATAAACCCTGAAACACCCATTTGAACCACTTGCTCAGGTATCGGACCATCATCCAAAACAGATAGAATAATGATCTTTGCTTCGGGATGAAGTTGTAATATTTTTCTAGTGGTTTCAATGCCGCCGATTCCTGGCATATTAATATCTAAAAAAATGATGTCCGGCGATATAGCTTTACACTGAACCAACGCCTCTTCACCAGAACAAGCTAGATGGCAGGTTAATTTTAAACTGGAATTCGCGTCTAACAAAGACCTCACTCCTAAACGAATCAGTTCTTGATCATCAACAATTAAGACCGTTAACAAAAGCGCTCCTTGACTAAAAAATACCTTATTAATACTATCACGCAAGAGTAAATCTGAAACGGTTTAAACCGCTTTTTTCTGAAAACATCCAACAATACGCCATATCACACACCGCACCATGCTCGATCCCTGAGTTTTTAAACAGTGTATTTTCCTAGTTGTAAATTAATAGCTGACTGCGGTAGTTTACGGCTCAGTAAACCACGATCAAAAAACATAAATTAGGTAAGAACCTTAAGCAGTCAATTATCCCATGCCTATTTTACTGGTCACTTTTGTGATGGCTGTATAAAGCAAACCAGATAATTTAATCACTACACCTAGGCCTAAGACAGGCGACACATTGAGATATTTATTTGCGCAGGAATCGGTCAAAAATAATGAGATAAGTCTCCCGGAAATTGTTCGATAACGACTGAAGCCAACAAGATAAGGATAAGAGATAACCAACGGAGAAGTCATAATAATGGCGGAGAGGCAGGGATTCGAACCCTGGGAGGGCTACAAACCCTCAACGGTTTTCAAGACCGCCGCTTTCGACCACTCAGCCACCTCTCCTAAAGAAATGAGATTATACATGAAATAACGAACAATTCCCAGACTGAAAATAGATCAATTATCGACTTCATTGAAACAGTCTATTCCTTCCAATCTTCAGGAATTATTTCCTTACTCAATGGACTTACTGCAAAAGAATCTCTAACCCGGCCTGCTCAATTTGCTCTCCTTCTTTTAAGCTTGACTCGACTTGATATTCTAAATTGACGAAATCAAACAACTCAGTATCTGCCAATTGCGAGGGGGCAATATTTTTTAACCCGGTAAAGATACTTTCAAGACGCCCTGGGAACTGCCGGTCCCACGTTTGCAGCATAACCTTCATTGCTTGGCGCTGAAGGTTTTCTTGTGACCCGCATAAATTACAAGGGATAATTGGGAAGTCTTTCATGCTTGCAAACCGGGCAATATCTTTCTCCCGACAATAAGCCATTGGGCGAATCACCATATTTTTCTTATCATCACTTAATAATTTAGGTGGCATTGCTTTTAACTTACCACCATAAAATAAATTAAGAAAAAAGGTTTCTATAATGTCGTCACGATGGTGACCTAAAGCAATTTTGGTAATCCCGTGCTCTTGAGCATAACCATATAACGTCCCTCGACGTAGTCTCGAACACAAACCACAGGTGGTCTTACCCTCAGGGATTATTTCCTTAACAACGCTATAAGTATCGCGCTCAATAATATCAAAAGGAACCCCTAAGTTTTTTAAGTATTCTGGTAAAACATGCTCAGGAAAACCCGGTTGTTTCTGATCTAAATTAACGGCTAGCAAGTCAAAATGAATTGGTGCTGTTTGCTGTAAATTATGCAAAATTGAAAGCATTGCATAAGAATCCTTGCCTCCCGACAAACAAACCATCACCCGGTCACCATCAACGATCATGTTATAATCAGCAATCGCACTGCCAATATCACGACGAAGTCGTTTCTGCACCTTATTTAATTCAACACGTAATTTAGCATCAACAGCAGACATAACTTAAACTGCGAAAAGAATAATCAAAAGATAGAAAAAACGGGTATTTCTAAAACACCCGCTTAATATGAATTTAATCGTTTAGTTGCTGAAAAATCAACGTTGAGTTTGTACCACCAAAACCAAAGCTGTTTGACATCACGGTTTTCAGAGCGACGTTATCCCGGCGTTCTCGAACAATGGGCACCCCTTCTGCTTTCGGATCTAACTGGGTAATATTTGCTGACTCACACAAGAATTGCTCTTTCATCATCAACATAGAATAAATCGCCTCATTAACACCCGCGCCCCCTAAAGCATGCCCGGTTAATGATTTTGTCGAACTGACGGCTGGCATATTATCACCAAAAACCTGACGCAGTGCTTCTAACTCACGGGTATCGCCTACCGGTGTACTCGTGCCATGCGCATTAATATAATCCACAGGACCTGTCACAGTGGCCATGGCTTGTTGCATACAACGCACTGCACCTTCGCCGGAAGGCTGTACCAT
>CAZEVO010000040.1:0-12846 GCA_964515235.1 uncultured Methylococcaceae bacterium | reverse complement strand
CGGATGAGTCCTATTGATAATCAGTTGTTTTGATGTGTTTCGTGCAAAGGTCTCTCAGTAATAAAAAGGTCATACTATGAATACACCATCAGAAGAAATCATGGAAACCAACAACCAAAAAAAATGGCTACCTTGGTATATCAAAGACTTATACCTCTACCTTTCTGCTCTTGTTATTCTAACTGCCATCTACATCGGATTTAGAATCTATCAAGGAGCGTACGGCCTTTCCACAGGCCTTGATGCTACTGAGCCTGAGTTTGAATACTACTGGATGCAACTTTTCAATTTTAATGTCACCTTTGTTTCACTTTTTGCCATCGTTTCATGGGGTTATTTATGGTTCTCTCGCGATAAGAACCTAGTCAATATTAGAGCAAGGGAAGAAATACGAAGATATTTCACCTTAACCATGTGGATTAGTATCTATACTTTTTCCGTCTACTGGGCAGGCAGTTATTTTGCAGAACAAGATAATTCATGGCATCAGGTCGCCATACGCGACACCCCTTTTACCGCCAACCATATCATTGAGTTTTATTTCAACTTTCCTATGTATATCATTCTTGGTGGCTGTTCATGGCTATATGCCAGGACTCGATTACCGCTCTATGCTAAAGGCATTTCGCTGCCATTAACATTGGCCGTCGTCGGTCCTTTTATGATTTTACCCAGCGTAGGATTTAATGAATGGGGCCACACCTTCTGGTTTCGAGAAGAGTTTTTTGCTGCACCAATTCATTATGGTTTTGTCATTGGCGCCTGGTTTGCACTTGGTGTAGGTGGCATCTTGTTACAAGGCGTAACTCGGGTTATCGAATTGCTAGATACCTTAGAAAACACGCCGTAAATCAAGGCGCACTGAACTCTCCTAAGGTTTAAACCCATATCGAAGCGTTACAAAATGTAACTCTAACAGAGGTGCTTATGTGCTAAAAACGATCTGGTGAAAAACTCAAAGTCGAAGTTGTCAAGAAACCAACCCAATGATCGGCAACCATTCTTAATTACCTTGGGATGTATTAATGTTAGCTCTAGATTGTCACAGGATTAGATTTATTTTCAAGATAGATTATTGGCTGCTCAACAATCAGGTCTGAAAATTGACTTAGTGATGGCAGCATTAAAAACCCAAAACTAACATTTAGTCAGATTTTGATTATCCGTATTTTTTGCTGTTAACATTGAATATAATGCCGATAGTTTAGCAATGACCAAAGGTGTTAACATCCAATTGCAATTGGATATTTTACACAATCGAGGATATACCGAATATCAAAACTACCGTTCTTCAGAGCTGTTAACAACACATATTCCGACCATTTCAAGTCACCTAATAATAGCGAGCCCGAACCTACCCAGTAAATATCATTTAAAATAAATTTGTTAAAACAACTCTTCCGCAACCCCGTATTCATTATGCATGAGAGCCTTTACTACACCCCTTACCTGTTGCTTGTCTAACTCTGGCCTTCTTTCAATTCCATATTTTAGAATACGGCCTCTGAAACAAAAGCTGCGTTAGCGCCGCAAGACTACCAGCGACGCCATTGCTATCAACTTGTTTTGTTTTTTCTGAGCAGCGCTATCTGACTTCCGTGTACCGGAACTAATGGTCTTAAATAAAAAAAACTTAATTGACCTAATCACACCCAGCTGTTCTATCAAGAATCAGCAGTGATCATCAATCGCAAAAAAAATTCTCTCATGATTCATTAAGCGCAACAGGACGCTAAATTTTTTCAACATAGTCGATGATTCAAACCTTCACAAATAACAATAATAGTTACTCAGGCATCTCCTGCGCGGTATAAGTACAAAGCTCCCTTAAAACACCGTCATGAAGACCAAAAACAAAACCATGAACAGAAAGACTAGCCTGTTTACCCCAAGCCCCTTGAACGACCGTAGTATTACACACGTTACGCACTTGTTCCTGCACATTCAGTTCACACATCTTATCGAAACGTTCATTGTCATCAAGTTGACTCAATTGTTCTGAATTCAACCGCTGTACAGTCTTAATGTGCCCTAACCAATTATCAATCATCCCATGATCGCCGCCATCAAGTACCGCCTTAATCCCTCCACATCCATAGTGACCACAAACAATCACATGCTCAACCTCCAGAACCTCAACCGCATACTGCAGAACTGAAAGGCAATTCAAATCAGAATGCACGACAATATTTGCGATATTACGGTGCACGAAAACCTCACCCGGTAATAAATCCATCAGCAGGTTAGGTGAAACCCGACTATCTGAACAACCGATCCAAAGATATTTCGGTTTTTGGCCGCGTGATAATTCTGTAAAAAAATCTGGATTCTTTTCCTTTATTCTTTCCGCCCAAGCAACATTTTTATCCAAAAGATTTTTTATATTTTCCATGAGTTAATCCTACCTCTTACTACTGTTTAAAATGACAAAAAATAAATACTTTTCACGTTATTCCATAACAACTTCAAACTCAATCCTATGTAAAGGATAACCATCCTGATTAGTTAATTCAACTACCCAAGAACCTGTTGAATAAGCCGTCAGCAATTTACTGGTATAAGTACGCCAACGGTTACCCAAAATCACTTTCTTTTTTTCAAAAACAACCTTACCCTTACGCGTCCACCTATGCCAAACGGTCTGACCTTTCATTCCATTTAATTCAGTGAAATAGAAAATGCCGACAGCAAACTCCTTGTTTACTTTAACTGGTAGATCAATTTGCCCAAAAGGCTCTCGATTGGCCACACCTTGCGCCAATCGTGCACGGGTTACGCCAGCAGATAATTCTTCATTAGCAATCGACACTCTTTTTTGCTTGGCTAACACTTTGATATGGTTTTGCTTAGTTTCATTTGTCAGCTCTGGTCTTGTATTGTTTTGCAAACGACTCACCGGTTTAATAGCCTGACGAATTACAATAGGTTCATCTTTTTCTGCCTTATTTGCTATCTCCAAATTCGGATCAGGTTTCATGAATACCCCATAAACAACGAACACCAAAACTAACAACAAACCAATAACCAAGGCAAGACGTCCAAAATGCCATTCCGTCACCATTCGATGTGATGATCTTGCACTGGTATTTATGTTATTTTTAGCTAAATTAACCCTTATTACTACCGGTTTTTTATTTTCTGGCATGGCATCCTCAATTATGCACAATTTTTAATAATACACTGCTTAAAAAACATGTAAGCCGAACAAACTATGATATTTTGTTAATGTATCATTTTAAAAATAAAAATGGGTCTCTATATTAACTTTCACTCTAAAAGGTTCTCATGGATAACTGGTTACAAAAATTTCAGTCTACATCAGCACTCAACGGAAGTAATGCAACCTATCTTGAGATTCTTTACGAACAATACCTTGCCGACCCTAAGTCAGTTTCCAAGTCATGGCAACAAACCTTTAAAACCATCAAAGCAAATACTAAAACCGAAAACATACACAGCCCCATTTTAGAATATTTCAGCACCCTGAGTACATTACCTCCCCAAAAAAGAAAAATAAATGCACAACAAAACACCCTAAATAACCAAAAACAAGCAGCCGTTGACAAGCTCACCCATTACTATCGAAAACACGGGCACCGGATTGCTGCGACTAACCCAATCAACCCACCAACCGAACCGGACTCTGGTTTTAACATAACCAGTTATGGACTGAATGAAACCGACTTAAATTGTTATTTTTCTTCCGACCTTGTTGCCAACAAAAAGCAACTTGCCTTAAAATCTATTCTGAGCCATTTAAAAGAGGTGTATTGTCAAAGCATTAGCGCTGAATATTTACACATTGTCGACCCTAAGTCTTCTGCCTGGGTAAAAACCCAACTTGAACACAATCGCCTACACATTGATAATGAACGAAAAATAACACTCCTGAAAACGCTAACTGCCGCTGAAGGTCTTGAAAAATATTTACACCAAAAATATATCGGGCAGAAAAGATTTTCCCTCGAAGGGGGTGAAAGTTTAATCCCACTACTTGATGAACTCATTCAACAGGCAGGGTGCCAAAAAGTAAATCAGGTTGTTTTAGGAATGGCACACCGTGGTCGCCTTAATGTCCTCACGAATATTTTAGGAAAAAGCCCCGGTCTGTTATTTGAAGAATTTGAAAACCTACCCAGCAAACTGACCGCCAGCAATGCAGGAGATGTTAAATACCACCAAGGCTTTTCCTCTAATATTTCCACTCCCTCTGGCCCAGTACATCTCTCTTTAGCCTTTAACCCTTCCCACTTAGAAATAATCAGCCCTGTGGTAATGGGCTCTACCCGGGCCCGGCAAGATCGTTACGATAAAAAACAACCCTCACATGTATTACCGATTGTTATCCATGGGGATGCCGCCTTTGCCGGCCAAGGAATTGTCATGGAGACCCTGAACATGTCAGCCACGCGCGCGTACACCACCGCAGGAACAATTCATATTGTTATCAATAACCAAATAGGCTTTACGACTAGCCACCCTTTAGATGCCCGATCAACACTATATTGCACTGATATTGCAAAAATCATTCAGGCACCTATTTTTCATGTTAATGGTGACGATCCGGTTGCAGTCCTCAAAATCACCCAAATAGCCCTTGCTTTTCGCATGCATTTTCATAAGGATGTTGTTATCGATCTGATCTGTTATCGCCGCCACGGTCATAATGAAGCTGACGAACCCGCGGTCACACAACCATTAATGTATCAAACTATTCGACAACACCCTACAACACTGAAAATATTCACTGAGAAATTGATAGAAGATCATATTATCAGTTCCGAACAAGCATTAAAAATGGCAGAAGATTATGAATTATCACTAAAAAATAATAAAGCAGTCTCAAGACCCCGGTTAAGTGACAGTACTTACTCCTATACGACCCAATGGGATAAATATTTCGATAACCCTTGGGATACTGACTGCGACACTCATGTCCCATTAAAAGTTCTACAGCACTGTCATCAACAGCTATTAAAACTTCCCAATACCTTTAAAGTTCATTCTGTTGTTGCCAAAATGATGACCCGACAAACTCAAATGATACGAGGAAACGTTCCCGTTGATTGGGGTTTTGCCGAAAATATGGCTTATGCTACTTTAGTCCTTGATCATGAAAATATTCGCATCTCCGGTCAAGATGTTGGTCGCGGTACTTTTGCACATCGCCATGCTATTTTACATGACCAAAATAACGGCCAATATCACATTCCACTACAACATATTGATAAAAACCAAGGCCAATTTGAGATTTATGATTCACTACTCTCAGAAGCAGGTGTATTAGCATTCGAATATGGATACAGCACAACAACCCCAAACACTCTGGTCATTTGGGAAGCCCAATTTGGTGACTTTGCAAATGAAGCACAAGTTGTTATTGATCAATTCATCAGTTCTGGTGAAAGTAAATGGAACCGACTTAGCGGTCTAGTCATGCTTCTACCACACGGCTTTGAGGGCCAAGGTGCTGAACACTCTTCCGCTCGACTCGAACGGTTTTTACAGCTTTGCGCTGACAAAAACATTCAAGTCTGTGTCCCCACCACACCGGCACAAATATTCCATTTACTTCGCCGCCAACAATTACGTTTAGTCAGAAAACCCCTAATCATTATGAGTCCTAAGAGCCTACTCCGACATAAACAGGCTACATCATCATTACAAGAACTCACCCATGGTTCGTTCTTACCTCTTATTTCAGACACCTGCTTGGATAACCACGCCAAAATTACAACGCTTATCTTATGTTCCGGGAAAATCTATTATGATTTAGCTAGTGAAAAAGAAAAACTTAAATCATCCCATCTGTTACTTATCCGAATTGAACAACTTTACCCGTTCCCTGCCGATGCCCTGTCAGAGCAACTCAAACACTATCCAAACCTGACTCAACTTGTTTGGTGCCAAGAAGAGCCTCGCAATCAGGGTTCTTGGAATCAGGTCAAACACCGGCTCAGAAAAATTGTCTCTGGTCGATTCCCTGTTAATTACATCGGACGCCCTCCCTCCGCAGCACCTGCCGCAGGAAACTTTGCTAGCCATAAAAAACAACAAGCTACCGTTATCAACAAAGCATTGACTTGCACTAACACAACCCTATAACGCTTATGATTATCCAAATAAAGGTCCCAACTCTTCCTGAATCAATTTCTGATGCAACCCTAATCAGTTGGAAAAAAGAAATTGGCTCTGTTGTTATTAAAGGCGAAAACCTAATTGACTTAGAAACTGACAAGGTAGTTCTAGAGGTACCAGCCCCTGACTCTGGTCACTTAACTCAGATATTTAAAAACAATGGCGCTACCGTTACCAGCGGAGACCTACTTGCTAGTTTCGAAATAGCAGAACACACTGAAATCAGTAATCAACTTGAAACTAAAGAAACAGGCTCTCACTTAGAAACTAATGAATTAAGCCCTGCAATCAGACGTCTCGTTTTTGAAAAGCAATTGGACATCAAACAGATTAAAGGAACTGGAAAACATGGTCATCTCACTATGCACGATATTCAGACTCATCTAGAAAAAAACATCCCACCCCAAGAAACCAAATCATCAATGGCAGTAATCCCTGACCAAAACACTATCGAGGAAAACAATCAGGCTTCCCGTCCTCAGAAACGTGCCACCATGAGCCGACTACGAGCTAAAGTTGCCGAACGTTTGCTACAAACCCAACAACATACGGCTACACTTACTACTTTTAATGAAATTAACATGGCTAACATCATGGCTATTCGCAACGAATATAAAAGCCACTTTCAAGAGCAACATGGGGTAAAACTGGGTTTTATGTCTTTTTTTATCAAAGCTGCCACTGAAGCCTTAAAACAATACCCTATTATAAATGCCAGTATTGATGACAAAGACATAATCTACCATGGTTTTTATGATATTGGTGTTGCCGTATCTTCCCCCAGAGGTTTAATAGTCCCTGTCATACGTGATACGGATCAATTGAATTTCGCACAAATTGAAAAAGAAATCACAACTTTTGCACAACAAGCCAATGACAGCACTATTGCTTATGAAGATTTGATTGGCGGCACGTTTACTGTAACCAATGGCGGAACCTTTGGATCATTGTTATCCACCCCATTGTTAAACCCGCCTCAAAGCGCTATTTTAGGTATGCACACCATAAAAGAACGAGCTGTTGTAGAAAAGGGTGAAATCGTTATCCGCCCGATGATGAACTTAGCGCTTTCTTACAATCATTGCCTCATTGATGGCCGTGATGCAGTACTCTTTTTAAAGGCTATTATCGCTAACCTAGAAAACCCAGAAAAACTCTTACTCAATCTCTAACGCATTATGATTTAACACTTAAACCATCCACACGCTTAAAACCTTGTGGCAAAAATAAGCCTCGACGTGCCCGACTGCCACTGTAATGCTCAATATCTGTTGCTTTCAATTTTAAGTGTCTTTTCCCTGAAATAATTTTAATCATCTGCCCACACTCAGTTGAAATCACACCGACAAATAATAACGCATCAACTTTAGCAATCAGGTCGCGAGTTGGAATCTGTATCAATTTATTCCCTTTACCACGCGCTAGCGCCGGCAATTCATCAACAGAAAAAATCAATATCCGCCCTTGCTGAGTCACTACAACGACCTGATCGGTTTCGTGATAAATTCGTGCTGGGCTCAAAATAGAGGCCCCCTCAGGCAAGGTTAAAAGCGCCTTACCTGCTCTGTTTTTAGTCGTTAACTCTTTAAGTTGCACTCGAAACCCGTAGCCTGCGCTACTTGCTAATAAATACCAATCTTCCGGGTTACCGGCCAAAACTGTAGTAAACAAAGAGCCAGATGGCGGATTAAAACGCCCTGTCAAGGGTTCCCCCTGACTACGAGCGGAGGGTAAATCATGCGCATTTGTCGTATAACAGCGACCAAATGAATCTAAAACATAAACAGGCTGCGTCGTCCGCCCTAGCGCCGTATGCAAACAACTATCACCAGCACGATAATTTAAGGTTTCTGGATTAATTTCATGCCCTTTAGCAGCACGTATCCAACCTTTCTGAGACAGCACAATAGTCAACGGGTCATTAGCAATCAATAGTGACGTATCGAGGATTTGTGAAGCGCCTCGCTCAACAACCAGTGACCTCCGGTCATCCCCATATTTTTCGGCATCGCTTTGAATCTCTTTTTTAATCAGTCGCTTCAATAGTTTATTGGATCCTAGTGTGTTCTCAAGGTCTTCCCGCTCAGCTTGTAATTGTTCTTGCTCTCCCTTGATTTTCATTTCTTCTAACTTCGCTAAATGCCGCAACTTTAAATCCAAAATTGCATCTGCCTGAATTTCTGACAAATTGAACCGAGCCATCAAAACTAATTTAGGCTCATCCTCATAACGAATAATACTGATCACTTCATCAATATTTAGGAAGGCAATTAACAAACCATCAAGCACATGCAATCGAGCTAGCACTTTATCTAGACGCACCTGTAATCGTCTACGAACCGTAGTCGTTCTAAAGGTCAACCATTCCGTCAAAATCTCCTTAATATTTTTAACTTGCGGCCGACCATTCAATCCGATCATATTCAAATTAACTCGGTAATTCTTTTCCAAATCAGTGGTAGCAAAAAGGTGCGACATTACCTCGTCGACATTGATTCGTTTTGAACGTGGGACAATTAGTAATCGTGTTGGTGTTTCATGGTCTGATTCATCACGAAGATCATCAATCATCGGTAATTTCTTAGCCAACATCTGTGCGGCTATTTGCTCAAGTAACTTTGAACCAGAGACCTGGTGCGGTAGTGCGGTGACAATAATATTACCATCTTCAAGTTCATATCTAGCACGCATTCTTATAGAACCGTTACCATGGACATATAACTTCTCAATATCTGCTTGTGGCGTAATGATTTCTGCTTGAGTTGGGTAATCCGGGCCTTTAATGTAATTAAACAGTGACTCTAACGGCGCTTCCGGGTTGTCTAATAAATAAATGCATGCTCTGGCAACCTCCCTCAAGTTATGCGGTGGAATGTCCGTTGTCATCCCAACAGCAATTCCTGTTGTTCCATTCAATAAAATATTAGGTAATCGATTCGGTAATAAAAGTGGCTCTTGTAACGTTCCATCAAAATTAGCGGTCCATTCGACAGTACCTTGTCCTAATTCACTTAATAGTGTCTGCGCATAAGCGGTTAACCGTGATTCGGTGTAACGCATAGCAGCAAATGACTTAGGATCATCAGGTGAACCCCAATTCCCCTGACCATCAACTAGCGGATAACGGTATGAAAATGATTGAGCCATAAGTACCATAGCTTCATAGCAGGCGGTATCGCCATGCGGGTGATACTTCCCTAAAACATCCCCAACCGTACGTGCTGATTTTTTGAATTTAGCCAACGATGATAAACCCAGCTCACTCATTGCATAAATAATGCGCCGTTGAACTGGCTTTAGACCATCGGCAATATTGGGTAAGGCACGATCCAAAATGACGTACATGGTGTAATCCAAATAGGCCTTTTCGGTAAAGTCCTGAAGAGGTAAACGCTCAAAATTGTCCTGAATTTCCATTATTTTTTTTAAAAGACACCTATATTAAAAACGAGAGCATTATACATCGGCTAAATTACCTTTTTCTTCTAACCAGTTTCGTCGATCATGAGACCGTTTCTTTGCTAATAATAAATCCATCATTTCGGTAGCATGTGTCTCTATCTCAACAGTCAATTGCACCAATCGCCGGGTATCTGGATTCATAGTGGTTTCCCGCAATTGCAAAGGGTTCATTTCACCCAACCCTTTAAAACGTTGTACATTGATTTGACCTTTCAATTTATCTATTTTAATACGGTCTAAAACACCCTGACGTTCAGCATTATCTAATGCATAAAAAACCGCTTTCCCAACATCAATCCGGTAGAGTGGTGGCATTGCAACAAAAACATGTCCAGCATTAATGACCGCTCTGAAGTGCTGATAAAATAAGGCACAAATCAAGGTTGCAATATGATTGCCATCAGAATCTGCATCGGCCAGAATACAAATTTTTCCATACCGTAAATTAGACAAATCACCTGACCCAGGATCGACGCCCAAGGCAACGGCTATGTCATGAACCTCCTGCGAAGCCATAACTTGCATTGAATCGACCTCCCAAGTATTTAATATCTTTCCACGCAGCGGCATTATCGCCTGAAATTCGCGATCCCTCGCTTGTTTTGCTGAACCACCTGCTGAGTCTCCTTCCACTAAGAACAACTCTGTCCTCGCTAAGTCCTGGGCCGAACAATCTGCTAATTTTCCTGGCAAGGCAGGTCCTGTTGTTATTTTCTTTCGGACAATTTTTTTACTCGATTTAAGCCGTTTCTGCGCACTTTCAATAATAATATCTGCAATCTGTTCACCGACCTTTGGGTGTTGATTCAACCACAGACTAAAAGTATCTTTCGCAATTCCTGAAATAAAAACCACACACTCTCTCGAGCTCAATCGCTCCTTGGTTTGACCTGAAAATTGAGGGTCTTCTAACTTCACCGACAAGATAAAATGACATCGGTCCCAAACGTCTTCCGGTGCAATTTTTACACCTCGTGGTAATAGTGACCGAAATTCACAAAACTCTCGGATCGCTTCTGTCAGCCCAGCACGCAATCCATTCACATGCGTTCCACCTAAAGGTGTCGGTACTAAATTAACATAACTTTCAGCCGTACCTTCTGAGCGTGTCTCTGCTAGCCAGGTCACCGCCCACTCAACCGCCTCATGATCGCTTATCTGTGTCTGCATAAAAGGCGGCTCTGGCACACACTCCGCCTCACCTATTTGCTCAAGCAAATATTCTTTTAGGCCATCATCATAACACCACCGATACTGTTCTTGACTAGATTCCAAGTTCAAATTAATTTGCAACCCAGGACAAAGAACCGCTTTAGCCTGCAGAACATGTTTTAATTTAGCGCGAGCAATATTACAACTATCAAAATAACGTTTATCTGGCCAAAACCGGACCACACTTCCTGTGTTATTCCGGCCTATTTTACCCATCTGAGTTAATTCAGTTTGCTTGTCACCATTAGCAAAATCCATTTTATAAATACTACCTCCGCGCTTAGTTTCCACTTCTAATCGCAAAGATAATGCATTAACCACTGAAACACCTACCCCATGCAGTCCGCCTGAAAACTGATAATTTTTATTAGAAAATTTACCTCCGGCATGCAATCTTGTTAGAATCAACTCGACGCCTGAAATACCATGCTCTGGGTGAGTATCAACGGGCATTCCACGACCATTATCAGTCACTTCGATGCCCCCATCTGCCAGTAAGTTAACATTGATTATGGTTGCAAATCCTGCTAATGCTTCATCAACACTGTTATCAACAACTTCTTGAACCAAATGATTCGGTCGCGTTGTATCGGTATACATTCCTGGACGCTTACGAACGGGGTCAAGACCGCTCAAAACCTCAATTGCTGTTGAATTATAGGTATCACTCATTGGTATATTGTCTTTCTTCCTTAATTTTTAATATATAATGGTCGTTTTTACTGCGAATTAGCTATCGTAACATTAAAATAATTCGAAAATTTGAATATGGCTCGAAAAAATATCACTCAGTTTGAAGAAACATTGGCCTCATTAGAAACACTGGTTGAACAACTTGAAAAAGGTGATTTATCGTTAGAAGAATCTTTAAAATCTTTTGAACAAGGCGTTAAACTCACCCGAGCCTGCCAAACTGCATTACAAGAAGCTGAACAAAAAGTACAAATCCTACTTGAAAAAAACGGCGCTGAACAATTAGAAAAATTTAACGATGAATAATGCCTTAAAAGATTATATAAAAATATGTCAGTCCCGTACTGAAAATGCCTTGGAGCACCGCCTCCCTTCTGCCAATATTTTACCCCAAAAACTCCATGAGGCGATGCGTTACACTGTCCTCAATGGTGGCAAACGCATGCGGCCCCTACTGACTCACTGCACCGGGCAGGTGCTTGGCATTCCACCTGAAGCACTTGACGGTCCGGCTTGCGCTGTTGAATTCATTCATGTCTATTCCTTAATCCATGATGATTTACCAGCCATGGATGATGATGATCTTCGCCGTGGCAAACCCACCTGCCATATCGCATATGATGAAGCAACCGCTATTTTAACGGGCGATGCCCTTCAGGCACTGGCATTTCAAATTCTTGCGACTGACCCTACAATAACTACTTCAGCTGAACACCGGCTTCAAATGATTACTGCTTTAAGTAAGGCCAGTGGTTCACAGGGCATGGTTGGAGGTCAAGCTATTGATCTTGAATCCGTTGGCAAAAAGATTTCGCTCCCTGAACTTGAAAACATGCATATACATAAAACCGGAGCTTTAATTCGTGCCAGCATTCAATTAGCGACATTAGCTCAACCTGATATTGATGCAACCCAAATTAAAAACCTAGATCACTACGCTAAATGCATCGGACTATCTTTCCAAGTTAAAGACGATATTCTTGATGAGGAAAGTGACACTGCAACTCTTGGGAAAACACAAGGTAAAGACCAATCTAATGACAAACCGACTTATCCCGCATTACTTGGTCTTAATGGTGCCAAACAAAAAGCTCAAGAACTACACGAACAAGCACTGGAAAGTTTAACCATCTTTGGCTCTGAAGCTGATTTATTACGTGCTTTGTCTTTGTATATTATTGAGCGCACTCATTAGACACAGTGTACTTCGAATTAATCAATTACACTGCAAACCTTCAAACTAATAAACTTTAAAAATAACCATGAATTCTCAAGGCCCCTACCCCTTACTGAGTCAAATAGAGTCCCCGTCCGATTTACGAGCACTCACTGAAGACCAGC
>CAZEVO010000039.1:11186-13616 GCA_964515235.1 uncultured Methylococcaceae bacterium | reverse complement strand
ATGGTGGGTCGTGACGGATTCGAACCGTCGACCATCGCATTAAAAGTGCGGTGCTCTACCAGCTGAGCTAACGACCCTGGAAGAACAGATAATTATATATAACTTTAAAAAAGTTGGCAAGAACATACCACCACTTTCAGTATTCTAATTTCTTTAAGTTAACCCTTTCCTACCTGATAACGGGTATTATCTTCAATTCCTGCAGCCTTGAAGCCTTCAGAACGTAGTCGACAAGATTCACAAATCTTACAAGCAAATCCGTACAGATCCGCTGAATAACAGGAAACAGTCATCGAATAATCAACACCTATTTCAACGCCTTTCCGAATAATTTCTCCCTTACTTAAATCAATGAGTGGTGTATGAATCTTAAAACGATCACCTTCTACACTAGATTTAGTTGCTACGTTAGCAAGCGATTGAAAGGCACTAATAAATTCAGGCCGACAATCAGGGTAGCCCGAATAATCAACCGCATTCACACCGATAAAAATATCAGTACAATGTAAAACTTCCGCCCAACCCAAAGCAAATGACAAAAAGATAGTATTTCGTGCCGGTACATATGTCACTGGAATACCTTCCTGTGGTAAATCAGGTACGTCAATCATGTTATCTGTTAGTGCTGAGCCCCCAATAGAGCCCAACCCCATGTCGATAACCTTATGCTCAACAACACCGTATGCCTTTGCAATTTCATGAGCAGCCTTTAGTTCTGAATTATGGCGTTGCCCGTAATCAAAACTTAACGCATAACACGCATAACCTTGGCTCTTGGCAAGTGCCAAAACAGTAATGGAATCAAGTCCCCCAGATAATAAGATAATTGCTTTCTTTGTCACAACTCAAATTTTTTTATTTACCCGGGATATCACCCCAAAGTATTTTATGTAATTGCACTTGAAACCGAACCGGAAGTTGATCTCGAAGTATTTTATTCGCCAAGTCTGTGGGATCTTGCTGCCCCAGGGTTGGGGAAAACAAAACCTCACAAATTTCTGACAACTTATATTGAGCTAGTTGCTCTTTAGACCATTGATAATCTTGTTCATCACCGATAACAAATTTGATCTGATCCTTTTTAGTTAAATATGCTAGATTTTCATACCGATTACGGTGCTTCTCTTGTGAACTAGGCACTTTTAGATCCATAACCTTCACAACTGCACTATTCACTTTTTTCAGATCTATTGCCCCACTGGTCTCTAATGATACACGATAATTCTTTTCAACCAATGCATCTAAGAGCTCAACACACATCCCCTGCGCCATGGGCTCACCGCCTGTTACCGTGACATATCTTGTTTCATAACGTGCCACTTCCGCAATAACATCTTCAATAGTCATTTTCTCTCCGCCATGAAATGCATAGGCGGTATCACAATAACTACAACGTAAAGGGCAACCCGTCAAACGAATAAATACGGTTGGCAGGCCAACGTAATATGATTCGCCTTGCAACGAATAAAAAATCTCGGTAATACGGATCATATTTCTATGGCGATTCTTTTAATTCAACTAATTTCTTCGCTGCTAAATGACCTGCTGTTGACCCCGGATAGCTAATAGTAACCTGTGTCAGAAAAACCTTCGCCTGATCAAGATTATTTTTATCAACGGCTAAATAACTACGCTTTAATAATGCAACGGGTATCTGAGAGCTGGAAGGGTACTGAAGGATCAATTTCTCAAATTCTTGATCCGCTAAGTTAGGCCTTTGATTAACCAAATAAGCCTCAGCTAACCAAAACTGAGCTTGGTCAGCATACTGACTTTCAGGATAGTCTGTTAAAAAATCTTGAAACAAATCAATCGCATACTCAGTAAAACCATTTCGTAACACGCCATAAGCCTGTTGGAAGTCTAACTCTTCTGTCGCCACAACACCATTGGAACTGGTCCAGGGCTCAGGTAAAAGCTCTCTCAACTCATTATTCCCCTGAACAGAAACTTTATCTGTCTTAACCACATCGACAGATATAATTTCTTCTCGCTGAATAGTTGCCATCACATTAGGGTCAGGCGATAACTTATCGACTGAATCATCATTCATAAGATTCGTATTTGTAGCGCCAGAATCTATAAGCGATCCACTTTTGTTGGCAACTCGTTTATGATTACTAAACCGCTCAACAACATATGTTTGCGCCTCAACCAACCCTCTTAACTCTTGCATTTCTAGTTGCAATTGTTCTAAACGACCCATGATCTCATACAGTTTAGCATCCTTGCCTGAATAATCATTTATGTGATCAACTGGAACAACCATTTCTGCCCCAACAGTCATTGGCTTTAAATCAACCGCTTCAATTTCTTGATCAACAATCATCGGCGCTACATCAATAGCTTTGATCTCTTGGTCAACATCCATCGGTGCTACATCAATAGCTTTGATCTCTTGGTCAACATCCATCGGTGCTACATCAATAG
>CAZEVO010000039.1:0-11086 GCA_964515235.1 uncultured Methylococcaceae bacterium | reverse complement strand
GCTACATCAATAGCTTTGATCTCTTGGTCAACATCCATCGGTGCTACATCAATAGCTTTGATCTCTTGGTCAACATCCATCGGTGCTATATCAACAGCTTTGATCTCTTGGTCAACATCCATCGGTGCTATATCAACGGCTTTGATCTCTTGGTCAAAGACGATGGAACCCTCATTACTCAAGAAATCGGGCGCAGAATAGCTCCCTTCACTCACTACCAACAACAAGGAAAAAAGTAAGTAAAACATCTGCCTTACTATCTACGATTGTGCCTGATACGTTATTTCTACACGACGATTTAATTGCCAAGCAGCTTGATCGTGACCTTCTTCACTAGGCTTCATTTCACCATAACTTATTATCTCAATTTGTTCTGGCAAAACACCCTGCATCTCAAACATTCGAGCAACTGCTTTAGCACGACGCTCACTCAAAGCAACGTTATATTCAGGTGAACCTCTTTCATCAGCATGCCCTTCTAAAACAACGCGTTGGCTAGAGTGCTCAACCAGATACTGTGCATGGGCAGTTACAACTTCAGCAAAAACAGGCTGTACTTCACTACTGTCAAACATAAAATAAATAACCGACTTGGACAACAGACTATCTGGATTATTAAATTCACCACCCATCAATGAACCATTGGTAATATCTTCTAAATCACCCAAACGTTCATCTTGAATTTCACCGTCTCCAGAATAACCACTGGTCACAGCATCGCTACCACCAAATCCATCTGTTTTCTTGTTAGTAGAACTACATCCCGCTATAAAAACCACGACTGAAAAAATCAACATCCACTGCCTAAATACTTTCATATGAATTATCCTCTGTATAAATCAATATTTTAAAACTCAAAAAATTCTTACTGTGACCAAGCTGGCTCCCGAACATCTCCCTTATCAAAAGTTAATATCTGATTCATCCTACCATCAACCGAAATAGCAGATAAAACACCTTTATTGTTCATGATTTTAGCATATAAAACCATACCACTATTGGCAGAAAAAGTGGGCGATTCATCTAAAGGCCCTTTCGTTAATATCGAAAAATCCTTTGTCGCCATATCCATAATAGCAATACGATAATCACCGCGATTACCGTGCACCATTACCAACTTACGTCCATCTTTAGAAAAACTACCTCGAGCATTATATTCACCCTGATAAGTCAACCTTTTAGCTGAACCACCCGTACTGGGGATAATATACAACTGTGGCTTCCCTCCTCGGTCAGAGGTAAAAACAATCTTCCGCCCATCAGGCGACCATGCTGGCTCAGTATCAATCGCATAACTTTTGGTTAATTTCTTCCAAGAGCGACTCATCAGATTAACCACATAAATATCAGGACTACCGTCCTTAGATAGTGTAATCGCTAACTGCGAGCCATCTGGCGACCACGCCGGCGCCCCATTAATGCCACGAGCACTGGGGATTTTACTACGCTGGCCGGTTGCTAAAGTCTGAATAAAAATGCTGTGTTTCTTTTTTTCAAATGAAACGTAGGCGATCTTTTTTCCATCAGGCGACCATGCCGGAGACATAATAGGTTCTCTAGATGAAGCAATTACCTTAGGATTAAAACCATCAGCATCAGCCACTTTGAGATGATAGAGGCTGACACGTTTGCTTTTTTTCTTTTCGGTAACATAAGCAATTCTAGAATTAAAAATACCTTTAAGTCCGGTAAGCTCTTGATAGACCAAGTCACTAATTCTATGCACAGTTCGCCTTAAACTACGAGCCGAAGACGGTAAACGATAACCCAATAATTGCTTACCTCGATAGATATCAAATAATTTAAATTCGATAATAAACTGCCCCTGATTTGGCTTTATTTCACCAATAACCAAATAATCCTGCGCTAAGGCACGCCAATTTCCCAGTTTTATCGCCTCTGTACGACTAGGCTTGCTAATCATATCCCGCACTGGAAGGGTTATAAAATGACCGCTACGAGTTAAATCTGCACTGACAATACTCGCCACATTAATCGGCGCTTGACCAACTGCTCCGCGCCAAGCAAAAGGTACCACAGCAACCGGTATAGCCGATTTTGTTCCGCCTGTGATCTGTATCGTTAATTCGGCCAATGCCGAATGACTTAAAAAAACGAACAGAGAAAAGCACAAAACAATAATTCTTTTCAGTTTTCTGACTACCATAAAATCAACCTGCACTTATTGCGGATTAAAAATAAAACTAAACACTTTAAATTTTTGGAAAATTAAAGGATCTGTTGGTACCGGCAGTGGCGAAGCCTTCAAAACTGCATTCTCAGCTGATCGATCAAAAATAGCATTGCCACTACTCACGATAACCCGTGCACTTTTCACTTTCCCTCCTGCGATCAATTGAACACGTATCGTACACGTCAAACCATTACTAATCGCACTAGGTCTAGTCCAGTTACGCTTAACCTGTCGCTCAATACGAACCATAGCACGAGTAATTTCCGATTCCTCATATTTCTGCCGGGCTATCTGTTTCCGCTTGGCTTCTGCTGCTTTCCTCTTTGCTTCCGCTTTAGCCCTTCGTTTCGCCTCTGCTGCTTTCTTTTTACGCTCTAAAGCCGCTTTTTCTTTCTTCAACTTTGCCAACGCGGCCTTTTGCTTATCCTGACTTTTCTTTAATGCTGCCTTCTCTCGTAAGACCTTTTCCTTTTGTTTTTTTAAAGTTGCCAGTGCCTTTTTTTCTTTTTCCTTCGCTTTCGCCGACTTTGACCGCTGATCTTTGATGCGCTTTTCTTCTTTAAGCCGCTCTGTTTTAAGTCGCTTTAGCTTCTTCTCTTGTGCACGTAATTTTTTTTCTAATGCCTGCTTTCGAGAGTTTTCAGCAGCCCGTTGCTTTTTCTCATTTTCTTTTAAACGCTCTACTTCTTGAAGTACCTGCCTCTCATCTAAAGCCTCAGCCTGAATAATTTCAGGCGTTGTCGGTAACGGCCTAACCGTAGGATCACTAGATAAACTCACTGTGAAAATAGCCAATATCAGCACATGTAACAACACCGAATAAAATAAAGGCTTTAATTTCCTGTCAAAATTTAACATGGTTTCAAAACGATCCTAATAAGCATTATAAGGACTGGTCATTAATCCTACATGGGGGACATTTGCCTTCTTTAATGCAGCCATAACATTGACTACCCGCCCATAATTAACGGATTCATCCCCTCTAATCAATACTTTAGTTTCTGGTTTATAACGTAACACAGCGGCCACACGGATTAATAACTCTTCCGCTGTCACTAACTCATCTTTACCGCCCCCTAAACTCAGAAAATACTGTCCCTCTTTATCAATAGAAACGACCGTAGGCGGAGTGTTATCTTGGACGACTGTTTTAGCTTGCGCCTTAGGCAAATCAACCTCAACACCCGTTTGTAGTAATGGCGCTGTTATCATAAAAATAATCAATAACACCAGCGTCACATCGATATAGGGCACTACATTGATTTCAGCCATCGGTTTACGTCGCCCCAAAAATCGACTCATTATTTGTGTACCTGACGTTGTAACAAGACGACGAACTCCTCAACAAACAAATCATAACGCCCTGAAAGTCGGTCTAACTGATTTGAAAACCGGTTATAAGCTACAACTGCGGGGATCGCAGCAAACAAACCCATCGCCGTAGCAATTAATGCCTCAGCTATGCCCGGTGCTACTTGCGCTAATGTCGCCTGCTGGGCATTCCCTAAAGACCTAAAAGAATTCATAATCCCCCACACGGTTCCAAATAAGCCAACATAAGGACTGGTTGATCCTACTGTGGCCAAAAACGACAACCTTGCGTCCAGTAATTCTAATTCTCGGGATAGTTCAATCCGCATGGCCCGTTGGGCATTTTCTACCGCAATCACACCGTTACTATCACTTTTTTGTTGTAATCGAGAAAACTCTCGATAACCCGCAATAAAAATATTCTCTATTCCTTCAGCCTCAACACCATGCGCTGTTAAATTCCGATAAAGATCGCTTAGGTCCATTCCAGACCAAAATAACCCTTCAAACTCATCTGCAATCTTAGTCGCTTTATCTAACTCTTTTCGCTTAGAAAAAATAATTGCCCATGAAGCAATCGAAGCAACCAATAACACCAACATAACAAACTGAACGGTAAAACTCGCTTCCAGAATCAAATTAAAAATAGACAGATCGGCATTCATGACTTTAATTTCCCTAATAATTCACTTGGAATAGCTTTTGGCTTTAAGGTATCAGCAGCCAAACATCCAATACGCACCTCACCGACACATAAAACCGTATCCGCCCGTGAGACAACTTGTTTAAACAACAAACTAACCGGTTTCACTTTTATAATCTCAGCACTGACTTGAAGAGACTCATTAAATCGTGCTGGACTCAAGTAATCAACCTTAACCGAACGAACCACAAAAATAACATTCTCATTCACAATCAACGCGTCTTGCTCATACCCTAATTGCCGAAGCATTTCCGTACGGGCACGCTCAAAAAACCGTAAATAATTAGCATAAAAGACGACGCCACCGGCGTCAGTATCTTCGTAATAAACCCGAACAGGCCATTGAAATAATTCAGTCAAGTAAATAAATCCTCATTTTTCTGATTATCTTTAGGTAACTGTAAACCCAAATGCTGATAGGCTTTTCCGGTCACCACCCGTCCTCTCGGTGTTCGCATCATAAAGCCCTGCTGAATCAGGTAAGGCTCCAGCACATCTTCTATAGTCCCTCGCTCCTCACTCAAGGCTGCTGCCAAACTATCCAAACCAACCGGACCGCCAGAAAAATTTTCAATCATCACGCGCAATAACTTATGATCCATTGCATCTAAACCACTTTGATCAACATGTAACATTGTCAATGCTTGCTTAGCAATCTCAGCGCTCACGACTCCTTCCGCTTTAACTTCAGAAAAGTCCCTGACACGCCGTAATAACCGATTTGCAATCCTCGGTGTTCCCCGAGAACACCGCGCTATCTCAAGAGCGCCATCAGGATCAACGTTCATTGCCAGAATTTTAGCTGACCGGGTAACAATCTCAGCCAGCTCTGACACCGTATAAAACTCAAGTCGTTGAACAATACCAAAACGATCCCGCAATGGCGATGTTAATAACCCTGCCCGTGTCGTTGCTCCTACCAAAGTAAAAGGTGGTAAATCTAATTTAATCGAGCGCGCCGCTGGCCCTTCACCAATCATAATGTCAATCTGATAATCTTCCATCGCTGGATAAAGCACTTCTTCAACCGCAGGACTCAATCGATGAATTTCATCAATAAACAAGACATCATGGGCTTCTAAATTAGTCAGCAATGCCGCCAGATCTCCCGCTTTATCTAGAACTGGGCCTGAGGTTTGTCTAATATTAACAGTCATTTCTGTAGCAATAATATTAGCTAATGTTGTTTTTCCTAAACCCGGTGGTCCGAAAATTAGCACATGATCTAAAGCCTCACTACGCCCTTTAGCAGCAGTAATGAAAATTTCCATCTGAGTTCGTAATTCCGTCTGACCAATGTAATCTTGTAGCCGGCGCGGCCGGATCGCCCGATCAACGCGCTCTTCATCAACCTGCCCTAATGCACTAATCGGACGATCACTGTCAATAAAACCCGTCATTTAATGGCTCCTTGCAAGGCAAGGCGGATGATTTCTTCACACGATAATGCTTCATCGGCTGAGACGAATTGAGTCATTCGGGATGCATCCTGGGGCTTGTAACCTAGTGCAATCAAGGCGCTGGTCGCCTCTTGTTTAGGATTAACAGAGGGCTGCTGGACTTCAGAATCCGCTGCTGACGAAAAACCACTGGTTTCTAAAGCTGACAACCGATCGCGCATTTCTATAATCAATCGTTCCGCCGTTTTCTTTCCTATTCCAGGTAAACGCACTAATGATGGAACATCGTTATCCTGTATACATTGCTGAAATTGCTCAACACTCAAGCCAGATAATATAGTCAATGCTAGCTTTGCGCCAACACCATTAACCTTAACTAAGGTACGAAAAAGTAATCGATCACGTTCACTAGAAAACCCATATAAGATATGTGCGTCGTCACGAATCGCTAAATGTGTATAAAGTAAGATCTCATTACCCACTTCGGGTAATGCGTAAAACGTTGTCATGGGTGCTTCAATATCATAACCCACCCCGTGTACTTCAAGCGCTAAAAAAGGGGGGGATTTTAATACCAATTTACCCCTCAAAAAACCAATCATGGCTAATACCCCGCCTGTTTAAGTTTTTTTGCGGTCTGGAAATGATGGCTATGGCACATTGCTATCGCTAAAGCATCACTGGCATCAATCTGAATATTGCCCCGTACTTGCAATAAAAACTTAACCATATGCTGTACCTGACTTTTATCTGCATTCCCTTTACCGACCAATGCTTGTTTTACTTCTCGTGCTGCGTATTCATAAACCGGTATTCCATGAACCTGAACAGCACAAATCGCAGCGCCTCTAGCTTGCCCTAATTTCAGTGCCGAATCGGCATTCTTATGCATGAACACCTGTTCTATCGCCATCTGCTCCGGTGCAAACTGTGACACAATCTCAGTTAGTCCATCAAAAATTTCTTTCAATCTATCTGGAAAAAAAGCCGCCTTAATACGAATACTACCACTGGCAATATAACGCTGCTTACCGGCATTATCATCAATAATGCCATACCCAGTAATCCGTGATCCAGGATCAATACCAAGAATAAGCATTAAAAATACCTGTCTTTAATTAAGTTGCCCCATAACTTCTTCACTGATATCCGCATTAGAATACACGCTCTGAACGTCATCTAAATCCTCAAGACGCTCCAGCAATCTGAGCATTTGCTCTGCCGTTTTAAGATCAAGAGTTGCCTCGGTTGTCGCTTGACGAGTGACTTCTGATCGCTCAGGAGTCAACTGTGCATCCGTCATCGCTTCTTTCACTGCAAAATAATCTTCCGGCGTAGTCATAACATCAATCGTACCATCATCATGACTAATTACATCTTCAGCTCCTGCTTCTAATGCGGCTTCCATGACCGCATCCTCATCAACAGACGCCTCATAACTCAGAAGCCCTACTTTATTAAACAAATAAGCTACCGAACCATCAGTTCCTAAATTTCCTCCCGCTTTCGAAAAAGCATGACGAACTTCAGCGACAGTCCGATTACGATTATCGGTTAAACATTCAACCATAACTGCCGTACCTCCCGGACCATAACCCTCATAAAGAACTTCATCATAGTTAACACCCTCTTGAGAACCCGAGGCTTTCTTAATCGTCGTCTCAATGGTATCTCGCTTCATATTAGCGGTGAGTGCTTTATCAATTGCTGAACGTAGCGACGGATTATTGACTGGATCAGATCCTTTTTTCGCCGCAACAAAAATCTCACGAATCAATTTTGTAAATAACTTTCCTCTTTTTGCATCTTGGGCACCTTTCCTGTGCCTAATATTTGCCCATTTACTATGTCCAGCCATAACTATCTCTACAAATTTTAAAATCAATAAAGTATATCATTTTCTGTTTCTAACTCGAACGTTCACTCTCAATGAATCAAATCCATTAATGGGGTTAACGACGCTTCTTCAAGAAAATAATCCGCACCTTGACGTACTGCCAAACGATTTACAACACCGCCAAAACCAATAAAACTGGCACCGGCCTGTTTACTTTCCAAATCGGTCTGACCATCGCCCACCATCACCATATTAAGTCCGTCAGGATTAATTGCTTTACACACCTCAGTTTTACCGCCACTACGAGCCAACGGCGAATCTTCATCGAAACCACGATAACACCCGTCGGGAGCAAAATATAGCTCAACCGCATGTACATTTTCATCCGGCAAACCTAATTTTCTCGCCATCGGCAAAATAGCCTGACGAATCCCGCCGCTAATGATATGAACACTTTTATTCTGAGCCAGTAACTGTTCAAAAAGTGCTTCAACACCCGGTAGCCTTTCTGCAATATAGCGCTCTGCCAGCCAAGCTATTGCCGTTGTATCCGGACGAATTAAAGCTAACCGCTGCCCATACACGGACTCCAATGCCACCTGACCATTCATAGCCGAATGGGTCAACTCCGCCATTTGCTGCCCCAGTCCGCTTCGAACTCCTAATTCATCAATACCTTCAAGCCGGCTTAAGGTACTATCAAAATCAAAACCAACAATTGCGTAAGCCGGTTTTAGACTCATAGCTGAATCTGGGACACTTGATGGACACTAGGAACATTATTTAAGGCTGTTAACAAGCCATCATCCAGTGTTTCAGAAATACCGATAACGGCCATCGCTGCTCGACCTTCTTCACGTGAACCTACTTGCATTCTTGAAATATTAATACGCGCCTCACTTAAAACGCCTGCAATGGCAGCAATAACGCCGGGCTGATCATCATGCGGTGTAATCAGCAACGTACCTTCTGGAACCACTTCCACTTCAAAATCATCAATCCGAACCAATCTCGGGTGACAATCTCCAAGCAAAGTTCCAGATAGTTGAATCGACTCACCGCCGAACCAACCCGTTAACCGAATTAACGACAAATAATCATGGGTCTCATCAGAGCGCGTTTCTGCTAACGAAATACCTTGGCGTTTAGCCAGATCAGTCACATTAACTCGATTGACCGGAATTGAAAGCTGCTGATCTAAAACACCAACTAAGGCTTCCACGGAGATAGGATGATTAGGCACTTCTCCTGCCTTACCAAAACAGGCAATTTCAACTCGTTCAATTGGTTTAGTCGCCATATTAGCTAACATTTTTCCTAAAATATTAGACAATCTCATGAACGGTTGACATTTACTTAATTCTTCTGCAGAAACACGTGGTAAATTCAAAGCATTCACCGCCTCTCCCGTGCTAAAAAAAGTAGCTGCCTGACGGGCAATTTCAATACTCACTGCATCTTGAGCCTCAAATGTTGAAGCCCCTAAATGCGGCGTAAAAACGATGTTGTCTAAGGTCAATAACGGTGAGTCCTCAGGTGGCTCATTTTCATAGACGTCCAATGCTGCACCTGCGGCCTGACCTTCCTTAAGCGCAGTATAGAGTGCGGCTTCATCAATTAAGCCCCCACGCGCACAGTTCACAATACGGACATCCTTCTTCATCTTCTGAAATTGCTCAACACCAATAATGCCACGGGTTTTATCATTCATGGGGCAATGTAGCGTCAAATAATCAGCTTCAGCAATCAGGGTATCAAAATCAACCGGCTCGACACCCAGTTCTTTAAAACGCTCCGGCGTTACAAAAGGATCGTAAGCGATAACCCGCATTCTCAAACCTAAACCTCGCTGAGAAACAATACGCCCAATCGTACCAAAACCGAAAACGGCTAAGGTCTTATGCGCCAATTCTGTGCCCATTAACTTCGATCGCTCCCACTTTCCCGAGCGAATCGAGCGATCTGCTTCTGGCAAATGGCGACTCAAAGACATCATATGGGCAACCGCTAGTTCTGCTGTAGTCGTCGCGTTTGCATCCGGGGTATTCATTACAATAACGCCCCGTTCAGTAGCCGCCTTAACATCAACATTATCCACACCAATACCTGCCCGACCGATCAGTTTCAGTTTTTTTGCTGCTTCCAAAACTTTTTCTGTCACCTTCGTTGCGCTACGAATCAATAAGGCATCATAGTCACCAATAATCTGGCAGAGTTGGTCTTCATTAAGTCCGGTTTCAATATGGATCTGGATGTCTGGGTTTTTATTCAGCAGGTTAATGCCTGCTTCCGATAATTTATCAGAGATAAGAATTTTGTTCATGCGTAATTACAGTTAGGAAAAATAATGAGTAAAGCCCTTTATTCTATCAGTTTTGCTATAATTTCGGCATTGATTTTGAAACGTAAACACAGAAAAAGGTTTTTCTGTGCTAAAAACATAAAAACAAAACGATTGAATAAAAAAGAATTCATTATTGCTCTATTCCTTCTTGCTCTGATTGCTATCTCGATCTGGGCTTGGCTGCAAACCGGTAAACCCAAAGCACCGGAGACAACCTTTGCAACCATTACCGGAGAAATGTTGCCACTAAACACTTTGAGCGGTAAACCTGTCATTGTCACCTTTTGGGCAACCTCCTGCCCGGGCTGTATGAAAGAAATACCCCATCTCATTGAGCTCTATCAGAAATTTCACCCTCAGGGTCTTGAGATCATTGCCGTCGCCATGGCTTATGACCGCCCGGACCACGTGATTGCAATGGTAAAAAACAAAAATATGCCGTATAAAATAGCATTAGATACAAAAGGCCTGAACGCAAAAGCCTTTGGCGATATCCGACTAACGCCAACCACTTTTCTGATTTCACCGGCGCAAACCATCGAATTGCATCAACTCGGTAATTTTGACACTAGCACGCTCACGGAACGGATCAACAAACTACTTTAAGGACTCACTATGCTCTGGCTTAAAGCGCTTCATCTCATTTTTATGGTCACCTGGTTTGCAGGTTTATTTTATTTGCCCCGCCTATACGTTTACCATGCAATGGCAGAAGACCAAACCAGCATTGACCGATTTAAAATCATGGAGCGAAAACTCCTCCTAGGCATCATGACACCCGGCATGCTTTTAACCCTTGGCTTTGGATTCTGGATGCTTAAAGACTACGCCTGGGAAATCTATGCCACTAGTGGCTGGCTACATCTCAAACTGACCTTAATTGCTGGACTGGTCATTTTCCACGGCTTTTGTATTAAGTGGTGGCTTGACTTCAAGAATGACCAAAACAATCGCGAGCACCTTTTTTTTCGTTGGATGAATGAAATTCCGGTCTTCTTTCTTTTCGCCATTATTATCCTGGCTGTTGTAAAACCTTTTTAAAGCAGCATAAGGTCATTAAATTAAGTCCCTTTGCCTTAAATTAACAACCTCATGCGTCCGGTCACCCCGTTAAGCATCCTCTATCTAGCTGTTCCTGCCGCACTCTCAGGGATGCTCAACAATGTATTCAAGGCAATCGACCAGTACGCAGTACAAGACTTAGGCTCCGAAGCTCAGGCCGCGATTGCCTCAACGACCTTTATATTAATTATATTTTTCGCTGGTTACGCCATTATTTCATCGGGTGCAATCACAT
>CAZEVO010000038.1:0-13962 GCA_964515235.1 uncultured Methylococcaceae bacterium | reverse complement strand
CTACGCCTATCGCGGACTACCAGCCCTCGCTTCGCTTTCCATGGCTGGCAGCGGCGGAAATTGGTCGATCTGGGTTAAATTGAGTCAACTACATCGTATTATTTCAATGTAACCACTGATTCTTTACTGAAATATCAGGTGCTTTATCCCATGTGTTTTTGATTTGCTGAAGAATATTTGCGACATGCTGAATATTAGCTAATTGATTTTTACTATTAGGATTACGAGCTTCAAGTAAATTTTGATTCATACCACTGTATAATTTTGACAAACTACGAGCAAAGTCTCCTCCTCGTTCAAAATCAATCAGTTCCCTAAGGTCGTAAATAATACACATCACTCTATTAATTTCTCTAACTTTATTCACTTGATCTTTACGTTCTAACAATACCGGTAAAATAATCAATGATTCTAATGCTGCATCAAAAAGCAACTTCACTAATTCATTTGAAGGCAATGATTGAATCTGGTAGTTTTTCCTCTTCTGGGAAGAAGGCTCTAGCGTTGGCATTGATCTCATAATTTTTGACCTAAAAATCTAAACTACTCTATTGATCGACAGAATCCTATAGTTCTTAAATAAGAAAAAAATAAATTCAATCAACAACAGTGAAAGTTATTCCTTCGCTATCTTCCGGCCCCAAAATAATGAATGCTAATACGACCGTTTAGTTTAGATCCTGCGAGGGTCTTATCGTAGGTAGCACCAAAAGGCTAAAATAGACAAAACACTATTTTGCAAGTATAAAAAGTCACTTGATCTGAATTTGTTTTTTACAAAACAAAATAGCGTATAATATGCTCCCTTAAAAAATCTACTTACATCATTAGCATTTTTTGCCATTATTCTAATGTAGGTAAATTATCTCACTGAAATTCACTTTTATTACCTAGGAAACAAATGCTCGCAACTGCAAATATAACCATGCAATTTGGTGCCAAACCCCTATTTGAAAACGTTTCTGTTAAATTCGGAAACGGCAACCGTTATGGCCTAATCGGGGCTAATGGCTGTGGAAAGTCTACATTTATGAAAATACTCGGAGGCGATTTAGAACCTTCCTCGGGTAATATTTCGAAAGATCCTCACGAACGAATTGGTAAATTAAAACAAGACCAGTTCGCTTATGAAACATTTTCGGTCATTGATACTGTGATCATGGGTCATGAGGAACTCTGGGCTGTCAAATCTGAACGTGATGAAATTTACTCAAAAAACCATATTTCCGAAGAAGATGGCATGCGAGCCGGTGACCTTGAGTCTGAATTTGCAGAAATGGACGGCTATTCCGCAGAAGCACGCGCCAGCGAACTCTTAACCGGTGTTGGCATTCCTACTGAACAACATTTTGGACTAATGAGCGAAGTGGCACCCGGATGGAAATTACGCGTTTTGCTCGCCCAAGCATTATTCTCTGAACCCGATATTATGTTATTGGATGAGCCAACTAACAACTTAGATATTAACGCAATTCGTTGGCTAGAAGATATTCTTAACGAGCGAAATTGTACAATGGTTATTGTCTCTCATGATCGACATTTCCTAAACAGCGTTTGTACGCATATGGCTGATTTAGATTACGGTGAAATTCGCATCTACCCTGGGTCTTATGATGACTATATGACTGCAGCGACACAAGTTACTGAAAGCCTCCAAGCTGAAAATGCCAAAAAGAAAGCACAAATTACCGAACTTAAAGCCTTTGTAAGCCGATTCTCCGCAAATGCCTCAAAATCAAAACAGGCCACTTCCCGAGCTAAACAATTAGAGAAAATAGACCTAGCAGAAATCAAACCATCAAGCCGTCAAAATCCATTTATTCGCTTTGATCAAGATAAAAAACTTCACCGCCTGGCACTTGAAACTAAAGGTTTAAGTAAAAGTTTTGATGAAGAAATATTCAACAACCTTAACTTAATGGTGGAGGTGGGAGAGCGTATTGCAATTATTGGTCCAAATGGCATTGGAAAAACCACATTATTAAAATGCTTAATGACCGAAATAAAGGCCACTCAAGGCACCATAAAATGGTCTGAAAATTCAAATATTTCTTATTACCCTCAAGACAGCTCCGGTTATTTCTCACAAAGCCTTCCTTTAATTGAATGGATGGACCAGTGGCGCCAACCTAGAGATGATGATCAAGTTATTCGCGGCACACTAGGTCGTTTGTTATTTTCACAAAACGATATCGATAAAAGTGTAGATGTTCTCTCAGGAGGAGAAAAAGGTCGAATGTTTTTTGGAAAACTCATGCTGGAGCGTGCCAATATTATGATGATGGATGAACCAACTAATCATTTAGATATGGAATCTATTGAATCACTTAATTTAGCCTTGGATAATTACCCGGGAACATTATTTTTTGTCAGTCATGACCGTGAATTTGTATCCTCACTAGCCACACGCATACTCGAATTTACCCCAGAAGGCATTGTTGACTTTAAAGGTAGCTACAACGATTATCTTGCAAGCCAAATGTAAGGCAATTGCTTCCCCCAACATTTTTAAAAAACAGACTCACTCGCATCGATAATATTTCTCTTAAAATGATGCCAACATCTTAAACTTATCAATGTTGGCATTTTTTATTTGTTGGGGTAGCCTCTTACACTACATAGAGCAAGATAACTAGTTTAAAACGGTATGCCCTCTATTTTTCAGACATTTTTTAAATACTTCTTTATAACTATTATCCGTTCCAAATCCTTGCTTCGCCCCTCCACCAAAGCCCCCGATAGCCGCACCTAAAGCCGCTCCACTGCCAGCATTACCTGAAACGGCACCGATAGCTGCTCCACTTGCAGCACCCAACAACCCTCCCAAAACTGCTCCCTTAGTACTCTCCTCTGCCCCATCACCTGAAGCACTAATGCTCAGTTGTTTACACTCATACAAATCACGTTCAATACGATTTGCATGCGGATCATTGTGGGGGTCAATCGTAGGCTTCCAATCAGTATAAGTCGCACAAGCGGTTAATAACATTAAACTACTACCATAAGATACATTCCTAACAAAACTCATTGAAACCTCACTAGTTATTTAACTTAACAAGCATCATTTATGATCGTGAATAAACCTATTCACATTAAAACCCAAAAAAAAGGCGTATCCGAACCATAGTTAGAATACGCCACACACTTAAAAGAGAAAACCATATGCCGATCAAGAAACCGCCATACACATTAAATGTAATTTAAACCGTAAAAATTACAATTCAATTTGTAACGATTTCTCTTTTTTCAGAAAAAAGCAAGTTATCATTTAACCAAAGTACTTATTTGATCCAACGAACCATATCGCCTTTTGTCATACACATTTTCTTATAATGCGCCTGAATTTGTTTGCAATCTCCCATCATTGCAGGGGCATTATTTGTCGCCTGATTGACTGCCTGTGCAGGTTTAGCTACCGGTGCTGCCGTTACTGGCGCTGGCGTCGCCGCTGCTGCAGCTGCAGCTGCTGCTTCACGTTTTCTCTTCTTTTCTGCACGTTTAGCACGTTTCTTGTTATCAATCTCTAACTGTTGTGCAAAATATTTATTATCTAATGCACTCTGCGCCTGACTCGTCGTTGTCATTGCTAACAACGAAAAAAATAAAATCGCTAAAACTGATTTGAACTTCATAATCATCCTTTCCTAGTTAAAATTTTAATCTTTTATTATAATCTTTTTTCAGCGGAACACTGACTTAGTGGTCAACTTTATTCTCTAATTTTAAATCACCCCTGACTACTCAAACTATCAATATTGTCCCACAGCCTGTATACAAATTTCATCTTCTCCAAACAATACAATATCGCCCGAAACTATTTTCTTACGCTTTCTATACTCAACCTCACCATTAACTGATACCTGACCTGCAGTAATAACCTCTTTCGCTTCTGCACCGCTACTAGTGAGCCCTTCAAATTTAATGATTTTATAGAGCT
The DNA here is from genome assembly GCA_964515235.1 of uncultured Methylococcaceae bacterium. Taxonomy (GTDB): domain Bacteria; phylum Pseudomonadota; class Gammaproteobacteria; order Methylococcales; family Methylomonadaceae; genus OPU3-GD-OMZ. Next base: position 10,025 of record CAZEVO010000038.1, on the reverse strand, counting down.
CAATGGGTTCTTTTGAAATTTCAACAGTTCTCAAAACGTTATACCTTACCTTCGTTAGTTAATCTCATCATTTATAGGAAAAAAGATCACAGATGTGACCACCGGGCATTTAATTGCTCATTTTTGACAATAACCATCGAATTGATAAGCCTCACTACCAAACATTGTTTCATTAGACTTTATTAATCATTTAATTTGTTATCAAGAGACTTAAGTTATAGGTTTCTATTCTTTCGATCAAGCCATTCTCACCCCAATTAAACCAACGCCCATCCCTTTGCCCATTAAAGAACACACCTTCCTGCTTCTTTTTACCGTTTTCGTACCATGTTATCCAAAGCCCATTCTTTACTGAATTCTTAAAAAGACCCTGTTCTTTCAATTGACCACTCTCATACCATTGACTGTATACTTTATCTAACTTCCCATTCGTATAACGTCCTTCTTCTTTCTTCTTTCCGTTGTCAAACCATACTGTCCAAAGGCCATTTCTTTTACCCGCATAATAATGAATGATTTCCTTCAGTTTATCTTCGTTATAAGTTAATTGTTCTTTCTTTTCTCCATTTTCATCCCACAGCGTCCAAAGACCTTGTTTCACACCATGCTTGTAATAAGTTTCATGATATTTTTGGCCATTCTCATACCAAGTAATATCGAAACCATTTCTTTTATGATTTAGATAATGAATTTCTCTACCTTTTTGCCCTGACTCATACCATTTGACCCAGACCCCTTGACGCATAAAATTCTTATAAAAGCTTTGTTCATTCTTCTGACCATTGGGGTACCAACTCAACCAAACGCCTTGCTCCTTTCCGTGGCGGTATGCACCTTCTTTCTTTTTTTGGCCATTAGCGTAATAGTCAACATATTTTCCTGTGAACGGTTTCCTTTCATTTACCTGATACTTCAACCCTTCTCTTTCTTGTAATTCTATAGTTTCTCTATTACATCCCATCAATAAAAATAACAACAAGAGAGGAATACATCGAAGCAATACTGCTATTCTATGCGGTGATTTAAAAATAGCCATGTCTTACCTGACAAAAATCAACAAAAAACTTTTATTCAAGTAATGTTCCATTCCGATAATTTTGTTCACTTTCTTTTGCACCATTTTCATCCCACATGACTGAAATGCCATCTCGTTTACCGTCTTTATACTTTACATAATGTTTCTTCTCACCATTTTCATGCCACCAAGTCCAAAAACCGTGCCACTGACCATCCTTATAATGTCCCTCTCCATTCTTCTGGCCATTATTATGCCAACTAACCCATAATCCAACCCGCTTATTATCCTTAAAATTTCCTTTTATCTTGATTTGTCCATTTTCATACCAATAATTCCAAGATCCATGCCTCTTATTATCAATATAAAAAACTTCACTTTTTTTCTGACCATTTTCATACCAATAGGTCCAAAGCCCATCATTAGATCCTTCACGGAAACCTATCTTGTATTCCTTATTCCCATTTTCATACCAGCGTATACGTATACCATCGCTTATGCCTGCTTTATAAAACCCCTCTTCCTGTTTTTGACCATTATAAAACCACCAGTGCCAAAAACCCTCTCTTTTACCCCACTTAGAACTCCCCTCATACATCTTTTTCCCATTGTCCCAATACTCAACCTCGGACGTGATTCTGTTGCCAAATAATCTATCAAACAACCCTAATCCCATAACAACCCTCTAACACCTCATCGCCTAACAATTTATGATTTAAAAAACAAACTAAAATATTAAACTCTATTTTTTAATCGCTTTGATGTTACTCTCCCTTAACCATCTCATCTTCAAATAAAGCTCTTCAACTTTCTCCCTTGCCCATGGCGTCTTACGCAAAAACTTCAAACTGGATTTAATGCTTGGATCACTTTTAAAACAATTAATATTGATATTCTCCCCTAACGCTTTCCAGCCATAATACGCTTCTAACTGCGTAACTATCATTTTCAAGGTGATCCCATGAAGTGGGTCCTGATTAGATTCCTGACCTCTATTTTCTGACATAATTACTTTCTCTTAATTACTTGCGATTAAATTAATCTGTATGAAAAAACTAAACGTTGAAAATACGCCGTTCTTAACCCAGAGAGAGAAAGTCAACGACACCTTGATTTATCCATAAAAAAAATTCTTATACCTCTTATATCATCAGATAATTAGAACATTTCTAATGTAACCTCATCAATTTCAAGTTTCAAAAAAATTTGTTTAACAAAAAGATTATCAAAGAAGAAACTAGAACCCTATTTTTTGTGTGATATGTTAGCACAGCCTTCAGCACAGTAAATACATGCAGAACGACATGTTAGCAACAAAAAAACATCTCCATTTTTAAAATGAAAGAGTCAATTGTAGTGACATAATCAGCCTAGTTGTCGCTTTAAGGGAGGGTAGATAAAAAAAGACGCATTCAATATAAGCAAAGAATGCGCCCTTTTTATAGTACGTGATCAGTGCTTTAGAAAAAGCGCACATTTCACACTCAAAGGTTGTAATAAAAAAAGAAGAAATATGTCATGTTTCTCACGCACTAATATTATGACAACAGACAATAGAAATAGTTCCCGCTCAGAAAGCATACAAAAGCAACCGTACTAGACTGACCTTTAACGCCTTAATTTAAAAACTATGAATATTCGTATACTGAGTATCACCCGTGCAACCAGTACAAAATGCTTTACAACTATACCGTTCAAATTTATCAGACCGGTCTTCCCAACTCAGGTTCCATGCTGACGCTCCTTCACTGTTCAGAACAACATCAACCTTTTTTTCAAAATAGCGAAAAACTGACCCGCCCTTTTTCTCCATCAAAACACAGCGAATGGTTACGGCTTCATCTCCCGCCAACTTACTAACATTAATTGTGCCACTGATACGGTGAGTCACTCCCGCTTCGGCATTTCCGAGAACTAGTATCAATAGCGTGATTATTTTTAACAACCTATACATAGATTTATTTCCTTTTTATTGTCTTCTTTAATCCTGAACGGCATTCCCTTCAAGATTTAACCTAACATCTAATGCTTCTTTTATAGACACCGCATTCCCCATAAGATTTAATTTAATACCGGTTGCGTCCTTCCATAACAGGCCGCCAGATTCCACGCTGGAATCATCCGATAAAACTTGTTCACCCATATCAAAATCACCCTTAAGGTATAGAGCAACACCAACAGCCTCTTTAATTTTAACCGCAGTCCCTTTTAGTTTTAAATGAACATTAGTTGCTATTCTATGGGCTTTCTTATGACTCAAAACGGCTTTTTTAACTATTGAAGTTTCTAATTTCTTAGGCTCACGCCCTTCAGGGACTGTCTTTTCAACTATCTCCTGTTTAATAGGAATTTCATCAGTCGTATTTTTTAAATTATCAATTGTTGATTTGCTAACGGCAGTGTTATCACTCAAAACATTTGATTTAACAACATCCCTTGTTTTAACTTGAGGTTGCTTCACAGGATTTACTTGACCCTTTAAGTTTTTGTTATCGTTCTGACTCTGCACATCCTTGCTATCTTTTGGATTTCTCGTTGTAATTTTTTCCCCATATGCCCCCGAAGAAACAATCGGCATCACTTGTGGTGATGAACACCCCGAAATAAGAACAACGCACAAATAAACCAGAACCGCTTTGCAAGTGATTAATTTTAAAAAAAAATTTTCTTTATTCATAATGCGGGCCAGTCTACACCAAATAACTGCCTGATTTCAAAGAACAACGACGATTCAGTTGCTCAACCACAATTAAAATATTCATACGAGCCACAACAAAAAATATTTACCGTAACTAAAAAATTAGAGTCCCTAGTCAGCGCTCAAGAATCACTCATTGAACTGTGCTTGGACGGTTTGCAAACTCATTAGCACAACATTTCCAACCAGCAACCCTGTAAATAAATCAGCTAGCATGGTTGGCAAAAAATCTAAAAAGTAATGGAGAGCATCAATATTATGCACAAACATACCGCCGCCAACCACTAGCATTGCTACAGTACCGATAACTGCTAACATTCGGATCACTTTAGGCAAGGAGGCAACCAAAACATTGCCAATCAACTGCAACATTCGCCCCTCTAAACCTTCTTGTTTCAAGGAACGTTTTATCAAATCAAAACCAACATCATCCATCCTAACTAAAAGAGCTACAACGCCATAAACACCAGCTGTTGCCAATAAAGCTATAAAACTAACCACCATAATTTGGATAGGCAAAATTTCATCAACAACGGTTTCTAAGGCGATAACAATAATTTCAATCGAAAGAATAAAATCGGTTCGTATGGCTGATTTTATTTTTTCCGTTTCAGATTGAACAATCAACTTCTCGTCCGGTAGCACATCATGAACGCCCTTTTTAGTTTTGTATAACAAAACCCAATCAAAAACTTTTTCCGCACCCTCATAACTGAGATAAACTCCACCACCGAGTAATATCGGCACAATCAAATCAGGTAAGTAGCTACTTAACAAAAAAACAATGGGTAAAATAATTAATTTATTAACAACTGAGCCTTTCGTAATGGCCCAAATAACAGGCAACTCACGCGTAGCGGAAAAGTCAGTGGCTTTCTCGGCATTGACAGCGAGATCATCGCCTAGCAACCCAACTGTTTGTTTGGCGGCCACTTTACTCATCAGTGCAGCATCATCCAATAACGCCGCAACGTCATCAAAAACCGCAAAAATACCACTCGCCATAGCTTAAAAACTCCTCAATTTCCTTAGAGAAAACATGCCTCAATTTAAAAATCAAACATCTGCTTCGATAAGAGATACCTGCACCAGGTTATCTGAAAAAGTCGGGGCATGTCCCATATTCACAAACTCAGCAGAACTAATACAATTCACAGTCCCTTCATTAAGTTGCCGCCAATAACCTAATGTGGCCACAATAATTCCAGCATCGACATCTTCTGTAATTTTGGCATTGCCCTGAAAAGCACCCCGGTCGTTAAATACTCGTATTTTATCACCGTTCTCAATCCCTCTTGCGCCAGCATCAAAACTGTTAATAAGGACTGATTGCGGTCCTTGGCCTTTAATCTTCTCATCCATATTGGCATAACAAGAATTTAAAAAACCATGACTCTTCGGTGAGATTATATTCAATGGGTATCTTGTTGCTCGTTCAGGATTAGTTGCTGGTGTTTCTTTTGCAGGCACATAATCTGGCAATGCATCTAGAGGCTCAGCAGATTGAAATCCTTCATACATTTGTCGAAATGGCGGAGCAACAAAATTGGATGCTCCCTCAATCTTAAATTCGCATTTTCCTGATGGTGTTGGAAAATTACCTTCACTATGCGGCGCTCGATTATCCCTAGTACCCACATTCAATCGAGCAAAACCATGTTCTTTTAAATAATTAAAGTCAATCCCTTCACATGCTGGTGCTTCCCAGTCAATATAATGCTCTAAACATTCACTGTCTGACCATTTGAAGTTTTCCTCTTTAAAATTCATTTTCCGCGCTAATCGCCGAAAAATCTCATTATTGGGAAGCGTTTCTCCCGGTGACTCAACACATTTCTCGTTATATGTCAGATAAAGATGACCCCAAGATAAAATAATATCTTCCATTTCAGCACCCATTGATGCCGGTAAAACAATATCCGCATAAACTGCCGTATCCGACATAAAGTGTTCTGCTGAAACCATAAATAAATCATCACGTTTTAAACCTGCAATAATTTTATCTGTTTCAGGAGCCTGAGTAACTGGGTTCGTATTCCAACACATCATGGATTTAATGGGCGTTTCCAATTGTATTTCACCGGTTAAGATTCGTCCTAACTGCAAATTATTAACCACCGGCGTTCCTTCCGGTATTAAGTCAGGCCGACTGATTACTTCAAATTTATACGGATGTTCCCAGACTGGAAATTGTAACGCTCCTCCGCCAACATAACGCCAAGCACCTATCAGAGCGGGTAAACAAGTAACGGCTCTTATTGTTTGGCCGCCCCCATAACTTCGCTCTAGCGCTACACCTAACCGAATAACTGCTGGTGGTGTTGTGGCATACTCTCGGGCAAATTGACGAATATCTGAAGCAGAAACACCACAAATTGCTTCTGCCCATTCAGGGGTTTTATCTTGCGCACGAACCACGAGATCAGAATACCCTAAGGTATATTCATCAACATAGGCTTGGTCAATCAAAGACTCCTCAATAAGTGTATGGATTATAGCCATCGCTAATGCTCCATCTGTACCCGGTTTAGGAGCAATATGCCAGTCCGCCTCTTTAGCAGTTTTAGATGCGTATGAATCAATAACAACGACTTTAGCACCTTGTTTTTTTGCTTCTTTAATAATGTGCCAATGATGTAAATTAGTACTAACTGAGTTACAAGCCCAAATAACGATGTATTTAGAGTGAATAAAACTTTCAGGGTCAACACCTGCTGTCGGACCTACCGTTAATAACCAAGCCGTACAAGACCCTTCCCCACAAAATGTACGCTCACAAACCGTAGCACCCATTCGATTAAAAAAAGCATCCCCTCCATTTAGGCCATGTACTAAACCCTGATTACCCAAATAACTATTAGGCATAATTGCATGCGGACCATCGGTCGCAATAATATTTGTCCAACGTTCCGTGATTTCATCTATCGCCTCATCCCAGCTAATTCGCTCAAACTGTTTACTACCTTTAGGTCCTGATCTACGAAGTGGATAAAGCAATCTATCAGGATGATAGTGGCGTTTTTCATAATCTTTCAACTTAACACACAGTCCTCCTCGTGTCATCGGATGGACTGGGTTTCCTTTAACACCAACCAATTTCTCGCCTTCAACTTCATATATCATTGCACAAGTATCAGGGCAATCGTGAGGACACCCACCGTACGCTGTCTTTTTAGTTTGAACAGACATAAAACCTCCTTCGCTTATTCTTATAAGGCGCCGAAATCTTTCATGACTCTGCACGCCTCATTCTGCTTAAATCGTTTTGGTATGCTCATATAACAAATCCATAATTGCTACATCACAAGACCCACATCCCGTTGTAGCCCCTGTTGCACTCGATATTTTATCGAGATCAAAGCCTTGGGCAATCAATGATAAAATCTTGTCTTGAGTTGTTCCCGTACAACCACAAACAATTAGACTCTGTTTTTCTTGATCGTTAGAATTCATAAAAAACTGTTATTTTCTCTAGTATTACAAAAGGTTAAATAGTCATTATATTTTTTCATGAGACACCATAACAAAATGATAGCCAAGTTCAAGGCAAATTAACACCATTACGCCTCATTATAAATGTTCATGAAACTGGGTGTTTTCAAGCAAAAAAAACCGTCAAAAGACGGCTTAAATTTAAATAAAGATGAAATTTAAATGGCTCTAAATTGCTTCAGAACCCGATTCGCCGGTTCGAATACGAACCACTTGCTCCAAAGCAGTTACAAAAATTTTACCATCTCCTATCTTCCCTGTTCTAGCACCGCCCACCAATGCTCCCAAAGCAGCATCAACAAGCTCATCAGAAACGGCAATTTCTATTTTCACTTTAGGTAGAAAATCAATGACATACTCAGCACCACGGTAAAGCTCCGTATGTCCTTTCTGACGACCAAAGCCCTTAACTTCTGTTACTGTAAGGCCGGCTACTCCTATTTCAGATAATGCTTCACGCACATCATCTAACTTAAATGGTTTAATAATCGCTGTGATCAATTTCATTTTTTCTCCTGCTAATTAAGAGCCCTTTCTATTTTTATCAGTTGTATACTGTCACTCACGACTGTAACAACCATTCTCGTTTCAAATAATTGCCCATATTAAGAACCTAAACGCCTAAGCCTCGTAATGCAATACACAAAGACTGTAGTGTTTGATATAGCTTTGGGTGAGATTGTTCATAATCTTTAATCGCTAACGCTAACCCTTTTTCGGCCATTGCAATGAGCTCTGGATTTTGTTCAGCACGCAAATATTCATGACTGGCCAATTTAGCTAAAACGGCAACGCTTTGCGCTTGCTCCTGATCGACCGTTTCAATTAACTGAATATCACGTTGTAGTTGTGCAATTAAATCTAACAATTGGCGACGTTGTTCATTCGTTAGACGGTCTGCTTGTTCAATCAAAGCGTTTATTTTTACTATAGTATCTTGAATCATGGCTTAGAACTCCTCTATTTTCAATTTAGACTATAACTAACTTTAACTGTCGTATGGCAATTCGCTCATACGCTTCATCTTCACCCCTGTATTAAAACTCTATCTTCCAGACTTTCCAGCCCCTTCCCGAAAATCAAAGCCATTGAATGGCTCACTAACCAATCATCGTACACTTTAGGAATCCAATATTTAAACTAAAGTCCACACTTCGAATCCGAATACTTACCTCTTCAGGTTACAGCCCTACCAGAAAACTCTCGACTAAAGTTTCAAGGATTCTTACCATGCATCATCTGACTAACCCACATTCGCTGAACTCGTGCATTAAATTCACGGAGAACCAATCTTATTTCTCCAACCGTATTATTTAACCCATGTACACCTGCTTCATTGATAACTTGCTCTAATCCATCTCTTATTAAATCCACCATTTTTGAACCGTCATAAGCTTCTGCTCGAGATACATGACTATGATTCGCATCAAGTTCATCGCGCAATTCTTTATTTTCTGCTTTCAGGTCATCCAACTCATCTACCTGATCAATTACAGTTTCAAGATCCTCATGTAACCTTGCATTTTCCAATTTCAATCGCTTTAATTCTCCAGCTAATTTTTTAATTTTTACGGAATGTAAGTCGCTCACTACAGGTGTTTTTTCAGGCTGTATTACTGCACCACTGACACAGCCTGACATCGATATCAATAACAGTACGACTAAACTGCTAACCACTCTATGAATCGGCATACCTCACTCCTCTTAACGTCATATTTATTAAAAGTTTACACAACCTTCATGATCAACAACGACTTTGATTTAATAACGGCCAAAATACAAGACCACTCTATATTGATCTAATCAATACATTTACGCCTTATTTTTTAATGAGTCAATCTACTTTTCCTACACATAGAAAAGTACGCATAGAATAGACTTGCCGATTCAAACCTTTTCAGGAATTCCTTTACGTCGAAAAAATAACCCATTGGCACAAATGATGCTTAAATAATAACAAAAGGCCAAAAATAGGCTTTTAATGAATAAAACCTGAGTGTTAAGCGGCAATATTTTACCGCCTAGACAACAGATCAAGACTTATTTAGGGGAAGAAATGTCCTTTCGAACATCATTAACAGGCTTAAATGCATCTTTCGCAAAACTTGATGTAACTAATAATAATATTAGTAATGCGAACACCACAGGTTTTAAAAAATCTCATGCGACCTTTAGTGATATTTACTCATCGTCAATGAGCCAGAGTAATTCAACTATTGTCGGTCAAGGCGCTTTATCAACGGGTACAACACAACAATTCACACAGGGCAGCCTTACTTCTTCTGACAATATGTTAGATCTCTCTATTCAGGGTCAAGGCTTTTTTTCTTTAAAGCCCGACCCTAATTCAACAGAACGTATTTTCACACGCGCGGGATCCTTTAGTGTCACTAATGATCGTTATGTCGTTGACTCCAATGGTAATTTCTTACAAGCTTTTGCTGTAAACAATGATGATTCAATTAATCTAACTGAAGTTGAAAATATGAAACTGCCCGATATCAAGGGTAACCCAGCCGCTACAACATATATCAAGGCAGGTTTAAACTTACCTTCCTCAGCCCCTATTTTAAACGTACCTTTTAACAGAGAAGATCCAAGTACATATAATGAATCAACAACATTTGATATCTATGACTCAGCAGGAAATGCGCATATAACCAGCACTTATTTTATAAAATCTGGTTCAGCAACTGAAAACGACCCTACTAATCGCTGGATTACTAAAACATTTATTGGTGAAAATGAGTTAACTCCAGCATTAATGCAGGCAAAAGATACACAAGGTAACGAACTATGGGTTGACGCCAATGGACGGGT
>CAZEVO010000037.1:2804-16420 GCA_964515235.1 uncultured Methylococcaceae bacterium | reverse complement strand
AAACGAAGTCCTAGAATTTAACTGACCATGTGAGCTGATCACGCAAAGGTCTCTCCTTATGTAATTCTTGCAAACTGTGAGTATTAATATTATCTATTTCCCCCAAACCTAAACACATCGCACCGGCTCCAGCCATGGTTGTAAAATAAGCTACGCCATGCTGTAACGCCGCTCGACGCATTGTAAATGAATCTGTAATCGCTTTCGCCCCTTCCGTCGTATTGATAATCAGTTGAATCTGATCATTCTTAATCATATCAACTGTATTCGGACGCCCTTGGTTAACTTTATGAACAATTTTACATGCATAGCCAGCCTCACTAATGACCGCAGCACTCCCCGCTGTTGCTACCAATTGATACCCTTTAGCCACCAACATTCCGGCGATCTCAGATAACTTCGATTTGTCCTGATCTTTAACACTGATTAAAACTGCTCCCGACTGATTCAAATGAACACCGGCTGCACGTTGAGATTTAGCAAAAGCCTCACCAAAACTTTCACCTACGCCCATCACCTCACCCGTTGACTTCATCTCCGGGCCTAAAAGTGGATCGACACCTGGAAACTTGATAAACGGAAAAACAGCTTCTTTAACTGAAAAATACTCAGGAACCACTTCATGCGTGATGCCTTGCTCCTTTAAAGAACGACCCGCCATACATCGCGCTGCGATCTTAGCCAAAGGATAAGCTGTCGCCTTTGACACAAAAGGTACAGTCCGAGAAGCCCTTGGATTCACCTCAATAATAAAAATCTCTTCATCTTGAACAGCAAACTGAATATTCATCAAACCGACCACATTCAGTGCTTTCGCTAACTTAGCTGCTTGCTGACGTAGTTCTTGCTGAATAGCAAAACTAATACTATAAGGGGGTAAGGAGCAGGCTGAATCACCGGAATGAACTCCAGCCTGCTCTATATGCTCCATTAAACCACCGATAAGGACTGTTTCACCATCATAAATAGCATCCACATCCATTTCCACGGCATTACTTAGAAACCGGTCCAACAATACTGGTGATTCGTTAGAAACGTTCACAGCTTCAGCCATATAGCGTTGCAAACCTTCTTCATTAAAGACAATTTCCATCGCACGACCACCTAAAACATAAGATGGCCTAACAACCAGCGGATAGCCTAAATCACGTGCCGCAACAATCGCTTCCTCAACAGATCGCGCAGTTTCATTAGGTGGCTGCTTAAGTGATAAATGCTCCAACAACCGTTTGAATCGCTCCCTGTCTTCAGCCAAGTCAATTGAATCAGGGGAAGTACCAATAATAGGCGTACCTGCCGCCTCTAATGCGCGCGCTAGCTTCAAGGGCGTTTGCCCTCCGTACTGAACAATTACACCTTTTGGCTTTTCTATAGCAACAATTTCAAGCACGTCTTCTAATACTAATGACTCAAAATACAATCGGTCTGAGGTATCAAAATCAGTGGAAACCGTTTCTGGATTACAATTGATCATAATGGTTTCAAAACCGTCCTCTCTTAGCGCCAAGGCGGCATGAACACAACAATAATCAAACTCAATCCCTTGTCCTACACGGTTAGGCCCGCCACCCAAAATAATAATTTTCTCTTTATCTGTGGGACGCGCTTCACATTCTTCCTCATAAGTTGAATATAAATAAGCCGTATCTGAGGAAAACTCAGCCGCACAAGAATCAATCCTTTTATAAACTGGCCGAACGCCCAAACGATGTCGTAAATTAAATAGCTCTGTTTCAGAACTATTTAATAATTCAGCCAACCGTAAATCAGAAAAACCTTTACGCTTTAACCGCCACAAATCATCATAAGTTAATGTATTTACATCCTGTTCTTTTAATTGTTGCTCAGAAGCAACGAGGTCACCGACTTGCATTAAAAACCAAGGGTCTATACGACTCACGGCATGAACCTTTTCTAATGTCCAACCAGCACGGAATGCATCAGCCACATACCATAGTCTCTCAGGCCCCGGCTGGCTAATTTCATGTTGCAATATCTCATTAACATCCGGCAATTTCAAATCAACAACTTCGTTCAAGCCAGTTGTGCCCGTTTCCAACCCACGCAATGCTTTTTGCAAAGATTCTTGAAAGGTACGACCAATAGCCATGACTTCGCCCACTGATTTCATTTGTGTCGTTAGTCGGTCATTCGCCTGCGGAAATTTTTCAAATGTAAATCGCGGCACTTTGGTGACAACATAATCAATTGTAGGCTCAAATGATGCTGGCGTAGCGCCACCAGTAATCTCATTCTTCAATTCATCCAGCGTATAACCAACCGCTAACTTTGCCGCAACTTTAGCAATAGGAAAACCTGTTGCCTTAGATGCTAATGCAGAAGAGCGTGAGACACGGGGATTCATTTCAATAACTACTAGCCGTCCGTCCTCAGGATTAATAGCCACCTGTACGTTCGAACCACCGGTATCAACTCCAATTTCACGCAATACTGCCAATGAAACATTACGAAGAATCTGATATTCTTTATCAGTCAATGTCTGCGCAGGAGCAACCGTTATCGAGTCTCCAGTATGAACGCCCATCGGGTCAAAATTTTCTATTGAACAGACAATGATGCAATTATCCTTACGATCCCGAACCACTTCCATTTCATATTCTTTCCAACCTAAAACAGATTCCTCAATAAGTAGCTCATTGGTAGGAGATAAGTCCAATCCGCGCACACAAATATCGACAAACTCTTCTTTGTTATAAGCAATTCCGCCGCCACTACCTCCCAAGGTAAAAGATGGTCTAACTACCGCCGGATAACCAATGTCTGCCAAAATCGCCTGTGCTTGTTCTAGCGTAGATGCAACAGCAGATTTAGGCACGTCAAAACCAATTTTTATCATGGCCTGCTTAAACAACTCTCTATCTTCCGCCTTATCAATCGCCTCTTTACTAGCGCCTATCATTTCAACATTAAATTCAGCTAAAACCCCATGACGCTCAAGGTCTAAAGCACAATTTAACGCTGTTTGCCCTCCCATGGTCGGCAATACAACATCCGGACGCTCTTTTTCAATAATTTTAGCAACAGTCTGCCAATCAATTGGCTCAATATAAATCGCATCCGCTGTCTGCGGATCGGTCATAATGGTTGCTGGGTTAGAATTAACCAAGATAACTCGGTATCCTTCCTCACGTAAAGCCTTACAGGCCTGAGTCCCTGAGTAATCAAATTCACACGCTTGCCCAATAACAATGGGACCTGCGCCTAACAACAAAATGGATTTTATATCGGTTCTTTTTGGCATGTTAAATAGTCTAAAATTACAAGCTAAAGTAAATTAATATTAATGTGATAGGCACTTACTGTTCCATTTCCTCAATGAAACGATCAAATAAACCCTCAACATCATGCGGCCCTGGACTCGCTTCAGGATGCCCTTGAAAGCCGAAAGCAGGGCAATCGGTGTGCTCAATACCTTGCAAACTACCATCAAACAATGAATGGTGAGTTGCCACTAAGCAATCAGGCAGGGAGGATTCATCAACAGCAAAACCATGATTTTGACTACTGATCATAACCCGACCGGTCGATTTTTCTTTGACTGGATGATTAGCACCATGGTGACCAAACTTCATCTTTTCAGTCCGTGCACCGCTAGCCAGTGCTAGCAACTGATATCCCAAACAAATGCCAAAAACAGGCACTTTCTCATTAAGAAATTCACGTATCGCAGTAATCGCATAATCACAAGGCTCTGGATCACCAGGCCCATTAGAAAGGAAGACACCATCAGGATTCAAAGCCAAAACGTCTGCTGCCGGAGTTGTCGCCGGAACCACTGTCAATCGACAACCACGATCAACTAATAACCTGAGAATATTACGCTTCACACCAAAATCATAAGCAATCACATGCTTTCGACCGGCATGACTCTCTTGGTATCCTTTATCTAATGTCCAGACTCCCTCCGTCCAAGTATAATTACTTTGAACCGAAACCTCTTTAGCTAGATCCATCCCTTCTAAGCCCGAGAATTGCGCAATTCGCTGGTTAGCAACATCAACATCCACTGCATCACCCGCAATTATACAGCCCCGCTGCGCGCCTTTATCTCGCAAAATACGCGTTAATTTACGAGTATCTATATCTGCAATGGCAACCACGTTATGTTGCTCCAAATAGCAACTTAGACTCATTTCTGACCGCCAATTACTTGCTAATAAGGGCAAATCCCTAATAACCAAACCACCAGCAAAAACCTGACTCGCTTCGTTATCTTCCTCAGTCGTCCCCACGTTACCTATATGAGGATAGGTTAACGTAACTAATTGACGTGCATAAGAAGGATCACTCAAAATTTCCTGATACCCTGTTAGCGAAGTATTAAAGACTACTTCTCCAACAGTTACCCCTTCGACTCCGACAGAAACCCCTTCAAAAATGGTTCCGTCCTCCAGAACTAACAATGCCTTTGTTTTCAAACCTACCACCTCAAATGCACAAAACGGGAGGAGGTTCACCAACCGACTCCCGTCATTTAAACTTAATGTTACTGAATACGTTCTATTTATAGTAATAATTTTACGAGATATTCGGCTCTGGGTCTATCAGTTTAAAACACCAACCACAAATAAAATCTTATGTGTACCAACTCAAATCCAGAAAATAGAACCGCATCCGATTTACATTGCCCACTATAAACTTAGTCATTTAAGCCTAAAACATCTTGCATGTCATATAATCCAGCCTGCTGACTCGCCAACCAGAGTGCCGCACGAACAGCACCATTAGCAAATGTCATTCGGTTGGTCGCCTTATGCGTTATCTCAACCCGCTCTCCTTCATCAGCAAACATGACCGTGTGCTCGCCAACAATATCACCAGCCCTGATCGTTGAAAACCCGATTGTCCTCCGGTCCCGCTCGTCGCTACGCCCTTCACGTCCGTAGATTGCGCACTGCTGTAAATCTCGATCAAGCTCTTCAGCAATCACTTCTCCCATCCTGAGCGCTGTACCTGAAGGTGCATCCACTTTATGACGATGGTGGGCTTCAATAATTTCAATATCAACATTATCACCAAGAACTCTGGCCGCCGTCGCTAACAACTTCAATGACAAGTTCACGCCAACACTCATATTAGGTGCAAAAACAACCGGAATTTGTTCTGCCGTATCAGCAATGATCTTTTTTTGTGCTTCATCAAATCCCGTGGTTCCAATCACAAGCGCTTTACCAGCTTGTCGGCACACCGATAAATATTCCATACTGGCTTCAGGCAAGGTGAAATCAATCACCACATCGACCTTATCGAAGACTGTTACCAAATCATCAGTCACGACAACACCCTGTTTCGCTAACTCCACCATACTGCCAGCATCTTGCCCCTGACTACTATTCCTTTCTCTAGCGATAACTGCCGTTAGCTCAGTACCTTCATGTAACTGCGTAGCCGTAATTAAACTTTTCCCCATTCGGCCTGATGCCCCGACCACAGCTATTCGAATCATAGGATTATCCTGTTAATTTATCAAAAAACTGTTTTACACCATCAGTCCAACCATGCTCCTGAGGACTGTGCTTTTTACCTCCCGTTGACAGAGCCTCATCCAAGCTCTCAACCATACCTTTTTGCTCCTTCGTCAAACGAACTGGTGTTTCAATAACTACCTGGCACAACAAGTCACCTGTAGACCCTCCCCGCACAGGCTTTACACCTTTACCACGAAGCCGAAAAGACTTCCCAGTCTGAGATTCAGCCGGAATTTTTAATTTAACCTTTCCATTTAATGTTGGGACCGCCACTTGCCCACCTAAGCATGCAGTTGCAAAACTAATTGGCACCTCACAAAACAAATCAGCACCATCGCGCTTAAAAATAGTATGCGGCTTCACACTCATTTCAACATACAAGTCACCTGCGGGCGCTCCTTGCGCACCTGCTTCACCCTCACCTGATAAGCGAATACGATCTCCGGTATCGACTCCGGGCGGCACTTTTACAGATAGCACCTTGTTCTCCTGAACCCGTCCTTGACCATGACATTTCCCACAAGCATCTTTGATCTGCTGACCAGATCCTCGACAACTTGGGCAAGTTTGTTGCACAGAAAAAAAACCTTGCTGCATACGAACCTGTCCCTGCCCATGACAAGTCCCACAAGACACAGGGCTAGTGCCTTTACGCGCACCCGACCCATGGCATTCACCGCAAGCGACCTTAACCGGTATCTTAATCTTCACTTCGGTTCCGGCTACCGCTTCTTCCAATGTCAACGACATATTATAGGATAAATCCGAACCACGACTTGAGCTACCTCTGCGCCCACCTCCGCCTCCAAATATATCGCCAAAAACGTCGCCAAAAACGTCGCTAAACCCTGCATCCCCACCAAAACCGCCTGGCCCTCCACCCATAGAACCATCAACACCAGCATGTCCAAACTGATCATAAGCGGACCGCTTACTGGAATCAGATAAAACTTCGTAGGCCTCTTTAATTTCCTTAAACTTTATTTCGGCACTGGGATCATTAGTATTCCTGTCCGGATGAAATTTCATTGCCTTCCGGCGATAGCTTTTCTTAATCTCGCTATCACTGGCATTTTTAGCCACATTCAGTAATTTGTAATAATCTTCTTTTGCCATAACGTAAAGAACCGCTGGCAAAACCAGCGGTTTTTCTATAAATAGTTAATAAATAAAAATAATCTTAATACACTATAAGAATAATTTGACCTAGGTATTTAAACTCAAGCAACCGTCTAACTCATAGCACAATAAAATCAGTTGTCTTTCTTGTCGTCTTTAACTTCCTCAAACTCAGCATCTACAACATCTTCAGTTGTTTCTGCATTCGCCTCAGTTTCCGATGAACCTTGATCTGCATTATTACCATCAGAGTTTTCTGCTTTTTGCGCATAAGCACGCTCTGCTAACTTACCAGAAAGCTCTGTTAATGCCGACGTTTTAGCCTCAATTGCTTCTTTATCATCGCCTTTAATCACTTCTTGCAAGTCATTTACAGCAGCCTCTATTGCCGTTTTCTCATCGCCTTCAACTTGATCTGCCAACTCTTCAAGTGACTTTTCAACCGCATTAATCATCGATTCTGCCTGATTTCTTGCTGCGACTAATTCTGTTAGCTTACGATCATCATCGGCATGAAGCTCAGCATCTTTAAGCATACGTTCAACATCTTCATCTGACAAACCACTTGATGCCTTAATAACAACGGACTGTTCTTTGCCTGTCGCCTTATCTTTAGCTGAAACATTCAAAATACCATTCGCATCAATATCAAAAACAACATCGATCTGCGGTGTACCACGTGGCGCAGGCGGGATATCAGCTAAGTCAAATCTTCCTAAAGACTTATTTCCGGATGCGACTTCTCGCTCACCTTGTAAAACATGCACCGTAACAGCTGTTTGATTATTTTCTGCTGTTGAAAAAACTTGTGACGCATTCGTTGGAATAGTGGTGTTCTTATCGATCAACTTAGTCATCACACCACCCATCGTTTCAATACCTAACGACAATGGCGTTACATCTAATAACAATACGTCCTTTACGTCACCGCCTAAAACACCGGCTTGAACTGCAGCACCCAAAGCAACCGCTTCATCTGGATTAATATCCTTACGCGGCTCTTTCCCAAAAAAGTTCTCAACTAATTCTTGAACTTTAGGCATTCTAGTTTGACCACCCACCAAAATAACATCACTGATATCTTTAGCAGACAATCCCGCATCTTTTAGGGCAATCTCACAGGGTTTTCTAGTTCGTTCAATCAAGTCTTCAACTAAAGATTCTAATTTCGCACGTGTTAATTTAACATTCAAGTGCTTAGGACCAGTCGAATCAGCTGTAATATAAGGTAAATTAATATCAGTTTGCTGACTAGATGACAGCTCTATCTTCGCTTTTTCAGCCGCTTCTTTCAGTCGCTGTAAAGCAAGCGGATCATTATGTAAATCCATCCCGTTTTCTTTTTGAAATTCATCTGATAAATAATCGATGACGCGTAAATCAAAATCTTCCCCGCCTAAGAAAGTATCTCCATTAGTAGACAACACCTCAAATTGATACTCTCCTTCAACCTCAGCGATTTCAATTAGTGAAACATCAAATGTTCCACCGCCAAGATCATACACCGCAATCGTCATATCTCCTTTCGGTTTATCTAAGCCGAAAGCTAGCGCAGCAGCTGTTGGTTCATTAATGATACGCTTAACATCTAAGCCAGCAATTCGACCGGCATCTTTCGTAGCTTGCCGTTGAGAATCGTTGAAATAAGCCGGGACGGTTACTACGGCTTCTTTAACTTCTTCACCTAAAAAAGCTTCCGCATCTTTCTTCAACTTCATCAAAACACGTGCTGAAACCTCAGGTGCAGCAATTTTTTTCCCATTCCCTTCAACCCAAGCGTCACCATTTTCTGCTTCAACAATCTTATACGGCACCATATTGATATCTTTTTGAACGATATCGTCTTTAAACCGACGCCCAATTAATCGTTTAATTGCAAATAAGGTATTTGTCGGATTAGTAACTGCCTGCCGTTTTGCAGACTGCCCTACCAACACCTCATCATCAGCAGAAAACGCCACAACTGAAGGGGTTGTACGAGAGCCTTCACTGTTTTCTATAACCCGTGGCTTCCCATTCTCTAATACCGCCACACAAGAATTTGTGGTCCCCAAGTCAATACCTATAATCTTTGCCATTTATTTCTCCAAACTTAAATTAACTATTTTTGAACGACTTAACCTTCAATATGAGGTTGTTTTTCTGATTTTCAATCAGAATTATCATTCTCTTCATTTTTTTCGACTTCAGAACTGACGGCTTTTGCTACAATCACCATTGCTGGACGTAAAATCCGCCCATTTAACAAATACCCTTTCTGAAACACCGTCACAACCGTATTCGGCTCAACGTCAGCATTTTCTTGCATCGCCATCGCCTGATGCTGTTCTGGATCAAACTTCTCTCCCACAGGATCAATTGTTTCTATATTAAACTTGCTAAAAACCGACTGAAACTGCTTTAAAGTCAACTCATTGCCTTCACGAATTTTTTCTATTTCAGGACTACTTTCTGCAACTGCCTGCAACCCAAGTTCCAAGCTGTCTATGACTGTCAACAATTCTTTAGCAAAATCGACCAATGCAAACTTATGTGCATTTTCTATATCTTTTTGACTGCGACGCTTAATATTTTCCAGTTCTGCCTGAATCCGCAAAACCTTATCCCAGTTGTTTGCCGCTTCTTCCTGCGCCGTAACTAACTGCTGCGCTAACTCATCAACAAAAACCTGCGAGACAGACTCCTCTTCACTGACTGATGCGTCAGAAACTGCATTATCGTCTCCTGACCCCTTATTCTCATCCTGCAAAGCAGCAGATTCTTCAACTTCAGAAACATCCTGATCTGTATTCATTCTTTTACCAACTCCACTGTTGTACGACCTATTCATTGTAAAAACGCAATTCCTTGGCACCCAACAGGCATATGGTCAGGAAAACAAGGTAATCAACGGTATCTATATTTCAAACAATCGGACTTATCTACTTGCCCTAACCTTAAGATGGGGACGAAGATTTCTGATTCAAGACCGAACCCAATAATTTTGCAGTGACATCGACAAAAGGAATAACCTTTTCATATGCCATACGAGTTGGCCCAATAACGCCAAGCACCCCGACGACCTCATCATTAACAGAATAAGACGAGGTCACTAAACTACATTTATCAAAAACTTTATAGCCGGACTCCTCACCAATGTAAATCTGTACACCATCACTATCTAAACATTGATCCAGCAGATGAATAACACTTCTTTTTTGACTAAAAGCATCAAATAACCCCTTCAGGTTAGTCATATCTGATAACTCAGAAAAACCCATCAAATTAGTTTCCCCAGAAATAATACAGTCTTCTTCCGATTGCTCTTTATGAATGGCCTCTTTTGCCATATCGACAACTTCTTGCATTGCCAAATTAATTTGAGCATGATCTTCATCCAACCCTCTGAGCAAAGCATCACGCACGGCAGATAAAGGACGACCTTCAAAAACTGAATTCAAATAATTAGCCGCTTGTTGCAACTCAGAAACTTCAAACCTACGAGATGTATAAATAATCTGATTATGAACTTCTTGTTGATTAGTGACATAGATCACTAAAACACGACGATCAGATAAAGCCAAAAACTCTATATGCGAAAAAATAACACTTTCTTGTCTAGGCAGCGTGACTACGCCAGCCATATGAGTAAAATTAGACAACATTTTCGAAGCATTACCAATGACATCAGTAACATTATCAGGATTTAAACCAAAACCATCGCGAAACTCCTTAACATCTTGATTCCTAATTGGTTTAACCGTTAACAACGAATCAACAAACAATCGATACCCGGAAACTGTCGGCACACGCCCTGCTGAGGTATGGGGTGAATGAATAAGACCCAAGCCCTCTAGATCCGCCATTACATTACGTATTGTCGCTGGACTTAAGTCCAAAGCACTGTCTTTTGATAATACTCGAGAACCAATAGGCTGCCCCTCACTAATGTACTTTTCCACCAGTGATTTTAATAACTGCAATGATCGCTCATTTAAATCTGACAACGCTACCCTACCTCACCCAAAAAAATAGCACTCTATCAACAAGAGTGCTAACTATCACTAGAAGAATAAGCAGTAAGTCGGGCGATGTCAATAATGTTTAAATAAAAATAGTGAAAAATCAATCATTTCACCCCCTGACGCTCTGTATTTAAATCATTCACTAATCTAAAATTTTCATTGGGTTAGTTCAGTTATTTGTATAAAATAACAAGCAGTTCTTTTATTCCTTCACCGTTACATGCTTTCTCAGTTTAAAAAGATTGGCATCCTTGGTAAACCCAGTGACCCAAGCATTGCTACCACTTTAGAAATTCTTTGTGAATTTCTGCGCTCCAATGGTCATCAAGTCCTGATTGACGACAATAGCGCTCAATTTATTGATCAACAGCTAGCTCACTCCTGCGAACTGAAAAACTTAGGAAAAAAAGTTGACTTATTAATCGCAGTAGGCGGCGATGGCACTTTTTTAACCGGCGCTAGAACAATCGCTCACCATAACATTCCACTCATTGGTGTGAACTTAGGTCGCCTTGGTTTTTTAGTCGATATTTCTCCCGAACAATTGACTTCTAACCTCATCCCAATTTTAAATGGCAATTTTATTAAAGAAGAACGCTATCTATTGCGCACTAAAGTCATTCGTAATGGCGACACCATTCATGAAGATACCGCCGTCAACGAAGTCGTCGTACACCGTTGGGTAACACCCAGCATGATCGAAATAATCACTAAAATTAATGGCGTCTATTTAAATTCACAACGCTCAGACGGCTTGGTTATTTCAACACCAACAGGCTCAACAGCTTACGCTCTTTCCGCAGGCGGCCCGATCTTACATCCCGCATTAAATGCACTCGTTCTAGTACCACTCAACCCACACACCTTAACTAATCGTCCCATTGTTATTAATGATGACGCTGAAATTGAGCTTAGTTTTTGCCAAACAAAACAAATAAATGCACTCGTTACTTGCGACAGTGTGGAAATCCCAGAGGTACTAATTAGCGATAAGATTATCATTAAGAAAGATCCTAATCCTATAACCATATTGCACCCAGAAAAACATGATTTTTTCCATATCCTACGTGAAAAACTAGACTGGAGTGCAGGTTATCATAACTAATTAAAAAGCAATGCTGCAAAACATCAAGATAATGGACTTAGCCGTTGTTGAGTCACTCGATTTAAACCTTGAATACGGCATGTCAGTTCTTACTGGCGAAACCGGCGCAGGAAAATCTATTTTACTCACCGCCTTAGGCCTGGCTCTCGGCGACCGTGCTGATCCTGGTTATATTAGGCCGGGTAGTAAACGTGCTGAAATTAATCTCGATTTTGATATTTCAGATGCTCTGGTCGCACAAAAATGGCTCGAACAAAACGACCTTGACAACGAACAACAATGCTTAATAAGACGTATTATCAATCACGATGGACCGTCAAAATCATACATTAATAATCGCCCGGTCACGCTACAACTCTTACAGCAACTCAGCAAAAATTTAGTCGAAATACACGGCCAACACGCGCACCTCAAATTATTACAGCCCGAAGAACAACGAAACCTTCTGGATACTTATGCCAACACTGAATCCCTTGCATCCGAGGTTGCCTCAATCCATCAGAGCTGGAATGCAACCCAAGAAAAAATAAATCAACAACAAAGAAACCAACAACAGTTCTCTGAACGCACCGAACTACTGAAATTCCAACTCAACGAGCTACAGCAGCTCGATCTGGAAAACTATGACTATGAAACAATTAGTTCTGAACATACCCGACTAGCTAACATTGAGCAGATTTTGTCGGTTGGTCAAAAGCAACTCAACAACTTATTCGACGATGAACATCATTCAGCTCTCGCCCTAATCAACCAATCATTGAGCAAATTAGAGCCGCTTTGCGATGTTGCTACTGAACTTTCCGAAACGACCGCTCTTTTATCAGAAGCGCAATTACAAATTTCAGAAGCTGCCCGAGGCCTTAACTACTTTCTTGAAGCGCAAGAAATCGACCCACAAAGACTAGCCCAACTAGAAGAACAATTAGACCTTATCCATACACTGTGCCGCAAACATGCGATTACCCCCGAGACATTACCTGACAAAGCAACACAACTCACTACTGAATTAAACGCGTTAATTGACAACAATAACCAAATTGAGCATCTGCAGACCACGCTCACCACCCATGAAAAACAATATCACCTTTTAGCCGATAACTTATCTAAACAACGACAAAAAGGAGCTAACACACTACAAACGTTAATTTCTGAAATAATAAAAAACTTAGGCATGGACCACGGTGAATTTATTATTGAATGTTCGCCATCCAATAGCAATTCTGTCACCGCTCACGGCAAAGAGGAGATCAGCTTCCTCGTCAGCCCAAACCCTGGATTACCGGCTAAACCCTTAGCAAGAATAGCATCAGGTGGTGAACTATCACGCATTAGTCTTGCGATTCAAGTTGCTACCAGTCACGATAAAACGATTCCAACTATGATTTTTGATGAGGTTGACTCTGGAATTGGCGGCGGTGTTGCAGAAGTTGTCGGTCAACGATTACGCCAACTGGGAAAACAACGTCAAGTTATTTGTGTAACACACTTACCTCAAGTTGCCTCACAATCTCATCACCATTTATTTGTTTCCAAAGAACACAGTAGCGATATAACAGCTTCCAACATCACAACCCTAACAACAACGCAACGAATCGAAGAAATTGCCCGAATGTTAGGCGGCATCACAATTACTGAACAAACCTTGGCACATGCCGAAGAAATGCTACGAAGTAATTCGGTGTAGACCTTTTTTGGTGCAAACTAAAACATTAACAACCACTGTAGTACAGGGTATTACAGCAATTAAAACAACCTCGACGGGTTGACCATAGCCTAGCACAACAACCTATCATTTAGACGACTTAGCTAATAACACCATCAAAACCACTTCCTCTAAGTAACAAAAACATACCCTCAAAAGCCCATTATCATCTTAGACCAAATCCTTTAGTATTTATC
>CAZEVO010000037.1:0-2704 GCA_964515235.1 uncultured Methylococcaceae bacterium | reverse complement strand
AGCACAAAACTGTGCCGACTGCTCGTCGGATCAAATTCGGAAGGCGCCTAGATGAGTCGTTCAGCTTCGGCCAATAGCGTTCTAACTAGTGCAATCAAGGCTAATGTTCGCTTTGCTGGCCGCATTCCTACTGATGATGTCTTAACTAACAACGGATCATCCAATTGTTGTCGCAATTTATGTAATGTCTGACTCATTGCCGATTGGGTAATAAACATTTTTTTGGCTTCACGGGTTACATTCAACTCCCGCATCAATACATCAAAAGCCACCAGCAAGTTTAAATCGAAATTTCTTAAATCAGACATTATCGTGATTTCCAAATTAACTCAGGCGACTAATTACCTTATTATTGTGCAAAGTTTAAAACTAAATTTACCATGAATAATATCCATGACAGTATGAAAGTTAATCATTTTTCAAAACCTAATAAGCCTATTATTGTGATAGCACTGCATATCCTAAAAATAATAATCTAAAATTCACAGTAATGCATAAAAATAGATATCTCATTTTTTTAACCATCTTCGGTAGATGCTATCCGTTAACTTAGTTGGAGCAATTGTAATGTCAGAACAGCCATCACCCCCCACGTTTAAACCCTATACTGGAGAAAAAGCACGAATCACCCGTACCTATGATTATCTCATTCTAGTACTAGCGCTATTTCTATTTATCGGCTCCTTTCATCTTCACTTTGCTCTCACAGTTGGCGATTGGGACTTTTGGTTGGATTGGAAAGACCGACAGTGGTGGCCGCTAGTCACACCCCTTATTGGCATTACCTTTCCAGCGGCAGTACAAGCGGTACTCTGGACCAAATTTCGTTTGCCTTTAGGCGCAACCCTATGCGTTGCCTGTTTATTAATAGGTACCTGGATTACTCGTGTCTATGCTTACCATTACTGGAATTTTTTTCCCATCAACATGGTACTACCGTCAACAATGCTGCCCAGCGCACTGGTCTTAGATGTTATCTTGATGTTAAGCAACAGCCTGACTATCACCGCTATTTTCGGCGGCTCTGCCTTCGCATTACTATTTTATCCCAGTAACTGGCCTATTTTCGCCATGTTTCACCTACCCATTGAAGCCGGCAACACTCAGCTAACCTTGGCTGATATGTTCGGTTTCCAATACATCCGTGCCGGTATGCCTGAATACCTTCGAATCATCGAACGAGGGACTTTAAGAACTTACGGCCAAATTGCAGCACCACTTTCCGCATTCTGCGCAGCACTGTTTTGCACTCTGATGTACACCTTGTGGTGGCACATCGGTAAATGGTTTGCTACCACCCGCTACCTTAAAAGAATCTAAAGGAAGAGAAGATGAAAACAACAATTTTACTTCATCAATTGAGTAAAGCAGCGATCCAGCCTGTCTCTTACACCCTCATTAAAGAAAAAAGACAACATCGTCTTCTAAAAGTGTTCTTGCTTCTAAGTCTATTTTTTTCGATTTACATCCTGACTCTGCAACCCGCAATGGCACACGGGGAAAAAAATCTGGAACCCTTTGTCCGTATGCGCACCATCCAATGGTATGACGTCAAATGGTCAGAGCAAAAACTAAACGTTAACAATGAAGTAACTGTCACTGGAAAATTTCATGTTGCGGAAGACTGGCCGATTAGCGTTCCCAAACCAGATGCATCATTCTTAAATATTTCAGCTCCTGGACCAGTTATGATTCGTACCGAACGCTACCTCAATGGAAAACCCTTCATGAATTCTATAGCTCTCAAGCCGGGTAGTGATTATAACTTTAAAGTAGTGGTAAAAGGTCGGTTACCAGGACGTTACCACATTCACCCTTTTTTTAATCTTCGAGATGCTGGACAAGTCATGGGCCCTGGAGCATGGTTAGAGATTACGGGTAATGCCAGTGACTTTAGCAATCAGATTCAAACCATTAATGGCGAAAATATAAATATGGAAACATTTGGCCTTAATAATGGTATTTTCTGGCATAGTTTCTGGGCTTTATTGGCCACCGCCTGGTTACTTTGGTGGGTTCGTCGTCCATTATTTATTGACCGTTACCGTATGTTAAATGCAGGTTTAGAGAATGAACTTATCACCCCTACAGACAGAACTATCGGTAAGGTCATCTTAGTCAGTGTTCCACTATTAGTCTTTGTTTTTTACACTATAACTGTCAATAAATACCCTAACACCATTCCCTTACAGGCAGCACTAGATCAAATTCCACCACTTACTACCCAAGTCAACACTGGGATCATTAATGTTGAAACGCTACGCGCTGAATACCTTGTTACAAAACGAGCAATGAGACTTCACTTAAAAATAAGAAATGGCAGTCGTAATCCCATTCAATTGAGTGAATTTTCAACCGGTGGCATCCACTTCTTTAATTCTGCTATTGCGCAATTAAACTCAAATCATACAAAAAACTTAATCGCTACAGAAAATTTACATTTAGATAAACCTTCTCCAATTAAACCTGGTGAGCAACGGACGATATTATTAAGTGCTACTGATGGCTTGTGGGAAACCGAAAGGCTTGACGGACTCATTAAAGATGCTGATAGCCGCCTCGGCGGACTAATATTTTTCATCGATAATACCGGTGAACGCTATATCTCCAGCATTAGCGCCGCTGTTATTCCTCAATTTAATTAATTCAGTGAGACCTTTGCGTGATCAGCTCACATGGTCAGTTAAATTCTAGGACTTCGTTT
>CAZEVO010000036.1:0-16486 GCA_964515235.1 uncultured Methylococcaceae bacterium | reverse complement strand
CAACAGGATACACCGCTATCTTTTTAACTCATACACCAGAAATGACTATAGCTCTCGATATGTCTACAAAACTCAGGGCGATTCACAATAAAATGTGAACTATAAGTATTGGTTTATATCTAAATGCTAAGCGCACTAGACTGATTTATAAATATTGAGAGTTTCACTTCATAATGCGAGGTTTGTTATGAATGAGAAGAAATATGAAGATCAATGGTTCGAGGTAGATAAGACCGCTTACGATTTGTCATTGAGGGCTTTTCGTGCGCTTAGAAAGATGTTGAAAGTCAATATTAAACTTCATGCTGAGAGTGACCAAATTCAGCAAGGGAGTATCTTCTTATTCAATCACTTTTCACGAATTGAAACATTTATTCCCCAGTACCTTATCCATGAGACTAGCGGAGATTATTGTTGGTCGATAGCCTCAGGTGAGTTTTTTAACGATGACAGTCTTTTGTCAACCTATTTAAAGAAATTAGGAGCTATTCCACATGACCATCAACGTCTATTTCCTCTATTGGCAAAGCAGATATTACACGGAAAAAAAATTATTATTTTTCCTGAGGGAGGCATGGTTAAAGACCACCGAGTAATGGATGATTCTGGAGCATTTCAAATGTTTGACCAAATGTCTGGCGTTATTCGTAAACAACATACTGGCGCTGCAGTTTTGGCTCAAGGCATTGAAGCATTTAAAGCCACCGTTAGAAATGCTTACCGGAAAAAGAGCGTCAGTAAATTAATGTATTGGCAAGAAACATTAGAGTTTGAAAATATGGATGCGTTACTTAGGTCAGTCGCTAAACCAACATTAATAGTCCCTTCTAATATAACTTTTTATCCGATTCGGTCATCTGATAACGTACTGTTAAAAGCGGTTGAGTTTATTTCGGATGGATTAACACTAAAACAAACAGAGGAGTTATTAGTAGAAGGTAACATTATTTCCAGAGATACTGATATGGATGTCACGATGGGTCAAATGGTTGACCCTTATCAGGTCTGGCATCCATGGAATCACAATTTATTGGAATGGGTTGCTTCTGAATTTAATTCACTTGACGATGTGTTTGCACTGCATCAAAAACCTGAGAACTTCAAACAAAAAGTATTAGGCCTGTATTTTAGAAAGAATGCTAAGGCAACGCGCAATCAGTATATGAAAATAATATATGCCAATGTGACCGTTAATTTAAGTCATTTAGCTGCAACACTGATTATTTTTTGTTATCAGGAAGGGCAATTTAAAGTTAAAAAGGACCAGTTTTATAAGGCCTTATATCTGAGTATTAAAGCACTACAGAAACACGATGGTTTACGTTTCCATTCAAGCTTACTGAATAGCGAAGAATATCAAAAATTACTTAACGGGGAAAATGCGCGATTAATTCATTTCTTTGTAGTTGCAAAAAAACAGAACTTAATAGAAGAAGATAAAACAAATTATCTTTTAAAGGAAAAATTAAATGACTCACATAACCTATTAACTATCCGAATGGAGAACCTGATCGCTGTTTATTATAATGAAATTGCACCGATTACCACGGTTGTAAAAGCGGTTAGAAAAGCATTTAAAGAAGCAAACAATATTTCTAATAAGCGATTAGCCTTGGCTTTATTTGATGACCACTGTGTAGCCTGGCAATGGGATAAGAATTATTTTTCTAAGCCACAATTTGATGATATTAATCAATATGAAAACATCGAGGCTAATGTTAGTCCTTTTTTATTGATGCCTAAGCATAAAAACGGTTGTGGTGTTTTATTGGTTCATGGTTTATTGGCATCACCCGCGGAAGTCCGTGGTTTAGGTGAGCATCTCTATAAACAAGGCTATACGGTTTTAGGTGTTTGTATTAAAGGTCATGGAACGTCACCTCATGATTTAAGAACGAGAACGGCTGAAGATTGGTATGACTCTGTGACTCAGGCGCATGATATTTTAGACTATTTAGTCAATCAAATTGTACTCATTGGATTTTCAACGGGAGGCGCTTTGGCACTCAAACTGGCAGCTGAACATAAACCGCATGTTATTGCTGTCGTCGCTGTTTCTGTACCCATCCATTTTGTAAATTCAGAGATGATGCTAGCTTCTTTATTACACGGGACTAATCAGTTAGTTAGTTGGGTTTCAAGTCTTGAGGGGGTTAAACCTTTTTTACATAATGATCCCGAGAATGCTTCGGTTAACTATCGTTCAATTCCAGTGCGTAGTTTGTATGAATTGAGGCGTTTGATTCATGAGTTATTAATCGTACTGGCGCAAATAAAAATCCCCGTCTTACTTATCTATTCCAAAAATGATCCTATTGTCGCCATAAAAAGTGCAAATATTATTTTAAATAAATTAATAACCGATGAGAAGTTATTACATATTCTTGATGCAGGTCATCACGGGATTTTATATCAAAACAGCGATAATATTTGGCAACGAATTGAAGATTTTGTCCACGATGCCTGCGCTTATAAAGACCGTCATAATTCAGAAGAAATGGCAACGGTAACAGAGTTGAAGAAGGGCGTGTGATGGCTAAGCCATGGCTAGCACATTATCCCAATGGAGTTCCAGAATTTATTAAGCCTTTGGAATATACCTCATTGGTAGATTTTTTAGAGCAAATAACCCAACAGTATGAAAGCCTTACCGCATTCTCCCATCTAGGTTTGAATATTGATTATTCTGGTCTTGAAAAAGACAGTCGTTATTTTGCCAGTTATTTGTTGTCACTGAATTTAGAACAGCACTCACGCGTTGCAATCATATTGCCTAATTGCCTGCAATACCCTGTTGTGTTGTTTGGGATTCTCAGGGCCGGGCATATTGTCGTTAATACGAACCCGCTCTATAGTGCAAGAGAATTAAAAAATCAGTTGAATGATTCTGGTGCAACAGTCGTGGTTTTATTCGAGAGTATAGGGCATCTTTTTGAGGGTATTGTTTCACAGACGTCGGTAAAACATGTGGTCATTACCCATATGGGTGATTTTTTTTCTTGGCCTAAATCAGAGGTTATTAATTTTACCCTTAAATATATTAAAAAGAAGGTACCTGATTTTAATTTACCAACAGCTGTTTTTTTAAATGATGCACTGAATTTAGGTAAACAAAAGGTCTTTGATAGGCCGACTATTGGTTTAAACGATATTGCATTTTTACAATATACAGGCGGAACAACGGGTGTCTCAAAAGGCGCTATGTTGAGTCATGCCAATATGCTCAGTAATCTGGAACAGATTTATCTTTGGGTCACCCAACAAAACAAGGGTGAAAAGAAATTAACTTCCGGGAGTGAAATCGTTATTACGGCATTGCCGCTTTATCATATCTTTGCATTAACCGCGAATTTATTGTGTTTCCTAAAATTAGGTGCTGAGAATGTTTTAATCAGTGATCCGCGTGATATCTCTTTCTTGATAAAAAGCATTAAGGCGAAAAAATTTACCTGTATTACCGGCGTTAATACCTTGTTTGATACGCTTATACAGGCCCCTGATTTTTACCAAATTGATTTTTCGGCTTTAAAATTAAGTGTCGCTGGAGGCATGGCTACACGGGAACATATCGCACGGCAATGGAAAAAATACACAGGTTGTATCTTAGTCGAATCCTATGGGCTCACTGAGGCATCACCTGCGGTGACCATTAATCCATTAAAGGGGCCTGACTTTTCGAACAGTATTGGTCAACCGTTGCCTTCTACCGAATGTGAAATTCGTGATGAAAATAACCAACTGCTTCCAATTGGTGAAAAAGGGGAATTATTTATCCGTGGGCCACAAGTTATGGTTGGCTTTTGGCAGCATTCTGATGAAACGCAATTGGCACTTTCTGAACACGGTTGGCTGAAGACCGGTGATATTGCAAAATTTGATAGCAAGGGGTTTTTATATTTAGTCGACCGTTTAAAAGATATGATCTTAGTATCTGGTTTTAATGTTTATCCGAATGAAATTGAGTCGGTTGTATGTGCGCATCCACAAGTGAGTGAATGTGGTGCCATAGGAATACCGGATCAACATTCTGGTGAAGCGGTTAAGATTTTTGTCGTTAGGAATGACTCCTCACTAGATAAAGCACAGTTAATGCATTATTGCCAACATCATCTAACTGATTACAAGTTACCACGAGCTATTGAATTTAAATCATCATTACCGAAAACGGCTGTCGGAAAAATTTTACGTCGCAGCCTGAGCCATTAATAAAAGGAGAAACACGCATGAATAAAGCAATTATTGCGGGCTACTGTAGATCACCTTTTACGCCCGCATTCAAGGGCCAATTAGCGGTTACTAGACCGGATGATCTAATTGCACAAGTTGTCATGGGATTAGTCGACAAGACCGCTGTGAATGTGGCTGATATTGAAGATTTGATTGTAGGGTGTGCTTTTCCTGAGGGGGAGCAGGGACTTAATTTAGGACGTATTGTCGTACATTTGGCTAACTTACCGCATTCAGTTGCGGGAATGACAATTAATCGTTTCTGTGGCTCTTCGATGCAAGCCATCCATATTGCTGCAGGGGCTATTGAAATGAATACGGGCTCGTTATTTATTTGTGCCGGTGTTGAATCAATGACTCGTATTCCTATGGGTGGTTATAATAGTTTACCTAATCCCGTCCTTTATGATCGTTACCCTGAAGCCTATATCAGTATGGGAGAAACCGCTGAAAATTTAGCGACGGAATATCAGATAGCACGTGAGACTCAAGAACAATTTGCTGTAGAAAGTCATGCGAAAGCAACTATCGCACAACAAAAAGGATTTTTTCAAGATGAAATAATTCCAATTACGTCAACGCCACCGGCAATGCCGATTAATCAGGATGGTTGTATTCGCCCTGATACCACTGAAAGGATATTGTCTGAATTACCCTTGGCTTTTCTTGAAAAAGGAAGTGTTACGGCGGGCACGTCTTCTCCTTTAACCGATGGCGCTGCGGCCGTATTGGTTTGCAGTGAACAGTATGCTGATCAAAATAATTTACCTAAAATAGCCCGCATTATAAGTACTGGAGTTTCAGGCTGTGCGCCTGAAATTATGGGTATTGGACCTGTCGCCGCAACTAAAAAAGTACTCCAACGTGCTGGGTTAGAATTACATGATTTGGAGGTTGTGGAATTAAATGAAGCCTTTGCGGCACAATCATTAGCCGTTTTGGAACATTTATCAATTCCAGAAAATATTTTAAATATGGATGGCGGTGCCATTGCACTGGGACACCCCTTAGGAGCGAGCGGCGCACGGATAACGGGAAAGGCAGCCAGTTTATTACAACGCGAAAATAAGCGTTATGCCTTAGCAACACAGTGCATTGGCGGTGGTCAGGGCATTGCAACTATTTTGGAGGCAATCTAATGGCTATTTCAAAAGTAGCCGTTATCGGCGCGGGTGTTATGGGTGCAAGTATTGCTGCGCATATAAGTAATGCTGGCATTCGGGTGTATTTGCTGGATATTGTGTTAAACAATAACCGCAATAGAAATCAGCTGGCCGAAACAGCTATTAAGCGGCTGTTATCAATTCGACCCGCCGCTCTCATGAAGCCCGCTAATGCGCGGTTAATTACCCCGGGGAATATAGAAGACCATTTGGATAAAGTAGCAGAAGTAGACTGGGTTATTGAAGCGGTTGTCGAAGACCCTGCAATTAAAAATAATCTCTACCAGAAATTAAATTTGCTCTGTGCACCGGATACGGTGATTTCATCAAATACTTCAACACTGCCATTGTCCGTGTTGATTGATGGCCTACCGGAAACATTCACACGACGATTTTTTATCAGTCATTTTTTTAATCCACCCCGTTATATGCCATTACTGGAAGTGGTTATTACTTCAACGACTCAACCAGCGCTGGTACAACCTGTTATTGAGTTTGCGGATCATCAGTTAGGTAAAGGCATTGTTTATTGTAATGATACACCCGGATTTATTGCCAATCGTATCGGTATTTACTGGTTACAGTGTGGTATGAACAGTGCAATAGCGATGGGACTGACAATTGAACAAGCAGATGCTGCCTTGCAACCGTTTGGAATACCTAAAACAGGTATTTTTGGTCTCCTCGATCTTGTGGGTCTGGATTTGATGCCCGCTATTATGCTGAGCATGAAAAAAGCACTGCCTGAGACGGATGCTTTCCATCAGAGTAGTCATATACCTGATCTGGTCAATGAAATGATTGCTAAAGGGTATACCGGACGTAAGGGTAAAGGCGGGTTTTACCGTTTAAACACAACGGATGGTCAGCGTATTAAGGAATCTATTAATTTAAAAACCGGGCAATACCACATCAGCACTAAACCTTTAATGGTTAATGATTCACAGACAACAACTTCATCACTGCAAACCCTATTATTAACCGATGATCTTATGGGGCGTTATTGCTGGGAGGTGCTTTCAAACACAGTCTGTTACAGTGCCGATATTTTAGTAGACATTGCCAATCATATTACCGATATTGATAGTGCAATGACCCTTGGCTACCATTGGCAATTCGGTCCTTTTGAATTGCTCGATAAATTAACGGTTTCCTGGTTTGTTGAGCGCCTTGAATCAGAAGGTAGAGCTATTCCCTCGGTACTTAAACATAAACGCTCCATATATAATCTGGTTCAGAAAAAGCCTTGTTTCTTAACACCAGAGGGACACTATCAAGCGATCATAACTCCACCCGGGGTATTAATGTTAAGTGATATTAAACAACAAAATAGTGCTGTTTTAGAAAATAGTTCGGCTAGTTTATGGGATTTAGGCGATGGTGTTGTTTGTTTAGAATTTCATAGCAAAATGAATGCGCTGGATTTTGACACGCTTTCTTTGATACGACAAAGTATCGACAAAATCAGACAGGAATTTATTGCTTTGGTCATTTATAACGAAGCGGATAACTTTTCTGTCGGCGCTAATTTAAAGCTCTTAACGACAGCGATTAATCATCAATCCTGGCATGATATTGAAGTGATGATAACTGAAGGGCAGGAAACGTTCCGTACGCTTAAATATGCACCTTTCCCTGTTGTTGGAGCACCTTCTGGGTTAGCGTTGGGGGGAGGGTGTGAAGTGTTATTACACTGTGATGCGATAGAAGCACACAGTGAGCTTTATATGGGCTTGGTTGAGGTGGGTGTTGGCTTAATTCCAGGGTGGGGTGGTTGTAAAGAGTATTTACACCGGTGCTTGCATAAAGCCAAAAAGACAATGGGGCCGATGCCTGCCATTATTAAGGTATTTAAAACCATTGCTATGGCCGAGGTTTCTAGGTCTGCTATAGAGGCGCAAGAGCGTCAGTTTTTATCCTCAACAGATGGCATTACCCCCAACAGACAACGACTATTAAATAATGCTAAGGTTAAAGCATTGGTTATGACTGATGGCTATCAGCCACCCAAAGCTCCGGTATTTATATTGCCGGGTCCAAGCGCCAGAGTCACGCTTGACATAGCCTTAAGAGGGTTTCAACTTGTTGGAAAAGCAAGCGATTATGATGTTGTTATCGGGCATCAATTAGCTCAAGTTATCAGTGGGGACGGTTGTGATATAACTGATTCCGTAGATGAAAAGCAGTTACTGAATTTAGAATTGCAAGGTTTTATGGCATTGGTTAAACAGACTCAAACGCAATCTCGATTAGAACATATGTTAAGCGTCGGTAAACCATTAAGAAATTAAGGGTTCTAGAGATAACATATGGCATAACTTTTTTAAGGGGTATGACCCAATAGAATACTCAGTAAGGATCTTCTGATTACTCTCAACTGGGATAAGGTGACACTATGAAAATCCTTACCATTTCAGATATTCAGGCAATAATAACCA
Organism: uncultured Methylococcaceae bacterium; assembly: GCA_964515235.1. Classification (GTDB taxonomy): domain Bacteria; phylum Pseudomonadota; class Gammaproteobacteria; order Methylococcales; family Methylomonadaceae; genus OPU3-GD-OMZ. Next base: position 8,658 of record CAZEVO010000036.1, on the reverse strand, counting down.
CATTGGGGTTCGAAGATTTTCTGCGCCGTTTAGTAAAAACGTTGGAGACAGATTTTCATCGTTGGCCTGATTTTCAAAAATCAGCCCGGCAGGCGACGCATTACGCGCATGGGGTGATTGAACTCATGCCCTGTTCGGATCAGGAGTACTATACCTTTAAATATGTTAATGGTCATCCTGAAAACACGGACCACGGGAAACTGAATGTTGTCGCTATTGGTCAATTAAGTTCAGTAGCAACAGGTTATCCTTTAATGATAAGTGAAATGACCTTATTGACAGCACTTAGAACCGCTGCAACAGGTGGGTTAGCTGCAAAATATTTAGCGCGTGATAATTCACAGTCGCTTGCTATTATTGGCAACGGGGCACAGTCTGAATTTCAAACAATTGTATTAGCACATTTATTTCCCATACGTGAGGTTCGTTATTATGATACGGATCCCAAGGCTATGATGAAGTTTGCATCTAATCTCGCAGGGTCTTCTTTTGCGCTTAAACCGTGTCTAAATGTTGCTGAGGCGATTCATGGGGCTGATATGATTGTGACGGCAACCGCAGCTAAAAAAAAGCAATGTTTATTTACACTAGATCAGTTGGCACCGGGGACTCATATACAGGGGATTGGCGGTGATTGCCCTGGAAAAACAGAATTGAGTCATGAATTAATGATGAATGCAAAAGTCGTGGTTGAACATACATCACAAAGCATAGTGGAAGGGGATATACAACAATGTAGTGCTGCTGATATTTATGCTGAATTATGGCAGTTAGTTTGCGAGATTAAAGCCGGGCGTGAAAATAATACTGAAATAACAGTATTTGATTCTGTTGGTTTTGCCTTAGAAGATTTCTCAATACTTACCATGATTTATGGCTTAGCAAATGAATTACAGCTAGGAAGCGATTTTGAGTTATTACCTGAATTGGATAACCCGAAAGATCTTTATGGGCTTTTACGGTCATAGAAGGTAAAAATTATTTTTTTCATGAGCTCTAAGGTTTTATTTTTTTTATCACCTTGTGGATAAAATTCACTTACCTCTAAGCCTGCAATTTTAGGCATATGACTGATAAGTTTAAGGGCGTTAATAAGTTCTTGGGCTTTAATGCCATGTGCTACCGGTGTGGCAACGCCAGGTGCTTCCAAAGGTTCGACAAAGTCCAGATCAATACTGATACCAATAACCTCTGTTTTTAGACTAAGCTGTTGCGCAACGGACAATAAGTTTTGTGAAAAATCGTTAATGCTATCTGAAAAAACAATTTTAATGCCCCGTGTTTTGAGTAACTTATATTCTTGCGCTTCGAAACTACGTATTCCCATTAAAACCAGGTTCTCTGGTTTTATAAATTTATTGCCTGGATAAAGGTGAGCCAATTGCTTGTCAGTCGTACCTAATAAGGCCGCAATAGGCATTCCATGGATATTTTGTGTGGGTGAGGTAAAGAAAGTATGTGCATCCATATGCGCATCTAACCATATTAAGCCAAAATCTCGTTGATGTTTCAGGCTTTGTAATACCCCGGACCAGATTCCCATAGCACAAGAATGGTCTCCACCGATGACCAGAAAGGGAATGTTAGATTTAGACCAGTAACGCGTGTATTGACTGATTGTTTTATTGAGGTGTCGAAGTTTAGCGTATTTTGTGCCGTCTCTCTTTGGGTAGACTATGTGCCACTGTAATTGTGGGCGCTCTAATTCAGTAGCGTAATAATGAATGTTTTCGCGTAATAATTCTGCAGCATTACTGTATTGATTAAGAGGGCCGCCTAGGTTTGATGCAATACCCAGTGTTTGAATGATTGCCATGACCTGAAAGCGGACCCATGAAAGCTATTTAATTTAGAAATTGTTTTCTTTGGTAATAAAAGGTGTTCACTAGGTCATTAGAATGGAATTCGCCTGACCACAACGTTCTTCCTTGTTTGTCCCATGTTTTCCAGTACCCAACTCTACTGCCACAATGATAATAGCCTGTTCTGGCAATTGCATTGTTGTCATGATAAAAAGTCCAGAGCCCAGTTTCCTGGTGGTCTTGATAATTACCCGTTACTTTAAGGTTGCTGTTTATATACCACGCTTGGTAGCGGCCTTGTATACGACCCTCGGTACAGGTTGTTTGTGATTGTTTAACGTTGTCCTTAAAGTAAGTAAGGATTACGCCGGAAAAAGGCTGGTCATTATAGTAATAAAGGTCATCACTACAACAATGATAGAGCTGATTAAAACCAGTTAAAATAGGTAAGAATTTCATAGTGCACCTCTTATCTATTTTGACCTGACCAGAGAGGTATAATTCCGTTATATTTTCACATGTCAGCAACTGTGGACAGGGAGCTGATTGTGGCTCCCAGAGGATTCGAATTTTGCTGTTATGTAAATGAAAATTTTTGCAATATGTTATTTTTGGGTGAGTAAATCAATGTTTCCTCCAATGGCAGAAGCATTAATCGAAAGCGTTTTTTCGATAGCAAAACGGGTAAGATAATTAGGACCGCCCGATTTCGGACCAGTGCCTGAAAGACCCATTCCGCCAAAGGGTTGAACACCTACAACGGCACCTATCATGTTGCGATTAATATAGATATTGCCAACGTGTGTTTGTTGTTTGATCTGATCAATGAATGATTCAATTCGGCTATGAATGCCTAATGTTAATCCATAACCGGTTGCATTGATATCAGCAATAACTTGATTTAATTGTTTCGGGTGATAACGAATTATATGCAGAACAGGGCCGAAGACTTCTTTTTCTAATTGCTTTAATGAGGTTATTTCAACAAGACAAGGACCAAAATAATGTCCTTTCGTTAATTGATCAGAAACAGGAATCTGATAAAGCAACGTTGCCTGTGTTTGTATACTTTTAATATGATCAGATAACTGTAGGTAGGCTTGGCTTGTAATGACAGGACCAATATCTGTTTGAAAGCAGCGTGGGTTGCCAAGGGTTAGGGTTTTCATAGCGCCAATTAATAGCGCGATCAGGGTGTCGGCAATATTTTCTTGTAAGAACAAGACCCGAAGCGCTGAGCAGCGTTGCCCGGCGCTATTAAATGCTGAGGTGATGGCATCCCGCGTGACTTGTTCGGGAAGTGCTGAACTATCAACTATCATGATATTTTGACCGCCCGTTTCAGCAATCAGAGGTATTATTTTTTTATGGTGTTTAGCGAGTTGTTGATTGATTTTTTGAGCCGTTTCACTTGACCCAGTAAAGGCGACACCGGCTATACGCTTGTCTGTTAATAATTGTTGGCCTATTGAATGCCCAGGTCCAGGCAAAAAATGCAATACGGAGACCGGAATGCCCGCTTCATGAAGAATATTAATGCATTTCATTGCTGTGAGAGAAGTTAACCGCGTCGGTTTGGCAATCACCGTATTACCGGCAATCAATGCGGCGGTAATTTGACCTATAAATATTGCTATGGGGAAATTCCAAGGACTAATACAGATAAAAATACCGCGCCCGGTTTGCGCCAAACTATTCCGTTCACCGGTTGGTCCCGGTAAGATAATTGGGTGACTCAGTTTTTCTGTGGCTATTTGGGCATAATAATGACAAAAATCAACTGCTTCTCTCACTTCATTAAGGGCATCAACTACTGTTCGCCCTCCTTCGCGAATACAGATTGATACCAATTCAATACGGTATTTTTCGAGTAAACTGGCGGCTTTTAGAAGGTATTTTGCTTTTTTTTCGATGGCGACTTTTTGCCACTGAAAGCAGGCATCAGAGGCATAATTTAATGCCGCTGTTATCGCCAGAGAATTACTATAAGTGACCAGACCAACGGTATCGTTTGAGTCGGCTGGGTTGAGTATGGTTTTGTTCAGGCCACCGTAGTATTGACCGTTAATTAAGGGGGCTGCTGTGAGTTGAGTCTTCGCAATCGCTTTTAATTGCAGTTGAATGGTATTAATAACGTCAATATCATTTAAATTTAAGCCGTGAGAATTTTTCCGTTTTTTCCCAAATAATTTTGGGGGTCGTATTAGTTTGGTTTTAAAAGGGAATGGCGGTGCTTTTAGTTTAGAAATAGGGTCGGCGATAGCATCATCAATCGGGATCTCAGGGTTCTCTAAAAGACTGATAAATGATGTATTAGCACCATTTTCAAGTAGTCTTCTCACCAAATAAGGTAAAAGATCTTTATAAGAACCCACAGGAGCATAGATTCGACAAGGTACTAGCCATCGCTTAACGGTCATGATTTCATCGTACAGTTGCTCACCCATCCCGTATAAACGTTGAAATTCATAGTGTGTATTGTTTTTCGCTAATGAATAAATAGCAGCGATGGTGTGGGCATTATGGGTGGCAAATTGAGGATAAAAAACGTTGGGTTGCGATAAAATAAGTTGTGCGCAGGCCAGATAAGAACAATCGGTCATTATTTTCTCAGTAAAAACCGGATAATCGACAAGTCCTTGTTGCTGGGCTTGCTTGATCTCATAATCCCAATAGGCTCCCTTCACTAGGCGTATGGGGATAATTTTATGCCGGTGTTGCGCTAAAGCACTGAGCCAGTGAATGACAGCAATCGATCGTTTCTGATAAGCCTGTACCGCAAGCCCGAGTCCCTCATAGTCTTTCAGGTCAGGATGGTTAAAAACGTTCGAAAATATTGCAAGTGACATCATTAACCGTTCCGACTCTTCAGCATCGATAGTTAATGTGATCTGTGCCTGTTGTGCTTTATTCGCTAGAGTTAGTAACTGCTGAGTGAGTGAAGTAATAGCTCGATGGTAATGATTGGGTTCATAACGTGGAAAAAGCGCTGAGAGTTTAACCGAGATATTCGGGTTTCTCATAAGATGAGTACCACTCGATTGCTGGCTTAGTTGTTCGATCGCATCGAGATAGTCTTGATAATAGCGAGCGGCATCGATGGTTGTTAAGGCCGCTTCACCGAGTCGGTCAAATGAATATAAGTAGTTTTTATGTCGCTGGCAGTAATTAAGTGCTGAGTCCATAGATTGAGCCAGAATAAATCGATAGGCTAAAAGGCGCATGGCCTTTTTTATAGCCGCATGGATTAATGGACTCCCTAAACGTATCGTCAGATTATTAAATATTGACAACCATTCTGTAACGGTGGGAAGTCCTTGTTGTTCAAGTCGGCCACTGAATGCTAACGCTTGTGTTGCACAATTGACTAAAAATGATGGGCTATGGTTAAGATGCTTGTGCCACTCAGCACTGGTCAGCTTTTCTCTGATGAGCAGATCTTGGGTTGCTGCATCAGGAATTCGTAGCAAGGCTTCTGCCATTCCCATTAAAATAATACCCTCTTGGGAATTGAGTTGGTATTCATGTAAAAAGGCTTCGGTAACCGTTTGTTGTTTTGTTTTTCTTCGTATGGCCGTCACTATAGTTCTGGCCGATTTATTGATTGATAATAAGTCGTAATTATTTAAATAGGTTGAAAATTCTTTAATCGATTGACTGTCGTCACAGAGATACTGTTGACCGATAGCGCTATAGTATTTAGAAACTGTATGTGGTGCCATAGTTGCTTAATTAAGAGCTGAGTTGTGCATTAAGTGTAAGCCTTAAGTATTATTTTTGAAGTAAGGCTCTTTTGAATGCAGGTCGTTGAGAGAGAGTCTGATGATAATTGTATAAGGTTTCAAAGTTGCTAATTAATTCAGGAAACCAGTCTAAGGTTGAAACGATCATAATGTCAGCAGTAGAGAAATATTCACCAAGAATATACGTTTTATTGCGTAAGCTATGGTCTAGTACAGCAGCAATACGTTCAAAGCGTTTTTTACTGTCATCGATAACAGGTTGGCGACGCTTAGAAACTTCCAGTAATTGTGTATGTAAGAAAATATTAACCAAAGGTGGCTCCATTGTTCCTGGTACAAAAAACATCCATTGATAATAATGTCCTCGATTAGGTGCGTTTATTCGGGGCGCTAGGTTATGCTGTGTGTACTTGTCAGATAGGTACAGGCAAATCGCACCTGCTTCATATAAAGTAATATCGTCATCAACTAAGGTTGGCACAGTACCGAGAGGGTTAATTTTTAAATAGGATTGTTGTTGACCTTTATTGTTAAACACATCAATAAAAGCTATGTCATAGGAGACCCCTAACTCCTCGAGTAACCATAATGGTCTGAATGACCGTGTATTGGAACAATGATAGAGTTTCATTGAGTTATGCCTTAATAATTATGAATTATTGTTTTTTCGAGTTAAGAATGATGCCCGGTTAATTGTCCTGGATTAAAATAATCAACACTGATTGCTATTGTTCTTGCATCCTCAGCAGCGAATATTAAATTTGCTTCTTCTTGAGTAATTATTTCTTTTATTACCGCTTGTTCTACAGTCGTTTGTAGATTGCCTTTTGTTAATTCATTTAATCGTTGAGCTTGACGTATTTTCATTTCCGGATCGACGGCTTTAAGTACGGCATCAAATGCATTTTCTATTCTGCCGGTAGGATCATGGCCGTGATGGTTGATATAGATACCCTCAGTGAGTCGATTTCTACTGGCATTGTCTGAGATCAAGATACTTGAGACTGAATGGGTTAAATGATCGCCAGGAGGATTGTTATCACGTAAAAGGAAGTGTTTTAGGAACCATGAAACAAAAGGGTAAGGAATTTTGTTGATAAGCGATAATAAGGCCTGTTGTGTTTGATAAAGTGTTTGTTGACAGCCCCAATGCATCAGCGGTAAGTCATCATCCTGTTGACCTTGATCATGGAAGTGTTTGAGTACCGCAGAACACAAATAAAGGTTACTCAAAGTATCGGCAAAAAGTCCCGATATTATTTCCCGACGTTTTAATGACCCCCCGAGTGTAAATAGAGCAACGTCTGTAAATAAAATAAAGAGACAACTCAGGTGCGTGAGTTGTTGATAGTATCGACGCGTTAATTGCGTTCCAGGGACTTTAAGAAATCGTGTATTGCTTATCGCATACCACATATTAGCTACTATTTTGTGCAAAACAAAGCCGATATGTCGAAACAAAATAGTATCGAATTTGTTAAGTGTTTCAGCCTTTTCTTGCAGTTGTAACAACTGCATTTCTTGTTGAATAAAAGGGTGTGCAACAATCGAACCTTGTCCAAAGATCATCAGGCTACGCGTTAGAATATTAGCACCTTCCACAGTGATACTAATTGGGATTGATTGATAGACTCGCCCCATAATATTGGTTGGCCCTAAGCAGATTCCAGCGCCGCCTTGGATATCCATACCATCATTGACGATACGACGCATTCGTTCGGTCAGTTCATATTTGATAATTGCAGAAATGATTGTAGGCTTGTAACCATTATCTAAGGCTGAAAGGGTTAGGTTACGAGCAGCATCCATAATGTAGGTTTCACCTGCCATGAATGCGAGGCGTTCTTTGATCCCTTCAAAATCGCCAATGGGCCTATTAAATTGTTTACGAATTCGGGCATAAGCACCGACATTACGACAGGTATATTTAGCGGCCCCAACGCTGAGTGAGGGCAATGAAATACTGCGGCCAATCGTTAGGCATTGCATAAGCATCGACCACCCGTTTCCGGCTTGTTCGACACCGCCGATAATGGCATCCAGCGGGATAAAAACATCATGTCCCCAGTTAGGTCCGTTTTGGAATGCGGTATCTAATGGGAAGTGACGTTTTCCAATTGAAACGCCAGGTGTATTAGCGGGTATTAACGCAACAGTAATCCCAATATTTTCTTGATCGCCTATTAACTTTTGGGGGTCATACAGTTTAAAAGCCAGCCCAATGATGGTGGCAATAGGACCTAAGGTAATATAACGTTTTTCCCAATTTAATTTAATACCTAAAATATTATCTTTTCCTTGATAAGAACCATAGCAAACAATACCCTGATCAGGCATGGACCCTGCATCGCTACCGGCATGAGGCCCTGTTAAAGCAAAACAAGGGAGTTCTTGACCGGTAGCCAGACGGGGCAGAAAATAATTTTTTTGTTGTTCGGTACCATAATTTAATAAAAGTTTGGCAGGTCCCAGAGAATTAGGAACCATGACAGAAACGGCCGCTGAGACACAGCGACTGGAGAGTTTCATAACGACTGCAGAATGAGCACTATGGGAAAATTCCAGGCCCTGATATTTTTTAGGAATAATTAACCCACAAAATTTATTCTTTTTGATGAATTGCCAGACTTCTTCGGGAAGGTCTCTTTGGTTGAAGGTAATGTCCCAGTCGTTGAGCATGGTACAGAGTTCATCAACCGGTCCATCTAAAAAGGCTTGTTCTTCTTCGGATAATAAGATTTTTTTCTGTTGTTGCAACAACTTCCAATTAGGTTGACCTGAAAACAATTCATCATCCCACCAAGTATCACTGGCGTTTAAAGCCATTTGTTCAGTGTTTGAAATGGCTGGAAGCTTCTTTTTAAGATAACAGTAAAAATAGTGACTTAAAAATTGTCGTCTGATCGGCCGGATAATAAGTAAGGCTGACAGAAGCAGGGTCAGAAGAACACCGGCAAAATCCAATTGAGTCAGTTTAAAAGAAGAACTATAAAGCGCTAATAATGCAATCAGTATAAAGACAGAATCTTTTAGTCTTCTATGCCAATAGCTACAACATATAACAGCAATGATAACGATCAGTAGAATAGCCACTATCCCCCCTTCTTTAATTG
>CAZEVO010000035.1:0-19606 GCA_964515235.1 uncultured Methylococcaceae bacterium | reverse complement strand
CAAGCACTTAAGAGACTTAACATAGAATCAAGTTTAACTTTACCAAGTATCTGTGAATAAATTTGTAAGATTTAACTTGCAAATGCCTTACTTACTAGCGTCTGACTCAAGTAAAAATCTACTAAAATAAAATTTAATTTAATTATTTTTCTTACCTGAGTATTGAGCAAATCGAATTTTAGGCGTAGGATCATTTACTCTTTGTAACAAATTGCTAGTTCTAATTTTTAATTTTCTTTTAACGTTAGGAGAATGATTAATGTACTGTCAATACGAAACTAACCTCATCAATCGCAAAAAACTCAACGAATTATTAAGTTGGTTTAAAAACAAAATAAACACTGACTACGAGGTTATTCAGGAGAGCCATAATGATTTTTATGTGATTTTCCGTGATTTAAACGAAAAAAACGTTATGTTGGTCAAAGGTAAAATAAAAGGATCCTGCCTACTTCCCACTTAAAATAATCGAGTCATAAAAAGCATCAATATTTCACACCGTATTGATGCTATTTTTTACTATCAAATACTTTATTATTGGAAATTCTTACGCTCTATACTGCCAAAAAAAAGGAATTTTCATGATAATATTTTTCTTAAACAAAAAAAATGCGGTTCCTCTGTTCGAGGTAACCGCATAAAAGTTCACACATGTCTAAAAGACAAAATCTAAGGAGAATATAAATTCTGGGACCAGTTTATAGTTTAATAACCGATAGTGGAATGTGACACAGTGTCGCGCGACAAATTGTCACAGGGCAAAACACTATTTCTTATACCCTCTCTAAAAGTCTAATTATTTTTTAAAGAATCCTATAAATGATAACGGAACAATTAAAATTTAACCAAATTCATATTGAAGTTGCCCGCAATGCCTCTGATGACTTCAATCTTTTTCATGACAAGCATAAATGGTTACAAATCACTCACAACCCTTTTAAAGGACCCATTGTTCTTGGCTATCAACTTAACACCTTAATTGAATATCAAATACGGCTATACCGAGATACCCAGCACGAAAATAAAATTATTGCCGAAAACGACTTACGGTTTAGCAACTATCAAATCACTTTTGTTAATGCCCTTAGAACGGAAACACCGTTTCACTTGGAAATAAAAAAGACGCTGATAAAGACCATCCCCCGTTTAACCTTAGGCAATCGAATTTCTATAAAATCAGGCGAAGAAACTATATTATTAGGCTTTAAAAAAGAAACGCAAAAGCCTTTATTTCTTGAAGAAACCTCTTTTAATACATTGCCTGACTTATCAGTTATCCCCGATAAAACTCAAGTTCCAGATACTGAATATTTTCTTAAACGAAAAATTTTAAACAACGGCAACGTTAAGAACTTTCTATCAGCCTCTTTAGTTGAACAATCAGATTATTTTGATGAACTAACGCACCTTGCAAAATACCCCGAAATATTCCCATGTAGTTTAGCCTCAGGGGCACTTTTAGAAAAAGCACACTTAGAAAATCATGATTTCAAACGGAATCCTATGGTTTATACTTCTCATGAAATCTCAGTTGACCGTAATCATCTAAAAACACTTACCAATGCTCAGGTGCTCACTATTTTAGTTAAACAACACCCTGAATCTGAAGCTAACACACTAAACCAAACCAATATTAAATTACGCACCTATGATTGTTTCGGTTTACTCCACGACAATCAAGTCTTATTCCGGCTTACAATGAACCTTGTCCCATTAGAAGGAATTCTTGAAACATTAAGAAAAAACAAACGAACCTAAATATTAGCAAGGGTGAATAAAAACCATCATGAGTCTAACCATTGGACAATTAGCTAAACAAGCCGGCGTCACGATTGAAACTATCCGCTTTTATCAACGAAAATCACTACTCATTGAACCGAAGAAACCTAGCCATGGCTTCCGCCGATATCCAAAAGAAAGCATTTCCCAAATTCGCTTTATTAAACGAGCCCAGAGATACGGTTTCTCCTTAAAAGAGATTTCAGAATTACTTTCAGTTCATACCCATCCCTGTGAAGAAATAAGAAAAATTGCTGAATTAAAGTACCACCACATTGATGCTCAAATAAAGTACTTAATGCTTATCCGTCAGGCTCTTAACGAGATGATTAAAGGCTGTGAAGACGAACCCTCATCAGAACAATGCTCACTCATGACCACATTATTTGAAAACGAGTCATAGAATACTAGCGCTCATAGCTGACTGTACGACTAACCAACTTGACTGAGAACTTACCTATAAATAAGCAAAGTTATTCTAATACTTAAAAAACGATAAACCCACTTGAAACTATAAGAGCTACTTGTTGCTTTTTAAGTTTAAACACCATAATTAAACTTATCTAGTTAGTCACTCGTATTGTGTACCCCATTGTCTAATTGCAATGAAGTCAGTCTCATCATCAACAGCCAACTAGTTAATACCCATGTCGCATGTACAAGCAGAACAATCAAAATCTCTTTTAGCCCTTCATAAGAATTAACCAGATACTCTTAATTATTTCCAACAGACTCATTAAAATCAATGATCTAAAATAATAATGTAACGGTAAAAAATAATGTTACCCCTATTAATCACGTAATCTAAAGACAATATCGAAAGGCGACTTTAACCTATTTTATCAACCACTTTTTAACGCAACTAACTACTCCAAGACTTAAGCACTTGAACCCATTCAGGGCGATCATTTAAACAAGGAATTAACGTCAGCGAGTCACCTCCCGCCTCTTTAAAAATATCTTCGCCTCGTATCGCAATTTCTTCTAGCGTTTCTAAACAGTCTGTTACAAAAGCCGGGCAAATCACCAAAACCTTTTTACAACCTTCCGTGGCTAATTCGCGCAAACGATCTTCAGTATTTGGCCCTAACCATTTTGCTCGCCCTAGTCGGGACTGGAAAGCGACTGAATATTGCTCAGGCAATAACTCTGCAACTGCGACAAAACGTTCTGTGGTTCGAAACACTTGGTGGCGATAACAACTTTTATGAAAACTACTTTCAATATGACAACAATCAGCTTGTTGCAAACAATGTTGCCCCGAAACATCGAGTTTTGTTATATGTGATTCTGGAAGCCCATGATAACTGAAAACAATATGATCGAAAGGTTTCTCCAAATAAGGTCTCGCACTATTCACTAAGGCTGTAATATAAGCAGGGTGTTCATAAAAAGGCTCAATTACCGATAGCTTAATATTTAACTTATGCTTGTTAATAACCCGCTGGGCTTCTCGAACAGAAGTGGTTACCGTGCTTTGTGCAAAATGTGGGTATAAAGGAATAAATCGTATCTCCTCAATCCCTTTTGATTCTTTAAGCATCAATATTTGCTTTTCTATGCTGGGCTGACCATATCGCATAGCCATTTCGACAGGTCTATTCAACTGCTTTTGCAGTTGTTCTTTCAAACGATTAGAAATAACAATTAACGGTGATCCTGATGACAACCATACACTCTGATACGCTTTTGCCGAAGATTTAGGTCGTGTAGGTAACACGAACAAACTAACCAGCAACCGTCGTAACCACCACGGTAACTGAATCACATAAGGATCCATTAAAAACTGATCCAGATAGCTTCTCACTGATTTTACTTCAGGCTTTTCAGGTGAGCCTAAATTCACCAATAGAACTGCTAATTTTGCCATAATTTTTACTTCTCCGCTAAAAGGCATCGCACTCAAATTAAAATCGAGGCCATTATAATTTTTTACCCAAATCAGTTTCAACAAATCCATCACCTATCGCCATTAAACACCTTATAAAATTGCAACAGGACACAAATCAACTATCTTTTTGATGTTATCAATAATAGCTTTTTTTAAGACGATAGTTAATCGCCATCAAATTGATAACTAGAAAACTTAATAGCTTGTTGTATACCAGACTCTGAGATAACTCTTTCCATATGCCATTTAAACGAAACTTGTATAATTTTTTCCTCATAGGAGCATTCTTTGGACTGCTTTTCCCCATAGGTGCAATTTTTATATTATTAGTTCCAAGCAATGAATGGACTTTACAACAACTTCTTATTATCCAAAATGAAAGGTCACTACTCTGGATTATTGAAACAGCGCCTTTATTTTTAGGCATCTCTGGTGCATTAACGGGTCATCTATTTGATCAGAAAGAAAAACATCACAAACAACAGAGCCAACACCAAGCAAATCTTAACAAGGCAGCAAATGATTTAAAAAAAGTAAATAAGCAATTAATTCAGGAAAAAGATTCAATTGAACAAAAAATTAAATATCGCACACAAGAGCTTTCAAAGGCTAAAATTGCTGCCGAAAAGTCTGAAAAAATCAAATCAAACTTCTTAGCCAATATGTCTCACGAAATTCGCACACCGATGAATGCCATTATTGGAATGACACATTTGGCCTTGCAAACTGATTTATCTGAAAAACAATTCAACTATATAAACAAAGCCAATCATTCTGCCAATAATTTACTAATTATTATTAACGATATTCTCGATTTTACAAAAATTGAATCGGGTCACTTAGAGCTTGAAATGTGCGAATTCAATTTTCAATCAGTCCTAGAACATCTTAGCAATGCAACAAGCCTTTTAGCCAAACAGAAGAGTATAAAAATATCAACCACTATTGACCCAACCCTAACGGTTACATTCCACGGTGACCCATTGCGGATCGGACAAATACTCATTAATTTAGTCTCAAATGCAATCAAATTCTCACCTGATCATTCCACTATTTCCATTTTACTGACACTGATAACTATAGAAGACTCGCAGGTAAAAATTCAAGGGTCCGTCACTGACTCGGGAATCGGCATGACACAAGAGCAAATCAATTCACTCTTCCAATCATTCGTACAAGTTGACTATTCCAACAGCCGTAAATTTGAAGGCACGGGTTTAGGATTGGCGATTTGTAAACAACTAACAAAACTCATGAATGGTGAAATTTGGGTTGAAAGTGAGCCTAACCGGGGGTCTACTTTTAGCTTCAACCTCTGGTTAACCCTCGGTCAACTCGTAGAACGGCGCACTGACCCAAATCGCCAAAATAGAAATTATTTAACAGACAACATTATAAAGGACATAAACTACAACCAAATTAAAGACAAGAAAATACTACTGGTTGAAGACAACGACATTAATCAGGAAATTGCCCTTGAATTATTACAACGAGCTGAAATAAAAGTCACCCTTGCTCATAATGGACAAGAAGCAATTGACTACTTTAACACTCAAACATTCGACCTAATGTTAATGGACATTCAAATGCCCATCATGGACGGTTATCAAGCCTGTGAAATTATTAGAGGTATGCCAAATGGTAACGCTATCCCGATTATTGCTATGACTGCAAATGTTTTGCCTGAACAACGAACCTTAGCCAAGAAGGCAGGAATGAACGACCATATCTATAAACCCCTCAACATTAATCAAATGTTCAATACTATTCAGAAATGGATAAGTACTGAAGAAACCATCCCACCTAAAGAAATGACCGAAAATAAACCCACAACACCCCTAAATTTAGATGGTATTGATACTGCCTTCGGGTTAAATCTAGTTCAAGGCAATACAATACTTTATCACCGCTTGCTCATAAAACTTCGTGACCGCCTTGAAACATTTTCATCGGAATTTTATGATTTTGAGAATGATACTGAAGCACAAGAAAGACATGCGCATACCCTTAAAGGCGTTGCTGCAAACTTAGGTGCCAAATCGATTAGTGACGCTGCCGATAAATTAGAGTTAGCCTGTAAAAACAATATGGGACACACCACTATTAACGATCGATTAACTGAACTAGATAGACTCATAACACCTGTAATACAAGGTCTCAAGCAACTCAGTGATTCTTTAGAAAAAAACTAACAATAACAATTAACGGGGTATCATGAAGCAGGAATTCAAGAAGGGCTCTGGACTGAATGCCATGCCACTAACAATAACAATCTGAGCAGGACTACAAGTTAAAAAATCACTCACTCAAAACAGTAACACCTTCAGTGTAGTTCAGGATTTCACCCTTGTCCATTGAGAGATATATTTAAACCCTAGCATGCCAACAATCATTGCGCTAACCACAATTAGCGGATCATAAAAACGAATACCTAAACTGGTAATAGCAGGACCTGGGCAATAACCAATTAACCCCCAACCGACACCAAACAAGAGTGCTCCTAAGATTAAGGCGCGATCAATAACTGTCGTTTCTGGCAGATGAAATTGCGTTTCTAAAAGTGGTGTCTGAATTGAAAAAATCTTTCTATAAAGCAGGGTGGTGGTCACCATCGCCCCACCCAGCACTAAAAGCAAACTAGGATCCCAGTTTCCCGTCACATCAAGAAAATTCAACACTTTATCAGGATTGGTCATTTGTGAAACCATCAGACCGATTCCAAAAATAAAACCGGAGACTAGGGCTGCTAACGTTTGTTTCATTGATAAAATCCTAGATTAAATGCCTAAAAATATAGACTGTCACTATGCCGGCAGTAAGAAATATGACCGTTGCACTCAATGACCGTAAAGAAAACCGCGACAAGCCACACACACCATGCCCACTCGTGCAACCACTACCCATCGCAGTGCCAAAACCAACTAATAAACCGCCTAAAACTAAGATAAAAGGAGAAGTTCTTTCAGCTGATAAAATTTGC
This sequence comes from uncultured Methylococcaceae bacterium, assembly GCA_964515235.1. Lineage (GTDB taxonomy): Bacteria > Pseudomonadota > Gammaproteobacteria > Methylococcales > Methylomonadaceae > OPU3-GD-OMZ. The sequence goes on along the minus strand of CAZEVO010000035.1, from coordinate 12,956 downwards.
GAAGGCACTAAGGCTTGGTAAACCAGACCCGCTAGGATCAGGCCGACAACAAAGGCCACGCGCCAATGGTTATCTAATACTTTAGAAGGTGTCAACAGCCCTTTAAGTATGCCGCTAATCCCTGCAATACGCCCATTCAAGAACATCAATAGACTCGTGCCTAAACCAATAAGAATACCGCCGAAAAGAGCCGAATAAGGGGTGAAATGTTCCATAATTTAGTCAACCGTTACAGATTCCGAATTAGAATTTCCATGAATAGCCAATCTCAAAGGCATTTTGATACATTGACAAAGACCCTGGCACACCAAATGCAGTTTGATCACTATTCAAATGCTCCTTAAAAGCATGCTGATAAGATAAATTTAACTCACCAAATTCATTGGGGCTGTAACTTAAACCAAAAGTCATGTGTTTGTTGGTAACTGCAGGGGCAATCACATTAAACAATAACTGGTCACTACCAAAGGGACGATCATTCCAACTATAACCGGCACGCAAAGTGAGATCCTGATTCACTTCAAATTGCAAACCAACTCGAAAAACATCAATGTCTTCCCAACCAAAGCCAATGCCGTTATCAGCACCTAAAACAGAATGGCCTGCTGGAATCGCAGGACCTAAGATAGGCCCTTTATTCGCAATCGACTTCACGTCACCATAAAAAATCCGCTCATAGTCAAAACTTAAGGTCAAATCAGAGCGCGGATGGATTGCAATCCCCGTGGTAAAATTAGCTGGTATATCAAAACCGCCATTTTCGGCAAACAAATCGCTGTATTGGTGAAATTCGGTCATATAAATTTTACTGGAAGCTGAAGCCCCCAATGTTACCATCGGATGAACTTGCCCAATCCAGCCGGCACGCACACCAGCACCATAGGCAAAATCATAACCTCTGTCGGTTAAATCATGCCCCGATCCATTTTCTGTAAAACCAATAAAATTACCTAGTCCTCGGGCCTTAAAATATTGCACACCAAGCAATGGTGCGATGCCAAAACTATGCTCAGGTGTTATTTGAAAACTCAAGGTCGGCGCAATAATCCCCTGCCCCATATCAATATGCAGTGTACTAGTATTAGGCATTCCGGTTTTAGTTCCTATAGGAACAGACCCCGCAGCAACTCCTCCTCCTTGTTGTGCTGCACCGAGGACAGCATAAGTTTCATCAAAAATATTACGGGTATAAGTGGTATTCATACCGCCGTTAGCGTAAAAAGAAATGCCCCAACTGAGTTGGTCATTCAGTTGATACTTAAAACCACCATTCGGAATTACAAAAAAGTCACGTTTACTCTTTTTTCGCACTTCAAAGCTTCCACCAACTACTCGCGGGTCTAATGAGGCTTCCCGTATTGGGCTAAATAGCATTAATGAGAAGTCTGCCCGATCTTCTATTAATGACATACCCGCCGGGTTAACAGCCGAAGTAGTCGCATCTTGAGGAGCTGCAACCACTGCACCGGCCATACCGCTTGATTTAGGTCCATAACCCAAGGCAAAATAGCCGGTAGTTGCTGAGACTTGAGACGTTATTAGCAATAAAATCAAACTTAAAAATACAACTACATTATTTTTCAATGTCATAATCTTCATCTATGGTCAATCGTTTTTAGAACCTGCCAGGACCAAATGAAAGAACTATTTGCTAACAAAGCATTAATAACTTCCAGAGCTTGCTACCCAACAAACTTTTTACAAAATAGGAATTTTACCTATAACCACTGCATTAACATAGTATTATTATCTTAATTATCTTTAATCAGAGAGGTATTACCCATCAATTAGCGATCATCACAGCTCTATTGCTTTCTTGAAATCAGGGTTACCTTGCTATATTCTGCTACGCTTATTAGCAATAAAAATCATACATTTTATGAAATACTTAGGCCTTTTACTGTTCGTGCTATCGAATACAGTCATCGCTGAAGAGACCTTTTTTTGCTCCGATAGTCACGCTAATGGTTTCAAGAAAAAACAAGGGCTCTACAAGCCAACAACCTTTAATCCAAAAAGGTTTGATATCAAATTATTAGATAATGGTCATATAGTCATCAACTCTCCGTCAATGGACAGCGCTGGCTTATATAACTGCGTTAAACCAGTCCGGTTCACCCCAAATACTTTGAAATATGATATTGCTACCGGCTGGAAGTCATGTGCATCGTCCAATGGCTATCTATTCAACTTCAATTCAAGCAATGGCCACTATGTTTTTGCTAAAGGTTATGGTTATGTATTTTCTGATCGTGACGGAGATTCCGTCGCAATACGAATAGGTGTTTGTTCTAAAAATTGATGTCGTTCGGGGCTCTTGTTTTTAACTAACAAAGGCACAACATCCTATTTTTTTCTTGTACTCAGTTGACTATCGAATACTCCGTCTCCCGTTGTATCTTCGGCTATCGTATCTAAACGACCATCATGGTTAGTATCTACAACCACCGTATCTATTTCACCATCCCCGCTCATATCAACACCAACAGTATCGACCATACCATCACCATTCGTATCAAGACTCACTGTATCACCAGAACCACTGTCAAACTTTCCTTCTTTGAAAGCATCTTTTACTTTTTTCAGTCGCTCATTCGTAATCACTGGGTCGTTTTTCTTACCCCCATTACCCTCGCCCATGAAATTCACCTTGAAATAGCTTTAATAAATGTACACTATTTACGCTAAAAGAATTAAAAGGTCAACTGAAAGAAATCATTTTCAACGCGTTAAAGACACAGTAATAAAGTTAATGACTTAATACCGGCATGACAGGACGACTGCCATCGGAATTTGTTGGTTTTTTATCCCAGTTACCGGACTTCCCATCAACTTTAAGAAATAGTCTAGCCATTTCATGAGATAAAACAGCGAGTTCCATTTGCCATTCCATTGTATGTTTAAAATACTTAGCTTGATTAACATCACACTGATAATCGGACTCAAAATTTAAATCACTCATCTTATTAGTATACTTGGCAAAAATATGAGTGGTTTTCTCAAAAATCTTCATTAATTGAAACTGTTCATCGCGTTTTTTTATCGCATTAGTGACTATTTCCTCCTGTTCTATCGCCACCAATATCGCTAGGTTTTCACGCTTAAGTTTGGCCAAGCTATTTTTATCTTGAACATCAATCTGATCACTAGAGAACCGATAACCTTTCTTATTAAGATTTATAGTAAACCCTAGATTAAAAAAGTTATCTTCAGATTGATTAATTTTTTTTACAACAACGCTCTCGCTGTACTCCTTTTCATAAAAATTAGCTTCATGTCTGGTTTTTGAGAAATCTGGGTAACCGCCAACTTTCCGAAAGACTTTACTTTGAACTACTGGCAACGGAGTCACAACTGACCCTAAATTTTGAGAATTCACGTCTTAACCTCATCAATATCTGTACTTGCTAACAAACCGCCATTCAATTACCTCTATAGTCGACAAATTCTCAATAATCTTTATTTAGCTTATGACTCCACTGCTGCCCTATCTCTAAAAGTGCGACAAAATACAGAATTTCAACTCATTAGCTCAATGTCATCATTACCTAAAAACAATCATTAATCACAACCCACCCCATACAAATAAATAGATGTAATCAATGACCTCAGTGGTTTGTTTTATTAAGCCTTAATTCTATTGCGCTTTGATGCAAAATTCATTTAGTATGAATTTGACCTATTCAAGTACCCACTATCGATTCTATATGAGTACAAAACCTAATCTATTCTTTCTGTTCAATCAATACGCCTTGAGTCAAGGCAACTCATATACTGACTTCCTTTTTTAACTCCCAAACTAAAACAATGAACGTAGAAAGAATTTTAATTCGCGCCAAAGCACAGATAAAAAAGGGTCAATTGACTGAAGCGCGAAGACTTTACGCACTCGTTTTAGATAAATTCCCTCAAAACCAGAATGCTAAGAATGAGCTAAAAAAATTGCCTCAAGAAGTAAGCTCCAAGAACACACCAGAGCTAACACAACAGCAAATTGATACCGTTATTGCGCTTTATCATGCAGGCCAAACAGATCAAGCATTAGAGGTCTTAAAAAAATTAACACAACTCTTCCCCACAGCCGCCATTCTCTTTAATATCCAAGGCGTATGTTATGCCAATCAGCAACAATTCGATGTTGCTATTTCAAGTTATCAACAAGCAGTTAAGATACAACCCGATTATACGGAGGTTCATTATAATCTTGGGGTTGCATTTAATAATGTAGGAACACCCAACCAAGCCATTTCAAGTTATAAGCGCGCATTAGAAATCAACCCTGACTATCCCGAAGCGCATTATAATTTAGGCGTCATTTATAGTTCTCAGCGAGAACTTTCAACTGCCATTTCCCATTATCGACAAGCTATTAAGTTAAAACCAACCTATAGCAAAGCACTCAGTAATCTCGGCATCGCGCTTAAAGATATGGGGCAACTCCAAGCATCATCCGAAAGTTATCGGCAAGCACTCAAATTACAACCAGACAACCCTGAGACACTCTACAACCTTGCGAATGTTCTTTATGATCTAGGGCAAATAGCCACTGCCATTGGTTACTATAAGAACGCGCTAGAAATCAACCCTGACTATACTGAAGCCCATAATAATCTTGGCATTGCACTCAAAGAATCGGGCAAACCAGAGCTGGCAAGCAACCACTACAAAAATGCATTAAAGAAAAACCCTAACTACGCTGAAGCACATTTTAACCTCGGCATCATTTTGCAAGATACGGGACAACTCAATGAAGCTAAAAACCATTACGAACAAGCATTAAAAATCAAACCTGACTACGCTGAAGCCCACAACAACCTTGGGACCACGTTGCATGACCTAAATCAACCTGAACAAGCGATTGGTAGTTATAAAGAAGCCATAAAGATTAAACCCCATTATGCACAAGCACATAATAATCTTGGCGTTTCTCTAAACGCGACTCATCGCCCTAGCCTAGCGATTAATAGCTATACCAAATCCTTAAAACTTGATCCTTACTATCACAATGCTCATTACAACCTTGGTAATGCCTATAAAGATGCAGGGCAACTTAATGACGCCATCCGATGCTTCCATCAGGTACTAAAAATCAAACCTAATCATGCGAACGCCCTAATCCACTTAAGCATCTATGCCTGGCTTGATAATAACCTTAACCGCCTCTCTGAATATTTAGCTATCTCTCTCGAAGACGATCAAGATGAACATCAGAAAACTACTTTTATTGAGCCTTATAAACTATTATTAAACAATCTATTACGCTATAGACTACAACACCCCCGTGACTATTCGCCCACGGCACAGTTGCCCGTGCTTTATGTTATCGGTGAAAGTCACTGCCTGCCCGCAGCCAATACTATTGTTTCACTCGATGGTGAAGCATACCGCATACAATCACAAATTATTATTGGCTGCAAAATGTGGCACCTTGCAAATAACCAAGAAAATGGCTACAAAAAACAATTGAAAACCACACTAACATCCCTTCCTGAACAAGCGAAAATAATTCTGATTTTTGGCGAAATTGATTGTCGTCTAGATGAGGGAATAATTAAAGCCCACCAGAAAACTAATAACGACTTAATACCTTCCATTCAAACACTTATTTCTAATTATTTAGACTATCTTGTAGCGATTCTTAATAGGCCGGCAGAATCAATTATTATTTCTGAAATCCCGACTTTATCCCTTAACAGGAAAAAAAGATTATCAGAAAACGATCAACAATTATTATCTACTGTCATTCATGAATTTAATCAGTTTTTAAAAGAAAGTACGGAAAGCCATGATCTTAAATTTATGACCCTCCAAGAAACGACGCAAAGTATTTATACCTCAGACCCAGAGACTAATTTTATAGACGGCTTACACTTAACGCCGGCAACATTTATTAAGGCTATCTCCCACTATAAATCATAAACTACCAATTTAGACACCTACGACGCACTACGTTGGCAGTGATATGAATCGGGAAAATGAACTTGTCTATTTTTCTCAACTTAATCATTTAGTCCATCGTTATAGACCTAACTCCGCATTATTTCTTTAGCTAATCACGGCTTAAACGGCATACTTTTTTAGACAACAATAAATACCCCATACACTTAAATAAATGGTGTATTGGTTGAGTAAGAATGACGTTCAATCATAAAACTAGAATTTGCAACATTTTTCATGATATAACCCGACCAAAAATACATCACAATAGCAAATAATATAACCAACAAACACCCACAACCAACAGGGTTGGATTCTTCTGGCAACTCAAAGTCTCTATATATTTCGTTTCGTTTGCGGGTATTGAGTGCCGTCAGAATAATCCAAACAATTATCCAAACCCCGCCTGAAAAAAAACTTAAAAGTGCATGTAGAATATGATTAGTTTTATATCGCTCGAGATTAATTCTTGCGCGTTCCAGATCACTCATTATTAACTGTTAATTACTAGTCAGTAGCAGGATTGTTGCAATGGTACCATTGCTCAATGGTTCTAAATTCCATTTCATTAAACTTCACACCTCATTTACCCATAAGCCGTCGAAAACCTAATCCGGTAAAAGAGCACTCTCTGTTACTCAAATTGAATTAAAAATATGAGCAAATCGATATTATTTGTTTCTCTCTGTAGCTACCTTTATTACTATATTTTTTTAAAATTTCACGATCTCTTAATAAAAAACCATATGTCACTTTCTGCACAGAAGCATCAGATTCATTTTTAAAATCAACATCAATACAAACTAAATACCCAACTAAAAGAGGATGAGAGTCTTCATTATCATAAACTTTAACCGGTAAACTTAGACGACCATCATTAACAGCGTGTGCAGATCCTAAAAATGAATCTAAATAATCTTTAATCATCGATTGATACAGCCTTTTTGTTGGTTCTGCACCAAAACCGATTTGTTCAATTTCATCTCTAGTTGGTTTAGGACGATCGGCAATGAGTGAACAACTACTAATAGCAATAAGGATTATAGCTATTATCAAGGTTCGTGTTAACTTTGAAATAGTAAAATCACCCATAACAACCCCTATCGTTTTATAACAATACCATAGCATAAAATAGTTAAACCAGTTCTATTAGGGACGCGTTGGGCACTAGATGTTCTCAGCTCCCATTCAAATTAAGACTTATATTTTTATAACAACCAAAATAATTCAAGACAAGTACAAGCGCGCCACTATTTTTGCGAAAGCAGGTTTTAACCATCCCTCTCCAATCAAACGGCAAAAACCACGTGGCAATCAGTAGATTCAGATCCTCGACTTGCTCTACTGATGTGCACGACATGACATCAATGCTAAAACATGACCAGCAATGACTGAGTAGCGTTTCGAATACCATGACAACCTACTTCTAGCACTAAGCACAACAAGTACCTAGAATTACCTACGCCTATTGAAGACTATCAGACCTTACTCCGATTTCCATGACTAGAAACGAATACAAACCTACTCCCTCATTATTAAAGTCTTTGGGTCGCATTGTCTGATTGTATGTCGTCAAAAATTTCAGAAACATTACTTGATATAAAATCGATGGGGATCGACAAGGCTTTAACTCCAATCTAACCGTTACCTTCATATGATAGGTACTACCAGATTAACTCTGAACGATGGCACTTTAAAAGATTTGCCCGCACTAATGATTTGTTATAACATATCATTTTTTTTAATATTGATTTAGATTGCCTGATGAAGAACTTACTAATATTCATTCGATTAATTGCTCCAATCATTATAGCTCTACCGGTCATGGCTGATGAACACGCCCACCATTTAGAATCATTAGATAAAATTATTATTTCAACACCATTGGGGCAAACAGTCACAAAAACAGCCTTGCCAGTGACTGTGTTGGCAGGAGATGAGTTACGATCAAAAGCTGCAGGAACAATTGGCGAAATGCTTGAGAATGAACCTGGCATTTCAAACTCTTCTTTTGGTCCCGGAGTAGGCCAACCAGTAATTCGTGGACAAACAGGTTCCAGAATTAATGTCATGCAAAATGGACTAGGGAGTCTTGATGTTTCAAATTTAAGCCCAGACCACCCCAATAGCACAGTTCCTTTTTTTGCAGAAAAAATAGAAATATTGAGAGGACCATCTTCTTTACTCTATGGTAGTAATGCCATTGGAGGGGTCGTCAATGTGATTGACAACCGAATTCCATCACCAGATTTAGAAACCCCTTTTCGAGGGGTGTTTGAACAACGCTATCATACTGTTAATGAAGCAAAAACCAGTGCCTTTAAGCTAGATGCTATTCAGAATCATTTCGCCATGCACCTTGATGGGATGTTTACCGAAAAAATAGATCAGCAGATACCCGGGCTTGCCGTTGATCAAAATAAATTTCCTTCCCAATACAATAGTACTGGACGATTAGCTAATACTCATTATCGTCAAGAAACAGGTTCGGCTGGGTTTACCTTATTTGATGACGACAATTATGTTGGTTTTTCAGCTAATTACCAAGATCAATTGTATGGTGTCCCTTTGAGATCTGCTGATGAGAGGATTAATATTGATTTAAGACAAGCCAGATATGATATGAAGGGACATTGGGATTCACCGATCCCCGGTGTTGAGCAGATCAATTTTCGACTAGGTTACAATGATTATCAACACACTGAAGTTGAAAATGGTGTTGCGGGTACTATTTTTCAACATGATGGTTTTGAGAGCCGATTAGAGTTAACTCATGAAAATTGGTTTATTTTCGAACATGGCGTCCTTGGAATTCAAACTAAGAATAGCGAATTCTCTGCAATTGGCGATGAAGCTATTGTACCCAAATCTAATATTGACTCTTTTGGTATTTTTACTGTTCAGGATGCCCATACTCAATTGGGTATTTATGAGTTGGGTTTAAGGGTTGAGCATCAAAACATTAGCCCAGAGAACCAGCAGTCAATTGATCATACTGCTGTCAGCGCTTCAGCATCAGGAATTTGGGATCTAACAGAAAATTTATCAACCAGCTTGTCATTTTCCCACTCTCAGAGAGCGCCAGATATCCAAGAATTATTGATCTTGGGTGAACATCATGCAACCCAAAGTTATGATATTGGCAAACGTGATTTAACTGAAGAAACATCCAAAAATATTGAATTAGGCTTTCATTTTGATAATCAATGGATTTACGCTGATTTGAATTTATATCATAACTGGGTCTCTGATTATGTGGCAAACATGAAACAAAATCGATTTTTTGACGAAGCCACAGAATCCTTAGTTGATATTTGTACGAGTGGTGAGTGTGATAATGTATATCAAGTACAACAATTAGACGCTTCTTTTCAGGGATATGAATTAAAGGTCATTGTACCGATTCTAGAAAATCCTTTAGGCCACTTGGATATGGAAATCTTCAGTGATTATGTTCACGGTGAGTTTGATAATGGCCAGCCTATCCCACGGTTACCTCCTTTACGCTATGGAATGGAGTTAAGCTGGTATCATCCTATATTAACCTATGACATTAGACTGACCCATGCTGAAAAACAAGATCGAGCTGGGGAAAATGAAACGACTACGGATGATTATTGGTTATTAAATATGAATGCCCAAGCCATTATTAGTGAACAAGAATCATCCAAATTTGTTGTTTTTGCTAAGGCGAATAACTTATTAGATCAAACCATTCGTCAGTCTGTCTCTTATTTAAGAAATATTGCTCCGGCTGCAGGTCGAGGTTTTGAAATAGGAATTAGAGCAGAATTTTAAACCATATCAGGTTAACCTTAAGTAAGAATCATGAAACATATTGACAGCATCATTGAGAATGCGGAGCAACTATGCAAAGGTCATGGAACCCGATTAACGTACAAGAGAAAACACGTCTTGTCTGGGCTTATACAGTCTGACAAGGCGCTTTCAGCTTATGAACTAATAAGCGTCTGCAAGGAAGGTTTTGGTGAAGCGATTCCCGCCATGTCCATCTATCGAATTTTAGCATTTCTCGAAAGTGAAATGCTGGTGCACAAACTTAAGTTGGTAAACAAGTATGTCGCATGCGCTCATATTAGTTGTGACCATACTCATGAGCTTCCTCAATTTTTGATTTGTGGAAATTGCAGCAATGTCAAGGAAATCAGTATCAGACAATCCACTATCCTGGACTTAAAAGAAACAGTTAAGAATGCAGACTACCATCTTATTAGTCCGCAATTAGAATTAAATTGTTTATGCAATGACTGTATTTCCTTAGCATCATGAAATATGAATAAGACCTAGAAAAAATCAATTACCCGTTACGCATAGCATAAGTTCAGGAATTTATATTGTGATACATTGTATTAACTCAAACTAGTGATCCCTGTGTAACTTCTCGTTTTGTTAGCCTGAATATTGATGATCAATTGACGGCAGGGATCCAATGAATTGGTGCTTAAGGGGCTAGATATTGATTGCTATCCCCTTGGGATATCGCAAACAGAAAATCAAGCTACTCCTTCCGAAGCCCAATAGAAGCGGGGCTCATCACAATGGTTGAATTAGCTTAGAGCCATGAGAAACATAAAACCCATATGAACTGTGAAAAGTTATGAGCTCTTATGTCTGGTATATCATGCTCCACCTTACACCATCGAACTTAGATACTTCATAGACTTATTTATTATATTGTATGCACCCAACTTAGTTTGAGGATACATCTTCTGATTTAGAAAGCAAAAGTTGATTGTTTCTCAGTGATCCTGTTTAAGGGAATTCAGAAATTAAAATATGTTTTGTTTTATGGTTGGGGACATGTCCAAGTGTTTATGGTGGAAGTTGTTTTGTAACTCATACTGCCGCAATATTGCGGCAGTTAGTGGAAGTAAATATACATTAAGGAGTAGAGGAGGTTATTGATAATAGGATGAGCTCATCACAAACAGAAAAGACAGAAGACTTATCACTAGAATGGATGAGAACACATCAGTAAAAAATTGCTATGTCGGCAACACTTAATCTCCTGTTGCTCCCGATAGTATGCACTATCGCCCAAGCCAACGATAAGCTAGCATTGTGTAGAGAATGAGAAGTAAATATCAATTCATGAATGATTTAATGAAATTTGACAACCTAGTCAACCGATTGAAAGTACATTTCACAAACTGACCTCCATTATGCTTGTAGCGTTTTTTAAGTGCTTTTTTCACTTCCCAGGTGCCTTTATAACCTAATGGAAAGACCACGAGATCACCCGCTTTGAAAGTCGTTGAAGGACCGCCATTGATAGGTGTCATTTCACACTCACCTTCTAAAATAAGTGCTGTTTCTGTTGTAACGAATTCCCATGGGAATTCAGACACTTCTTTCTCCCATGTTGGCCAATATGCAACACCCATTTCTTTTAAACGTGCTTCACTAAGGTTACTCTCAACAGTAATTTCTTTCATGTTAATTCCTAAAATTTAGATTGATACCCAAAACCATAATGGTTGGGGAGATGCTATATTATATGGTTCGTCCTATTATTCCTACATTTTAAAAAAATCATCTCTATTTAGTGTCAACACCCAATGATTAGAAGCTGGGACTGATAGTTATTTGTATAGCTAGGACAAGAAAAACCTATCCAAGATCATACTGAATTGCTAACAACTCATGGCACTGCCAAGGGTACCAATCAGATTGACTCCGTTTTCTAAAACCAGATCAGATGTCAGTGTTATATTCGCAGCTAAAGCTAACAGAAAAGTTTATGTAGGTACCATTATCTTTTAATGCTGTATACGTATCATGATCCCCAGAACTGGCTGCAATACCAATGACGTTTTATAAATATGATTAACAAATGAACCGTTGGTTGTTGAGCCCATAGACATCGATATATCTTGAAAAAGACGCATAGTAAATGTCCGTTGTTAAATTACTTTTAGAATATGCACTTGCCATAGCCTTAAATTACTGTTAACGATAGGTATATTAACTTCACGTTGCACCCTATCATGACTACTGACAAACACCCTAATGTTGCCGAGGTGCATCATAACTGTCCTTTTTAACATGGTATTTGTCTTGTTCTTAGGCTGTTGTAAATTGATCTCGATCTTGTCAAATTTATAAAAACACAGTAAATAAGTGTTGTTTTAGATTTTTTAATCAAATAGTACAACTTTTTGATTTGCTCTATTCTTCTAGAACGGATTGGAATGACTCAGAAAAGCCTTTAAAACAAATTTTAAATAATTTAGATTGAGTAACTGTCTAAGCAAATAGATTGTCATCACTTATAAAAAGTAAACGATGCTAAGAATAATTGATATCGGGATTGAAAATGCCACAGCCTTTTGTATTTTAGGAAAGATAACAAAAGCAGATATGTCTACTGTACTGTCCGATGCAAAAAATAAAACGGTGCGCTACGGTAATATTGTCATTTATGAAGAAATACAAAGCTTCCAAGGAATTGAGATTTTAGCGGTTGTCAAAGAGTTTAAATATTTATTTGAAATGGGCCTATCCAACATTTCAAAAGTTGCTGTTGTCACAGATCAAAAATGGATAATGAAGGTCGCAAACCTTGAAGCTAAGGTTTTCAGAAATATGAATATCAAATGCTTTCAATTCAATGAAAAATCACTTGCTATTGAATACCTGAAACATAGTTAACTATTACCCTTTTCCACAATCTCTGTGGATAACCTTGAGGACAACTTGGTCAAATGGAAGCTAAGTCATTACTGTACTTCAACCCTTTGCAGAGCTGACTATTTTTTATACAATTATTAGTTTGAAAGGTGAACTAAGTTTAAAAAAAGGTAACCAGTCTGGAGGGAGTGTATGGAGAAGACATTCACGAGAACATCGACTGGTTACCAAAACTTAAAAATTCTAATTTAACTGTTCAAAAGCCAAATAGATTGATGAACTGTTAAGTTAATATTAGTAGAAAAGATTATCTTTGAAAATGTGTCATATTGACGCGCGACAACCCGTCACACTGTTTAGCTTTCTAA
>CAZEVO010000034.1:0-20019 GCA_964515235.1 uncultured Methylococcaceae bacterium | reverse complement strand
CTAAGTCGGTAGCAACAACCGATCCGTCATCGTTGACCGGGAAGGTTTGTAAGTACTGTCCGGTGGAGTCGACCACATACCGGTCATTGTTCACACTAAATGAACCCGCTCGCGTGTAAGCCGTGTTATTAGAGGTTTGATTGGGTTTGAGAGCAAAAAAGCCCTGACCCGAAATCGCTAAATCCAGTGAATTACTGGAAAACTCAATGTTTCCCTGACTGAATTGCTGGTTCACTTTCTTTAATAAAACACCTTGCCCGATCGCACTAGAGGCATTTTCAAGGGGTGATGTTGCAAAAATATCACCAAACTCAGCACGAGACTTTTTAAATCCCACCGTACCCACGTTTGAGACGTTGTTACTGGTAATCCCCAATTGTGCAGACGAGGCATTCAGCCCAGTTAATGATGTATAAAATGACATACGTTACTCCTTAAAAATTTTTACTCACTATAAAGCTACTTTTTAAATTCAATTTAACGGGCTCATGTTCAAACCCTACTCATTTCTAAATTCGCTGTTAACCACTCAATTGCTTATTCTCTCGATGTCGTTTAGCCCGATCTCACCACGGCCTGACAATTCGACCATCACTTCGGAACTATCTTTCACAAACCGCACACCTGCAACCTGACCGTAGACCTTCACTTTGGGTTGAACTGTGCCGCTATTGTTAAGTGCAACCGCACTGATGGCATAATTTCCTAATTCTGCTTGCTCACCGTTCTCTAAAATACCATCCCAGTGAAATGAATGCGGCCCTGAATATTGCTGCCCCATTTCCACAACATGAACCACATTACCGGTGCCATCAGCAATCTGTACCTGAACCTGATTAGCGGCTGTTTCTAAATCAATAATTCCGCCCAAGCCTTTGTTTTCCGTTAATTCCGCATTGGTATCATTAACCAGTACATCTTTACCGATTAAACCAACGGTTTGCATTTTCCGCTGGGTATCAAACCCTTCTGTGATCTTACTGAGGGCAGATGACATTTCAGTAATGCCGGTGACAGTGGAGAACTGTGCCATTTGTCCTAAAAACTCACCATTTTCCATGGGTTTAAGTGGGTCTTGATATTGCAATTGCGTAGTCATTAGCTTAAGAAACTCTGCCTGCCCCAAGGTTGAGGTGCGCTTAATTTCTTTTGACTGCTCTTCCTTCTTAACGTCTTCAAATCTTTTGATTCCAGGCGGAAGCGTAAAATCAGAAATTGAATCAATCATTAGCCACAGCCTCTAACTGTTGGTTTTGTGTTAATTTTTTCTCACATTCATTGGCCAAGGCATAACATTGCAAATGCGTGGTTAAAACCTTAAAAATATCACTGTGATCAAAACTTCCCTGATTTAGACTACCGCTTAATTCAGTTAATGAAGTGGAATGTCCCGATTCATTCATGGTTGCTAATAGGTCTGTATTAATCATTTAATTCCCCTGCACACTTGTCACAATAAAAAGTAGTTGTTATCACTGTCCTAACCGTAACGTGCCTAAAATCAGTTTTTTGGACGTTTTGATAATCTCAACATTCGTTTGGTAAGCTCTTGATGCCGCCGTCATCTCAATCATTTCTTCAACTGAGTTCACGTTCGACTGGTAAACAAAACCCTCTTTATTAGCCAGTGGATTAGATTCATCAAATTGTTTAAGATTAGTCTTTTTAGAAAGGTGCATCCCATTAACAGCGACGCCTGCGCGGTAAATATCGGCATTGTTGGCTTGCTGATAAACTGTTTGAAAAATTGGTTTTTTGGCCTTATAAGCCATTTCTTCTGTCGTTGAAACAACACTCGCATTCGCCAGATTACTCGCTGATGCATTCATTCGCACCATTTGCGCATTCATGGCACTGGAAGAAATACCTAAAACACTAAACATCGACATTTTTAAATCCCCTTAACAAAGCACAATATGTCAGCTTTAAATTTATCTATAAATGAACAATCGGATATTCATTTCATTTCTGCATAAAAGTAAAGCAACATACGTACCAAAATAATATTTCCATTATTATCAGTCACTTAACTAGAAATATAGCGGCTTCATTACGACTTATTCGCCGGCAAATCGGCAATCATTTGCCTGTAACTCGCTAAACGGCAACAGCTCACCTCATTGAATAACTCACTAGTTTTGTACTGGTTTTGAAAAATCTCAGGTGAACGTTTCAGGCCAACATAGAACGTTTAGCATCTTTTATTTGCTGTTTTTGAACTACGCTATGCCAATCTGCAATATGAACGACTCTATTGTTTTTAATAACAAACAAAATGTTAGTATTATATTCAGCTACTTTTCACAGGGAGATTTCAATGCAAATAAAAAAAACAGTCTTTTTCTGCTGCCTTTTTTTGACATGTAGTGTTTTTAGCAGCCAAAGTTCAGCCGCCAGAATTGTCTTGCCTCCATGCGCTGACTACTTTAAAAAACAACCTAAAGGCCGTTATCAAGTCAATAAAGAAGGGACTGTGCATGACACCAAAACCGGTTTAACTTGGTTTCGTTGTAATGTCGGTGAGAAAGTTAACCGTCAGGGGGAATGTAAAGGAATGGCAAGCCGTTTCACCTGGACTGAGGCTCAGAAGTTTGCCCCAACAGCTGAAGCTGCCGGACTTACAGGTTGGCGGGTACCAACCGTTGATGAACTCAAAGAAATTAACGAAACTGAGTGTGTTAACCCCTCTATTGACACTCGAATTTTTCCAACCATAAAAACTGACATCTACTGGTCTTCCGAGGATAATTTCTGGATTAGTGTCTTTGCATGGGGCGTTTTCTTTTATAACAGTGGTGATTTTGGCCGGCACCGTAAAGATACCCCGTATTTTTTAATGTTAGTCAGGGATTAACTTATATTTCAATATTCTAGCCGCCTTTAACATTCATAATGATTTCAATCCGTCTGTTTTTACTACGATTAGCACTGGAATCATTGTTTACCAACGGCTTGGTGTCTGCAAATCCCTGAACAGAAAGGCGTGAGCGTGGGACTTTCATTTGTTGATTTAAAACATTAGCAACTGCCGCTGCGCGTCCGACGGAAAGATCCCAATTCGATGGAAATGCCGAATTACCGGGACCAACCGGCTGATTATCGGTATGCCCTGAAATAACAATTTCACCTTTATTTTCTAAAATTACCGTACTAACTGACTTTAACATTGCAATACCTTCTTGAGGAATGACCGTTCCACCGGATGGGAATGCCCCTTGCTCATTAAGGCGAACAATAACTTGGTCACCTTGACGCTCAATCTCAGCTAAACCATTCTCAATTTCATCGGCTAATTGCATACTTAATTTGGCAATTTTTGCCGCAATCTTTTTCTCAATCTGATCGCGTTTATTTTCAACTTTAGCTTTATTAAGCGCCTGACTCTCTCTTACTTTCACTTGACCAGCAGTTATTTTTTGCGCCGTAGCAACCTTTTTGTACATTGCAATGGTTTCTTTGCTAACTACACCGCTGGACTTCTTACTGGCTTGCTTGTTTTGTTGGCTACCACTCGAACTAGCTGATTTGGCAACTTCCAGCACAACACGATTATCTTCAATTTTAACTGCTGCATCTCCGCGAGCAATTTCCTTAGCCATTAATTTTTCTATTTCCTTCTTCTGGGTATCAACATCATGCGCTGCTGATTTTACATTTTCTTTTAATTCTTTTTCAGGATCTTGATTCTCTGCAGTATCTTGTTTTACCGAAGGAACTGGAACCGGTGTTGCTTTACTCGCGCGGTAATCAACCGACATGAGTGTTGTACCTTCAGGTGGGTTGTACGCTTCAACCTCACGCTGCATACCAAATGCCGATTTCATTGCACCAGCAGCTTGGGTATATTTTAATTTTTTAGTTTCAGTAAAAGATAACAGCAAGACAAAAAATGCCATCAGTAACGTTGCCATATCGGCAAATGTAGCCATCCACAAAGGTGCACCCGGTTTACACTCTTCACACTCCTGTTCTTTTTTTTCAGGGGGATCACTGGGTGGGGGTTCCTCGCCCTCTTCGGTAACAGCGCCCTGTTCAGAATCTACTGCTGACTCATTACTTTGCTCAGAATCAGCACTGCCGGCCTTTTCTGTCTCGGCATTGTCTCCTTCTGGTCCATTTTCAGAACCGTCATCTTCAGGGCTTACATCATCTTCAGCCATAGCGCATTTATAGGTTATCCATTGAAAAAAATTATATTATCGCTTAAAACTACCTACCGCCTTTTTTTATGTCAATTAAAAAATGCCATTCTTCTAATTATGGTTATAATTATAAAATTAAAATTTTGAGAAAATACTGCTTTTCATTTTAAACCTAAACACAAAAGCCCTTGCTATAACCGCCCAATGAGCTAAAGATAATGCCTCCTAATAAGTATAAGAAATATAGCCTCAACCGACCGAATTGCCGGTTTTGCAGCACACTACGGATCGTTATTAGTATGTCTATTATGACATTGGCTCTCGCATCTTTAGTTTTCGATATGCGTATCTTTGCTGACATTCCCTTTACTGATTCTTTTGCAGGTATAATCGGCATTTTATTCCTGACTGTTTTAGGTTGGCGAATATGGTACGAATATATCAAAAAATAAAAACCCGGTGCCTGTGCACCTTTGGAAGTTTTTGTTATAAAAAATCATACTCGGTAAAAAATCAGGACCCATGACACACCTAACGTGTAAATAAAAAATATTTTCTTATTTGGTATTTATTTAATTTATTTTATTGCTTTAACATTACCACCATGGATAAAGAAAACACCCGCCCTGACTGTTTTAATTGCACCCATTATTATGTGACTTGGGACAGAAATTTTCCTAAGGGATGCCATGCTTTCAATATTAAATCCATGAGACTCCCCTGTATTGATATTGCAATGGCAGATGGCCGCGACTGTCATTGCTATACGCCTAAAACAATTAAAAAAAACCCTTAACTGTTAATCGTCTGAATTATAAATTTCTTAAAGATAAACTTCATTTTTAAAGAGATTTACCACAATGCGGACATGAATCCTGCATTTTGCTACGAAGAACCGCCTGATATTCATCCATCATGATCTTAGAGGCCGTTAATTCACTTATACCTAAGGTTTTACGAGTTTCTTCCAACTCAATTGCTTCTTCATCGTCAATTATCCCGTCGTCCTCTGTTAGTTTACGTACAAGTGTTTCGTAGATTCTCTGACGTTCTGCCAGTTGTGCTGAAAAAGCTGATGCCAAAATACCCGCAGGTAACGCGACCATACCGACACTAACCACAGTAATTGCAGCCCCAAAAACCCGCCCACCTGTCGTGATCGGGGTAACATCCCCATAACCAACCGTTGTTAACGTCGCAAAAGCCCACCACATTGCAGCTGGAACACTACCAAAGGCCACTGGTTGTACTTCATGTTCAAACATATAAATGCCACTTGCGGCAATTAACATAACGATCAATAAAATCGCAATTGAGGCAATAAAGGCTCGCGCATTGTCATGAATAACTTGAAATAATAATGTCATGGTTTGTGAAT
Organism: uncultured Methylococcaceae bacterium; assembly: GCA_964515235.1. GTDB lineage: Bacteria > Pseudomonadota > Gammaproteobacteria > Methylococcales > Methylomonadaceae > OPU3-GD-OMZ. Next base: position 14,499 of record CAZEVO010000034.1, on the reverse strand, counting down.
AACGGGTTAATTTAAAAACCCGCAATAACCGTAACGCTCGTAAAAAGCGAAGATCTAAAACGCCGCCAAAAACAATGATTAAGTAAAAAGGTAAAATGGCTAACAAATCAATCAGAGCGTTACCGCTCATCATATATTTCAGTCGGCGAGAAAAATTAGAATCACTATAAAAACGGTATTCTTCATTTTCAACACAAACCCAGACCCTAACAAGATATTCTATTGAGAAAATGACGACTGCAACAATTTCAATGAGATCAAACCAATAACCATAGACTGCATTGATACTTTTCACTGACTCTAAAACAATAGCAACCACGTTAGTGACAATGAGAATAATTAAGAAAATATCAAAAACACGACTACTGATGTCATTCTTTTGGGCAATTTCCACAATTTCAAAAATCCGTCGCCTAAGCGTTTTTTGTGGAACCTTGTCAACAATACTATCCATGACTAAACCTCATTTTAAATCGATACACACAAAGATCATCTACCACTACTATTAACTTCATTATAGCGCTATCATGACTTGACAAGTCAACCTGATTAAATAGCCAATAACAAAACCACACCATCGACTCTAGGGTTATAAAAAATAATTCATCTTAACTAATAATCGTTGTCTCTAACTTGAATAGTAATGATCAAAAAATTCACTTTTAAACTACTTTTTTCTTTTGCCCTGGTTCTATTGATACCTTGGTGCAATGCACAACCCTTACCACTTCACTCACATGAGGAAATACGCCAAGGTGTTGCCGATTTTGTAGCTAAAAATCTGTCTGGGCATTTTCAAACTGAAGTGCAAAAAATGGATAAGCGAATCAAACTCCCACAATGCTCTAATAACCTCAGTTTTAATTATCCGTTTGAAACGGATTCTACTGTTGAAGTACGATGCCCTGAAATCAATAATAATTGGAAAATATTCTTATCAGTAAAAAATAAACCCTTGCATAAAGCCTATTCTGTAAACCGAGTACTCACAGCTGGCCATCAACTTACCGAAACTGACCTAGAACCTTTATACCTTCCTACACCAAAAAATTATTCTTACTGGGTTAACGACCCTCAAGGTGTTGTAGGATTCACACTCAAACACATTCAACATCCTGGGAATGTACTTCTGATTTCCGATATTGAAGGCATTACTCAAATTATGGCTGCTAAAAAACGACTTTATGCAGGTCATCGCATCACTTTAGCAGATATACAATTTAAAACAGTTTCACTCGACAAAATACCAGATTCCGCCATTCTTGAACAAAGTGGCATTCTCAATAAAGTTCTTATCAAAACTATTTCCGCAGGCCATATATACAACATCACTGATTTTAATCATCTCAATTTAACACTTATAAGTCGCAGTGATCTCGAATCAGGCCATGTCATTGACAATACTGACCTTGATGTCATTCTGCAACCCAATGAAAACTCAGTTTCAAACCATTTTATGCAAAAGAGCCAGTTGGTAGGTAAAACGCTGAAACGTGACATAACTAAAGGAACTATTTTGCTTCCTGCCATGGTCAACAATGTTAGTGTTCCTAACCCTATTTCTGGTCAAGAGATGATTAATGTGATCATTACCCGTGCTACCATTAAATCTGGTCATCAAATATCGACTAACGACCTTGACAGCAAACAAGTAAATCGTTACTCGACATCAAGCGGCTATTACAGTGAACTTGAAGATGTTGTCGGATTAATGGCCAAACGTTTTATAGGTAAAGGAACCATCCTTCGCCAATCCTTATTAAAGACACCAGATCTTATCAAAAAAGGCAACCACGTTACCATCACAGTAGCAGGACAAGGTTTTTTCCTCAGCAACGAAGGTGTTGCTCTTGAATCGGGTGGTTTAAACGAAGAAATTAAAATCAAAGTCACAAATAGTGATAAAGTAATTACAGGTATTATCGAAGCAGTTGGAAAAGTAAAAATAATAAAATAATTCTAAACTTTTATGATAGCCTGACGATCATATAGTTAAGAAATTGAAATTAGAGGTAGTTATTATGGACAGTATCAATAATGGTGGTAATAAACCCCCTTTGAACAGGCTGTTGAACCCAAAATTAAAAGAGCCTATCGATACAGATTCGAAGGATGGCGTAGCAAGTTCTGAGAAGAATCAAGAACACAACAAAGTAGCGGTAGAAAGTGCTCAGTTATCTGATTCTATTAAAGACATCTTAAGCTTGCACAAATCTGTCAAGAAAACACCCGAAATTGATATGGATAAAGTAAACCATATTAAAAAAGCGCTGGCTTCAGGTGATTATCCTCTCGACACAAAGAAAACCGTCGAAAATATGGTTCGTTTAGAATCCTTACTTGGTCGTTAAGGAAAACACACTCAACAATATAACGGAATGCTTTTTGAAGAACAGATTGAGCCTGCAATAGCTCTCGCATTAAAACTAGAGACACTATTAGATTCTGAATATTCTTCACTTAAGATCCAAGACATCAGTACTTTTCAAAATCTACAGTCTTCAAAAACCGACTTATTGCTGCAATTACAACTCTTTGATCAACACAAAAAAGATTTTATAAAATTAAATAGTATTATGGGTAGCCCTCCCAAGATCGAACCTTTTTTGGAAGGCGATAGCCTGAAAAACTGGGTTTTTTTAACAGAAATCCTCTCCCGCTGCCAAACTCAACACCGAAAAACTGAAATTTACCTAGACCAAAAAATAAAAACAACTCATAATGTCCTTGAGGTTTTAACAGTAAACAACCAAAATCAAACTACAAAGCTATATAATGATTCAGGAAAAAATACCATTAAGACACTTGGTAATATAATTGATGAAGGTTAACGCAGAAACAAAAAAAAATCCTAAACAACAAGGTAATGGGTTATTTTTTTTAGCCTTTACTGTATTAGTTACCGCGCTTCTTATTTTGGTTTTTTTAATGACCGGAGATAAAAATCTTAGCCGTATTGTCGCAGCTACGACCGTCATTATTATCCTTTCTTTTTATGTCATTTTCTCTCTATACAACAAACCCGATCAATCACTAGATCCGCAACTGCAACAATTAAGCACTATTATTTCTAATAGAATTGAGCACAGCCTGTCGCAGCAATTAACTAGTCAAATAGGTGACCTTCAAAAAAGCATCCCGCAACAATTAAAATTGCTTGATCAAGCAGATAACTCATCCAAACAATCCTTACAAATTACGCCTAAAGAACAAAATCATTTAATGTACAGCCATGCAATCAGGTTGGCAAAAGAACAAGTTAGCCTTGAAAAAATTGTCGAAATTTGTGGGATAAATAGATCCGAAGCAGAATTAATTCTGCAAATGCATGGCGGTGGGCCAAAGATTAATGCTTAAATATTGTCATCCTTTAATTTTTCATCACCCGGCTTCATGCCTCTTAACCAATAACTAAAAGCGAGTACCTCCGCAACTAAGCGATATAGTTCTACCGGTATATCTTGGTGAAGTTCTAACATAGAAAGCAATGCCACCAAATCCTCATCTTTATAGATTGGCACACCTTCTTTTTTAGCAATAGCCAGAATCTTTTCTGCTAAATCGCCTTTACCCATTGCTGAAACAATAGGTGTTTCATGTTCAGCATATTCAATGGCAACCGTTTGTAATTCTTTATTTGTCATTATATTTTCAGGTCCAAAATTGCATGTGATAGTTTTTCTTTATATGGCCCCGCTTTTTCAAGACCTGAAACCTGAATGCCTGAAATTGTTACTCCTACACTCTCTACACGTTCCATTAAGTTATTTTTAGTATTCTGAATAAGAGAAACCAACCACTCTTGATCAGAGCGAAAAAAGATCGATGCAATTTGGTCTTGCAACAAAATTTCGACTTTGAAACACCCCATTGCCGCCGTATTACTTTCTAAATGAATTTGCCACTGGTTCCTTAATTTCTGTTCTTTCCCTTGCATGATATTCATCTGAATAAAGTCCCCAGATAAAAATGGAAGTAAACAAGAATAAAAAATACCGCCTTGTAATTCAGTTGAAAGTGCTTTGATTTGGCTTGAGGTGATACTTTCGAAAGTTTTTGAAAGTTCATTTTCCTCTATTTCGCCATCCTGTAGAAGAATTAATAAAAAACGTTTTAAATCTATTAATTCTGCAATTGTCGGTCTTAATGAATGATTCTCAAAAAATAAGCCCGAATTTTTTAATTGCGCCTGAACCCAGGCGCCATCAATTTTTTTAGGTGAAATAAAACGCTCTGCTAAAAAAGTATCAATAGAAAACTTATCCAATTGATGATTTAACTTCCCTTCACCCGCATATTTGAATAGTGACTCCAGTCTCATCTTTTTATTTAACAACGAGGCAAGGTATTGTTGTACCGGAACAAGCGGCTGTTCTCTAAATAACAAACTGCGTAAGAAAGGGTTACTACCCGCCAAGTTTGATAGCGGGAGTTGGCTTTCATTAAGTAACTTCATTTGTGGTGGACTAGTATTCGGATCAATCACCTTGAGCAATAACCTTTGACCCACACCAAAACGACCTTTGATATTACCTTGAAACAAAATACCAGCACCTTCTAAAATCAGTACAGGTTGAATTTGCTTCACAAGCACTTCAACCACTGATCCCTTTGATAAAATCAATGGTTGATTATTGTCAACAGTCGGTTTTAATGATTCCCCATGTGTTTTAGGGGCCAAACTATTCGTCTTAATTAATTGAGTTTCAGATATGGTAGCTTTAACAATTACCCCCTATTAGAATTATTTATTTCATTGCATAAAATACAGAATAATGCTAACTTGTAAGTAAGATTTATTATCAGGTATAACACAAATGGACAGTATAAACAACATATCGAACAACACGATGGCTTTAAAGCCAATGGTCCCAAGTGACACTGATCCTAAGCGGTCTGATCTTGATAATGAGCCTGAAATTGAAGACTCAGTTCAGTTTAGTGCTGTTGACCAAGCACCTGAAACCAGTGAATCAAACGAGTCTGCACAAGACAGTGATGCTAAAGCAGCATTATCAAACCGTTCTAGCACGCAACAAACGGATTTATATTTATATAACAACAGCAATCAATTAAAATCTGCTGAAGATAACCTTAACGATAAAAATAAAGCGACATCATCACAACAAAATAATGCCCAAATTCTGTCCAGTATTAATTCAGACATTGGCACTATGATTAATCAACTTATCTAAACCAGTAAAACTCTTATTATTTCTGTCTACGAAGGATTGTTCGTATCCATAATAATTTCTATCCGTCTATTTTTTTCACGGTTCTTTTGACTTGTATTAGGAACTAGAGGTCTTGTATCGGCATAACCTTTAATATCTATCCTCTTTCTTGGAACATCCAACAAAGCACTCAATGAATCAGCCACCGCTGCAGCACGAGCCGCTGATAAATCAAAATTTGTACGGTATTTTGGATGGTGTAAAATGGGCGTATCATCCGTATGACCGGCAATTGTAACCTTACCCTTATTCTTTAACATAACCTCACTCACCGCCCTTAAAGCGACGACACCCATAGGATCAATCTCAGCACCTCCAGAAGAAAAAGCCCCTTTTTCACCTAACCGTACAATGACCTGGTCTCCTTTACGTTCAATTTCAGCAAGGCCTGCAGCAATCTGACCTTCAAGTTCTAGCTCAAGTTCTGCAATTTTTTTCTCAATGGCTCCTTCAGATCGTTGTTTGTCTTTACCATTCTGACTATTCGGGTTTGAAAGACTTTCATTTAAACTATTATCCCTAACCTCAATACTGGATGATAACTCCTGCTGCGCAGTAGCTATTTTAGCGTAAAGGTCAATTTTCTTTTGTACTGCAGAATCAATTCGTTTTTTGGCTTCAGAAGGACTTTCATTTTCACCGCCTCCATTTGATTTTCCTTTTAATTCAACGACTAAACGTCCTTGATCAATTTTGACGTTAACCTGTCCTTCGGCTATTTCTGTTTCTAAAACTTTTTCTAGTCGTTTTAATTCAGATTTAATATCTGAATCTTTTTCATCAGTTTCCTGTTTTAATTCAAGTTCAGATTTAGTGGGATCCTTACTTTTTTGAGATGGGGTATTAATTACAGTCTGTTGAGCAATTGAAGGACTAAATTCCTGTTCAATTAAACTGGTACCTTTAACCATAACCCTAGGCGTTGGCATACCAAAAGCATTACTTAAAGAACCTACTACTTTTTTATATTTATCTACTTTGGTATCAGCAAAAGATAGCAACAAAACAAAAAAGGCCATGAGCAAGGTCGCCATATCAGCAAACGTTGCCATCCATAAAGGAGCACCTGGTTTACATTCTTCACAGGGAGGATCTTTTTCTTCTTCAGCGTCAGATGAATCTTCAGCCATGACTAGTTACCAATGCTATTAGCCCTCAGCTTTTGCAAGACGGGCTTTAGGACTTAAATAGATAGTCAGCATGCCTTCTAATACTCGCGGATTACCACCGTCTTGAATAAAACCTAATGCAGTAACAATCATTTCATTATTATTGCCTTCATCAACCATTCGTTGTTTTAACTTTTGCTCAATAGGAAACGCAATAATATTGGCTAAGAAAGCGCCATACAGTGTTGTTAATAGTGCAACAGCCATGGCTGGCCCAATTGATTTAGGGTCACTCATATTAGCCAGCATTTGCACTAATCCGACTAGGGTACCGATCATCCCCATAGCCGGGGCAAAGTCACCAATCGCAGTCCAAATAGCAGCTCCTCGCTCTAACCTGATCATAGTTATTTCAGTATCTTTTGTTAATTGTTGAGCAACTAATTGTTTATCAGTTCCATCAACCAACATATCAACACCTTGTTTTAAATATGGATCCTCAATCTCTACAGCCTCTAGTGCAATCATGCCATCTTTTCTGACAATGGTTGCTAGTTCAACGAGCTGCTCCTGTAGATCTTCAGGTGCAGCTATTGGATTACCAAAGCTCCGTCCAGCCATTGCTCCTGCACCTAAAAAATCGCTAAGTGATGAGCGCATCAGAACAACCATTATTGTTCCACCTACCACAATAACTAAAGAAGGAATGTTAACAAACATTCCTGCAGAACCACCTAAAACGATGGCCATAACAATAGTGGCATTTGCCCCTACTATTCCGATGACTGTTGCTAAATCCATAGATTTAATCCTTTAACAATGATGAAAACCTGTCAAACCTAATTCAACACTATTGTAATCGACAGTTATTGATAATTCTTTAAACTTAAAGTGCTTTGTCAACATTACTGCACAACACCCGCTGAGTCAATGCTTAGATAAATTCATATCTAGCTCCAAAATGTCCGAGTAAAGAAATTAATCATTTCAATGATTAATAGGATTCATTTGGTTCTCATTAGCCACAATGTTAAATAAAGAGACAACTAAAAATATACCTCTTCCGTGAGTGGAGGCGGTGGTACAAAAGCATGAATATCTCTTTCGACCTCCATGCCATTTTCTATAAACCTAAGTTCTTGTATATGACCATTTTGATCCCATAAAATCCAAGGACCATTTAATAAACCATGGTTAAAATATCGTTCTAACTTTTTTTGACCCGAAGCATAAGATGAAAGCCATAAACCGTGTTTTTTACCGTCTTTATATTGTTCAGTCTTCATAATTTGTCCTTGTTTATCCCAAAAGGCAAACCCTAATGAAGGAATTTCTTTACCCATTTCATAGATTCTGACACTTTTCTTATTTCCATTCTTATACCAAGTAATGAGTTGGCCGTCTAATTCACCATTAATATAAGAAGCTTCACTCTCTTTATTACCATTTGAATACCAATGAATAAATAAACCATGTTTAATATTTTGCTTAAAAACCCCCTGTTTTAAAGGCCGCCCTTTTTTTGAGTTTTCAACAAAGGGTCCATTTTTTTTGTCTCCAGAATAATGATATTCTGAAAGCAATTTACCTTTTGTTGAATATTTAAGAAACACGCCTTCTCTTTTACCCTGATTATAATGCTCTTCCAGAAGTACTTTCCCTCGCTTATCCCATTCCATTGTTAACCCGTCTGGTACTTCTTTCAGAGACCTCTTTTTAACTTGTATATAACCCGCTACCCGTTTTTTTTGTTGTCCTCGATGCCAACTAGTCCGAATACCTTTTGTTACTACACCTTTTGAGTTAAGCACTTCCTCAACAACTAATCGCCCTTTTTTATCCCATTCTTTACGTGTAGGCCCTGTCATACGGTTATTTTTATAGTATTCCTCACGTTGTAATTTTCCATTGCTATACCATTGATTGTGCAACCCCTGTTTTTTATTTTTTTTAAAGGTCGTTTCACTTTTTTTCTTACCCGTAGGAAACCATTCTGTTAGCAAGCCATTTTTAAGTCCTCTTGCATAACTTGTTGTAGTTTGTATTTGTTTTTTTATATTTTCATAATAAAGGGTACTTAAACCAGAACGCTTACCTTTCTGATATAGTTCATCAATTTTCAACTGCCCATTGGTATACCATTCACGATGGCGCCCATCTCGCTTACCTTTAGAAAAACTTGATTCTGATTGTTTTTGACCATGTTCATTTTCATACCAAAAAATACTAATACCCTCTAACTTATTCTTTTTAAAATTCTCTTCACTCTTTTTCTGACCACTGGCAAACCATTCTTCACGTAACCCTTCTTTCTTACCCTTAACATAATGTTCAATGATTTTTATTTGGGGAGTTGAAGGAACTTCTCCCTCTTTAACTTCTTTTTGTTCAGTAAACCACTGGGTGAGCACCCCCGTTCTCTTGCCTTTTAAGTAGTTCTCCTCTAAAAGTTTGTTACCATTCTTTGCCCACTGGGTTGAACGTCCCTCTTTGCCCCCTGCCTTAAAATTAATTTCTCTTCTTTCTTTATCCTCTGGGTCAACCTTACTGTAACGCCATAACCCTTCTCTTTGTCCATTTAGAAATGAACCAACTTCACGTTCCCCTTTGTTGCTGACAAAATTGAAATCACCTGTATACGGTTGATCTTGATTAGGTAAAAAAGCAATTTGATGGCGGTACTGAACAAAATCGACCGATGCATCTTGTGAATACAAAGGCATTGGAAATAAAACAATGAACCATAAAAAAAATCTCATTTAATTTCCTCCTATGGCAAAAGATGAATGATCTAAAGAAGCAACAAAACAATATTAAAAATGAAAACCGGTCACTAAAAAAAATAAATTAAGTGACCGGTTAAATAGAAAATGATTACTAAATGTTAGTCATGTTCTGCACATGGCTCTCCTAAATCATAAGCTCCATTGCCATTACAATCTGCATAGTTGCCACATCCATTCGGTGCAGGATCTGCCTGAGGATAATCCATTCCAGGGTCACACATCATGGATTGATTACCCATATCACCATGAGGATCAGGACCTTCTTGACTATGTTTTAAACACATTTCTTTTCCATGCTCATCACCCATCAAACCACAACATTCTTCTGGCGAACCTCCGTTTTCAAAACATTCATGAACAGCCGGTGGTGGCCCCATATCCCCCTGACTACCTCCATCGTGGTGCATACCTTTCATGCATTCATCATGATCCGGCATCCCTGGTGGAGGACAACCCATATCATTGGGGCCTCCATCGTGGTGCATACCTTCCATGCACTCCATATCACCCTCAGGACACGGTGGCATACCACCACCCATTGTCATTTGTGCATAACTTTGCCCCATAAACAACAACATTATTGTTGTTAAGAGTACATAAAAAAACTGCTTTTTCATTTTCTTCTCCTCATAAAAAAACCTACAAAATACTAACGCAGGTTTTTTTTCGTAAATGAATCATTTAGGCTAATGTTAATAAATTTACCAATCAGTATTCATACAAACATCATCTCCAGGAGGACAGCACTGTTCTTTATCACCTGGGTTTTCTTGAAAACATGCTTCAATTTCAGCACCCATATCACCATGTGAGTCTGGTCCCATACCGCCATCAGGTCCTGGCCCCATATCCATCATATCCGCAGGGACACCACATTCAGGTGCAGCACTGATAAAGCACTCAGGATCAGGACCCTTCCCATCTTCATGCGGGCAAGCAGATTCTATACATTCACATTGCTCTGGCGCCAATGGGCACCCACCCATGCCATCATTATCCATTGGCGGGTGATTTTCGGCATATCCTTGCCCCATAAATAACAACATACATGTTGTTAAAAGCAGATAAAAAAACTGACTTTTCATTTTCTTCTCCTTAAAATAAAAATAAACTTACAACTATCCAAAATAACAATTGTAGCCTTTTCAACAAAAAACCTACTTACTCAACAACAAACTGATTACGATATTGGACAACCGGTTCAACTTCACTTCGGCTCTTTAAATCACTTAAAATAATACGCACATAACGAATTATAGACATATTAGTCTCTGATTTAGTTTCCACTGCATTCTGATCATTCAAATAGCTAGATAATAAATCTAACTCATTTGCTAAAACTGTTTCTCTTCCAACATATAGAAAATCTTTCAAGGCATGAATAATATTTATATTCCGCAACAGGTTATTGATACGAATTTCATCGTTTTCTTTATTGATACTGGTAGATTGCTCTAGTATTGATTCTAATGTTGAAACCAATAAAGCCTTTATCAAATCATTTTTCAGTAACGGTTTTTCCTCACTGTTATCATTTTGAAGAGAATCATATTGTTTAAGAACCTGTTTGGTTTTATTCATTTCTCCCCCTAACTAGTGGTTAAATTAACTGGTTTTACACCTTTAAAGCGGCAATAAATTGCCAAAACAAACTTGAAAAAACTTTTACTCAGGCTTAAATAACTCATAAGCCATTGTTTTAAAAGGTGAAATATAACAATAAATTATATTTAAGCGTTCCAATATAATAAAAGCAATGAATATGCCAAAGATTTACTGCAGTTTTAATCTCTAGAACTATAACGTACTGTAAAAATCTCACAATAGCGGTAGCGCCATCATGTTCTCATCATAATTTGAGGTAAAACAATATAAATACGCTTCCATTGATCGAAAGATTGTTTTGAGAATTTCAACAAAAGCAAGCGGCAAACTAACGTGGCAATTAATCTCGTCAGCCCTCGAATCATCCAGCGTTCGTGTCACTGCGTCAAATGACTAGGCGGATTTTCGAATGCAATCACAGTCTGTTTTGGCGCTACGAACGCCAGATTCCTAGAATCATCTACGCCTATTACAAACTACCTCCCCCATTAAGAAAAGTAGCTTAACTGCTATTTTTAACGTCAGTTATCATTGTCGGGATAATAGATGGCGATACTTAAAGTCTAAACATTTTTAACAGAAAAAACTTTAACGGGGGGCTAATAAAATAGCTAAAACATTATTGAATAACCCGAAAGGTCAAATTAATTCGTTCGCCTTGATCTTTACTTTTCGGAATTTCATGAAGCCAGTTTTCCTGCGTTAGGCCTTCCATCAACAAAAAACTACCATCAGTTAGTTCAATATTTTTTCTCTGTCTAGTGAGCTTGTGTTTAAGTTTAAATTGCCGAGACTGACCAAGACTTACCGATCCAATGATTGGGTTTTGTCCTAGCTCAATCTCATTATCACTATGCCATGAAACACTATCAGAACCAGACCGATATCGATTCAGTAAAACACTATTAAATGTAACTCTAGCAACAGGTTCAATCTTACTTTTGATTTCCTCTAAAACTGCAATCCACGGCAATGGTTTAAGAATCAGTCCCGAGTAGTGATAGGCCTTATCTCGATCTCCATACCATGCAGTTAATCTAGGTAGGTCATAATGCTTTCCAAATAAAAAAATTTTTTCTTGCTTCCATTCGATGTCATGCAACAAAGCGCACATCAGTTTTTGAGAATCATCATCATTAAAAAAATCTTTATATAAGGTGATTTTACTTTCTGGTAAGTTAATATTGCTAGCAGCATTCCTATCAACAAATGAATCATCTACCATGTTTGACATCCCATTTACCAGGTTATATTTAAGTCATAACGATACTATGACAATTAAAAAACCTAGATCAGTGATAATAACAAAACGCATTTAAGATTAATTTGATCCAAACATTAAAATATTTTTGGGTAAAATCAGAAAATCATTGTCATTCAAGCACGTCTGATAACCCTTTACTATTATCGTGAATGATCGAATAAAAAACACATGTAAAACTCCATTAGCTAACCATTTTTATGCCAAAAATACAGTTAAAAAAGCTATTCATCATAGCTATAATGAAAGTAGTTACAGAATTTTCCTTATTTTAGTACCACACTAATGAGTAATAAAGATTCTAAAAAGCTACAAACTGCAAGCAAACAGACCACTGACCCTTCCGTCACTGCCCTAAAAAAGTCCCCCTTGGACAGATTGCAAATTATCCAAAAGGTTAAACCTTCCTTAAGTACCCCTGAAAGTAAATCTCACACAATTAAAGACGTGTACAAAAAAACTGTTGTTCATAACCTTAAAGAACACTTAGAACTGATGAAGTTAACCGCACAATCAGTCCTAGAAAAAGCTAGTCTCCCTACAGGTCACACCATAGCTACAAATCATGGCTATACCACACCTCAAGAGATGGCCAAATCTCAATTTGGAGAATCATCAGATGAATATTATGCCGCTTCGATTCTGTTTTTTTGCTCTCACATTCAAAATGCAATAAAACAAGGTAATGCAGAAGCCGCTGCTCTATTTTCCATACAAGCTACAGCTTTTTATCAAGAACTTTTAATTGACCCCAATGCATACGCAATCGGGTTAAAAATACTAGAGGATAAAAAAAATCAAGAATGGATATCCCAAGCTATCACTATCATGGAAAAAAAAGGATATTCCGAAAAACAATTGATAAGCCACTCAAAAAACATCACATTTAGTCAACTCGCCCATTTAGTTGTAAAATCTCAGACTCAGTCCGGATTAAAAGCCGATGATGTCACCATGGTTAGAGATGCACTAGTTTCTTATTTTAAATCTTAAACTAAACTGGCACTCCTCTGACATTAGGTTTGACTACACTCAACGTTTTCAAATTCAACACAATCAAGCATTTAATAATGCTTTTTACCTCAGACAATATGCAATGTAGAGCATCAACGGTAAAACGCTATTTTCTCAATAGTTTTTTCTAATAATTCGTTTACCGATCTCAGAATTTGTGACAAAAATTATAACGGCATGTCTTACATTCAAGTTTAAATAAATCTAGAAGGGTAAAAAAACCACTGAATTTTTCTTAAACAAAGGAATGAGTAATCGATTCCGCTTACTATCCACACCCAGATCCGCTGGTGCATCTAAATCATCTGCAAACAGTGAATACGTGCTATCGTCATTCAAAGCGTAAATAGCCGAGCCGCCCCAACTAGAGAATAAAAATCGACCATCATTGAGTTTAACTAAGCCGTCTAAGCCACCACTAGGCGGCGCAGGCAATATTTTTTGTTGTCCTGTTAATGTTATATGGATCATTCTTCCTGTTTTGAAGGTCACGATCTGTAGTCCATTACCATCGTCCCAAACACCATTAGGCGCACCCATTTTTTTATCACTTAAAACCAATTCATAGCGCCCATCACGCCATACCTTATAAATAGCATCTGTTCCAGTTGATTTAAGTGCTGCATTTAAACCACTATCGGTCACATAAACAAAATCACCGTGACCGGGTGTAATACCATTTAAAAAAGTACTGCCAGTAATGGTGATTGATTTTTGTTGCTCTCCATCGGGAAGACTAAATACCTGTATCTGATTAATATCAGTTACATAAAGTAAATTATTAATGATTGATGCACCTTTAGGTGCATGTAAGGTTATTTCAGGTTTTGTTCCATCAATCCACTTAAGGTCAATCACTTTTCCATCGGGACTTAATTTTGAAATAAACCCATTACTATCTTTTGCCAATGGGTGCCCGTTAATATTAGTGACCAAATAGACATCTTCATTTGAGTTATATTCGATAGATTCAGGCGTTAAAAAACCTACATCCTCGATTAGAATACGATTATTTATTTCACCAGCTGAAACTATAAACGAACCTAACAACATCGAAAGAAAGATTATTTTTAATAGTTGCTTTAATCTTTTCATATTCACTCCGGCAAATTATTAACTGATTATTTAAAACAATATTAAATCACAATCGACACTTACTTCACCCAATCATTAACAAGGCGTCAAAAACACAAGGAAAATAACCTCATCATTCAAGGTATTGTCGAAGTGTGAGCGTATCGCCACGTTGGGTAAATTCAAGATGTTTTAAGAAAGTCATACCCAATAAAATAACATCTTCATCGGTATTGGGATTTATTGAAGCACCTACTTCGCGTATTTCAATAGCTCCGATTGAAATACGATCAAGGCGAGTCGCGTACGTCGAAACGGTACCATTAGCAGTCACTGAATGAGTCTTATGCCCTGTTTTTAACCCAATGTTTTCAGCAATATGAAAAGGAATAACAACATTGGTGGCACCGGTATCT
>CAZEVO010000033.1:0-20459 GCA_964515235.1 uncultured Methylococcaceae bacterium | reverse complement strand
AATCGGATGATGATTCACCGTACAGTAATCAGCCAGCATGTTGAATAACGGAAAGCCGGTGGTCAGGTCTTGTTGGACCATTTCACTGCAGTAAATATCAAGGGGTTCACCTTCGCGTAAGATAAGTAGACCGGTGGTGTGGTCAATCTGACTGTCCATGAGCATCACCGCTTTAATGCCGGTGTCTCGAATGCCTTGTTTAGGTTGTATTGCTGGGAAGGCTTCCAGTTGCGCGCGAATATCCGGAGAGGCGTTGATTAGCAACCAATTGGTATTGTCGGTACTGACCGCGATTGACGATTGGGTCCGGGCTTTAGCGTTAATTTCATGGTGCCGTAGGCGGCGACAATTGTCACAGTTGCAGTTCCATTGGGGGAAACCGCCACCAGCGCCAGAGCCTAATACTCTTATTTTCATATGTTAGATCCTAAAGTAAAGCGATAACAATCCATTCAGAGGCTGAATGATACTCGGGGTAAGTTAAAGAATAAAGAGAGCAATAAAAAAAGGGGCTCATGGAGCCCCTTTTTAAACAAGCCGCTAATCGATTAACGGTTGTTGATATACATAGTAACTTCGAAACCAAAACGAAGATCTGTGTAGCTTGGTGTTTCCCATTTCATGGTATATACCTCCAAAATTTTTATTATTTAAGCTAGCTTGATCAAGAAAGCTATTAGTGAGTATACGATGAACAAATTGATAACGCAATATCGATTCAGGTGATTACTGAAGATCTTAACAGGAATGTCAGTTGTAGGTGCGATAGGAATGGGTGATGCAGTGACGTTTTGGAGCAGTAATTGCTTGTTTTTAAGGTATTAAACTTGAATTCGTATAGACAGTCACGTTATATTGGCGCCTGAATTAATTTTTGGAGTTTGTTGATGTTTGGTGAGATAGTTTTTGTAACGATAGCGATGTTTCTAGTGGCTTTATTGATTTGTATTCCATTTGGTTTTTTTATCTTTGTTTTTGATAAAGATCCCAAACAACCTTTTGGCGAGGCTCATACTGCGAGTCATGGTATGGGACCGATCTTGGCTAAGTTTGACCCTTTTTTACAAAAATGGTTAGCGCAGAAGAAAAACGATTAATCCGGTTCTTGGTTTGTCATTTCCCAGTCCTGAGCGGTTCATGCTAACCACAGGTTGGGCAAAGCGGGTTTTTCTTTAAGGTCAGGCTATTCCACTCCATCGTTAAGCCGTCAAGTAATAATAGCCGGCCGGTCACCGTTTGACCGACTCCGGCAATGATTTTAAGGGCCTCTAATGCCTGCATAGACCCGATAATGCCGGTAATCGGAGAGATTACCCCATGCGTGGCGCAACTTTCTTGTTCATCGTCAGATTCCTGATACAGGCAGTTATAACAGGGGCTTTCTGATTGTCCCGGGGTAAAAACGGAGAGTTGTCCTTCAAAACGAATAGCGGCACCGGAGATCAATGGCCGGTGGTGCTTAACACAGGCCTTATTAATGGCAAAGCGGGTCTTAAAGTTATCGCTGCAATCGAGTACGAGATCGGCTTCGCTGACTGCTTTTAATAATTGTTCTCCTTCCAGTCGTTCATTTTTTGCAATCACCTGTGTTTCAGGGTTTAAACTTTTTAGTGTTTGCGCACTTGAAAAGACTTTATCTGTCCCAATATCTTGAGTGTGATGAGTAATTTGGCGTTGAAGATTAGAGAGATCAACCACATCATCATCGTAAAGGGTGATTTGACCAACACCGGCGGCAGCCAGATAAAGGGTGGCAGGGCAACCTAACCCCCCTGCACCAATGGTGAGGATGCGGCTATTTAAAATGCGTTGCTGGCCGGTAATATCGATTTGCGGCAACATGATTTGGCGGCTGTAACGTAATAATTGCTGGTCATTCATGGTTGATTAAGAGGCTAAAGAGAGTGATCAAATAATGCCAAAATACTTGACAGACTGCAAAAGATAGTTATTATTAGCACTCATAAGTACCGAGTGCTAATAGTGTTGGTGCTCAAGTTTAAGTTTTTGTTTAATTTTTTTAATTAGGAGAAGTTGATGGGAATACGTCCGTTACACGACCGAGTAATCGTCAAACGTGTTGAAGAAGAAACAACCTCAGCAGGCGGCATTGTGCTTCCGGGTTCAGCAGCAGAAAAGCCTAGTGAAGGAACTGTGTTGGCTGTAGGCAATGGTAAAGTTCTTGATAATGGCGAGGTCCGTGCACTTGATGTAAACGTTGGCGATAAAGTGTTGTTTGGAAAATATTCAGGCAATGAAGTCAAAGTTGATGGCGACGACCTGATCGTTATGCGTGAAGAAGACATTATGGGTGTTTTAGATTAAGTATCACGCTTAACCAAACTCATATTAAGAACATTAATTAATCGTTTATAGGATATAAAATGGCAGCAAAAGACGTAATTTTTGGCGATGACGCCCGTACTCAAATCGCTGCAGGTGTCAATATTTTGGCAAATGCAGTAAAAGTAACCTTGGGTCCAAAAGGCCGAAATGCCGTACTCGACAAGAGCTTTGGCGCACCAACGATCACTAAAGATGGTGTATCGGTTGCAAAGGAAATCGAATTACAAGATAAATTCGAAAATATGGGTGCGCAAATGGTTAAAGAAGTCGCATCTCATACTTCAGATGCGGCAGGTGACGGTACGACTACCGCGACTGTGTTAGCACAAGCTATTGTTAATGAAGGCTTGAAAGCTGTGGCAGCCGGCATGAACCCAATGGATTTAAAACGTGGTATTGATCAGGCTGTTAGCGTAGCCGTTAGCTCAATTAAAGATTTAGCCGTACCGTGTACAGATGGTAATGCCATCGCTCAAGTAGGCACTATTTCTGCAAATTCAGATACTTCAGTGGGTCAGATTATTGCTGATGCAATGGAAAAAGTCGGTAAAGAAGGTGTGATTACAGTTGAAGAAGGCAGTGGTCTGGATAATGAATTGGATGTGGTTGAGGGCATGCAGTTTGACCGAGGCTACTTGTCTCCTTATTTCATTAACAACCAAGACAGCATGAGTGTTGAGTTAGATAACCCATTCATTTTGATTTTCGATAAGAAAATTTCTAATATCAGAGATTTATTACCGATTCTTGAGAATGTGGCTAAAGCTAGCCGTCCGCTATTAATTATTGCTGAAGATGTTGAAGGCGAAGCTCTAGCAACATTAGTAGTTAATAACATGCGTGGTATCGTTAAGGTTGCGGCTGTTAAAGCACCGGGTTTTGGCGATCGTCGTAAAGCGATGTTGGAAGATATTGCTATTTTAACTGGTGGTGTGGTGATTTCTGAAGAAGTCGGCTTATCTCTAGAAAAAGTAGAACTTGATCAACTAGGTACCGCTAAAAAAGTACAAATCACTAAAGATAATACCACTGTGATTGATGGTGCTGGTGCTGAGGATCAAATTACTGGTCGTGTGGCGCAAATTCGTGCACAAGCAGAAGATGCAACTTCAGACTATGATAAAGAAAAACTACAAGAGCGTTTGGCTAAATTAGCCGGCGGTGTTGCGGTCATTAAAGTCGGTGCTGCGACTGAAATGGAAATGAAAGAGAAAAAAGCCCGTGTTGAAGATGCTTTACATTCAACAAGAGCCGCGGTTGAAGAAGGTGTTGTACCGGGTGGTGGTACAGCCTTGGTTCGTGCCATCGGCAGCCTTGAGGGTTTAGAATCTAGTAATAATGATCAGTCAGTCGGTGTTGCTATTTTACGCCGTGCAATGGAAGAACCACTACGTCAGATTGTTACTAATGCTGGTGATGAAGCTTCAGTAGTTTTAAACGATGTCAGAAATGGTGAAGGTAACTATGGTTATAATGCCGCTTCTGGTGAATACGGTGATATGGTTGCTCTAGGTATTTTAGATCCGGCTAAAGTGACTCGTTCAGCACTGCAAAATGCAGCATCTATCGCAGGCCTAATGATCACAACTGAAGTCATGGTTGCAGACCAACCAGATGATAGCGCTCCAGCACCTGCAATGCCTGATATGGGCGGCATGGGTGGCATGGGTGGTATGGGCGGTATGATGTAATTGTCTGTACTTAAATTGAGCAGACGTTGTTGGTTAAAGTAAAAACTGATCAATAGCCAAGCTCAAAAGTGCTTTTGAAAAAGCAGTGTGCGAAAGTCAAATGATTTTCGAGCGCTGCTTTTTTTTGGTTCTGACAAGGTGAGTTAAGCGGTGTTTAAGTGAATGGCTATGGACATTTAGGATAAAAAACGCTATATAGATAAAGCTAGAAAAAAATAGAGTGTTTATTTTTTTTATTTATTTCTGCAGTCTTTACGTATAACTGAACATTGTTGTTTAACGGATAGGAGTTGTTTATGAAAAAGCAAATTTCGGCTTTGTTGTTAATGATGGCTATGATGGTTCCCGTGGGAACGGCCACGGCGAGTGATCATGGCGGTGTGGTTTCTACCGCGGTTGGTGTTGTGAAATTACCTTTCAAACTGGTCGGCGGTGTTGTCGGCGGCGTAGTTGGAGCCTTAAGCGGAGGCGTACAAGGTGTGATGAGTACTTGGTCGTCAGTTAATGAAGAATATGCATCCCATCCTTTATTAGTGTTACCTGTTGGTGTGGCAAGTCTGGCTTATGCTGTACCTGTAGGACTTGCAACAGGGGCGCCAGGGGGCGCAATAGAAACCGGTAAAGCAGGCTTTAATTGGTTATAACTTAAACAGATAATTAAAAATTATAACCACTCGGGTCATTAAAAGACCTGAGTGGTTTTTTTTTAGCTTAAGGGTGAATAGGTCAACGTTTAAGTTATGTCTTTGGCTTGCAAGTCAGCATGATAAGAAGAACGTACTAGCGGCGCACTGGCAACCTGAGTAAAACCCAGTTGTCTGGCATAATGGCCAAATTGTTCAAATTCTTCCGGTTTATAATAACGCTGTACCGCTAAGTGATCGGGACTGGGTTGAAGGTATTGTCCTAAAGTGAGCATGGAACAGCCATGCTCTAGAAGGTCTCTCATGACTTGATGGACTTCGTCAGCTGTTTCTCCAAGGCCCAGCATAATGCCAGATTTGGTAACAATGTTCGGGTGTTGTTGGCGGTGTAATTGAAGGAGTTTTAGCGAGCCGTGATAGTCAGCGCCGGGACGAGATTGTTTGTAAAGTCTAGGAACAGTTTCTAAATTATGGTTAAAGACATCACACGGTTGGGTTGCTAATTTTTCAAGTGCAAGGTCTATGCGGCCACGAAAATCAGGCACCAGAATTTCTATTTTTGTCGTTGGCATTTTTTCACGAATAGCCTGAATACAGGCGGCGAAATGAGAAGCGCCACCGTCTCTTAAATCATCACGATCAACAGAAGTAATGACAACATATTTAAGTTTCATCGCTTCAATAGATTCTGCAAGGTGCAAAGGTTCGCCTTGATCTAACGGTAACGGTTTGCCGTGAGCAACATCACAAAAAGGACAACGACGGGTACATAAATCACCCATAATCATAAAGGTAGCAGTACCGTGTTGGAAGCATTCTGCTAGGTTAGGGCAGGCCGCTTCTTCACAAACGCTGTGTAGTTTTTTTTCGCGTAAAACTTTTTTGATTTGATTAACTTCATTTCCAACTGGAATTTTGACTCGAATCCAGTCAGGTTTTCGGAGTGTTTCGATTGTTTTATCAACTTTGACTGGGATGCGAGATAGTTTACTGTCATTGCGTTGATGGCTGTCTGGGGTGGATCTTGAAGGTGCTTGAAAAGGAGCTTTGGAAGTCATGATAATTGTTGGTAAATAGCGTGAACTAGTGGGATAGCTAGTTCGTCATTGTTAATTGAAATATTGTGATCGATGAGTTGTGTCATTTCAAGGTTTTTAAAACCACAGGGATTAATTGCCTGAAATGGGGTTAGGTCCATATTATTATTAAGGCTTAAGCCATGATAACTGCATCCTTTACGAATTCTTAAACCGACGGAGCCTATCTTTTTTTGTTTAATATAAGCGCCGGGCGCATTGGTCTTGGCATAAGCAGAAAGGCCGTATGGTTTGAGCGTATCAATCATGGCGGTTTCCAGTAAGGTGACTAGTGAACGAACGCCGAAGTGATGGCGATTCAGGTCAATAAGGGTATAAATGACTAATTGACCCGGGCCATGGTAGGTGACTTGACCACCACGGTCAGTGGTAATGACAGGGATAGAAGTGGGTTTTAACAGATGTTCTCGTTTGCCATTAAGTCCTAGAGTATAAACTGGTGGATGTTCAACAATCCAGAGTTCATCAGCGGTTTCAGCGCCACGGTTTTGGGTAAAATCACACATGGCCTGAAAACTGTTGTTGTACTCTTGAAGTCCTAAGTTTCGAACAATAGGGCTCGGGAAGGTGATTTTTTTTGAGGTCACTTAAAGCGCCATTAAAACAGCATCACAATCAGTGAGATCTTGGTAGATGGCATCAAGTTGAACTTGGCTGGTGGCCATGAATGTGATGGTCAGCGCAGTGTATTTGCCATTTTTACTGGGTCGAGATTTAATCGCGCCGTTATTGAGTTCAGGGATATGGTTCTGAATAATGGTCAGTACGGTTGTTTCAAGTTCAGGGCTTGAATGGCCAACGGCCTTCACAGCAAAAGAGCAGGGAAAATCCAGTAGGCTTGTTGGTTCAGTCATGATCTTTTTTCTCTTGAAAGAGGTTATTAATAATATGCCATAAAGGTCCTACAGTACCGGTGCCCACTGCATTTGTATCTAGTTCTGTAACCGGAATGATTTCTCGGGTCGAACTGGATAACCAGATTTCATCGGCTTGCTTCAGTGTGTCAGTGGTTATGTTGGTTTCTTGAAAAGGCATTTGTTGGTTTTGGATTAATTCAATGATGACTTTGCGAGTGATGCCGGGCAGGATATTGCTGTTTTGAGGGGGGGTTAAAATAACGCCGTCCTTGACTACAAAAATATTGCTCGCAGCGCCTTCCAGCACAAAACCATTTTTAATTAAAATCGCTTCGGCGCATTGTTGGTCGATTGCTTCTTGCCGCATTAAAATATTGGCAAGTAGTGTTGTGGCTTTCACATGGCATAAATGCCAGCGGGTATCTTCTATGGTGACAGCCTTGCTGCCATGATATAAATGCTCAGTCGGTATAATATCAGCACTCATGACAAAAATAGTTGGCACTAGGTCGCTGGAAAAGCCATGGTCGCGTTTTTTTGAAACTCCGCGAGTGATTTGTAAATAGATATATTGGTTTTTGTTTATGTCTAACAAAGGATCAAATATTTCAACCCATTGCTGTTTATTATGCGGTTGTATCATCCGAATGCTTTCCAGGCTTTGGCTCAGACGATTTAAGTGATCGTCAAGGTAAAAGAGTTTACCCTGATAGCTTGGAATTACTTCATAGACGCCATCACCAAACAAAAACCCTCGGTCTAAAACGGATATTTTTGCATCAGACAGAGGTTGGTAGTGGCCATTTAAATAGACGGGCGATTGATCTAACTCGATCATTTTTTTATTGCGTTCTCAAAAGTACGGTATCGTAGAGTTTCTGAAAAATACTGCCTATCGCAATAGGGCTTAAGGCGATAAGGGGCTTTTTGGTGATGGTTTCATCATTTAAGGTAATGGCGATTGAACCAAAAGTTTGGCCTGCGCCGACAGGAGCAATGATTTTTGAGTCAACTGACATAACCGCTTTTAAGTCATCATAATGACGTCGTGGAACAGTGACATAGAGATCATCGTTTATGCCTAACGGTAGCGTGTTGGTTGCGCCTTTCCAGACTTTAGCTTCGGTGAGCTTTTGATTGGCCTCATAGAGTTTATGGGTTTCAAAGAATCGAAAGCCATAATTTAAAAGATTTTGATTCTCACGGGCGCGGGCATTTTGATCATGGGTACCCATAACAACTGAAATTAAGCGCATGTTATTACGTTTTGCAGAGGCGACCAGGCAATAGCCTGCTTTCTCAGTATATCCGGTTTTAATGCCGTCAACGGAATCATCACGCCAGAGTAATTTGTTACGGTTGTTTTGTTTGATATTGTTAAAGGTAAAGCTTTTTTCTTGGAACCATGAATAATAGTATGGGAACTCTCGGATTAATGCTTGACTTAAAATTGCCAAGTCATGCGCAGTGGTATAGTGGTTTTTAGAAGGTAGTCCGGTACTATTTTGGAAATTACTGTTAATCATGCCTAGTCGTTGGGCATGTTGATTCATTAGCCGGGCAAAGGTTTCTTCATCACCAGCGACATGTTCAGCTAAGGCGACACTAGCATCATTGCCAGACTGTATAATGACACCTTTGAGTAACTGTTCTACACTGACATGTTTGTTGACCTCAACAAACATTTTTGAGCCCGGTGTTTTCCAGGCCTTTTTGCTAATAATAACCGATTCATCAAGGGTTAATTGGCCAGCTTGTAATTCCTGAAAAATAACATAAGTCGACATTATTTTGGTCAGGCTAGCGGGTGCAAGTCGGTCATCTGCATTTTTTTCAGTGAGAATTTGGCCGCTGTCAAAGTCCATGAGGAAATAGCCGCGAGCAGCAATCGTTGGACTGGCTGGGATAATCAGGTTGTTTGCAGCAAGTAAAGGCGTCGGTAAAAAAAACACCAGCATGAAAAGGGCCAATGATTTAGCTGATGAAAAAACTCGGTTTGTTATAAGTAGCATAAGCATAAAAGTTTTTAAGGTAAAAAAGTAAAATTGAGGGCGTCAGGACGTGTGATTAATTTTTTGTAAGGTTCTAAGGACAGAATTATAACATGAGCCGATTATTGAAAGTTACTCGGTTATAAAATGGGATGCGGAATAACCGGTTTTTTTGAGTCGTTGCATGAGCCGGTCAGCTTCATTAACAGAGGTAATAGGACCAAATTGAAGTTTATGCATTAATTGTTGAGCATTAGTCGTAGAGACAATACGTGAATTTGGTAGGTGCTTGTGGCTTAGCTTTTTTTGTAAAAGTTTAGCATTATCAAGGTGTTGAAAAGCGCCAACCTGAAGATAAACGTTGTTATTGGTTTCGGAAAATAGGGGATGTTGGGGTGATTGAGTGCTTGCTTTAGTCGTATTGATTGACTGAACTCTAACAAAGCCAGTGCCTTTTTTTAGAATATCAAGTTTAGCGGCTGCGGTATATGATAGGTCGATAATACGGTTGTCGTGAAAAGGCCCACGGTCATTAATGCGAAGAATAACGAAGCGTTTATTGACCAGGTTGGTGACTTTGACATAAGAAGGAATGGGCAGTGTTTTATGAGCAGCAGTCATCGCAAACATGTCATAAGTCTCACCATTGGCCGTTTTTTTGCCATGAAATTTTGTGCCATACCACGAAGCAACGCCTAGAGCTTGATACTGATGACTCCGACTCAGGGTGCGGTAGCGTTTGCCTAATACTTCATATTCAGGTGGGTTACCAGCACGTGTTTGCTGTTCAAATCGCGGTGTTGCGTTTGGAATCGCCATAAGGTCAGCGGGTATAAAATTAGGGGCTCGATCCTGCTCTGACAACAAGGGTATAGCGCAGCTATTAAGGGACAATAAAATGAGCCCAGTGAACAGCTTTTTGATTTTAGTCATGGGATGTTTTGAGTGTATTGATCGCTTCACTAAGTTGAAACACCGCCATAGCATAAAGCGGGCTATGGTTGTAACGGGTAATGGCATAAAAATTTTGTAATCCCAGCCATAAATCAATTGTTTCTTTTTGTTGAAAACGAAGTAATTTAACACGGTCAGTTGAATTGACTTGTTCAGGAAAAGCCAGATGAAGTTTCATTGCTTTGAGTGCGGAAACAGTGGTATCAGGTTTGAGACCTTTGGAAAGGGCGTTGTTAAAATCATTGCCTTTATGTTGGATTTTAAAAGCGACCGGTTGGCCAGGTTGCCAGTGGTGGCGGATGAAATAATTGGCAATACTAGCAAAAACATCACCGTAATTAGACCAGATATCTCTTTTTTTATCGCCATCAAAGTCAGCGGCATAATGGATGAAACTGCTGGGCATAAATTGAGGAATACCCATTGCGCCGGCATAGGACCCTGTAGGCATTAACGGGTCGATCTCTTCATCCCGGCACAAAATAAGAAACTGTTTTAATTCGTTTGTAAAGAATGTCTGGCGTTTAGGGTAGCCAAAGCCAATGGTGGCAAGGGCATCAATAACGCGGTGTTCACCAGTCATTCGGCCATAAAAGGTTTCAACCCCGATAATGGCGACAATAATTTTTGCGGAAACACCGTATTTTTGTTCAACACGGCTGAGCTCAGTTTCGTGTTTTTCCCAGAAGGAAACGCCTTGTTGAATTCTTTTAGGTGTTAAGAAAATGTCTTTATATTGATGCCAGACTAGACGTTTTTCGGCTGGCTTTGAAATCGCCTTAATAATGGGTTCTTTTATTTTTACAGTCTCAAAGAGGGTTTTGAGTTCAGTATGGTCAAATGAATGTTCAGTCACCATCATATCAATAAAGGCATCAACTTTTGAGTCAAAGGGCGAGGCGTTAGGGTAAGCTGTTGGCGAGGTGGTTGGTGTTTTTTGGGAAAGGTAAATAATATCGCCGGGGTGGACTTTATTGAGGTCTTTGATATGCGGATTATTGGCTAAAATAGTAGGCCAGAGTTGGTTGGGAAGGTTGAGTTTTTTGAATGCTCCCCATAAGGAATCACCTGGAGCAATAATAAATTGTTTTGGCACTGGTTTTTCAAAAGTATCAGGGTTTATCTCAGCCGCGCAGGGTATGAGTACTAAAGCGCTGAAAAAACCAATAAAGATTCTGAAAATACGGTGTTTTTTTTGAAGAGTCATAGGGATAGGAGACAATAAGAGTGTAGAAACAGAGGTTAATGAGACAATAAATTTTTATGTGTATGGATAGACATAAGAATACCGAATCCGATCAGTAGTGTCACCATTGAAGTGCCGCCATAGCTAATTAAAGGTAGCGGTACGCCAACAACAGGTAAAATGCCGATAACCATGCCGATATTAACAAAGACATAAACAAAGAACGTGAAGGATAAGCTACCGGCTAGTAGCCGGCAGAAGGTGTCTTGGGCATTGACTGCAATGTAGAGTGATCGCATGGTGATCAATAAGTATAAGAATAATAAACTGACACAACCGAGTAGTCCAAATTCTTCGGCGAAAACGGCAAAGATAAAGTCAGTGGAGCGTTCAGGAAGAAAATCTAATTTTGCCTGTGTACTTTCAAGCCAACCTTTGCCGTAAAGACCGCCAGAGCCGATGGCGATTTTTGATTGGATAATATGGTAGCCTCTGCCGATAGGATCACTCTCAGGGTTAAGAAAAGTAAGGACACGAGCGCGTTGATAGTCATGCATGAAATGCCATAAAATCGGTGTGAGTGCTATTAGACTGCTGAGTGATGAAAGTATAATTCGCCATGATATCCCTGCGAAAAAGAACACGGCGAATCCTGAGCTGGCAATTAAAATAGCGGTGCCCAGGTCAGGTTGTTTTGCGATCAAGAAAGTTGGTGTGGCAATCAGGAGCAGAGCGATAAACAATTCTTTCCAGCGTGGTGGTAAGGCATGCTCTGAAAAATACCAGGCAATTGCTGTTGGGGTGGTTATTTTGATCATTTCAGAGGGTTGAAAGCGGAAAAACCCTAAATCAAGCCAGCGTTGTGCCCCTTTTCCCATCTCCCCGATAACCAGTACCGCGACTAATAAAAGAATGCCGATAATATACAAATTAACAGCATATCTTTTTATTTGATTAGGAGGGATTTGTGCGACAAACAGCATGACGAAGAAAGCGATGGCGATGCGTGTGGTTTGACGTAATAAGGTGTCGATATGTTGACCACTACTGCTGTATAAAATGAGAAAACTGAGTAATGAAAGTAGGATTAAGCCGGCGAGTAGCAGGCTGTCAAGATGAATGCGGCTTAAAAAACGACCGAAGGCGGAATGGTTTTGGAAGTGTTCAGGGCGGGTTTCGTTAATCATGATGGGATGGTTTTTTTAGGTATTGCATTATTATTTTTTTGGCGATAGGGGCGGCGGTGGATCCGCCATGACCACCATTCTCGACAATGATAGCAACCGCTATTTTAGGGGCCTCAGCGGGAGCAAAGGCAATAAAAAGTGCATGATCAAGTAATTTTTCTTTTAGCTTTTCGGCATCGTATTTATCTTTTTGTTTAACAGTAAAGACTTGAGCAGTACCGGTTTTACCTGCAATTTTAAAGGTTATATTTTGACTGAGTGTATAGGCAGTACCCTTGGGAGTATGTACCACATTAACCATTGAATGAATAATATCATTGACATGAGCAGAATCTAACTTGATTTTTTGGGTAATTGGTTTTTGTTGGGATGCATTTGTAGATTGTATTAAATGGGGCTGAATACTAATGCCTTGATTCGCTAAGGTCGCGGTGGCAACGGCTAGTTGGAGTGGCGTCGTTTGAATGAATCCTTGGCCAATACCTGTAATTAAGGTTTCGCCCGGGTACCAGGGCAAATTTTTATTCTGACGTTTCCAGTTTCTTGAGGGTAATAAGCCAGATTTTTCGCCGACTAAGTCAATACCGGTTTTTTGGCCAAAACCAAATTGTGAAAGGAAATGATTTATTCGGTCGATACCCAGTGCACGAGCAAGGTCATAAAAATAAACATCGCATGATTGAACAATGGCATCATTCAGCGTGACGAAACCATGTCCCCAACTTTTCCAGTCACGGTAACGGTGGTTCACATTAGGTAGTTGGTAGTAGCCCGGACAGAATAAGGGCGTGTTGATTTCAGTTAGAGCGTATTGTAATCCGGCAAGGCCAATAAAAGGTTTCAGGGTTGACCCCGGAGGGTACTGTCCTCTCAATGCGCGGTCGAATAAAGGTTTACGGTCAGATTGTTGTAGTGCCTTATAGGCTTTGCTGGAAATGCCGGAAGAAAAGGGGTTAGGGTCAAACCCAGGGTGGCTAAGCATGGACAAGATATCGCCAGTCGCGATTTCAATCGCAACAGCAGCACCATTATGGTTTTTAAACGCTTGATAGGCAATGTTTTGTAATTCTATATCCAATGTCAGGTGTAAGTCTTTTCCCGGAGTTGGAGCTTCAGATTTAATGACTTTAATGGGGCGAAGTTGCGCGTTAGTTTCGACTTCAGAATGACCAGGAATGCCATGGAGTTGTCGTTCGTAGGTTTTTTCAATACCGGTTTTCCCGATCGTGTGAGTCCCTTTGTAGCGAGTTGTTGAGAGTGTTTTAAGTTCTGATTCATTAATACGACCGACATAGCCAATTAAGTGTGCTGTGATTGCACCGTAGGGATAATGACGGATAAGGCGGGCCTGAATATCGACCCCAGGGAATTGATGTTGCACAACAGCAAAACGAGAGACCGTGGTCTCGTCCATTTGCAGTAAAATTGGTATGCTGTCGAAGGTGTGGTGACGAGATAACTGTTTTTTAAAATGTGACAGTGTCTCGTCTGAAAGGTCTAATAAGATTTTTAATTTGGTGAGGGTTTTATTGATATCGGGGATTAACTCAGGCGTTAATTCCAGACTGTAAGAGGGGATATTGTCCGCTAATATTCTTCCGTAGCGGTCGTATATTATGCCACGTGTCGGCGGTAATGAGGATATTTTGATTCGGTTATTGTTTGCCTGAGCAGCATAGTATTCATGTCCGGTTATTTGCAAATATATTAATCGAGCAATGAGGGCACTCGTGAGTAATAAGACAACAATGAAAATAATGACTACCCGACTGAGAAAGAGTCGGTTCTCAGAGTAAAGATCTTTTATGGCGAAACGGCGAGACATGGTGAATGATTAGTCTATAGCTTAGAAAAGATTAATCGAACCAGCGGTGGCTGATATTGAGCAGATATTTGACCAGTGGCCAGCAGAGAGTGCCGGATAATGCAGGGAGCCAGAAATTAAGGTCGTGATTGAGTGACTGTTGAATAGTCTCAGTCCAAAGGGTAATGGACTGCGTGATAGTGAGAATTAAAAAAATAAAAAAACATTGTTGTGCTAACCGCACATTTTGTAATCGGTTGTGTAATTTCAGGCAAAGATAGGCGGCAAAAATATAGCCTAAAGGGTATTGACCTAATAAACGTCCGGTAAGTACATCAACGAGTAAGCCAATAAAAAAAGCATTTAAAATACCAATTTTATGCGGTTCAGATAACAACCAATAGATTAAAACCAGTAAAACCCAGTCGGGAGCAAGGTTTTGAATCGAGGGCGGGAATGGCAATATTTTGAGTGTCAGTGCTAGCCCTAACGATGCCATGTAAAAAAAATAGTTGTAACGCTTAGTCAGACTCATTGTTTGAGGTCGGTGAGGGTTTGGTTTCGTTAAGGAGTGGGATTGGTGTGGTATTACTCCAAACAACCAAGAGTTCTCGAATATGATCCAATTGGGCTACAGGCGTTGCGGTTATAATGGCAAAAGGTTTGTCTGGTTGTGGGTTTACCGTTGTTACTGTAGCCACCGGGTAGCCTGATGGGAAGGTGCCGCCTAGTCCTGAGGTGATCAGTAAATCACCAGGAATAATGTCGCTATTATTAGGTAAGAAAGGTAGGTTAAGTCTATTAATTTGACCGCTACCCACCGCGATGGAATGTAACCCGGTGCGGTTAATTTGTACTGGGATAGCGTGACTAGGATCGGAAATAAGTAAAACCTCAGAGCGCATCGGGGTTGAACGAGTAACTTGACCGACAACACCATGAATATTGATGACTGGCTGGTTTTTGTGAATGCCAAACCGGCTGCCTTTGTTTAAAGCGATTGTATGTTCATAGGGGGCAAGGTTAACGGCTAATAACTCAGCGGTCAGAAGTTGTTCTCCTAAGGTAAATGAGTTGCCGAGCAAAGCTTGTAGTCGAATATTTTCTTTTTCTAATGCGGCGAGCTTTAATAGTTTGGTTTGGGCAATAAAATGTTGTTTTTTGAGTCGGGCGTTTTCAGTGACGAGATCCTGATAAGACAGCAGGGACTTGGACAGTGTTTGGTTGAGTTGAGGTGGTAAATTAACCAGTCTTTCTATCGGGTAAAGAAGGACGGAGATGACGTCGCGGGTAGATTTCAGAACATTACTTTGACGGTCAGTAATTAATAAAGATACAGATAAAATAACCGTTACTAACAAACGGGTGTTGAGTGAGGCACCAGAGGTAAATAGTAGTTTTATAGTAGAGTCCTCAGTTGTGTTGTTGTAAAAAGTTATCAGTGTAACGCCGTTGATTCTTGCTTATATGTCGCGGCGCTAGTTGTTACAGAAATAATGATAAACGAGGTTTTGACACCTTGTGATGAAGGTTTTATTCTAGCGAAAAACCAATCATGTTTTTATCATCCATCATTTCAAGAATCTTGCCACCGCCACGGGCAACACAGGTCAAGGGGTCATTGGCAATAAGAACAGGGAGACCTGTCTCTTCGGAAATGAGTCGGTCAATATCTTTTAGTAAAGCGCCGCCACCGGTTAGGACAATACCGCGTTCAGCAACATCTGCACCTAGTTCTGGTGGTGTCTGTTCCAGTGCAACTTTAACAGCGCCAACAATACCGGCAAGGGGTTCTTGCAACGCTTCTAGCATTTCATTGCTATTGAGAGTGAAACTTCGAGGGATACCTTCGGCCAGATTCCGTCCTTTAACTTCAATTTCGGAAATTTCATTGCCAGGATAGGCGGAGCCAATTTCTTGTTTAATTCGTTCAGCAGTGGCTTCCCCAATTAAAGTGCCGTAGTTACGTCGAACATAATTGATGATAGCTTCATCAAAACGGTCGCCGCCAATACGAACAGATGCGGAGTAAACGATACCATTCAAGGAAATGACGGCAACCTCAGAAGTACCGCCGCCAATGTCAAGTACCATAGAGCCTTGCGCTTGATCAACAGGGAGTCCAGCACCAACGGCAGCAGACATGGGTTCTTCAACTAAGTAGACTTCGCGAGCACCTGCCATAGACGCTGATTCACGAATTGCGCGTCGTTCGACTTGTGTCGAGCCGCAAGGCACACAGACTAAGATTCGGGGGCTGGGGCGTAACAACTTACTTTCATGAACTTTTTCAATGAAAAACCGCAACATACGTTCAGTAACTGCAAAATCAGCAATAACACCGTCTTTAAGTGGTCGAATAGCCGTAATATTTCCAGGTGTACGGCCTAACATGGCTTTGGCATCGGCGCCGACAGCCGCAATAAATTTATTACCGCGTGTACGGTCTTCCTTAATGGCGACAACAGAGGGTTCATTAAGAACAATTCCTTGTTCTGGAATATAAATGAGCGTATTCGCGGTTCCTAAATCAATTGATAAGTCTGTGGAAAAGAGTCCGCGTATGCGTTTGAACATCATGTACGATCCTTGCTAAGAAAATATTACTACTTTAACAATCGAGTGGGTATTTGAGCAAGATATCAAGTATTATATTTGGTAAAAAGAAATGATATTTTAGTTCATGGAGTAAGAAATGGCGTTAACGGCAGAAGAAGTTAATAAAATTGCATATTTGGCACGGTTAGGTATTGACGAAAAGGACGTAGACAGTTATGCGAAAGAACTTTCTGGAATTTTAAATTTGGTGGAGCAAATGAGCTCGGTGAATACAGAGCAAGTTTCTCCGATGGCACATCCTATGGATCAAGTACAAAGATTACGGGCTGACGAAGTAACAGAAGCGAATCAGCGAACACTATTTCAGGAACAAGCACCTGAAGTTGAAGCCGGTCTTTATTTAGTACCTAAAGTTATTGATTAGTTAGGAGTTTTGGACGATATGTATAATCAAACTATCGCTGAATTGGCTAAAGGCCTTCAAGCGGGAACATTCTCGAGTCAGGAATTAACGAAAGCGTACTTAGAGCGGATTAAAAAACACAGTGATTTAAATTGTTTTATAACGGTAACCGAAGCCGAGGCAATGGCCGGAGCGAAAAGTGCCGATCAATTAATTAGTGACGGAAAAGCAGGCCCTTTAACGGGCATTCCATTTGCACATAAAGATATTTTTTGTACCCAGGGTATTAAAACCAGTTGTGGTTCTAAAATGTTGGAAAATTTTCAGGCCCCTTATAACGCCACGGTGATAGAGCGATTTAATCAGGCCGGTGCAGTGACGTTAGGTAAACTGAATATGGATGAGTTTGCTATGGGTTCGTCAAATGAAACCAGTTTTTTTGGTCCAGTTAAAAACCCTTGGGATCTGTCAGCTGTGCCGGGGGGCTCTTCTGGCGGGTCAGCTTGTGCAGTAGCTGCACGTTTAGCCGTTGGTGCAACCGGTACGGATACCGGCGGGTCTATCCGTCAACCGGCTGCTTTTTGTGGAGTTACCGGGTTGAAACCGACCTATGGGCGAGTCTCCCGTTACGGTATGATTGCTTTTGCATCCAGTCTTGATCAGGGCGGACCCATGACGCGAACGGTAGAGGATGCAGCATTAATGCTGCAAACGATGGCGGGCTTTGATTCGCGTGACTCAACCAGTGTAGACAAACCGGTGCCGGACTATTCTAAGGGTTTAAATGAGTCATTAGCGGGGTTGAAAATAGGATTGCCTAAAGAGTTTTTTGGAGAGAGCTTGAATGCGGAAATGGGTCAAGTTGTAGATGCCGCTATTGCTGAATATACACGATTAGGGGCTGAGATTATTGAGGTGTCAATGCCAAATATTAACCTCTCTATTCCAGCTTATTATATTGTAGCGCCGGCAGAGTGTTCTGCTAACTTGTCGCGTTTTGACGGGGTTCGTTACGGATATCGCTGTGAGGCACCGGAAGATTTGACTGATTTATATATTCGGTCACGTGGAGAAGGTTTTGGTGCAGAGGTTAAACGTCGAATATTAATTGGTACGTATGCCTTATCAACCGGTTATTACGATGCTTATTATCTGAAAGCGCAAAAAATTCGTCGGTTGATCAGTGAGGATTTTAAAAAGGCGTTGTCAGAAGTTGATGTATTAATGGGGCCTGTGACACCGACACCAGCTTTTGGCTTGGGTGAAAAAACCGGGGATCCGATTGAAATGTATTTGTCTGATATGTATACCATTGCAGTTAATTTAGCCGGGCTGCCGGCACTTTCAATTCCAGCAGGGTTCATCGACCATAAACCGGTGGGCTTGCAAATTATTGGTAATTATTTTGATGAAGCGCGGTTACTCAATGTAGCGCATCGTTTTCAGCAGGAAACTGATTGGCACCAAAAATCACCTGTAGGGATAGAATAAAAAAGTAGCAGTTTTGAGGGCTCTTTTTTGAAGAGTATATTGAGATAAAAAAGTAAGTGTTACAGAGGCATTTAAATGGAATGGGAAACAGTTATTGGGTTAGAGATTCACGCCCAACTTGCAACAAAATCTAAAATATTTTCAGGCGCATCAACGGCCTATGGTGCGGAGCCAAATACGCAAGCGTGTGCGGTTGATTTAGGGTTGCCCGGTGTCTTGCCGGTGTTAAATGAACAAGCGATGCATTTAGCGCTGCGCTTTGGTGTGGCTATCGGTGCGGAAATAGCACCTTACTCGGTCTTCTCTAGGAAGAATTATTTTTATCCTGACTTACCAAAAGGGTACCAAATTAGTCAGTTTGAGTTGCCGGTTGTTGGTCAAGGTGTGTTGGAAATTGACATTGATGGTGAGACTAAACGCATTGGTGTGACTCGTGCACACTTAGAGGAAGATGCAGGCAAATCTTTGCATGAAGATTTTCAGGGTTTGTCGGGAATAGACCTGAATCGGGCAGGGACACCGTTGTTGGAAATTGTTTCGGAGCCAGATATGCGGTCTGCTAAAGAGGCTGTTGCCTATATGAAGAAATTACATACATTGGTGCGTTATCTAGGTATTTGTGATGGCAATATGCAGGAAGGATCATTTCGTTGTGATGCGAATGTGTCTGTCCGTCCTAAAGGGCAGGCGGAATTTGGTACTCGAGCGGAAATTAAAAACTTAAATTCTTTTCGCTTTGTTGAAAAGGCCATTAATCATGAGGTTGAGCGCCAAATTGAGCGCCTTGAATCCGGGTTGAATGTGGTTCAGGAAACGAGGCTTTACGATTCCGACTTAGATGAAACCCGTTCCATGCGGAGCAAGGAAGAAGCCAATGATTATCGTTATTTCCCAGACCCTGATTTATTACCTCTCGTTGTTTCAGATGCATTGATAGAAAAAGCCCGCGGAGAATTGCCGGAATTACCGGATGCTAAGAAACTGCGTTTTAAAAAGCAATATGGTCTTGATGAAGAGACTGCAGTGTTTTTAACCAGTTCCAAGGAAATGGCTGATTATTATGAAGCGGTGATTGAGCAGGCAGGATGTGAAGCAAAGTTATGTGCCAACTGGATGACTGGACATTTAGCAGGCGCTTTGAATAAAGATAACCTTGATATAACGCAAAGTCCTGTCGGACATAGGCGTTTTGCAGGATTGTTAACGCGGATTACAGATAACACGATTTCTGGAAAAATTGCCAAGCAGGTTTTTGAGGCGTTATGGCAGAGTGATCAGACCGCCGATCAAATTATTGACCATCAAGGCTTAAAACAAATTACCGATTCCGGTGCGATTGAAGCTATTATTGATGAGGTGATTGCCAACAATGCCGGTCAAGTTGAGCAGTATTTATCCGGTAAAGATAAGGTGTTTGGTTTTTTTGTTGGTCAGGTGATGAAGCTAACGCAAGGCAAAGCAAATCCCGGTGAAGTGAATGCGATGTTGAAGGCAAAATTAAAGCGTTAAGGCTGGCTGCTTTTTGGGAGAGTTAATCATTAAAGAGTGTGAGTTTGATTTCTTGAGGCTGTGGGGTGTCTAGTTTAAATGCCCGCAACTCAAGGATACCTTTGGTATTTAAGGAAATAATCATCTGAATGATATCGGGGTAGTTAGCCATTTTAATATCGGTTTCTGAAGGGGTGGCCGGGCTGGTAGGGTGGGAGTGGAAGATGGCAAAGAAATCTTCTCCGCGCTCGCGAATAGCTGTCATCGCTTGAATTTGTTGTTGGGCATCCAATAAAAAACGTTGCTCTGGGTAGTCTGCAACATTATCTACAGGGTAACAGCGGTGTGGGATACCGGATTTGCTACCGACCAGGCCGCAAACTTCTTTTGTCGGTGACAATTGAGCGAGATGTAATAGCTCGTTGGTGATACGGCGTGGAATTCTTATGTCGTTAGCAGTCATGGGGCGATAAGTTCAGTGAGTGGTTAATACAGTCGTTTGCGTATTTAAGTGTTATAAACGCCGGTGGTAACCCGGGGGTTGCCGGCCAGATCGTTGTGGGTTCGAATTTTATCATAATTAAAGCGTTTAAAAATGTCTTGGACGCTGGCTTGTTGGTCGTAGCCGTGTTCAATAAGCAGAGGAGCTCCAGCTTTAAGGTGTTGACGGGCATGGTCGGTAATGGTTTGAATATCAGCAAGACCTTGGTTGGCGGCAATCAGTGCTTGTTGGGGTTCAAAACGAATATCGCCTTGTGTTA
>CAZEVO010000032.1:0-21988 GCA_964515235.1 uncultured Methylococcaceae bacterium | reverse complement strand
TAATGCAACCCCTATTACTCACTAACTACACTCACTCGTGCAAATTTACGCTTGCTTTCTTAATCTTACTCGTTAAACCTATTCACCCACTGACTGACTATTAAACTGTAAATCATATAGCCTCTTATAACCCGTACCTGTTTTCAATAAATCACTGTGTGTTCCTTGCTCAATAACCCGACCACCTTCCATAACAATAATAACATCAGCGTTTTGTATCGTTGATAATCGATGAGCCACCACAATCGTCGTTCTATCCGCCATCACTTTGTCTAATGCTAGCTGAATAAATCTTTCAGACTCATTATCTAATGCTGACGTTGCTTCATCTAAAATCAGAACTGGTGCATTTTTTAAAAAAGCCCTTGCCAAGGCTAACCGTTGCCGCTGCCCCCCTGACAACTTCAGCCCATTTTCGCCAATTTCGGTATCTAAACCTTGAGGCATTTTTTTTATGAATTCCATGGCATACGCATCTCCTGCTGCCTTCAACACCTGATCCCTTGAAACACCCTCTAGACAGCCATACGCAATATTGTTAGCGACAGTATCATTAAATAATGTCACATGCTGAGTTACCAATGCTACCTGCCCTCGCAAATTCTCCAACTTATAATTTCTTAAATCAACCCCGTCCAAATAAATTTCACCATCCTGACTGTCATAAAACCGGGACAACAACTTAGTCAATGTGCTTTTTCCACCCCCCGACGCCCCCACCAACGCAACCGTCTGCCCTGCTTTTATTTTCAAATTAATGCTATTAAGCGCTAACTCCTTTTCACTTGCATACCTAAACGATACGTTCTTAAATTCAATTGCCCCTAACACCCTCTCCTTTTCATAATTCCCATTATCCTCCTCTAAGGGTTCGTCTAATACTTCAAACAATGACTCAGCGGCGGCCACGCCTCGGCGCATTTCACCATTAGCTTCACTTAACTGCCTTATCGGCCGCGGCAACAAAAATGCGGCTGTCAAATAAGCAACAAACTCTCCCGGACCTTCGTCCGCCATTAAAATTAATGCCATATACATCAACCCCGCTAGCGCTAATGAAATAATAAACTGTATTAACGGGTTATGAATTGACATCGTCATAACCAATTTTAAAAATTGCCGCCTATTATTTAAACTCGCCTGTGCAAATCGTTTTCTTTCATACCCGCCTCCCCCAAAACTTTTAACAACCTCTACCCCAACCACCATTTCTGAGGTAACGTGAGTCATATCTCCGACCGTTTCTTGCATCTTTTTACTTAACCGCTTCATACGCTTACTGACATACCTAACCAACACAGCCACAAGCGGAGCAACCAGAAAAAAAACTAATGACAACTGCCAATTGGCGTATATCAAATAGGCTAGCAACCCGACAACTGTTAAGCCTTCACGCACAAAAGTTCGAATAGAGTCGCTAGTGGCTCTAGTGACTTCACCTACGTTATAGGTAATACGTGAAATCATATGCCCATTGTTATTTTCAGAAAAGAATAAAATCGGTAAACACGTATAGTGATTAAATATTTCACTCCTCAAGGTATGTGTAACATTAGCAGAAACTCGACTCAAAAAATATCGACCCAAAAAAGTTCCCAAACCACGAGCGAAAAACAAGCCTACAAAGAAGAGCGGCAAATACAGCATTCCTTCTTTAGCCTCTGTCCCTAAAGTGTCAATAATATGTTTAATAACCATTGCAAATAATGGCTGGGTTGCCGCATATAAACCAAACCCGACGAAACTAATTACAAAAAACTTCCAGTAGGGTAAAGCATACTTCAATAGTCTCTGATATATATCCCAGTCTGAATCTTGCCTTACACCCTCACTTCCTTTCATCTAAATTACCTACCTTCATTATTTCCCAAAGACTCTTGTAACAATAAAAAAACAACTTAATTACAGTTTTAAAACTTACATTTAACAAGTCCAAATCGACACTACTTTAACTGATTTTAATACGGCCCCCTAGTAAAGTAACCTTAAAACGCCTCCCAATATAATCTCCTTAACTTTCACACCAACCTCTTATAAAAGATAAACTTCATTAGATCAAAACAGCTAAGGCTCATAGAACTTACATCAAAGACAACCACCACAACAATCTTTATAGTTTCTCGTCCATTGGTAATTTCCTATATATTACCGGATACTCGTAAATGGTCTGTCATTCATCATACTGACTGCTGAATGGAGTATTTTGATAACGAAATCAGGAGCAACTTACTTAATAGTCGTCTGAAACTGCTTCTATTGAAACTGATGCCTGACATGATTGGGACGAAGGCCTGAGTTCAACGAAGGAAAAATAAATTAACTAGTTACCGACCAAAGAAGAAGTATATTTTCTAAAAGATGTTATTCGAAGTACGTCTTTTCTAAGATTTCTTCAGATACTCTGGCTTATGGCCTCCCCAAGAAATTACCCACAAATCTGAAACTAGCAACAATATATTGACGGAAATACTCGTTGTATATAGATCTTCTTTGATTTTTAAATCAACTTAACGCACCAGCAGAAATACCAACAACTAAAAAACGCATAAAAATTTTACATACCCCAGTTACCTCAAATAACTACAATGAAATATACTATAAAGACCAAATGCCATCACTCTTATTAGAGCTCCCAATAGTTAAATTTTTTTCGTTGCTTAAACTTCCGAAAAAAATTAATTGGTTTTGGGCCATTATTTTGTTTTCCTTTTTCTAAAATATGCTCAACCGCCAAAACCACTCTTTTAGAAGATAATCCATCCCTAAAAGGATCAAGGTCATTTAGATAACCTTGAGGCACTATTTCTTCACCACTTCTTAATTTGTGAACAGCCAAGTTTAATTGTTTAATCAAATCGAGTGGATTACTAAAATTAAACAAGTGTTTCTCTGGCTTAACATTATTTAAAGTCACAACAGGTTTATTTAATAGGCTAAACTCACTAATTACCGATGATGTGTCTGATACCATAACATCAGCTGTTTGTAACAAATCCGCTATAGAACCAGTCTCTAGAATTTGCATATTTTCATTACAAATTCGTCTATATTTGGCAATACATGTCGAGTCTATTTTAGGGTGAAATTTAATTAAAATTAAATATTCATCTTGTTGGCTTAACAATTCAAATTGACTAAACAAGGCATAAACACTCGTTAATTTTGCTGAAAACGTAGGAGCATATAAAACAATCGGTTTGGTTGTGCTTTTATATTCAGCCAAGGGCTTGGCTGAATATAAAGAATCTAACTTAGGCCAACCTGTTTCTACAACATCAAAATAACCATGCTGACTAGCGAGCTGCCTAAATCTTTTCGTTTGTGCTTTACCACAAGTACAATATAAATCGTAAAAACCTTTAAGCAGAATCCGACGCTTTTTTTTACTTTCTAACCCATGAAAAACTTGTACTTTAATTCCTGGCAAAAAATATAGCACTTCGTTACCAGGCACAAGCGTCACTGTCGGGTTATATTTAAGTATGTCAGCTAACAAAGTAAATACTTTTTCATCACTTTGAAAAAGAGACATATCAACTTCATTACCAGATACGAACCACACCACTTCAATATTTAAATTACGCAATTCTTGTTGAAGTGGCCGTAATATTTCAAATGAGTAATTTTGACCTATATATAACAAATACCGATGAGGTTTATTCTTATTTTCCAGAATCAAGCAGCCTTCCTCTCTTTTCTAAGTCAATTGTTCGAACACCTATTTCAGCAAACAAACCTTCAAAAAAGCTAAGCTCTTTGGAATCCCCACACATTTCAGCATATACATTTGCATCTGGACATAACCATTTAGCAGACATTACAGCTGAAGAGACATCACCCCTAGCTTCTTTTAAACTCATTAATGGTAAAAATAATTCTAATGGTAGTTCTCTAGGTATTTCTATTAGACTCATCTCTAATAAACTTAAAGGATCGCCACATTGTCTTGGATGATACTTAACCCCTACTATATTACCTCTCTTTATCTCATTTTGTATTCTGCATTTGTAAGCAACACGATCAAAACCTGATGCTCCAACAAAAACAGGATGGGGTAGAATAAAAATCGTTTGAATGCTGGCAATCTCCAAAACATCTAACCCAAGTCGTTCCGCATAAAAACATAAGAATTCTTTTATATTTTTATGTCTAAACCAAGATGGCTCAAAAATTTTAACCACCTTTTTTTTGATTGCACTATTAGCTAAATCAGGAAAACAAACTATTGAATTATCTATCCATCGACTACCTCCTACTATTGATGTATGACAGTACCAAGCCCCGTAAACCAATTTTTTTAATTTAGCATCAAAAACCCTATCAATAAATTCTGTGATTTTATTAATTCCCAAGCCATTAACATAAGTTGCAGTTCCCTCATCAACATAAGTAACTTCAACTGAATGATTTAAGTTCCCCACAACATATTGGAATTCCATACGCCGGTCATTGCCAACTAATATTTTTTTTGGCTTATACCGGAACAAATAACTGTCTATCTGTTGAAATATAGCCTTTCTGTCTCTCCATTTTTTTATAAAACCTTTATTTGGCTTATAAAAAATAGTTGAAAAACTAAATAATTTACTTTGTTTTAAATATTCTGACACCATAGCTAAGTAAAGGTGTTTATTCGTATCCTGATCAAATAAAATAATATGGTGCTTTTCACTCTCATATTGTGATGCAATCGCAATGGCTGACAAAAAATGTCGCGGAGTCGTACACATATGCAATGTAATATTAGTCATTATAATCATTAACAACTGATATTTTTAGAACACCACTCCTTAAGATAGGCTTTGAAATCTTGCTAACTATTGATATATCCATAATATGGATACAATAACAGTCAATATAAGTTAGTCAACAACGATCTTTGACATGAATAGCGTCCTAAATACTCTAGTCTCAAGTAGGTGGGAAATTAAGCTTACTATTAATGACAAACCCGACAGGGTTGTAGTCTCCAGGAGGAGTAAGAAAATCTACCCATTCAATAAAGTGTAAGCCATACGAAAGGAAAGCCTACATTTCATCCTAACTAGTGCTTAGGAAGCATAACTATATGGCAATTTAGCGTACGCAGACCACCTAGATTCAATTGATTCGAGACAAGATGAATCATCTTTTGCAACATGAAGCCCAAAATATATTTAATTGACTTTCCATGAAGAACATCGTGCATACGCTTATGAATGTCGAAA
The DNA here is from genome assembly GCA_964515235.1 of uncultured Methylococcaceae bacterium. Lineage (GTDB taxonomy): Bacteria > Pseudomonadota > Gammaproteobacteria > Methylococcales > Methylomonadaceae > OPU3-GD-OMZ. The sequence goes on along the minus strand of CAZEVO010000032.1, from coordinate 16,781 downwards.
AAAATAAGCAACTTGATCGATCACTATTTGTTTATTGTTTTAAACCGCGAACCCATCTCACTTAAAACACTACCCACCCAGTCAATATTCTTAGCAATGAAAATCTCCAGATACTCAACCGCTTTTAGTTTCTCTAGATTAGCGCATAGTCATGTATATTGAATATACTCAAACCAAATTTCGATACAAACTGCGAAACCAAATGACATCGCTTAAAAAACTCTACAGTCAAAAAATTGTTCTGCTTATTTTTATCTAGGATGGCATAAACTATCAACATATAAAACATTCCCGCTAAAACCTTCAATTTCATACTTTAAGACTAAATCTAGTTCGACAATAAAATATTCAGCATACGGTGACCAATACCCTATTGACTTTAAGATATAAATATTTCGAATTTTTTAAATTAATCAAAGAGAAAAGCCATCATCAATCAGTAAATTCTGCCCTGACATAAAACTTGAGTCATCTGACAGTAAAAAGACTATCGCACCTAACAAATCATTAACATCTAACATACCTTTTGATGCGCAATTTTTGTTATAGGCCACAAGAAAATCAGCAGATTGCCCTGCCAATATACCTCCAGGGCTTAGGCAATTGACTCGAATTCCCGTACCTTTAAAGTACTGAGCAAAATAGCGTGTAAGGTGTTCAATCGCAGCCTTAATTGCGGCGTACTCAACTGGCATTGTCATCGGCGTTCCATCATAAACCTCAAAACGAGGCGCCATTGATCCATAAATAGACGACATGTTAATGATATTGCCATAACCCTGCTGCTTAAACGCTAAACAAAATTGCTGGGCAACAAGAAAATACCCCCCAAGATGCATATTCACGTTCTCGCAAAAATCGGCATAAGCGACATCCTCAAGTTTTTTTCCATAATTTTTATTACGTGGGTAAGCATTATTCACCAATGCATCAATGCGTCCGTGCCGGTGCATTAGATCAGCAATAATACCTACAACAGAATCTTTGCTTGTAATATCTAAGTGAGCTGCTTCAGCCTGGCCGGCGCAATCTTGCGCCAGTAATTTTGCTGCATCTATGTTGATGTCTGCCACAATAGCAATACCACCTCTTTCGACAATACCCCGTACAAAACACTGACCAATCGCACCAGCCCCCCCCGTCACAACAATTATTTTATTTTTTAATGGGTTTGCTTGCATGTTAATTTTCTTTGATAGATTTTATTACTTTCGCAGGATTACCCACTGCCACTGTATACTCAGGGATATTTTTGGTGACAACTGACCCAGCTCCAACGACTGAATTTTCACCTACCGTGACTCCTGGCAAAATGATTGCACCAGCACCAATCCATGCGCCCTGTTGAATAAAAACAGATTGAGGGTCATGATGACCCTGTTCAATAATAACAACCTTTGGATTATCATATTTATGGTTGGCGACATAAATATGTACGCCAGCCCCAAGCATCACATCATCCTCAATCGTAATACATCCGCCATCATGTCGAGGGTCAGCAAATAACATACACCCTGGGCGGATAATGACGCGATCTCCTAAACTAATTTTTGAACAGCAAATAGCATATGCGCCTGCTCTAAATTCAGCAGCTAATCCAAATTTCAAAAACTTTGAAACACATAACGTACGCATTGTTGATTTGAAATATAATCGCCAATGGGTCAGTGGAACATCAGGACCAATGCGGTCGGCTAGACCCCAAAATTTGATAGCATTACGTATATCCGTAAATGACATAATTAGACACTACCCTCTGTTCATCAAAAAAAATTCTGCCATTTGAAAATCTATCAAAGTATCAATATCAATCGCTCGTTCAATGGGCACATGCACTGCTTTTACACGGCCTTCAAAGGTCGCATGATAGGTCATTACAAACTCAGCGTTAGCTACATAGCAAACAGTCGCCATATCATGCACTACCGGCGCGTCTTGGCGACGGGCAATGACTGATTGAGGCGGATTAACCAGTCCCACTGTCCCATCTTGTTTAGTTTTGACCATATTAAAATACGGGCTACGATGGGCATCAGTGACGGTTATGATTATGTCGGCATCGCCTTTTTCATATTCATCTAGGCATCTCTCTATATCCACTGCTAAACGTAGCGGCGCAGTGGTGGGTACTGACACCATAACCTCAGGTAATACCCCCGTAGTTTCTCGAAGATAATTGAGCCCATGTCGCCAAGCCAACCATTCGGGACTGTCATCACGCGCTAGTTCTGTCGGTCTTATAAATGGAACTTCTGCGCCAAAGTCACGTGCTGCTTTCGCAATCTCCTCACTATCTGTCGAAACAATGACACGCTCAATCCGCTTAACGCTAAGGGCATGCTCAATGGCCCATGCGATTAAAGGCTTACCTCCTAATGGGCGGATATTTTTACCGGGTAACCCCTTTGAGCCACCACGGGCGAAAATAAAAGCGACAACTTTCATAAGAGAGCCTTCTTGGCTTGCCTTTTCTCTACTTTAAACATTCGACTATTGGATGCTGCTGAGCATCTTGCTGCCTCAATAACTTGTAATACATTTAAACCATCCTCACCAGTAATAAACGGTTTTTTTTTCGAGATTACACACTCTATAAAGTTTTGCCATTCTGCCCGATAACTATCATCACGCTGATGCTGGTGACAGTATAATTTTCGCCACTCTTTTGCACCTACTTCATACAAATCAACCTCACCCGTTAAACCATTCCAGCGCAAACTACCTTTTTCACCAATAACAGTACAAAGCCTTGTTGTGTCGTGGCGAATAAAATCCAGATTAACTGTACCGATTAATTGACGCCTATCTACTGAAGACACAAAACCCAACGTTAGGTGGGCAGTATCTTCAACATCAATCTCTAAATGACTTTGTCGACTGAGTGTAGCTATGACCCAGTCTACTTCTCCGAATATCCAACGCAAGTAATCAAGTTCGTGGCTAATCTCTAACAAAACACCTCCTCCCATTTCTTGCCGTGCTGATACACTCTGTCGATAATCGCTCTCTGGGCGCCAAGAGGGTAAATACTGACCAACTTCACACCGTACCGATAAAACTTCACCCGCAACACCCTCACCTAACACTTCTCGGAAGTGCTGTAGTGAAGGTAAAAACCGAAGGTTATAGCCTGTTAATAAAACCAGACCCTGCTCTTGGCAAGTATCAAGCAGATTAATTACGCCATTCAGCCCCGTAGATAGCGGTTTTTCTATAAGTAAATGCGCACCAATCTCTGCCAATCTCTGCGCAGTTGCAATATGAAAGGGTGCCGGGCTGGCAATAACAGCAATCTGTGGATCAAAGGCAATCGCATCGTCAATACTTGAAAAACTACCATTTGAGTAGCAAGGAGGTTTCTTTGTCGCCTGATGTCTCAATACCCGTATATCTGCATTTGGTAAAAGTTCTCGCGCCAAACATAAATGGCGCTGACCTATACTTCCCAGCCCAACAATCAGAATACGATTAATCAAAACAGACATACACAATAAACTCAGTTGGTATGTTTCTGGGTCAATTGAGATTGACCTAGATTATTAGCCAACTCAAGGTCATCTGGCCTTCCTACATCAAGCCAAGGCTCATGCATCGGGTACGCTACCGTACGCTGTACCTTGGCCTGCAATCGCTCAAACAAGGTAGGCATGTCACAGTGTTCATCTGCTATCAGAAAACTTAAAGCATCTGGGTTCAGTGCATAAACACCCGCATTGATATGGCTTCGGGCAATGGGCTTTTCTTCAAAGCCGATGATCTCAACGCCTTGAGTTTGTACCACACCAAAGGGATGCTGCCATTCATGTACGCGTACTGCCATCGTTGCAGCAGCTGTGTACTTGGTATGAAAATCAAGCAGTTCGCCATAGCGAACATCCGTTATCACATCTCCATTAGTGACCACAAAGGGCTCCTTTGGCAGCGGATTCATCAAACTCAACGCACCCGCGGTCCCTAGGGGCGACTCTTCACGTAGGTAATCTATCTGTACACCAAAACGCTCACCATCCCCAAAATACTCTTCAATCATGTGGCCTAAATAATGAATGGCAAGCACAAAGCGACTAAAGCCTTCTCGCTTAGCTCGTTCAATAATATGCTCTAGCATCGGTTTTCCTGCAACGGATAACAACGGTTTTGGATGGTCTTCAGTATATGGACTCAGTCTTGTTCCTCTACCGCCTGCCATAATCACCATCAGATTTGACCGAGCAGACGACGTGGCCATCTCATCCCATAGATGCAACCCAATCACATGATGCTGTTCATCCACCACAGGAATCTGTTGAATTTTATTAGCTAGCATTAACTGCATCACTAAGTCATGGCCCAAGTCTGGTGGCACTACCAATGCATCATGATGAATAATACTTGTAATAGGGCTCTTCATATCCAGCCCTTTAAGTAAGCCTCGCCGTACATCACCATCCGATATAGTACCTTCCAATTCACCTGTTTCATTAATGACCAGAACAATCTTGATGGCAATTTGATCCAAATTTTGGATCACTTGCTCAATAGTCGTCTTGATGGGCAATATTGCTTGGCGCCAAACTTGCTCGGATGCAGTCATTTTTACTCTCTTTTCATTACAGACCGAACCTCTCTGCTACCTTAACCCCAAAGGTCTCACCTCGTAAGAGACTGACATGCACCCTACAAATGGCCTCTTCCCTCAAGTCATTTTCTTTATTAAAATTTATCAACTTTAAAGATTTAATCATTTCATTCCCTATAAAAGTACAAAACTCTCTGCATATTCAAAACCAGAGGGTGTCTCTATTAATATGGCTAATGCCTTTAAATAAGCCCTATTAAAAATCGATTTTTCTTTTGTGCAAACACTCACAACATCCACGCTAGCCTCTCTCATTTTTTGATTTGTATATCATAAAACGATTTTTTCACTATCTCTGTTAAGTTTTCATTTTTGATAATACTTTTTATTTTGGAACTTGCACCGCCATCACCATACGGATTTTCAACCGTTTTTAATATACACTCAAACTCTTTTGATAATGCCAGATTAAATGCGTTTAATATCTCTTTTTTAATTGGCAAACAATCAATCACACTCCTTGCTTTTATTCTACCTTTTTGTCTATCACCTATATTAATGGTTGGTTTTTTAAAGGTCGGTACTTCTGCCAGCCCACTGGAGCTATTACCTACAACTATATCCATATACGGTAAGGCACTTAAATAACGTAATTGCCCTAATGAAGTAAAGCCCACTGCTTTATCTTTGTTCTCTGCCACATATTCATCAATCATTTGATTAATAATACGGCCATCCGTATCACTGTTTGCTTTGGTAAAGATCAGTGCTGTATTTTCCTGCTCGTCAAGCGCTAATAACAATTCATTAAATTGATGCTGCGCCGTTGCCTTTTCCAATGACACAGGGTGAAAAGTGATTAATATATTATTTTTTTTAAGCTTAAAATTAATGGACTCTTCAAGCTCTTCTTTTGATAACAGAGTAAGCTTGATAATATTATCTATCCCAAGCCCACCCACATTAAATACGCTATCTGGCTGCTCGCCTAACTGAATCACTCTATTTTTATAGGCTTCTGTTGCCGTAAAATGCAAATGACTCATTTTGGTAATTGAATGCCTTATCGCTTCATCAAAAGCACCTTCTGTAGCCTCCCCACCATGAAGATGTGCAATAGGAATTCTTGCGATCATCGCGGCACTCACCGCACTAAAGATTTCGTATCTATCGCCTAAGACTACCACCATATCTGGCTGTAACTCATCATAACTTTCGGCAAACGATATTTGAGCCAGCCCCATAGATTTAGAAATACCTATTGAGGTGTCTGAAGATAGTAGTATTTCTATTTTCTTATCTATTTTAAAATCTTTTTCAATTTCTTTATATGTCAATCCAAACTCAGGCGACAAATGCATCCCTGTCACTATAATTTGTAATTCCAACGCATCATCAAGCTGAATCTCTTTCATTAGCCAATACAAAAGACCATATTCTGCTCTAGTACCCGTAATGACACAGACTTTTCTTTTATTCATATCAAGTCATCAGCCAAATAGTTTTTTTGTGCGGTTTTCCCAATTACCTCATCCCAACGCATAGGGCTTATCCCGGTTCCTGGTCTTTTAATCGTTAGGTTTTTTTCAGTAAATTGTTCACCTTGCTTTATGTCACTTTTTGCAATGAGTGATTTTCTTGCCACTGCCATATTTGGCTGTTCACTTGGGCTAGGTTGTTTAATGGGAGATCCTAGCGCATGCTCTATATTACGAATGGCTTTAACCATTGCTTTAAGTTCATCTGGCTCTAAAGAGGCTTTATGATCAGGACCCTTCATCGTTTTATCTAAGGTGAAATGCTTTTCTATGACACTTGCCCCCATGGCGACCGCGGCAATATCTACTTCTATTCCTAGGGTATGATCAGAATAGCCATAAGCAATATCAAGCGCTTGCCCAATAGTTTGCATGGCTTTTAAATTAACATCTTCCATTGGGGTTGGGTACATGGTGTTTGCGTGCAGAACGGTAATCCTTTTACGCTGAGTGCCCGCAGATACTAATACCGCCAAAGCGGCTTCAATTTCACCTAAATTGGCCATACCCGTGGATAAGATGACTTGTTTATTTAAAGCGCCTATCTGTTTTAAATAAGGTAAATTAGTTATTTCACCACTGGGTATTTTAAAAATTTCTAGCCCTAGTTTATTAAGTAAATTAATACTGTCGTGATCAAACGGGGTCGATAAAAACATAATGCTTTTTTCAGTGCAATAAGCCATGAGTCCTTGATGCGCATCAATATTTAACTCTAACTTCTTAATCATCTCAAACTGGGATTCTTTGTTGTCTGTGGTTTGTTTTTGATACTCGGCTTTTTGTGCCTTTTTACTGACCAAACTCTCTGCTTTAAAAGTCTGAAATTTTATTGCATCCGCCCCTGCTTGAGCCGCAATATCTATTAGTTTTTTTGCAGTTTTTATACACCCATTATGATTCACGCCTGCTTCTGCAATGATAAACACTTTAGACATTTTTTTGCCCCTTATAGACAGCGCCTGCCTTAATAAAGTCTACTTCTGAACTAGCAGCATATTCTCTACCCGTTGCATTACTACCAAAAAATGTTCCTTGTTTAATGTTCATCCCCCCATTAATAACTGCGCCAGTTGATATATGGCAATGGTCCCCAATGATGGCATCATGTTCGATTAATGCTTTAGTATTAATGATGCAGTTTTTTCCAATACTCACACTCGCATTAACCAATGCATCATGCATAATAATTGAGCCTTCCCCTATTTTCGCATATTGTGAAACATATGACCGAGGTGAAATAATCGTAGCCATTTTTACACTGCACTGGCGTAATTGATTAAATAACCTTTCTCTCGTGTTTGGTGATTTTATTTGCCCAACAGTTATTAGAAACTCATTCCCTTTTTTTGCTAACGATTCAATATCATTATCTGTGCCTATTACTTTATAACCTAGCACTAACTCACCCAACTGTTCTTGGTGGTCAATAATACCTACTATGTCATATTGCCCTGCTTGCTCTATCACATCAATACTTGATTTACAGTGTCCTCCTCCGCCAAGCAATATTAGTTTTTTCTTCACAAACGGGCACCACTAGGAATATTCACAACACGTTCCTCCAACCATTCAGCATGACTTAAATCCCCTTTTTGACACGACTTAAACATCTCTAACTGAGTCATTAATTGCCAAATTGGGCGCGTCATCACTCCCGCATCATTTGTTGCTTGCAAAAAATCATCTCTTTCTTGTTTATCTTTTAAGATAATCGCATTTAACCAATAGTTGGCATGTGTATCCGGCATTTCTTGTACAAATTTTATCGGTTGATTAGTAAAGAATGCAGCATACTGAAACGCAAGTTCGCGTTTTTTATTTAAAATAATGGTTAATGTTTCCATTTGGGCACAGCCCAATGCTGCATTTATATTAGGCAGTCGATAATTATAACCCACCTCATCATGTACAAATTCATAAGGATGCGGGACTTTTGCAGTAGTGGTCATATGCTTTGCTCTTTTTGCTAAAGCTTCATCATCGGTAATCAGCATTCCCCCTCCCCCCGTCGTAATGGTTTTATTGCCATTAAAACTAAAAGCCGCAATCTTCCCAAACGTACCGGTATGCTGCCCCTTATAGTAACTCCCTAAACTTTCGGCTGCATCTTCCACTAGGGCAGTATTGTATTGTTTACAAATAGAGGCCACTTCCTCTATTCGGCAAGGGTGACCAAACGTATGCATCGGCACCACCGCAGCAATTCTTTTGCCCGTTGCTTTGTTATAACAACCGCCTTGTTTTTGTTCTGTTTGTTCTTTAAGAAAAGCTAATAGACTAGCAGGGCTTAATCCCATGGTATCTCTATCGACATCCACAAACACAGGGGTTGCCCCACAATAACTAATGGCATTACATGTTGCTATAAAAGAAAGCGGCTGGGTGATCACTTCACTTTGCTCATCGACACCGACCAATTTCAAAGCAATTTCTAACGCCGCCGTTCCATTAACGACCGCTATGGCATATTTAGCCCCTGTATATTCAGTCATCATGACTTCAAAGCGATCAACAAATTGGCCTACGGAAGAGACAAAAGTAGAATCAATACACTCATTGAGGTACTTTTTTTCATTACCAAAAAAAACAGGCTCGTGTAGCGGCAAAAAATCATCCGTCTTATAAGCTCGTCTAATAAATTTGATTAGATCGTTATACATAACGGGAGACTTTTACATTTTACTATCAAGATATTTACCCGTCTCTTTATGGGCAAAACGGGGAATCATTCTAAAAAACAGTTGGACAATTTGGTCTTTGCTCCAACTTTTCTTTTTCTTCCATTCAGTAATCGATTCTTCAAAAAATGCCAGATCCACCTCACTGTATATTGGATCATTTTTAATAACACCTACATTATTAAATCTCTCCATATCTAGCGTTTCGTTATCGGTAAAAAATTCTTCAAAATCTTTCTCACCCGTGGTATCGCTATCGGTAAATAAGCATGGCCATTTTCCTGCATCTGGCATTGTTGCCATTAATTTTCGAGCTTCATCTTCGGATGAGCAAAGATAAGGTTCATAGCCTAATTGTTCGAGATATTTAACGGCTATCTCAGCAAAAGAAATTAAATGTAACTGTTCACTGAGTTTAGGAAAGAAAATATCCCTGTTCTCACCAAATATACAGCTCATCAGGCAGAGTTCACCGGATTCTTTAGGTGTCACAAAATAACGTTTAATATCGCGGGGGGCTACGATTGGCTGGCGTTTTTGAATCCGCTGATTAAATCCATAGAGTAAAGAGCCATCTGAAAATGCAACATTAGCAAACCTAGCCGTTGAAATAGGTATTTCTAAACTACGACGCATCAAAAACATTTCCATAATACGCTTCGAAGCCCCCATCATATTAACGGGATTGGCCGCTTTATCTGTTGAGACACAAAAATATTTTTTTGTCCCCTTTTCAATAGACTGTTGAAGTGTTTTATCCGTATTAAAGATATTCACATCAATCATACGCATTAAGGTAAAAGGGTCTTTTTCACTACGCACATGTTTTAAGGCAGAGAGATTTAAAACATAATCATATTGACCATCCGCTTTAATAAAAGCCTCGTATTCATTACTACCAATATCTAATGCAAAAGCCTGGAAATCTCCCTTAATGTACCCATAAGAACTTCTTATATCACGAACGAGTTCTACCATATTGTTTTCGCTTATATCAACAATATGCAGTTTATTTGGATTACGCTTGAATATTTCTTTTGTAACCGCTTGACCTATTGACCCTGCAGCACCAAGCACCAAGAACGATGACAAGGAAACTTTATTTTTCAGCTCATCTTCATTGCGGCCAACATCAAATAAAAATAATTCTTTGTCTCGACCAATTAAAGATAAAGTTGATGTCATGTTGTTATCCAAAAAATTATTATTATGGAGACATCAGAATAACGCATAGGTTATAAACGCCCTTGACGACATTTTAATTTTTTACAAAACCTACCTGATATCGATCGTATTACCCAATTTTATCCCTTTTCTCAATAAATGGCTATTTTAGACGCATTCACTGCATAACCCCACTTTAGCAAACCATGAACCATTACATTCTTAACTAATCCTATAAATTGAATTCCTATTCGAGTAGTTGGGCATGAGTTTCTTGCCGTAATAATTCCTTCAAGACACACCTTTAAAAAAATTGATGGGGACAAAGGTACTGTGATCTTGAATAAAAGCTATGATATCCAGACTCCTCTAGAAACCCAACGTAACTCAACATAAGAGCCCAAACCTCTAAATCGCTGATTACCAAACTATATGTTAGAATCGTTTCTCTATATTGAAGATCAAATTAACCAAAAATTATGCCTGACATAACCATTAGCAAATGGCACTCAAGTATTATTACCTACCTGTTGCTTTGTTTCCCAATTGTTATTGGTTCCGTCAAGATTTTTGGCAACCTTATTTTATTTACCATCCTTTGCTTAGGAATAATTGTTGCTATATCCCAGAAAGCATCACCCTTTAAAATTACTGCGCTTAGATCATTTGCTTTTATAACTGCTGGTTACTTCCTAGTCATGTTTCTTTCTATAGTCTTCGCAAATGAACCTAACACATCACTTCTTCATCTAGGAAGAAAAATACATTTCCTATTCGCTCCATTTATTGCTCTAGCAATATACCAAGTTAGCTGGGATATTAACCGTCTTTTATTAAGCCTAAAAGTTGCCTTAATTATCCTAGGCGGTATAACTCTAATCCAATACTTTCTTGGAATAGAAAGACCTTCAGGCATGATAAATGCCAATGTCTTTGGCGACCTAGCCATGATGATGATTTTCTTATCAATTGTTAAAGTTTTTGAAGAAAACCGTCAAAACCAAATCTTAACTTTAAGCGCAGTCCTAATGGGAATAATTGCCATTATACTATCTGGCAACAGAGGCACTATCATCTCATTAATTATTTTGAGCATCTCCTTTATTTTTCTTACCTACAACCATTACTTACGCGGCCAGAAAAAGCCTCAGTTAATTATTTTCATACTCTTTTCAATTATTATTTGTATGTTCTTTAGCCAACAAAAGGTCCGAGACCGCGCCTTCTTAGCAAAGCATGAAATCAGTCAATGGATCAACAACGAACATCAAAATACCTCCGTAGGTTTAAGATTAGAAATGTGGTCATCATCACTTCAGGCTTTTCAGGATTCTCCATGGATTGGGGTTGGTTATAGAAATGCGAACAACGTTGTCGCACGGTATGCCGAGGATAAAACTAAAGATGCAATTTCACAATTTTCTCACCTACACAACGAGTACCTAACCAACCTAGTCTCAGCAGGCATCTTAGGATTAAGCGCTCTCTTAGCGTTACTCCTCATCCCTCTTAAACTATTTATCAAAAACATCCGCCGTAAAGAACTATATTTTCATTCTGTTATGGGGATTATGCTATGCATAGGGTATGCAAGCATTGGACTAACACACATTGCTTTTGGCGAAGAACATATGAATGCCTTTTATGTACTGTTTTTGTCAATTCTAATGCCTTATGTCAAAATGCGAGAACCTCCACCATCATGAACATATGGCTGCTTTCACTCTATTTCACCACTTAATAAAAAAACCTTTTAACTTATCCATCAACGTAACATATTTTCAATGACCTCAATTACAAACTTATCATATCTCCACTTGTTGAATCTCAATTCAACACCACTACTATTATTTTTACTTAACTTTTTTATTTCTGCACATAAATCATGAAAATACTAATTACCGGCGGTGCAGGTTTTATTGGCTCCGCACTGATTCGTCATATAATTGATCATACTGAACACGATGTTATTAATGTTGATAAGCTCACCTATGCAGGAAACTTAGACTCTCTTGAGAACATAACTGCTACCTCACGTTATCATTTTAAGCAGGTTGATATTTGTAACCGAAATGGCATGGATCGATTATTTGCTCACTATCAACCCGATGCTATTATGCACCTAGCCGCCGAGTCTCACGTTGACCGATCTATTGATGGGCCAGCCGAATTTATAGAAACCAACATCATTGGCACCTATACGTTACTAGAAGCGGCACGAAATTATTGGTCTTCACTACCCTCTGACAAAAAAAGCACCTTTCGTTTTCATCATATTTCTACCGATGAAGTCTATGGCGACCTTGAACGCCCAGAAGACTTTTTTACTGAAACCACAGCCTATGCGCCCAGTTCTCCGTACTCAGCCAGTAAGGCCAGCTCTGACCACCTGGTTCGTGCGTGGATGCGCACCTTCGGACTGCCCACGTTAATCACCAATTGCTCTAATAATTACGGCCCCTATCATTTCCCAGAAAAACTCATACCACTCATGATTCTCAATGCACTGGAAGGAAAACCCTTGCCTGTTTATGGCAATGGCCAGCAAATCCGCGATTGGTTATATGTGGAAGACCATGCCCGCGCCCTTTACTTGGTCGTCACACAAGGCGTCATAGGAGAAACCTATAACATCGGCGGTCACAATGAAATGGCCAATCTTGATGTGGTTAACATGCTCTGCCGGTTACTCGAAGAAATGGCACCTAACAACAAGCCACCAAGCATTCAAAACTATACGGATTTAATTACTTTTGTCAAAGACCGTCCAGGGCACGACCTTCGCTATGCTATTGACGCCAGTAAAATTCAACAAGAATTAGGCTGGACTCCGGTTGAATCATTTGAAAGCGGCCTGAGAAAAACAGTGCAATGGTATCTTGATAATCAAGCCTGGTGCAAACGCATCCAAGATGGAAGCTACCAACGTCAACGATTAGGAGAAAACAATTCATGAAAGGAATTATTCTAGCTGGTGGCAGTGGTACGCGCCTACACCCCATTACCCGTGGTGTTTCAAAACAGATGCTGCCGATCTACGACAAACCGATGATCTACTACCCTTTATCAGTTTTAATGCTCGCCGGTATTCGCGATATTTTGATTATTTCAACCCCTGAAGATCTACCCAATTTTCAGAAACTATTAGGGACTGGCGAACAATTTGGCATTTCCCTAAGCTATGCTGAACAACCTTCCCCTGACGGCCTTGCCCAAGCCTTTTTGATTGGCGAACATTTTATTGGCAATGACCCCGTTAGCCTCGTATTGGGTGACAATATTTTTTACGGTCAGCACTTTAATGAGCATTTATTAGATGCGGCTAGCAACCAGTCGGGAGCAACCGTATTTGGCTACCACGTTAGTAATCCTTCCGACTTCGGTGTGGTTGAATTTGACCAAACAGGTCAAGCCATTAGTCTTGAAGAAAAGCCCACTCACCCAAAATCTAACTTTGCTGTCACCGGACTTTATTTTTATGACAATCAAGTGATTGATATCGCCAAATCGATAAAACCCTCCCCGCGCGGTGAGCTAGAAATTACCGATGTAAACCGTTACTATTTAGAACAAAAAAACCTCACTGTCCAAGTCTTAGGCCGTGGTTTTGCCTGGCTAGACACCGGCACTCACGACTCTTTGTTAGCGGCTAGTCAGTTTATTCAGACTATTGAACACCGCCAAGGCCTTAAAGTAGCTTGCTTAGAAGAAATCGCTTACAAAAACCAATGGATTGACGCTTCACTACTCAATAGCCAAGCACAACTTTTGCGTAAAACCGGGTATGGTGAATACTTACTCAAAGTCCTTGAAGGTTACTAATCTCATGAAAATAATACCCACAGCAATTGCTGATGTTTTTATTATTGAACCCAAAGTCTTTGGCGATGATCGAGGGTTTTTCCTTGAAACCTTTCAAGCTAAACGCTATCAAGAAGAAATCGGTATTACACAGCCTTTTGTGCAGGATAATTATTCTCGTTCATCCGTTGGTGTTTTACGGGGCTTACATTTCCAAAAAACTAAACCTCAAGGTAAATTGGTACGTGTTGCCCAAGGTGCCGTGTTTGATGTTGCTGTTGATATTCGTCATAACTCACCTACTTATGGTCAGTGGGTCGGCGCTCACCTTTCCGGTAACAATAAACACCAACTATGGATACCACCCGGGCTTGCCCACGGCTTTTTAGTTCTCAGCGATACCGCTGATTTTGAATATAAATGTACTGATTATTACGACCCTTCAGATGAAGGCTGTTTACTCTGGTGCGATCCCGATATCGCTATTCAATGGCCTACTGATACGCCCATCCTATCGGAAAAAGACCGTCATGGAAAAAGCCTGTCGGAACTGACATAATGCGGATTTTAATTACCGGTGCTAATGGCCAAGTCGGTTGGGCGCTTAAGCAACTCGCGGGGCAATTCCCACACCATACGCCTATTGCCCTAGAGCGCCATGATTTAGATATTACTTGCAAAGATGCGGTCAACAAGACTATTACCAAGAACAATGTGGAACTTGTTATTAATGCAGCAGCTTATACTGCCGTTGATAAAGCTGAGGAAGAGGCTGAATCAGCTTTTAACATCAACCGTGATGGCGTTGCTAATCTAGCGTCTTCCTGCCTAAACGCCGACATTCCATTACTCCATATCTCCACGGATTATGTTTTTAATGGCAAGAAAACTAGCCCCTACCTAGAAACCGACGCGCCCAATCCACTAGGTATTTATGGGCATAGTAAGCTCGCTGGTGAACAAGTAATTGCCGAGAAACTAAACCGCTTTATCATTCTCAGAACCAGCTGGGTGTTTGGGCGCCATGGGCAAAATTTTGTTAAAACTATATTAAGACTCTGCCAAGACCGACGTGAACTCAATATTATTGCCGACCAATTCGGGGCGCCGACTTCAGCAACGAGTATTGCGGATTGTCTTCTGCAGATTTGCGAACAATACGATAATGATATTGCAATTCCCTGGGGCTTGTATCATTTTACAAACACACCTGATACCAGTTGGCATGGCTTTGCCTGTAAAATAATCGACTTAGCACAAAAATATAACTTAATTGATCATGAGATAAGGGTTAATAAAATTACCACCGAACAATACCCACTCCCTTGCGCTCGCCCTCAGAACTCACGCCTGAGTAAAGATAAACTGTCAAAAAAACTATTGATCGACCCAACCTCGTGGGAAGAAGAACTCGAGACGATGCTCATGGCCCTAGCACACCAGAAATAACCCTTAGAAGTTAGTGCTAATTTTTAATCGCCCCATAGGTTCTTAGCACTAAACCTGACGTTTTTTTAATGCAAAAATCTGTCCCTAGCGCAATCCCTTTGGAGAACCATTGAAAGAGGCGGTATTTATCTTGATTTATATCAATGGGATAACGATGCATGATCTTGGCCATTAACTTTAACGCCCTCGGCGCGCCGTTTATTGCCACAGCATCGACTAAACAATACATCGCCGCAACACCACTAGGCGGATTGCCCTGACTCCAATGCAAGACCGGGTCCATCGGCGCCCATTGCCAAGTTCCTGAAACCGTTCCAATTATTTCAAGCCACGTGGTAATAAAAAATGCGGCTAAATAGAGCAAGGGCGACTGCCCCTTAAATAAGAAGGCCACAAATACGAGATACAATAAAGCCCCCGACTGATCTAACCGTTCGGCTATAAATAAGCCCCAAAGTGACCATAGACCACAAACGATAAGCACAAAAATAGCTAGCTCCCGGGCATACCGTAAAAACAAACCTGATCGTGATAAGGCTAGCGCCGTTAAATACACCATCCCATGCCCTGGCGGTACATAAGCAGGTACATTCTCAAACCGGTATATGTAACCACCTAAATATGGGGATGCGAAATTCTCCCCAACAGTTGCAAAAGCCACCGCTACGACGACCTGCATTCTGACAGAAGCACTTTCTCCTAACAACAAACAGAATAAAAAAAACCAAGCAAAAACACCTAGAGCATATTGCCATTGCTGACTACCGCTACCATCTGAAATTAAGCATCCAGCAACAGAAATAAAGGTAAACACCGCAATAAAGTAATCGCGATGACTATGTACCGGATTATTTTTATCATTAGTAAAGGTATTTAAAATCATTTATCAATTCTCATTTTAATCAGCGGCATAAATATTGTTATGACGATTTATCCAACCAAAAAAACAACAAAACTATAACGTGCTATTTTACCACCTGCAATGGCAATTACTCCGCTTAACAAGGGCATCCGCAACCACCCTGCTGCAAAACACAACCCGTCACCGACGATAGGAAGCCATGAAAACAACAAGGCAAAGACACCCCATTTTTTTACTGCTTCAATTGCATTTTGTTGTCTTTTGGATAATACCTTGGAAACTGGAAATTTGGCACTCGTCCAAATTCCTAACCACCAAGTTGTTAACGCACCTAAGGTATTCCCTAATGAAGCAACTGCGACTAACAGCCAGACATTATCCTCACCGTCAATAACCAGATAAGCCAAAACTGCTTCAGAGCCTCCAGGCGCAATAGTTGACGATATAAAAGCGCTTAGAAATAATCCCAGAACTCCTAAATTTTCAAAAAATAAATCCATAGTAAAAGAAAAAACCCTTGTAACCGAAATCGGTTACAAGGGTTTACTTTGCGTTTCTCTCGTTATTATTTCTTAGACGATAACTTCTTAATTTTACCGAATAACCGTACAAAAATTGATTTCAAAAAACTCATCCCTTTAGAGCCTAAAGCAATCGTACAACCAAATAAAGAAGCTAAAATCTCTGTAATTTGCTTTCCTTTAAACCGTTTTGCCAAGATAATTAGC
>CAZEVO010000031.1:0-22075 GCA_964515235.1 uncultured Methylococcaceae bacterium | reverse complement strand
CCCAATGTTTTCAGCAATATGAAAAGGAATAACAACATTGGTGGCACCGGTATCTAATAAAAAGATAACCGTTGTATTATTGATTGTACCTGAGCTTAAATAATGACCTTCACGATTTCTTTGTAATCGTACTTCATTAAAGTTCTCTGAATTAGTATAGGCATTAATAATCTGGTTAGGATTCTGTTGTTTTTTAAGAAAACCATCAAAAAAAAACATCAGAATAATCAAAAAAAGAATCCACATGATCGTAAGCATGAATGCACCCATGCGTTTCTGTTCAGTATGCAATGATTGCTTTTCGTCCATCTAAACTAGGATCAGTAATGAAGGTAATAAAAAAAAATCTTATAACAAAGTGATTATTTTTAAAGTAAGTTAAATTATTTTCATTCTCGCTAGTGAAAAAACTCATAGTAAATGAACTTAGATGAAACATTAGTTTCCTTTAAAACGATTTAAGGCATCAAGGTAGACATATTCAGCCTTTGTTGATCCTTGTTGATACAACCCATCAAGGAAATGTTTCTCATCCTCAAGTTCTTCTTCTGATACATCACGCCACCAATGTTTAACAGGCCCTTTTTCGCCATTATGCCAACGATATTTACGTTCTTTTAAGATATCTTTAACAGAAAATGGTGCGCCCATCGCTTGTACCCTGATAGTACGCTTATCTGCCTCGACCAATAAACTTTCAAAAGCCAGTGGCAACAAATGAAATAGCCAAGCCATTGCTAAACAATCAATTGAAGCTCGATGCCCTTCATAAAACCAACCTAAACGTAATAATAAGTAATCAAGTGCTAAACTTTTAAAACCTAACGATTTCCAATTGATACCTTTAAAAGAACAAGCCCATGGATAAGCACTTTGTTCTGGAAAACGTTTTTCAAACATTTGCCGGTCAAACCAGGCATTATGCGCAACAATTAATGAGGCATTATGCAACTCTTGTTTTACAATGCTCTCATCTATTTTTTGTCCTTTAACCATGGCATTCGTAATACCGGTTAGTTGTGTAATTTCATCAGGAATGGGTTTACCTGGATCATCATATAAACTGATAACGTTTTCAATGGTGCTAATCTTACCCTCCGAAGGGCTGTATGACACAACAACCATTCCTAACTCGGTAATAAATTCTTCTTGAATATTAAGGCCTGTGGTTTCAACATCTAAGAAAACCAATTTCTTTTCATCTCCCACCGGATCTGACAACCTTAGCGGCCAAGTCATGCCCTCTAAAGTTAAGGGTATACGTTCCAATAATTTAAAATCATTAATTCTAGATTCAATTTCAGCTACACGTTCTAATGGGAATTCTGTTTGTTGTTCGCTCATAACTTAATTCAAATTGCTATTTTCACAATATCAATGTTAACTACCGTATCTCTAAATCATACATTCCTTGGTCAAAAGAAAATGTCTTTTTAAGAGCGACCATAGTGAATTCATTGTGCCTTAATTACGTTCAGGTGGTATGGATTTTTTTAAAGATTAATTTGATTAATTTGATTAATTTTCAATAATCATTTTTAGATGATGACTTCATTGTTTAAAAGGATAGTATTATTGTGGCCTAATTCGCCATACCCAGTCACATTGTTAGGTTAATCTGATAAAAAAGCCATCCCTAATACTTAATGAAGGTACCCATCTAAATCTGCTGTTAATTTCATCCTTTCAAAAAAGAAACTCGGCTCAATCTTCCGTAAGACTTTCTCAACTCATACTCTTTATTGACACTAACATAACGTTGAATCGCAGGATGTGAGTCTTAAATGAATAATGCTTGAATATCAGTGCTTGTTGTGAGTGCGAAAAAAGACAATATAATGCCCTGTTCGCACACTAACATGTCATATAACCTGTACGATCAGCGATCTGAATAAATCGACGAAATTATAGGCCGTATATTGAATTAACTAGCTAATAACTCAAGCCAATCCGATTTACTTATTTTACCGCTAATACCACGTCGGTTATGTTGTGCATCAAAGAAATACATTCGTGGAATTTCACCATACCATTTCGGGTCAATCTCGTAGCGTAATCGTTGTGGGTTAGATTCGGCAAAAACCCATGATTCAAGGTCGGCAATCCCTTTGTCTTGTAGTGTTGCCAAAACTGATGAAGCATCAGCTATATCATCTATAGCCACCATAACAATGGGTAAGTCCGGTTGCTCTTGATGAATTTCCTTAATGGTTCTCATTTCTTTTAAACAAGAGGCACAGGTTATTGACCAAAACACCACTACCAAGGGTTTTTCTTCGTGCTTTGATACTAATGTTTGGAAGCTTCCGAGACGCAATGCATTTGGCTCGTTAGCTTCATTAGCAGAAACCGATAAGGACAAAACTAAGAACAGCGTGCTAATAGAGAGGATTAAAGTGCGCATAAATAGAGTTTTATATATTGTTAATAGTAGTTAATTGTAATCCTTTATCTTCCGAAGACCAAACAAGATAAGCATTGTTGTTATTCTCAATCACTTGCGGGTGTGCTGTGCGTCCTGTGGCACTTAAGGCCTGCTTAGGTTTAGACCATGTCTTACCACGGTCAATTGAAATTTGCACCATGACATAGGTTTGGTCGCCATCGAATTCCTCCCAAACAAGGTAAACCTCATTGCCAATGGCCAATACATCCGGATGACCGGGCAATTGTTCCGGATTCCCTAACGCCAACGGCGGATGGCTAATATGATGACCATAATCATCAGTCTGAGCATAAAAAATGCCTTTGCGTTGTTTACCTAAAGTAAACCAAACCAAATGCGAACGGCCTTGATTATCAATTGCGAGAGCCGGGCCATGTTCAGGACAGGCATCTACACGCCAATCATCAACAATAGATTGAATTGGTTTTGACCATTGATGATCATCTAATAACCGTATTAACGCATGATCCCGAATACCTTTGTTTAAAACCATACGCGCAAGAATGACTGGTTTGTCATTCGGTGCAAGAGCTGTTGCCGTACGACAGCAAGAACAAATTCCACCGGCAATTTTTCGGTTCTCTAATAGTCCTTTTTGACTATCGAAGGTTGTGTAATATAGTGAAACGACACCTGAGCCTAATTTGGAGTCATGACGACCATGGCGAGTATCGTGCCACAAGAAATAGACTTTTCCCTTTGAGTCAATGAGCATCTGATCCATATAATGCATTGCTGTTGTAGCTTCATCACTCACTAGAATGGGAGGACTAAAGGTTCTTCCCTGATCATCAGAATAACTAAAATAAGTCGTTGCTCGCTGATTTTCATCAGCGTAATAAAGTACATGTATGCGACCACTATGACTTACTTTTATGATCGGCGGATTCTCAGCCCATATATTTATTTTTTGTTCGTCTGGGTTAACTTTAAAAGGCTGACTAAAAGAACGGCCCAAATCAGTTGAATATTCAACAAAGATATTTTTTTCGGTTGGAAATAACCGCCACAAGGTCCCGTCGGGGCCAAACGTCGTAGGAATGATGCCTTTCAGTGCATGACTCTCATGGCCATGAGAGTTGTTAAGTAAGGTAACTTTACTCGGCGATTGGCAAGCCGTAAGGAACAGTGACGTCAATACCAAAAAAACGATTACACTAAGTTTTTTTTTATTTTCGCAATTTTCAAACATGGTCAGGGTGACAACTATCAATTAAATATTTATAAAACTCGGGTACCCTTAAAACTAATGAAGACTGACGCTTAAAAGTCTGGTCATTACTCGTATCTGCATTGGATTGGCGGGTGCAACCTAAATGTTTTAACAAATCTAAAATGCAGTTAGAGCTTCCACCTCTGAGACAGAGGTGTAACGTAGCGCATTTTTACCTTCACATTTTGAGTTCTTAGGAAAACCTCAAACTGAGTTTTTATTTTAACATTTAGAACAAAGAGGCTTTAATTCTTGCATGAAATGTGTCAAATAACACACTTATTATTGGACAAAACCACTATAAAACCCCAAAAACAACATATATTCGCTAATGTGACTCCACTGGTCTAAAATCAAATACAATTAATCGACTTATTTTTATAAGTTGGTCAAAATTTGCTCTATATTAAGCAATCCATTATTATCAAATAGTTAAATAGTCAAAGTCATCGTATTCTCATGAGTATCAAGGACGATCTTTATCGAGCCATTCGGCAACACCAAGGAGGTCAGTTATTAGATGCTGAACGTTTATACCGTAATATTTTAAAGTTTTTTCCCAACCATCCTGAGGTTAATCATAATTTAGCCATCTTAATTATTCAAAAAGGGCTTCCGGAACAAGCAATACCTTTTTTTCATGAAGCTCTCGCTGCTGATGCTAATCAAGGTCCTTATTGGGTTAATTATATCGATACCTTAATTTGTATCGGGGAATATGATAAAGCACGCCTCTTACTCAATCACGGCCGACAAGAAGGCCTTATCGGTGATGCTGTTGACCAATTAGAGGTGCAACTCAATGGTGAAACGGAGCTGAAAAAAAGGCCTTCCCGCATTCAAACTGATTTCATTATTGCACTATTATACAAAGGTCTGGCAGAAGAAGCGCTCGATGCTTTAAATAATATTTTCATCGAGTTCCCAGACTACCCTCTACTCTATAATATTAAAGGCGCTTGTTATGCACAGTTAGGCCAACACGCCACAGCGATTAGTAGTTACCAAACCGCCATTAGATTACATCCTGACTTTGCCGATGCACACAATAATCTTGGCTTTACATTCCAAGATTTAGGTCAACTCGATGAAGCTATTCGCTGCTACCAAAAAACCATTAAAATAACCCCTGAGTATGCCGAAGCACATAATAATCTAGGCACTGCTTACAATGAATTGGGCCAGTTTAAACTAGCTGTTGAATGCTTTGAGCAGGCTCTTAGAATCCAGCCAAATTATGCTGAGGCTCATAATAACTTAGGTAATGCACAACAAAACCTTAACCGTTTGGCAGCTGCTACCATCAGTTATAAAAATGCAATAACTATCAGAGCTGATTTTACCGAGGCTCATAACAACCTAGGTAATGTCCTTCAGGAACGGGGCCAGCTAAAAGCCGCTGTTAAAAGTTTTAAACGGGCATTAGAAATTAAACCTGACTTTGCGCAAGCCCATTACAACATGGGGAACACCCTAAAAGACCTCTGTCTTCTGGATATCACCATTGAAAGTTACGAACAAGCCGTCAAACTTAACCCTGATTATGCTCAAGCCCATTATAACCTTGCTAATACATTGAAAGAGGTCGGGAAACTTGAGAGTGCTATTGACAGCTATACTCAGGCTTTACAAATCAATCCTGAATATGCCGAAGCACATAATAATCTCGGAAATGTTTTATACAAACTTGATCAGCCCATTCCAGCACTAGGCTCAATTCAACAAGCACTTGCCATTGCGCCGGAAAACCCTTTATTTTGGGAATCTTTTGTTGCTGTTCTACAAGGCGTTCAATTTAATAGCTTTAATGCGCCGATTATACCCTTTATACAACAAGCACTCGAAAAACCAACGGTCAGACCCAGTGATATTTCACGAGCCATTATCAGTAACTTGCGCCACCACCCGCAATTAAAATCAGCACTAAAAACCTATCAAACCAGCACTGCTGACACGACTCAAAAGATTATTGTTGAACAGCTCAATTCTATACCGCTGTTACTGCAGTTAATGACATTAACACCCTTGCCTGACCCAGAAACAGAAGCCTTGTTGACCTACATACGTCGATCTCTACTGGAGACATCATCTGATCATAGCAGTCAAATCCTAGCGCCTTTTTATAGTGCCTTGGCGATTCATTGTTTTATCAATGAATATGTTTTTGTTGAAAGCGATGAAGAAACAGCTCAAATCATTGCGCTTGAAAATAAAATACACCTTTTAGTTAATACGAACAAACTTGTTCCCAGTTCCTGGCTGATTATTTTAGCGAGTTACCGACCTCTTCATCAATATTCATGGGCAAACCAATTACTAATACCACATTACCAAAACCTTTTAGGTCTTATTATTGCGCGTCAAATAATTGAAATTAAAGAAGAACAGGAAATACGCACTGAGATCCATAAAGTTACCCCGATCACTAATACTATTTCTCAATCGGTCAGAGATCAATATGAACAACACCCCTATCCTCGCTGGGTTAATGCAGGACTTTACTCAACCCCTTTGTCTATTGAAAAAGCATTAGAAAATTTAGAGCTTAATCTTGACCTAAAGAAACAATCCTTTAATTCAAAACCAGAAATCCTGATTGCCGGTTGTGGTACGGGACAACATGCTCTCAATACAGCCTCAAGGTTTTTAAACAGCTCCGTATTGGCTATTGATTTGAGCCTGACGAGTTTGTCTTACGCGATAAGAAAAACGCAACAAGCCGCCATCAATAATATTGACTATATGCAAGCCGATATCTTAGAGTTAAATCAACTAAACCGACAGTTTGACCTAATAGAATCAGTAGGTGTTTTACACCATATGGCAGACCCTTTCAGTGGCTGGTCAATTTTAAAAGATCTATTACGCCCTCAAGGGTTAATGAAAATTGGTTTGTACAGCGACCTGGCACGCCAGAGTATTGTTGCCTCACGTGATTTCATCAAAAGCAAACAATATGCGCCGTCTGCAAAAGGCATTCGCCAATGCCGTACTGATATTATAGCACTCGCTAAAGAAGACCCTGCTTCTAGCTTCGATCAAGTCTTAACAATCCCTGATTTTTATAGT
The DNA here is from genome assembly GCA_964515235.1 of uncultured Methylococcaceae bacterium. GTDB lineage: Bacteria > Pseudomonadota > Gammaproteobacteria > Methylococcales > Methylomonadaceae > OPU3-GD-OMZ. The sequence continues at coordinate 15,347 of CAZEVO010000031.1, read as the reverse complement.
TTAAGCGAATGCCGCGACTTATTGTTCCACATCCAAGAGCACCGGTTTACATTACCGGAAATTGAAATAGCCTTACAACAACTCGGTCTACAGTTTCTTGGTTTTGAACTGGGGCATAATCAAACTGTTAATAAATTTAAACAACTTTACCCGAATGATAAAGCCATATTTTCTTTATCTGATTGGCATCAATTTGAATGCCAATACCCTCATACCTTCAGAGGCATGTACCAATTTTGGGTTCAAAGAATTGAATGATTATTTCAACACGTACTGAAATAAAAAAGACATTCTAAAGACAAACAATCTTTTAGTCCGTTGAAGCCATTAAGAACTTCTGATTCAAGAAACTCTATTTTGAACCAGTAACGTCTTAACACAGATGCACTGACTAAAGTTTCTAATCAGATTTTACAAAACAATCAATCTTGCAAAATTTTAATAGATCTCTGACCAAAGTTATTAATACTTCTGATTTATGCGTTAAATAACGCAAAGCCAACATTTAAATAGTGCAAAACACTCATTTTCTATTTTTGATTTTCAAAAACTTAATTACCTCATTAGAATGCTGATTCGATTAAAGTCTAACTCACCATAATGACAAAGAAAGACCTTATTACATTAATTTCCCAAGAAAGTAATCTGTCCAAAAAAGAGTCTTACTTAGCGATTGAAGCAGTTATGAAAACCATTACCTACGAACTCATAAAAGAAAACACAGTTACACTTTTGGGGTTTAGGTATTTTTCAACAAAATATCGCCCTGCGCGTCAAGGTAACCCTCCACAAACCGGAAAATATCTTTTGATTCCAGCGACTAACGCTGTTGTCTTAACCGGGTAAAAACCTTAAAGAAGCTGTTAAATAAACTCAAATTCAAACTAAAAATTACAGGAGTATTAAAGTATGAGCATTAGAATGGACATTCTAAACGCAATTAATGAAGGAATTACCAACAGCAACGAAATTATTGAAAAGTTCGAAATCAACCCGCGCTCTTTTCATAATTCAGTTCGCTTCCTTACTAAACAAAAATGGATCTTAGCCCAATACCATCCTAGCTTAAACCTCATTACTCACTATGAAATCACACCGTTAGGTCATGAAAAAATAGCAAAAAACCTAATCGATAAACCGGCCAAAAATCATCCTAAAAAAAGGCCTGATTTTCATAGAATGCGTGCTCATATGAATGCAAATACAAAAGTTAATAACACCCAATTAGTCTCCTTGTGGAATGAACAAACCGATTACTACTTACCTTATGAAGGTGATGAAAATTTAAGACCACTGCTAGATTAGAATCCTATTTATAGTAATCCCTAGAAAAAACTCTTAGCCACTAATCGCCTTAAAAAGTGATCACTTTTGTCATTCAGCATCAACTCTAATAAAGTTACACCTTGGAAATTCGTCAGAACATCAACTTGAACCTATAACACAAGGGACTTTACAACGTGCTCGCACCAATAAAGCCAATAGTGTAATACTTCATGGGCTCTATTTTGATGGAATGACAACAAAATCTAATCTGACTGGAGAATCCATTAAATATGAAATAGTAAAACGTTTCGGTTCCATGGCGGCATGGGGCCAGGACTTTCTTAGCAGTGCAAAATCAGCGACAGATTGAGCAATTCTTGCTATGCACACCATCAATAATAAATTATACAATGTAGTCTGTGATAAACATGCAATTGATGTACTCTGGATGGCAGAGCCTCTTATTGTCATTGATGTTTATGAACATGCCTTTTATGTTGATTATAAAAATAATACAACCATATATATTGAAAAATTCCTAGAGCATATTGATTGGGGAAAAATTGAAAAAAGATTTCAAAGAATAAATGCGTAATATGATCGGCTAAGGTATCTTTCCTGTAGCGATCACTGACCCTATAAAACCCAAGACAACAACCGGCCAACTGAACTAACACAACAATTTAAAGTCAAATTATTATGTGCGTGTGAATCCTATCTGTTGACATTTTTCTGTTAAAGATATGGCTCTATCTTTTGGCCACGCACAAGAAGGGGTGTGTTTAATTTGTTCTTTCCTTCCCTGTTAAACACACCCTTTCGATCATTAATGATTTTTATAAAACATAATTTAACACTGTCAAGATTCGTCTTAGAAACCATTTATAAATTAAGTGACTTTTAATCTAAATATAGCTGATCTGACATTGCTAATTTCTGTTTAAGAAAGACTACTTTTTTGTTAATGAATAATACCGAAAACGGCATTTTATCAGCAAATCTGATCCATTTTTTTCAACTGTGGCACAAGAATCTTCAGTGCTTCTTCCTGGCGCTACTTTCTTAATTAATTTGCCATCGTCAATGCGATATTTTAATGTTGCAGAGAAATTTTTAACCCGAGTATTTGGATCAAAATCAACTGAACTACTTGTCATTGAACCATCACTATTAAATGTCCAAGTTGTTTCAATATCTGAACCTAAATTTGCACCTTCACCTCTGGGGGTATTCGCTACCCAATTGACATTCCATTTGCCTAAAATATGGTTTTGCTTTAATGCGGTTTCCCCATTAGCTGTAAAAGGAAAAATTAAACCCATAATAATCAATTTTAATAACTGCATGTAAAACCATTATGCGGTGAAAGAAATTGATTAAAAGTACATTGAAAAATGATTTTTTCAACCAACAGGAGAGACCGTGACCTTCTTAACGATATGAAAAATCATTTGATTAAAAAGAACCCCTTTAAATTAAATTATAGAAAACAACCTATTTAAAAATGTGTCATATTGATGCACATCAAAATGAAGAAATATTCCAAAACCATACCCCGTCAACTCTTCTTAAACACCTTGTTATAAGAAAAACTAGAAAGAGAAAACCTGTGGAATAAGAGGTAGCCAGTTTAGAGGGGGGGGGGTGGATATTCGCGAGAATTTCCAACTGGCTACCAAAACAGTGTATTCAAATTGACCTTTCAAAAAAGTCACTTCGAAAATCAGAGCTTAGTTTAGAGAAAATATAGACAGAAAGAAATGTGACAAATTGACGCATGTACCACATCATTACAACTGAATTTTTGGTGAAGACACTGGAGCTAACTTAGCATAAAACAATCCAATGGTTACGCAGTAAAAGTTGTATTTTTAATCTTATATCCTCATTTAAGTTTATTGTTTATCAGTCGATTTAAGTTATGTCATTTTGTACTTTTTTAGGCTTGCTCATATAATAATTATTTATGTCCCTAACGCTGAACAGCAAATTAACACCATCTACACCCCAGCAAGACATCAGTAAAATTTCAGGTGAAATTAATCATAAAGAACCCTTACTAATTTCTTCTCATAAAATTCAAACCCATTCAAAACTGGCTCTGAATCGCACCACAAACGATCAGGTCAATCGATTGGTTAATGCCGGCCGCCCTCTTGTAACCGCCTTTAATGAAGCCATTACCCTTGGCGAGACCGCTAAGCATGCGCTTGATGAAATCCGTCACACATTAAATAAAATACGACACCTTACAGTTGAGGTCATCACCAATCAAACCTCTGTTCAAAATACCGATGCTTTCAATGGTCAGCTGTTAGAATTAAAAAAAGAAATCAATGCCATCGTTGCAAACCATCGCTATCAAAACAAAGCCTTGCTACAAAATGGTTTTTCACAATCATTCCCTGTAGATACAGATCACGGTAACACCATTAATCTGACTTTAGCTGATTTAACCATAGAACATTTGGGCGTTACCGCTTGGGAAACTGTTGACTTACCTGACCTTACCCCGCTCCCATTAACCGATCGTCTTACCGGTACAGTTATCACTAAAAAACCAAAACACATAGACCCTCAGCAACCACGGCCCAAAACACTTTCAATAGATTCCGTACAAATTTCATCAGAAGATTCTGTTTTTAACAACCCAATGAAATTCACTGTGGTTGAATACAGCGCCTATCAATTTAAAAACAATAATTTTCAAATTAAACGGCACCCACGAAACCTTGCCGAAAAGACTTTAAACACAAATTTTAACCTTAACAAAACCAGTTTAAAAATCATTGCCGGTGAAATTGATTGGAGTCTGAAAAATACTAATCTTGTCTCACATTCCAGTTTCGAATTACACCGTTTTACTCAGCACTTTTCAGCTGCTGATCAAGTTGTAACCACGAGCGCACCACTTTTGCAGTTTAATCCTCAGTCAGACTTAAACCATAACGCCGCTACTTTCAACTTTGAAAATAAATCACAGCGTCATTTAGCTTCCTTAATTTTGGCTAATATAAACTTAAGATCCTTTACTACTGATTCAAAACAAACTAATACAATTTACTCAACCGTCAGTTATGGTGAGAGCCATGTTAATGCTGCCCCTGACACGACTCATTACCCTCCGCCTAGTCTTTTAAGTCAGCCGACTAGTCAGTTAAATATTAAATCACCACAGTTGGGACATTTTGAAATTCCTGCTCGCAACGCTACTGTTGTGAACTTTGGTCAATATTCTGTCACCAACGGTGATCTCATCTCCTTTGCGGCTCCAGGCCAGTCAAAAGTACAAGGACGTGTCAATAATGATGGCATAGAAACGCTACTCGATGAAATGGCAATCCATACCACTGAAACAATGCCAATGATTAGTAAAGTCACTGTTAATCAGAGTATATTGATTCTTACCCATCAACCCAGCCACCCTCAGTTAGATCAATTACGCATCACGATTGAACCTCAAGCGATTACCCTGTCAACTCAAACCGTTAAAACCTTTGATTTTAATTCAGTACCCTTAAAACAAGGAGACCCTCTTTTATTAACCGTTTCAGGAGTTGAAAAAGTACAAGAATCACTCATCAATCAAGACATTGGATCTCGATTAACACAACTTGCAATGGCTTTAACTGAAATCATGCCAGAACTTAGTTATCAGGTTAACGATAGAGGCCTTTTAACCTTAACAGACCAAACAGGCTCGTTAATACTTAATGACCTAGAGATCACGTTTAAGAACTCAATCATCAAACCTGTAACAAGAGTCTCACACACCGTTGATTTTAGCCAGCAACCTTTCAATTCAGCTGACCAGCTTACGATAACCGATAAAAACAATAACCAAATACAAGGTACGCTTGTTCATCACGATTTAAACCAGCTCCTCAAAACGATTGCCAAAGATGCGATAAACAAACTAGAGGGTATTAGTGCTGCATCCACAAATAACCACATGTTAAGGCTAACAACACATTCAAACACGGTGCTTCATGATCTCGCTATAACGCTAAATAAGCCGCCAATAATTTTGCCATTAACACCGGCAAAGACTTTTGATTTTACAAAAGTCCCGTTAAAAAAAGGCGATCACAGCAACTTAACCATTAGTCTTGGTGATCAGTCAGGTCGCATCATTATTGAACAGCAAAACCTAGAAGCAATACTCACTAAAACAGCTCAGTTAGCCATTAAAAAAATAGACGGTATTAACGACACAACCATCAACAACAACGCGCTAACACTCATGGCTCATTCTCATGCTGAGTTGAGCCATGTTGCTATTACTTTTGAACAATCTCTAGACACCCCGGCTCTAACGACAAATAAGACCGTTAATCTTTCTACTCCCCGTTTTTACGAACCCTACCCAAACAAATTTAATGCGAATGTTGATGGCAAACTAAAAATTTCACCAAAAGAGCAAAACGACCTCCCCTTACTTACCGAATTTTCTCATGGTACCGTTGAAGAGATTACCGAACATTCAGTCACACACAGCATGCGTTCAAGCAAGGGTACTGCTAAGACACGAATGATCGGCGTCACTGAAACTCAACAAAACTCCAACCCTACAACACCGCTAATATTAATTAAGCAATTTGATTTTAATGATCTTACCTTAACTCAAGGCGATCAAGTTTCTTTGATTGTGAACGGTGATCAGAAAGCATCACTAACACTTGAAGATCAAAGCATTAATACTCTACTCAACACCCTATCTCAGGCCGCATTTAAACAACACAATACCTCGATAAAAACTTTAGTTAACAAAGGTATTCTTAGTCTGAGTGGCTTTAAGAATCATCATGCAATAACCCAAACTTATATAGAGATCAAACGACCCAACAAAGCCCCTTCATTAGCTAATATTTCACTGCTTGATGGTGCAAAAGCACGGCAAAGTTTACACATTATTGACCAAGCCATAATAGATGTCACTGCACAACAATTATTACTAAAGACCTTTCAGAGCCAGATTCACCATGCTTTTTCGAAACTAAACCATGCTGATAAAAACCTCTCTTTACTGACTCAAGGTGACTTGAGTGCCGTCGTGGTTAAGGAAACCAAACCCCTATTAATTGTTGAGTCCAAATCTAAGCGTTTTCAAGGACCTTCACAAAAAGGATTAAAAGTAGGGCAGAAACTGTTACTTAAAGTCACAGATTCAACGACGCTACCTCCAAAAATAAAACTATTCAAAGCAACCGACGCAGCACTTTTGCAATTAATTAATAACACCGATTTACAGACCTTATTAACTCAGGAGCAACCCTTGTTAGCGGTTGAAAAGGCTCTAAAAGATCAATTAATTAAAGCGGATTTAGCATCACAACCAACTTTAACAAGCACAACCTTTACTAATGAACCGCCTGTTGACAAGGAACCCTTAAAAAGTGAAAAAACGTCTGCCACAGAAACCATATTAAACGCACCGTTAATCGCCCCTGAAAAATTTACTTCGAGCTGGGTGCAACAGCAACTTCAACATTCAGGGTTATTTTATGAAAATAACGCCTTCAACAAAACAGGACCAGCAACATCTGATCTTAAACAATTATTTTTGCTATTACAGCGTGAAGATCCTGGTAATCAAGAACTGAGCAAAGCACTGGATGGCATTTCAGCCAGTCAGGTCAAAGCTGTTGATGCAGACTTACAAGGCGGGAGTTATTATTCATTATTACTGCCGTTCTTACCTAATGAATTTATCACCTTAACGTTGGTTCAAGATCAAATACAAAAAATCAACCAGCAATGGCATATTTATCTTGAAAGCAACACGCAATCGATGGGCCATTTTAAAGTCGATATTGTTTTACAGAAAAAAACAGTTGCTATTCAATTTCGTTCAAATCAAGACTGGCTGGTTTCTTTGATTGACTCATCTAAAGAAAGACTGGTAGATCGAGTTGAAAATGCCGGCATGTCGGTGTCAGGTATTACCGCTCAGCTGTCTAAAAAACCAACTGGTGAGCAAACAAAAATCAGTCCGACCGACCAGGCAGAACACGCCTTAATGTCTGCCAAAAAACAGATCAACCAACAAACAGAAAAGGCACTGCAAACACAAGCTAATTTAAAAAAACAGGCGGTCTTGTCATTGCTTCAATAAAAGACGGGTTGAGAATAAATCTATCTCCTGTCAATTAATCGCATTCAAATCACTGTGTAAAAAAACACTCCCCAGTCTGTTTTTGAAACGCAGACTTTGTGACTATTCCGGTACATAAATGAAGGACCCGTCTTTCATTCGGTATGCAATCCCTGCCTTTTGACCTTCACCCTGCCCCATTGAGTCCGATGCTTTGTAATGTTCTATTTTTTCCCCTTTTTTAATCACCATTTCCATATTAGATTTACCAGGATTTTTCACAATCGTAACGTCCTCATTAGAAAATGGATTTAATGGGTTTTGAACAATAATAATAAGTAACGTTGCGATAAGAACTAAAAAAACATCAATCAGATTAATGACTGACAACATGGGGTTTAATTCTTCATCTTCTTCTAAAATTTTAAGTGCCATGTTAATTGACTCCGATCACTTTCTCGATATGGACAATTTCTTCGGCAAACCAACGCTTTTTGACGGATGCGACCCAAAAGGTTAATGAAGCCGAAGCAAGGCTGATGGTTACAGCCGTAAAAGCGGTATTAAGATGTTCACTCATGGCATAAACATTATTTTCCTGAAGTGCAACTAAGGCAGGGCCCATGGGTATCAGTGTTGCAATTAAACCCAACATCGGGGTAATGCGCGTGACAATTCTGACTTTTTCTAATTTTTTCAGCGTGTAAACTTCAATTTCATTTAAGTTTGAAGATTCTTGCTGTTGAAAATAATTCAAAATTGGAAAGCCTTTTTGATTCGTCTGCGATAGGTCGTTTTGGCGTCTAAGCCATGCTAAAGCCATCAGCCGACCGACTTCTACTACCGCATAAAGAAAAGAAAAATAAATACCCACTAAGACAGGAACCAATAAGAGTTGGGACAATTGATAGGCGATAGAATCCATAATATTTCTCGTTATTTAATATATATTTAATGACGTCCCGTGGGACCACAAAGTAATAGTTTAATGATTTATGTCGCTGGAACCATTTTCCTATGTGTTAATAACTCATAAAAGAAACCGACTATTAATAACCCTAATAAGGCCATGGTAATCCAGATAATCGTCATATCATCTTCTTCTTTCATTTCTTGTTCTGGTTGTTTTTCTAATTTAACGCCTTCAACCTTAACCGATTGTTCAGCACTTGCTGAACTTTCTGGGACTTCAGGATTAGCTTGTCGTTCATTTAGAGCTTGTAACGCTGAGACATCTAAACCAAATCCTGTCGCTTTATTTTCAAGATACGTTTTAAACTTATCGTTTGGCGTATAAACATCGTTATTTTCGATGATCTCCAGATACTTTTCAACCAAGGCTTGAACGGTTTCATCAGACGCTTCCCAATAACCTTTTCTAACCGCCTCTAACATCCGTTCTGAGATTTGTGCAATTGCTGCAGGCTGTACTTCTTTAAACCACTCATCAACCCCTAATTCCAATTTGTCCTCGACATAAATTTCAAACATTTCCTGCCACTGGTCAGCCCGTACCGCTTCGGGGGACATGACATTCCAACCCCAAAAGTTATTCACCACATCTAAAATTTCTAAGGCGCCAGAATAACCTTCATCCATCATTTCTTTCACCCAGTTAGGATGGTAATAACGGGTTCTTAATTCTTTTGCGATAAAAGCAGCAGCGGTTTCATTTTTGAAATTCTTTGTATCTCGTAAGTTAGCAATATACAGTTCTGGGGTTTTACCATCTAAGTATCTAACCGCCTGGCCAATACCGCCCAGATATTCAAAAGGGTGATCAACCGTTAAAATACCATGCAAATTTGAACTGCGAGAAAGGATCGCTGCTTTAGTTCCTTTTAAGTTTTCAGCAAATAAATCAATATTTTTTAACTTAACATTACGGGTTCCCGCTTCTGTACCAAATAAATAGCCCATTCTAGAAAGGTAAGTTTTGACCATTGGCTCATCGGTCTCCCAGGTGTCACTGGCTAATGTCGCATCGGGTAAGTTAGTACCGTAAACACCACTTTCATTAGCAAAGAATCGGACTCTGGAATATTTCCCCGCATCTTTTTCGCTCAGCCCTTGTTTGATCAATGTTTGTTTTAATTCTTCGCTGTGTTGATTGACAAAATTCTGTGGCTCTTTTAATTGTGCTACTTTTACAATCGCCTTTGAAAGCCTATCCATCACACCCGGTAAATTATCACGGTATAACCCTGTTGCCGATAATACGACATCGATGCGTGGGCGTTGTAATTCGTCCATTGGGATAATGTCTACATCAACAACCTGATCGCGACTGTTCCAGACCGGCCGAACCCCTAAGGTATAAAGCACTTCAGCTTCTAAGACACCAAAATGTTTTAAGGTTTCAGTCGACCACATTGAAAAAGCCAGTTTATCCGGATACATGCCATGTTTAGCTTTATAACTTTCAATTAAATCAGTGGCTAATTCTTTACCGGCGACCCAAGCGGCTTTAGTTGGAATTTTAGTCGGGTCAAAGCCATAAATATTTTTACCGGTTGGTACTGCTTCAGGGTTTCTAATCGGATCATTCCCTGTACCGGTTGGAATATGGTGTGCTGATAATGCCGCTAATAGATGCTCCGTTTCTTTTTCAGCTAAAAAATTAGCATAATGCTTTTCAGCATCAAGCAGATAAGGTTGGACCTCTTGTTCAAAACTCGCCAACGGTTTTTTGTTAACTAAATAGTCTTTTAAAAATTTAAATGAGTTCGTTTTATAAATTTGTTCATAAGGCTGCCCTAAAACGTGCGCTGCTTCTTCCTTGTCTGCCGCTTCAATATAACCCGCCTCTAGCATTTGGAAGACGGTTAATATGACGTGGTCAGTTTCAGCGACACTGCCAAAGTGATGTAACCCCATGGGTTGAGCTGTGGCTGCTAAATCTAACAGGTAGTCATGTAATTGTTTAAAAAAACCATCAAAATCAGCCCAGATTGCAGCTTCGGTTAAATTGAGATCCTGATCGTATTTTTGTTCTATAACTTGTTTAACCAGAGCTTTTTTAGTTTCTTCTTTAACCCGCCCTTCATCTAACTCACCGATCTGATGCATTTTTTCGTGCGTTTCAACTAATTCGCCATACAACCCTGCCGGAGCAAAAGGCGGTGTATTATGAGAAATCACAACGGCCTGACCACGGCGTTTCGCAATTAAGGCTTCCCCGGTATTAGCAACACTGTAAGGGTATACCACTGGGACTGAACCGATGGTTGAGTAAGAGTCATCGTAAGCCCAAAGCCCTCTTTCTTTACCGGCTAACCATTCCTGCGTACCATGGGTACCCACATGGACAATGGCATCGGCTTTAAAACCTTCGGTAATATAATGATAAACCGCACGATAAGCGTGATGTAGAGGTATTTTTTTATCGTGAGAAATATCTTTTTCACGATCGCGTCGCGAACCCCTATTAGGTTGTGGCATCACCATGACATTGCCAATTTTCAGCCTTGGGATCACAAAATACCACTCGCCGTTATCGTTGATCGTTAAGTAATTATCATCCGGGTCGCCCCAACTCTCCTGAATCCATTGTTGTTGTGATTCTGGGAAAGTAGTCAGCCATTGTTTATACTCTGACACCGGTATTTTTTCAGCCAAATCTTCGGTTAAAAGGTCCCTTAAGGCCTTTTCGTTATCCACTCGATAATAAGGCTTAATGAGTTTTTTACCGGTCGCTATTAAAGTATCAGGATCCATATAAGGGACCGTATACCCTGCCTTTTTCATCGCGACAAAAATATCCGCTAGACTTTCTGGGATATTTAAAAAAGAAGCACTAAAGTTTTCTTCACCTTCTGGTGAATTCCAAAAGACAAAAGTGACTTTTTTGTCTTTATTAGGCATTTTTCGTAATTGGGCATAATTCATGGCCCGATCGAGAATCGCCTTCATTTGTTCTGGAATGGCAATATATTTTTCGTCACTTTTTCGTTTTGCTGCGACAATATTAGGGGTAATGCGTCCTGCAATTTCAGGGATAGCAATAAATGTCGGTGAAAAGACAAACGACATACCCTGATCATCTTTTAAATACTCTTCATAATCTCCTGAACGGTAAACCATGGCTTGCATTACCGGTATATCGAGTTTTTCCATCCATTTCTTTTGAGCCTCAATGGAAGTATACATCCCGGTAAAATTGATCATGACATCAATGAATATTTCTTTTTCTCCCTCATCATCATGATCACCATGCTGATGAATTTCACCTTCATGTGATTCATGGTAAATTAACGATTCTGTTTTTTCAGCATCATTGGGGTCATAAAAAGCCACCGGCAATGCGCCTTGGGCTTCGATGCGATGAATTAAATCATCTAAATGTTCAGTCATATCATCGGCAATACGTAATTGATGAAATCCGACACCAATCACCGGAATATCTTTTTCAGGCTTTTTCCAGTCTAAATACTCTTCTAAACTAGCGAAAACCATTTGTGGATAATCGGGATGATAAATTCCCTGCTCTGGAAAAATAATCGGTGGTAAGGCTGCTGTTTTGGAGACTTTGAACACCGCTTGCTTTAAATAGTCAAAAAGCCTGTGAAAATTTTCTTGTCCACCATTGTTGTAATAATTAAAAACTGTTTGAGCTTGATCTCGATTGAGACCTTTTGCCAGTTGCGGTTGTTGATACCAAAGTCCTGGAAAAACCACGCCTTGGTATTGTGCAATTGCCCCTCGGTATTGATTGATCATTTGTACAAACTGACCCATATAGACATAGTCAAACATCACCATGTCATACTTTTTCATTTCATTAGTAATTGTTTCAGCATCCTGACCCATTATAAAAAGAGGTTTAAGCCGGACCTGATGTTCTCGGGCAATTTCCGCTAGCATTCTGGCCTTTGCTGGCTCAGAAGGTGAGCCGGCTAACCACAAAACCGAAGGCTGTGCTGCATGAGCGTTAGACACAAAAAAACTATTGAATGAAACAACAAAAAATAAGATCAGAGTACGAACTATCATAGTATTTAAAATATTTAAAAAGAGATAAAACTAAAAAGGCCTCTGGGGTCTCCAGAGGCCTTTTAAAGCGCTAAGAAACGATTAGAAACTGTACTGGTAAGTTACCATCCAGGTTCTTGGTGCCCCTAAACTGTATTGGTGACTTTCATAGGACAACCCAGCACCGGATACTCGGGCATCAGCGGCATAATGCTTATCAAATACATTATCCATATTACCCTGAATTTTGTGCGGTCCGTAAGTATAGCCTACGGTTAAATCGGTAATAAAGTTCAAGCCACCGTAATAAGGGTCAGACTTGGCGGAGTTTTCATTATTTTTCCAGTATTTTGACTGCACACGCGAGCGAACTGAAGTATTAAAACCCGATGGGTGTTCATAGTTAGCAAACAACGTATACATATGACGAGGTATCTTATTAAAGGTATTGCCACTGTAGTCAGTTTCTGTACCACTTTCAGCATCTTTATATACCCAGTCACTAATCACATGATCATTCCACGTGTAATTAGCACCCAAAGAGAGACCATCAACAAAAGGCACATACACTTGTCCATCGACTTCTAAGCCTAGTTTTTCAGAACGTCCGGCATTGACATAATAGCTGGACCCATCAAGCAAACGACCGTTGAGCACTTCGTTTTCAACTTCTGAATAATAAAAAGCTAAATTAAATGAGCCAATCTCATCTCTGAATTTAAACCCACCTTCATATAAATAACTGGAAGCGGGCTGAATTGAACTCGATACCCCTGCAATAATATTGTTTCGCATTTCACTGGCACTCGGGACCTGATCGCCATAACCAAAATTGAAATAACCGTTTAATTGATCGGTAATGTCGTATGTCGCACCAAAACGACCCGTTACTATATCAAATTCACTGTCAATTTGAGTTAACCCACTGGCACCTGTGGTTGAAAAGTCTCTCGTACTGTAATTAAACTTCTCAAATTCATTATTATCAACATTCAAATGAATGCGGTCATAACGAAAATTCATATCCACAGTTAATTTATCTAATGGTCTAAAGGTATAAGCTAAGTAAGTACCAAAATCAAAATTGTCTTCTTCACCGGTCGATACCACACGACCCGGTCTTTCAGATAAGGTTTTCTGGAAGGTATTATTACAACCTCTCCAGTTACAAACATTTTTATATTCCTTGTCAGCATAATCATAACGTAAACTTCTACCACGATCGTTACGACCTATGACCCCGGCTATTAACTTTGCTTCCCGATCAAACAAGGTATGGTTCCAATCCAATTGAAAATCCCCACCAATGACTATTTGTTTTGGAATTGCACTGATACCACTCACCGGATGCCAATGATCCCAATAGTTCACATAAAAGCGCGGTTTAATTTTAATATCGCCGAAATCTTTTTCATAAGACGTATTTAAGAAGACAACATTAGAATCTCGGGCACGGTGACGAAAACCATAATTAGGATTACCCTCTGGAATAACTTCATCACCACCGGCTTCCCAAATATTAAATTCGTCTTGGCGGATCATTTGCGGGAGTTGTAAATTAGAATTGGTATAAGAAAGCTCCATTTCAAATTTACTGTCATCCTCAAATAAATGACCGTATTTTACCGAAGCATTATTGCGGTCATATTCATTATTATCACGCCAACTATTAGGTGAATCTTGGCGCGACCATGTTAAAGCGTAAAAGTCATCTTCAGTAATATTACCGGAATAGCGAATATTTTGGGTATTACGGTCGTAACTGCCGCCGCCAACACGAACCCGATCTGATCCAGTATCAAAAACAGAACGAGATAAGATTTGAATCGTACCGCCACTACTACCGTAAGAATAAATAGACCCTGGCCCTTTAACCACTTCGATTTGTGCTATATCTTGCGGGTCGATAAAATCAAGACGAGAAAAACCATCGGGGTCTGTAACCGGCACTCCATCTCTAAGGATACTAATTTCACGAACCCCAAACGGTGCCTTAATCCCTGCGCCACGAATAGCAATACGTGAACTATAACCACCCGAGGTTGTTTTCGTCACAACGCCCGGCATATTCTTTAAGGCATCACTGACATTTAAAACATTCCAGTCATCAATGGTTTCTTGGTCAATGACACTAACTGCTTGTGAAATCATTTGCGTGGGCCTAGCATCACGACTGGCAGTCACTGAGATATCGTCTAGTTTATGAGTTTCTGCATGGTCTGCAAAAGCTACACCACTATTAAATATGGCTAAAGGAATAATAGCCTGTTTAAGTTTCATGAAACGCTCCTTGTGTGGTTTTTAATCATATCGAACCCTATTTATTTGGGCTTAACATGCGATTGTTTTTTTTCAAGGGAGAATTTACAGTGCTTTTAAATTGAACTCTAGGAAAAAAAAGAGCCATTCTACTATTGTGTTATTTACCTAATAAAACTGCGTGATATCACACACTTGATATTGGTAGCATTAAGGGGAAACCATAAAAAAAGCCCCACCCTGTAAAAGGGTGAGGCTTTTTAGTTTAAGAAACTTACTTTATATTTTAAATATCTAGAGAGACATTAGCAAAGTAAGTTCTTTGTGGGTATGGGTGATAGTCAAAGTAATTCTCATTCAAGAGATTATCAACACCCATTGAGAAAGTAGCCGTCATATCATTGGCCAGCGGCTGCTTGTATTGCGTTTTAACATTTAGCAATAAGTATTCATCGGATGCGCCATAAACGCCATCAGTTGTATCACTATTATCCTCTTGAGCATACTGAGGACCTCGGTAATTCGCCATAAAGGTGGTATCCCACTGATCAGTAATATGATAAGTGGCAGAACCGTTAGCTTTCCAGTTTGAGGTACGTACCCACTGTTTACCCACCAATTCTTCACGACCTGAATTCGCAACAATTTGTTTATCTAACCAAGTACCATTCAAATTAAGATCAAGCGGTAAATCAAACAAATTATCTTGTTTATAAACCATTTGAACACCGATAGTTTCGGTTTTATCAATCCCTAA
>CAZEVO010000030.1:0-22287 GCA_964515235.1 uncultured Methylococcaceae bacterium | reverse complement strand
CTAAATATTAGTCCCCTAATATCTTTAGACTTCATCTTCACATTGAATATGGCTGCCTTTATAATAAAGCCCCTGCTAGCTTACTTACCTGATAAAATTTTTCTTTCTTACTACCCTTAATATCACAATTAACAGTTAATTTTTAACCCAAACTACAAAAAATTAACACTTACTCCGGCGATCAACATAGACCTTATATATTAGATATAACTTAGATATAACTATAAAATATGTTTAGTCATAGAAATCTAATTTACATCAAGTCTCTAAAATATAAATCGATATAAAAACTCTATTGACTTATTCTTCAAGTACCTATTATTATCCCCCTACAAGGAAATTCACCTAGCCTAGAGTTTAGTCAACCGTCAATACTATTAATAACTTTCCATTTAGATAAAGCATTTATATAATAGAATTTATTATTAATAAGGATACAATTATGACAGAGTATAATGATCTTTCTGAAGATGAATTAGAATCACTTATAGAACAAGCCCAGAAAACACTGATTGAAAAGAAAAACACCAAACGCAAAGAAGTAATTGCTCAGATTAAAGCACTCGCCGCTTCGATTAACCTTACCGTAGAAATTAAAGACGACTCTAAGAAACACCCTAGCAAGAATGCTAAAATTGCTGCTAAATACCGTAATCCACAAAACTCAAGTCAAACATGGTCTGGACGGGGGTTAACGCCTAAATGGATGCAAACGTTACTGGACAGTGGTTACAACAAAACAGATTTAGAAGTCTAAAATACTGTTATTTTGGTCAAGCAATCAGTGCTATTCAAACCAACAACTTAATTTCTAACTGGTTTTCATTCCAACAGATACCTCACCAAGGCATGTTAAATAAAGTGAAAATCTTTATAACTATGCCTTAATCCACATCTACAAAAGACCTAAAGAACTTTTTTATTGCAACCTAAGATATTACTATATTCACCAAATAGTTCGGCATGATAAATAAATCAATACCTCTTTCATAAAAATAAATAATAAAACTTACCACGATTATTATTGCACGATAAACCATGGATTTAATAAATTAGCCTTGTTGTAAACCAACGGTTTATCGGTGCCAAATTGCAAAACTTGTTTCCCAGCTGCCGACACAATAGCATGCGCCGCAGCCGTATCCCACTCCATCGTAGGACCTAAGCGAGGATACAAGTCAGCCTCACCTGTAGCAACTAAGCACAACTTCAACGAACTGCCTATCGCCTTCATTGTTACTTTTTCAGTTCTTGCTGTCAGATCATTGATGAACTGTTCAGTTTCAACAGATAAATGATTTTTACTGGCAACAACAGTTAATGAAACCTCTGGATTTTTATTGTTCTTGAAAGGTAACTGTTGTCCATTTTTGAAAGCCCCTTGCCCCTGGCAAGCTGTATACATCGCATCTAAAGCAGGAGCATAAACAACCCCAAGCACTGGAACTCCACAATAAATCAAGGCAATATTAACGGTAAATTGGTCGCTGTGATTAATAAACTCTTTCGTGCCATCAATGGGGTCAATCAGAAAAAAAGTTGTCCAGTCGACCCGCTCACTATAAAGCACTGATTTACTTTCTTCCGATAACAACGGAATATCAGGATAGCATTCACGTAAAGTCTGGCAGATATATTGATTCGCTGCTAAATCAGCCGATGTGATTGGCGATTGATCAACTTTGTAATCAACCTCTATTTCTTTTTGATACCAAGCTAAAGTAATATCTCCGGCTTTTCTGGCAATCTCAGTAATCACATCGAGGTTTACAGTTTCAAACATTTTATAATCTAACTAACTTCTGATAATTAATCGCAATTTTAAGGCCTGCAAAACGGCCGGACATTCGTAATAACTCTTGTGTAATAGAATCAAAGGTTAATTTGACAGTAGAAATAGCCCGTGATTCATACCCGTGCTCAATATCAGGACTTGCTAGTAAAAACCTGAAACTCAATACCTCACCCATTAGTGATTTTTCACGCATGATCGGGGCACCTAAAACAGCCAAAATAGTATTTTTTGAGGGTAAAGGGACGGTTATTTTAGCCAGTTTAGAAACATCCGCTTTTAATTGTCGGTCTGTTGCATTAATAGCTGCACCCGCTATCGAACGAATCGAAGCCTCGAGAAAGGCCGGCGGCACTATTTTTAAAAAGATCGGTGATAATGCTGCAGCTACAAGACGGTTATTATGATTAAAAAATAAGCTCCAAGTAAAGTCAACATTTGGACTAAGCGGCTGATTATTAAGATCAACTTTTCTAAAATTGTATTGCCAACGCTGAACACCTCCCTCTTCGATTTTCGAACTCGGTTGTAACTTGGCCAGAAAAACAAAGTCCTCACTATAAACGACAGGATCATGAAATCGTAAGGTAAATGATTCTTCAACTTGTACAGAAAAATTTATATCAAATTCTGCCATCTGGTTATACACTTGGTACAACCGCCACCAGACACAACCGGTCAAACTACTGAGCAACACTAAAACCAATAACACTCTAGGCATCAACCTGATTATGCTCTTCAGCATTAGTGACTTATTTTTGAGGTTCCAAGGTCAATTTCAGTCACTAATATTCGTTCTAGATCGACACGATCAAAGCTATATTTCTGATTACAGAACTCACAATCAACTTTAATATCATCGTGTTCTTCTAGAATTTCCTCTAACGAGGCTCGCCCTAAACTTTTTAAAGTTCGTTCAATTTTTCGATTTGAACAACTGCACTTAAACTGCACAGGGTCTGCCTTAAATAATCGTACTGTTTCCTCATGAAACAATCGATGTAAAACTGCTTCACATGATAGATCAAGTAATTCCTCAGCACTAATCGTATCAGCCAACATAACAATTCGTTCCCAGTCGGCGCCTGATGACTCTGGTAATGCCTGTAGAAACAAGCCACTCACTGTTGTTTCATTAACAAATAACCAAAGCCGAGTCGGTAATTGCTCCGACTGCTGATAATAATTCTCGATGGCTTGTGCTAAATGATCCCCTTCGAGCGCCACAATACCTTGATATGGTTGCTTACGGTCTGTCTCAATCGTCAGTACAAGTTGCCCTTCCCCATACAATTTAGAAAGTTCACCTGAAACTAAAGGTTCACTGTAGCGGGCTAAACCTCGAATACAACGCTCATGGGTACACTGGGCCACAACTGTTTTAAGAGGCCCTTCACCTTGTGCTTGTAAAACCAGTGCACCGTTAAATTTAATCGTTGCTGCTAACAGCGTAGCTGCTCCAATTGCATGCCCAAGTTGCTCTTGAACTAGAGTCGGGTAATCATGGTTGGCCGTTACTGCTTGCCAACTATCAGTTAATTTAATCCATTCGCCACGAACGCCTGCCTGCTCGAAAATAAAACGGCGTAGGGTATCTTGATCAGTCATTTTGAAAATTATTTAGCCACGAGATAAACTGATATTATAAAGCATAACTAAAAACAAAAAACTAGTCGATGAATCCAATCCATAAATCAGGTCAGATAAATGTGATGCAAAACTCTACCGATGAAATGCCCATAACAGCTAACCATATTATTACGGGACGCTGCTTAAAACCACCATTCCCAGAAACATTAGACTATGCGCTATTTGGTTTAGGTTGTTTTTGGGGGGCTGAACGACTATTTTGGCAGCAGCAAGGTGTCTTTATCACCGCAGTAGGTTATGCCGGTGGCCTGACCTCTAACCCAACCTATACCGATCTATGCAGCGGCCAGACCGGGCATGCTGAAGTCGTTCGCGTCATTTTTAACTCTAAAAAGATTAACTACCAGCAACTATTAACGCTTTTTTGGGAAAACCATAACCCCACCCAAGGAATGCGCCAAGGCAATGATATTGGCACACAATACCGATCTGTTATTTTTACCCACAACCTTTCACAACACAACCTAGCCGAAGACAGTAGAACTCACTACCAACACCGACTTTCTCAAGCCGGCATCACCGTACCGATCACTACTGAAATAACACCCGCCCCTACCTTCTACTACGCTGAACAAGAACACCAACAATATTTAGCCAAAAACCCTCATGGTTACTGTAGTTTAGAAGGGCTAAACGTCAGTTTTAATTAGCATCAAAATCAGAATTTTAATTGCAAACACCTTCACCGTGAAAAGAAACTATGTTATTTTTGAAAATCAGTCTTCCCCATCCACCCATTTTTTTGAAATTAAAAGGGTCATAACCCGCAATAACCAATCAAGCCTATGCAAAATTTCCGCCTAGATCGGACTCCTGTTTCGATTCGTGAGAACCTAAGTTGGCTCTTTATTATTCGTAATTTTGTCATCTTTGGTGCCTTATTTACGGTTTTTATTTCTGTTTTCGCACTTCACGTCGCCATTCCACACAAATCACTATCTTTAGTCATTATCGCTTTAGGGTCATTCAATTTGTATACCTGGTTCCGGTTACGGTATACGATACCCGTTACAGAACTCGAAATTTTTGCTCATTTAGCCATTGATGTCATCAGTCTTGCTCTAATTCTTTATTTAACCGGTGGTGCATCTAATCCGATCATCTGGTTATTCTTACTCCCTCTCATTATCACCGCGATTACGTTACCGCAAATATATACCTGGTACATGATGTTATTAACCACATCACTCTACACACTACTCATTGTCTATAACATACCATTACCAAAAATTGGCGAGGAAACCTTTACCTTTAACCCGCAGGGCGAAAAATTTATTACCCCCCCTTTTAACAGTAGTGCTGCCTTTTTTAGTACTAAAGTATTTGGCATGTGGATCGGTTTCATTTTTTGCGCCTCCTTAGTCGCCTATTTTGTAGTCAGTATGGCTAAAACCTTACGTGAACGAGAACGAAAACTCTCCGAAGCCCGCGAAAATGCACTGCGTGACGAGCGTGTTATTGCGTTAGGAACACTGGCAGCCAGTGCTGCACATGACATGGGGACTCCCTTAGGAACCATGGCGATTATTACTCACGAAATTAAACAAGAACAACAAGGACAAAACGACACCGACCTCTTTGAGAAAATGCAACTCATACAAGAGCAAATTAATCGTTGTAAAAAAGCCTTATCAGTAATGTCTGCTTCTGGTGGTGAAATGCGTGCAGAATCAGGAAAAATCATGGAAATTTCCACTTACTTAGATGAACTCCTAACCGTTTGGCGTAGTCAGCAACCCAGTATCAAACTCAATTTAATGATTACCCCAGATCACTCCCAAACCTGCCAGATTATTGCCGACCGCACTCTCATCCATTCCATTATCAATATTCTTAATAATGCTGCACGAGAAACTAACCCTATTCACGGCATTGACTTTATTGCAAAATGGGACTCACAATGGCTAAACCTTAAAATAAAAGACTATGGTGCCGGTTTTAAACCTGAAATTTTAGCCCAAGTCGGTAAAGAACCCATATCAACCGAAAACCAAGGGCTCGGTGTCGGCTTATTTTTAACTTATGCCTCTATTAATCGACTCGGAGGCGACATTGACATTTATAATGTGCCTAATGGAGGAGCTTGTACAGAAATGACTTTGCCATTAATCACTCAATCTAGACCAACTGACTAAAAGATAATACCCATGGAATCCATCATAGAAACACCACGTTTATTACTCGTTGATGACGATCAAATTTTTTGCATGGTCTTAGCCCAAGCGCTTCAAAAGCGTAATTTTGATGTTGTCGTCGCTTATGACATTGCCTCAGGCTTAACGCTGGCAGAAGAACAATCTCCTGAATATGCAGTTATTGATTTGCGTATTGGTCATGAATCAGGCCTAGAACTGGTCAAAAAACTGATTGAAATAGATGCGAATACACGCATTGCCATGTTAACGGGTTTTGCCAGTATTGCCACCGCTGTCGAAGCCATAAAACTTGGCGCAACTCAATATCTAACTAAACCTGCTCATGCCGATGAGATTGTTAAAGCCTTAAATAAAAATGATGGCGATTCCACAGCAGCCATCAACGACAATCCACTCTCTGTAAAACGCTTAGAATGGGAACATTTACAAAAAGTCCTTATGGAAAACAACGGAAATATTTCGGCTGCTGCCCGCGCCTTAAACATGCACAGAAGAACCTTACAACGAAAACTGGACAAACGGCCCGTTAAAGAATAAAACAATATCTACCAGGAATCACTTACGCTTGTTTTAAGACCTTTTTAGCTTCATCCCAATAAACATCAAGCTCTTCAAGTGCACAATCGGTCATGACTCGACCCGAATTCAAGACTTGTTGCTCAACAAAATTAAACCGCTGTGTAAACTTATCGGTCCCTTTTCTCAACGCCATTTCAGGATTGACTTTAAGGTGACGAGCTAGATTAACCACGACTAATAATAAATCACCAACTTCTTCTTCGGTGTGATCTTGATCGCCTGAAAGCCAGGCTTCTTTTACTTCGGATAACTCTTCTAAGACCTTATCAAACACCGGCGCTGTCTCTTTCCAGTCAAAGCCTTGTGCAGCAGCACGATCTTGAGTCTTTTCACACGCAACCAGAGCCGGTAGGTTTTTAGTCAATCCCGATAAAATACGAGTTGATTCAGTTCCTTTCTTTTCTTTGCGTTCAAGCGCCTTAGCCTCTTCCCAAGCCTTCTGACGAGCAACATCACTGTTATAAGTGATATTAGAAAAAACATGAGGATGGCGCCGTATTAGTTTTTCGGTTATAGACGTAGCTACCTGTTCAAAATCAAATAGTTTTTTCTCTTTAGCAATCTGAGCGTAAAAAACGACTTGTAGCAATAAATCACCCAACTCACTTTTTAAATCCTCGTTATCCCCTCGCTCAATGGCATCAGCAACCTCATAGGCTTCTTCTAGAGTATAGGGAATTAAACTCTCAAAACTTTGTTTCTGATCCCAAGCGCAACCCGTTGACGGGTCACGCAATTGGGCCATAATCGATAACAGCTTTTCAGTCTGACTTAGACTCAAAATGATTGTCCAAAACTTTGTTGATAACGGGCTTTAAATTCAGCAATCGAAAACCGATGATTTTGAGTTCCTTTTTGCTCAATTTTTATCGCTCCCAACAACGAAGCAATACGTCCTGTGGTTGCCCAATCCATATTATTCATCAAGCCATACAATAATCCCGCACGATAAGCATCACCACACCCAGTTGGGTCTTGGAGTACACTAACAGGAGCCGCCGGTATATTAATCACATCGCCTTCGGTATAAATAATTGACCCTTCCCCACCTTGCGTGACAATTAAGGCTTTCACTTGTTCGGCCATGGCCTCTAATGATAAACCCGTACGCTCTTGCATCAACTGTGCTTCATAATCGTTCAAAGTGACCCATGTCGCTTGTTCTAGAAATGCTGTCAATTCAGCGCCATCAAACATTGGCAAGCCTTGTCCGGGGTCAAAAATAAATTCAATACCTGCCTCCACAAATTGTTCTGCATGTTGCTGCATGCCTATTTTACCGTCCGGTGAAACGATACCAATTTGAATGCGCTCAGTCACTGCTGTAATCGGATTAAGATGTGCTTCATTCATTGCACCGGGGTGAAAGGCAGTAATCTGATTATCGTCTTCATCGGTCGTGATATAGGCTTGTGCGGTGTACTGCCCTTCAAGTGTTTTTATATAATCCGTTCGAATACCGCACTGCTCTAACCATTGCTGGTAAGGCTCAAAATCCTGACCTGCAGTCGCCATCATTAGCGGCTCTTCTCCGAGGAGCTTTAAATTGTAAGCAATATTGCCAGCACAACCGCCAAATTCACGGCGTAATTCCGGCACCAAAAAGGCAACACTTAACATGTGGACTTTATCCGCTAGAATATGATTCTTAAATTTATCCTGAAATACCATAATGGTATCAAAGGCCAGTGATCCACAGATCAATGCACTCATCCCTGTCAACTCCATGATTAAAAGATTCAAAAAAAGACGGAAGGCTTAAAAAATCCTGCCGCATTGAAAACAGTACCGATCAATAAAAAATTACTCGTTAATCATCTGCTCGTATTCGTCAGCATTCATCAACTTTTCCAATTCAGTGGTGTCATCGGCTTTTATACAAAACAACCACGTTCCATAAGCATCATCATTTACCAATTCAGGCTCATCGATGACCGCTTGATTACTTTCCATCACTTCACCGGTTACCGGACTATAAAGATCTGAAGCGGCTTTGACAGATTCCACTACGGCGCACACATCTCCTGCCGAAACCTTTTTGCCGGCTTCCGGTAATTCAACAAAAACCAAATCACCGAGTTCTTCCTGCGCAAAATCGGTAATACCAATCCGGACCAGATTGCCATCTTCTAGTGCTGACCATTCATGCGATGTTGCATACTTTAAATTTTCGGGAAAATCGCTCATAAGCCCTTCACTCTTTCATCACTATTAAAAAACACCATTATACAGACAATCACCTTCATAATAGTGAGTCTACTGTTTTAAAATATTTCACCATTAAATCTTTAATACCTTAGGGTGCATGATATTGATGGATAACTTATACTGGTGAGTATTTATTCGTTCTTAAAGCACTTATGTCCCCAGTCAAAGGATTCAATTCACCTCGTGTGGTTAATAATGTCTTTATTGGAATTTTATTTTTGACCTTGCTTTGCCCAAGTGTTCAAAGCAATGACGACGACTTTGATGACAATATTGATCATACATCTACTATTTTTAATAACCTAAACATAAATCCACAATTACAAAAAGATGCTGGTATTAGTATTCAGGCTCTTTCTCAAACCACACATCAACCAGAAGCGCTCTATTATGGCCGGACAGTGTCCCAAGCGGACCTCTTAGATTTTCAAAGCCATTATTTCCAACAACTCGCCCAATTAAAAGCAACTTATACTAAAAAACAACTCGCTAAAACACAACACAGCCAACTTCACCAAGAAGCAGTGAAAACCCAATGGTTTGCTGAAAACATCACCTTGAAAGCCTTTCGGCGCCGTGCTGAAGCTCAATGGGGCAAGGTCATTGTCTCCAGACTCATTAATTTAAAGAAAAAGCCCAAGACCCCTTTTCCTGAACCTCCTCAACTTTTTTTATATATTGACCGACCAGGTAACACCAACAACCCAATGCCAAGCACGATTTTCATAGCCCACAACAGTAATCGAAAAGCCGCGGTATCTGCTACCTTAATTGACAGCAACCCCATTGCAAATAACTTAAATTCAGGATTACGATTTTTTTACCAAACGATAGAACCAACGTTTTTTCCTAACCAACCCTTAGTGGCTTTTGTTCCTTTGGTTCAACAAGCGATCAGTGGGTTCATCATTCCCGAATCTGCAATTATTCACCACCTCGGTCAACATTTTATTTATCTTAAACAAGGGTTATCAACTTTTAGCAGACAATTGATCTCAATTGACCTCCCGGTTTTTGGAGGTGTACTGGTTACTGATGACTTATCTAAATACGATGGCGTTGTGGTGCGAGGAGCTCAAATGCTTTTTTCCGAGGAATTTAAAAGCGGTATTCCTGAAGAAGATGATGACGATTGATCGCCAATGCTAGCTTTTCTGGTTCGCAGTTCAATCCGCTTTTTCAGTGTTGTTATTGCATTGAGTATTATCCTATTGGCTTATGGCGGCTATCGACTCTCAACTGCAGGACTGGATATTTTTCCGGAGTTCTCTCCCAAACAGGTCGTTATTCAAACGGAAGCACCGGGTTTTTCAGCTGAGCAGGTTGAAATTCAAGTCAGCACGCCAATTGAAACAGCTCTGTCTGGTCTAATGGGCTTAACGACAACCCGCTCAGAGTCTATACAAGGCCTATCGATCGTCACCGCCTTATTTAATGAAAAAACCGATATCTACCGTAACCGGCAACTAATCAGCGAACGTTTAGCTAGTCTTAAAGGTAAACTCCCAAGTCATGTACAAATGCCGGTACCCGTTCCGCTCTCTTCATCTTCAGCGACCGTTCTAACACTCGGCTTAACATCCTCTGAAAAAGATTTAATGGCATTAAGAACATTAGTCGACTGGACCATAATTCCAAAAATTTTAACCGTCCCTGGCGTTGCCGATGTCAATGTATTTGGCGGTGCAATCAAGCAACTACAGATTCAAATTCTGCCCGAACGTTTACTCCACTATGACCTAAGCATCAATAATATTACTGCAGCAGCAACACTTTCCTCCCATAGTACTCAAGCAGGTTTTATCGAAAATACCAACCAACGCTTTACCCTTAACATTCAAGGTCTTCCACAACGCCCTGAACAACTAAAAAAAATCGTCATTAAAACCATAAAAGGACATCCTCTACTCTTAGGTGATGTAGCTAATGTCGACTACGCCCCGGCTCCAGCGATTGGCGCAGCACAAGTTGGTGGTCAAGAAGGCATTGTATTGATGGTGATTGGCCAATATGGGGCAAATACGCTATCAGTTTCTAGAGCTGTTGAAAAAGCACTGGTTGAATTTGAGCCCTTATTTACGCAACAAAATATAGACTTTCACAACCCCTTGTTTCGCCCTGCGGATTACATTGAAACCTCTCTTAAAAATATCACTGGCCATCTGATACTCGGTAGTTTCTTTGTCATTTTAGTGCTCTATTGTTTCCTCTACAACAGCAGGACAGCTCTGATATCAGCCGTTGCTTTGCCTTTATCACTCATCATGGCAGCGATTGTTTTACTGGAAGCTCACATCAACCTAAATATCATGGTCCTAGGCGGATTAGCCATTGCGTTAGGTGAAGTCGTCGATGACGCCATTATTGATACCGAAAATATTTTTCGACGGCTTCGTGAAAACCAACAATTAGAACACCCACTACCCATTCTCAACGTCATTTACAAAGCTTCCATGGAAGTTCGAAGTTCAGTGGTTTATGCCAGTTTTATTGTCGCCTTAGCTTTTGTTCCCCTATTAACACTCGATGGTGTTGCTGGCCGCCTTTTTGCCCCCTTAGGGATTGCTTATATCAGTGCCATTTTAATGTCGCTGTTAGTTGCTCTAACCCTGACACCGGCTCTATGTTTTGCGCTACTTAAGAATACCACTCGCCAAACACCGACACCCCCCGTTATCAACTATCTACAGCCACGTTATCACCGCTTGCTAACGTATATCAGTCAACACTCAAAACCATTAATTGCCCTTTCAGTCAGTACCTGTTTAATTGGTTCTTTAGTGCTTTTAAGTTTAGGGACCAAATTCTTACCTGAACTTCGAGAAGGCCACTATATCGTTCATACAACCAGCATCCCGGGAACATCTCTGACTGAATCAATCCGAATCGGCCAGCAACTAACCCAACAAATAAAAGCTATTGACGGCATTGAGTCCGTCTCCCAATGGGCTGGACGTGCCGAACGCGGTGCTGATACCTATGGCAGTCATTACAGTGAATTTGAAGTCCGCTTAGCCCCCCTTTCAGGAGCAAGTCAGCAAACTGTTTTGGACCAACTTCGTGAAACCCTCGCGGCCTTCCCCGGTATTTTATATGAAGCTAATACCTTTTTAATTGAACGAGTGGATGAAACCATCTCAGGGTACACGGCACCCGTAGTCGTTAACCTCTATGGTAACAATTTAAACACCTTGAATTTAAAAGCTCAACACATTGCTGATATTATGGCTAGCTTTCCAGAGGCCAGCGATATCCAACTACGCTCAACTTCTGCTGCGCCAACTTTATCTATTCAACTAAACCTTGACCAATTAACCCTTTGGGGAATTAGTCCACAACAAGTTTCACAAACGATTAGCACCGCTTACCATGGCGCACAGGTCGGCCAAGGATTATCAGGCTATCAAACCTATGATATTGTCGTTAATCTGCACCCAAGACTCAAAGAACAACCTCATTTAATCAGCCAACTCCCTATTCGAAGTGCAAGCGGCGCCCTGATTCCTCTAGGAGAACTGGCAACGGTCTCCACTACCACCGGCCGTTACAATATTTTGCACCAAGGTGCGCAACGTCTGCAAACTGTGACCTGTCATGTCAACAGTAGCGACCTCGGTGGCTTTATCAAAAAACTTAAAAATAAAATCTTTCAAGAGATTGTATTTGATAACACCAACTACCCTGAGTTTACCGGTTCGGCCATAGCCCAAAACAAGGCTAGGGAAGAACTTATACTGTATTCACTACTCGCCAGCGCCGGTATTTTACTGCTGATTTATTTAGCGCTAGGAAGTACACGCCTAACTTTACTTACTTTAGCTAATATTCCTTTCTCTCTCATTGGTGGCGTCGTGGCAGTTTTGATCACCGGAGCAACCTTATCGATTGGCTCGGTCGTTGGTTTTATTACTCTGTTTGGCATTACCGTTAGAAACAGTATTATGCTTATTTCGCACTACCAACAATTAGTACAACAAGAAAATCATCCGTGGAATTTTGACACCGTATTATTAGGTGCGCAGCAGCGCCTACCTTCGATCTTAATGACTGCTTTAGTGACTATTTTAGCGATGTTACCGTTAGCGATTAACAGCGACAATGCTGGCCGTGAAATCATGGGACCGATGGCAGCAATTATTATTGGCGGTTTAGTCACCTCAACGGTTTTAAACCTTTTAATCCTGCCAACTATCTTGTTGCATTACGGTCGCTTTCAAAATCACATTAATCAAAAATAACCCCATGAACAAAGACTAACTTTAAAGATCGAAACAAAACCATATAGCTAATCGACATTTAAACGACTCACTAAAAAAGTTGCCAAATGTACCGACTTGATCTGAGTCAGTATATCTGCCTGTGCTCTGCAACTGAACCCTGATGCAATTAA
Source organism: uncultured Methylococcaceae bacterium (assembly GCA_964515235.1). Classification (GTDB taxonomy): domain Bacteria; phylum Pseudomonadota; class Gammaproteobacteria; order Methylococcales; family Methylomonadaceae; genus OPU3-GD-OMZ. Next base: position 9,512 of record CAZEVO010000030.1, on the reverse strand, counting down.
AAGACTTTCCTTGTCCAATGTAAAAATCTCAGGTAGAAAACTAGTTTTAGCCACTTTTTCTGACAATTCTGGGTTCTCATATCCAAATTGACCTGCCATGCCACAACACCCTGTTCTTAAGTTTTTAAAACGCACTCCAGGTAAAATTTCAAATAAAAATCTTGTAGGTTCTATGCCTACCAATGCTTTTTGATGGCAATGGTGATGAATCGCAACAGTAATAGGATCTTTTTTGAACTTAGATTTAAATTGTTGAATTTCTATCTGTTTATCAAAAATATTTTGGGCCAAAAACTCTTCCAACAACAGCGCCCGCTCTTTTAATTGCAGGCCATGAACTTTTTCATCTCTAGTGACTAAATCAGCTAATTCATCCCGTAAAACCAATAACTCAGAAGGTTCAAGACCAATAATCGGAAAGTCAGAAGGCAAGCCCTTGAGTTGTTCTTGTAATTGATTCAATGCAACCTTGGCCTCGGGTAACAATCCTTGACTAATTAATAACCGAGGAGATGCTTTCATTAAAATAGGGTGCACTGTAAGACCCAGTGCTTGCAAAAACCTTAATGCATCACTTGACACCTGTGGACTTTGGTATTGGTTAAAAATATCAACCAGCAAAATCACATTTCGCTTACCTCTTTGTACCTTTAGCGACGCTTCAATCTCTTTTATGCCAGGCACTAGAGGAAAGTCAGGTAATTGACGCTGTGGTGAAACACCTACTATTTTCTTAAAAAAAACATTGTTTTGCAGCTTATTGAAGAACACTGGAACAATAGAACCCCACTTTAAAAAGTAGGGGTAAAAACGTACTAACCGATCTTTAAACGATAAGCCATGGTTAAGCCTACGCTGGTATAAATATTCGACCTTTAACCGCGCCATATCAACGCTTGCAGGGCACTCAGATTGACAAGCCTTACACGACAAGCAATAGTCCATCGATTTGACTAAGGCTGGGTTTAACAATTCTTGTTTAAAGTCATTCCCTGAGCGCAATAAAAAACGAAGCAGGTTTGAGCGCCCTCGGGGATTATAAAGTTCCTCCCCTGTGGCGTGGTACGATGGACAAAGCATCCCATCACCAGCGCTTTTACGACAGACTGCCGCACCATTACACTTATTAACCACTGCAGGAAGCCCTAGGCCACTAGTCCAGTCAAACCCTGTTTCACCTTGCCATTGAAGACCAGATTTTGAAACCCGAAGAGGTTGGTCAATGGCCTCTGTAGTTAAAATTTTACCGGGATTAAAAATAGCACCCGGATCAAAGGTTTTTTTTATTTCCAAATGGGATTTGTAGAGTTCAGCCCCAACCATCTTTTCCAAAAAAGGGCCTCGAAGGCGTCCATCGCCATGTTCGCCGGATAAAGAACCACTAAAACTTTTGACTAAATCAGCGATTTGTTCAGCCAATGTCGTAAATAGCAACCGGTCTTCAGCTTTGGCCAAATCCAACTCAGGACGCAAATGCAACAACCCCACCGAAGCATGACCGTAGTAGACACAGTTAATCTTCTCGCGCGCCATAATGGCGCTAATCGCTGTTGTATAGCTCAGTAAATCACTCGGTGCAACGGCGCTATCTTCTATTACAGCAATCGGTTTTTTTAATTGGCCAACACCCATCAACAAGCCTAAGCCTGCTTTTCGAATCGCCCAGACTTTAGCTACATTTTCCTTTGCAATAACAGGGTAGGCGTAGCCTAATTGACGTTGTTTAAGATCAGCTATTAATTTTTTAAAACATGCTGTAATTTCAGCATCTGAATCGCAAAAAAACTCAACCGCTAAAACCGCCTCGGGCGCGCCTTCAATCCATTGCCGATTAGACCGATGCGCGATATGATTTTCGGTTAACGCTAACAGCCTTTTATCCATCAACTCAATCGCTGCCGGCTGATGCTTTAAAATCGCAGAGGTTGCCGCCATCGCTTGTTCGAGCGATGAAAAATGAATACAGGCAAGTCCTTTGACTTTGGGAATTTCAACTAGCTTAAGCGTGGCTGAAAGCGTTAAGGCCAGCGTGCCTTCACTGCCGCATAAAAAAGACGCTAAATTAAATTTCGGACCGCTCTTAACCCAGGGTTGACCTTTCGCTAAAACATCTAACGGGTAACCGGTATTTCGGCGAATAATTTCAGGCTTAGGGTAACTCTTTAAAATTTGGGCCCGGTGTTGCTTGATAACACCGGTAACGGTTCGATAGATTTCCCCCTCCAGTGTTTTAAGCGTACATTTTGCACTTAGTTCATCGTCAGTCATTGGTCCAAATTCGACCACACTGCCATCGCTTAAGAGCGCCTCAATGGTAACTACATTCTCCCGTGTGGTGCCGTAAACCACCGAATGACTGCCAGCAGCATTGTTACCGATCATCCCGCCGATCATACAGCGATTAGAGGTTGAAATTTCAGGCGCAAATTTAAGATTAAACGGTTTTAAAAATGAGTTTAAATCGCTGTGAATAACGCCCGGTTGCACCTTAATGGTATGGTTTTTAGGTTCACCTAAAATACCGGTCAAGAACCTCGAAACATCAACAATTTGACCACCGCCGACACATTGCCCAGCAATACTGGTACCGGCTGCTCGAAAGATCAACGGCGTTTTATTTTTGCTTGCCGCTTTAACTAGAGCGACACACTCTTTTGTGTTTTTAGGAAAAGCGACTGATTGTGGAAGTTCCTCATAAATAGAAGCGTCGGTAGAATAAAGTCTTCGTGTCGCTAGGTCGTCATTAACTAACACAACTCCGCCCGCCAACTTTCCATTAACGCTATACACGAAGTGTTTAATGCCATAGCTCTTAATTCTGTTACAGACTCCGTATAACAACGCAGTTCCGGCGCATTGCCTGAAGAGCGAAAATGAATAATATCGCCGGATTCAAAAGTTATCCGTACGCCATCGGTACTATTAAGCGCTACGGGAACACCTGCCAGATCACCGACTAATTGCTCGGCCCGCTCTAGGCTCTCTTCCAGTGGTAAGGTTAAAAAAGGACTTAAAATTTGTGCGCTACGTTCGGTGGGGAAATCTTTTAACCGATTACTGATGGTATAGCGTTCCGGTAAGGTTCTAAGTAACCTGCTAATCGTAATTCCCCGCTCTTTTGCGAGCATTAAAATAGCTAACGGTACAATGGCAGCATCGCGCGTTGGTAGTGGTGCTAATCGCTGCCCACCCTTAACAATTTCAGATCCCACTAAAACGCCGCCATTAGCCTCATACCCGATTACGTTCTGATATTCAGTATCAGCCTCGACCATACCAACAATAACAAAAGGCGAACCAATTTGTGTACGTTGTGTGTAGTTAAACCAATTCGATAACTCTAACGCTGAATTACAATTAACCGGTGTGATCACGGCATCGGCCGCCAAATACTGAGCGCAAAGAATCCCGGCTACATCGCCTCGAAGCCAAAGTCCTTTTTCATCACTAATTAAGGGGCGATCACCATCACCATCGGTGGAAATAATACAATCAAACCGATGTTCCTTGGACCATTGCGCGGCCAAGGCGACATCTTCTGGGCGAATCGCTTCGGTATCGACTGAAATAAACACATCACTTCGACCCAAGCGCATAACCTTAGCCCCTAGACCGGTTAAAATTTCATACAGGCAGTCTCGTGACACCGAGGAGTGTTCATATAAACCAATAGATAAACCCATAAGCGCTTTAACAGGGAAAAAATCAATATAACGCTGAATATAACGCTGATTTGCTGTACCGTTCACTGCTGGTAAATCTACTATTTCAGACAAAGCGCCTGTTAGGGTAAATTTTTCTTTTGGATAAGTAACCACCTGGCTTCTAATCCCAGCCTCATCTTCTTTTAAGATTTCGCCGCTGGGAGTATTAAACTTTATTCCATTTCGATCTTCTGGAATATGACTACCGGTCACCATCATAGTCGCAATACTATGTTCTAAGCCGTAGAGTGCTAGTGCCGGGGAGGGAATTTTTCCTAGATTCACTGACACATAACCTTGATCGGCAATGGCCTGTGATAACACCCTCATTATACGATCGGTGCTGGTGCGAAGATCACCCGCAATAGCAATAACAGTCCCTTTTTCTAGTTCTTGGTGATTTTGTAAATATTGAATAAAGCCGGCCGCATAAACCCAACACACTTCATCGGTCATATCGACAATGCGACCCCTCACACCGCTGGTGCCAAAATGAACGCCGCTTTGCACCATCAGCGATGCAATACTCATTACTTTATTGCTCACACACCCTCCTAACTTCAACCCACTTCATTAAAATGTTCTATAAACTTTTAGCGTAGTCGCCATCAAGTAAAATAGAAATTTTAAGGGACTTTAGCGCCGCGACCAATACCATAATAGGTAATCCCTAAGCGAACCATTAATCTGGGATCGTATAAATTTCGACCGTCAAAGATCACCGGTTGTTTAAGTTCAGCCTTAATCACCTCAAAATTCGGCGTCCAAAAGTTTTTCCATTCCGTCATTACCGCTAAAGCATCGGCTTCTTGAAGACAATCCTCTGGATTTTCACAAAAGACTAACGTTGTAAGCTCTCCAAAGTAGGCTTTAGCTTTTGCCATAGCAGCCGGGTCATGCACTCGAACTCTACACCCTTGATCTAGTAATAAATCGACTAACGCAATACCAGGGCTATTTTTAATTCCCTCAGAATGAGGTTTATAAGAAAGCCCCCAAACAGCAAAGGTACGCCCTTTTAAGTTCATTCTAAAGTGACGCCATACTTTTCTGAAAATCACTTCCCGTTGACTATTATTAATATCCAATACTGCTTCTAACAATCGCCCCTCACAACCTGCCTCTTGAATCGTCTTGGAAAAAGTTGCTACATCATCAGCAAAATTAGGACCGCCAAAACCCGCACCCGGATAGAGATATTGATAACCGATACGAGAATCTGACCCCAAGCCTAAACGGACCTCTTCCACATCAGCATCAAAATATTCCGCCACTTCTGCAACCTCGTTCATAAAGCTAATACGTGTTGCTAACATGGCATTAACACTATATTTAGTGAGCTCAGCCGACCTTGGCGACATCTCCATCACCACATCACGTTGTCGATTAAAAGGACTATACAAATCACGTAATTGAGTAATAGCCGATTGATCGGTACTACCTAAAATAATCCGGTCAGGGCGTATCGTATCGGCAATTAGACGACCTTCTACCCTAAAATCAGGCTCAACAACTAATGGACACTTAAAAGGAACCCCTCTGCTCTCTAATTTCGCTAAAACTTTATTTTGTAAGATTTCAGATCTACCCACAGGGAAAATTGAACGATTAACTAATATCTTATCGGCTTCCATGACCTCACTTAAAACTGTGACTATTTTTTCAGCAAAAGTGTATTCATTGGTATTCAAAACCAAATATTGCAAGAAGCCATTAGTAGAGCCTTTTCCAATATCTCCTGTGACAGTTAGCCGCCCCGATAAAATATTAGCATTTACCAACGCGACTAAACCTGGCTCTGCAACTAACCATGGGAAAAAAAGTTCTAAATCGTCACTACCTTCGAACCCATCAATAACCCATATCACCTGATTGCCATTATCAGCTAAACATACTGCCGTGACTGCCGCAGGTAATGATTGTCCATAAACAGTTAAATGATAAAACATAAGAGTAGCCATCTAGTCCAGAAAATTAATGCATCCTGCCAATATTGCATTAGCAATAAATTGTTATTAACTGCGATAAAACATGAGTTTACGACACACGATTCTATCGTTTGGAAAAAGGAAGGAATAGCAAACGCATTCTGATTTAAAATCAAGTTCACCATTCAACAACCTGAATAGTAATCCTGATTAACTAATTTTTATGACTTGAAGAATATCGGGTTTTTTCCATATCTATCCAATCCATAATATCCCTATGAGGTTTATATCCCCAAACTATCTTTTTTAAAACGAGCTGCATTCCTTTGATATCATTTCTATCAATACTGATCTTCAAAGATTCCAGAGCAGGCTCCAAATTTTCCCATTCAATAAATTCTTCATGAGCTTTTATTATTCTAGGATGTGCTGTTAACTGAACATTGTTGCCTATCAATAATTCCTCGTATAACTTTTCTCCCGGGCGAAGTCCAGTCACTTCAATGGCAATATCACCCTCTGGATCATTAGTATCTTTGACTCTAAATCCAGACATTTCTATCATTCGTCTTGCTAAATCAATGATTTTTACTGACTCGCCCATATCCAGGACAAACACTTCTGCTGCATGTTCTTGTCCAGACATGGCGCCCGCTTGCATCACTAATTGTGCCGCCTCAGGAATAGTCATAAAATAGCGCGTGACTTCTTCATGCGTTAAGGTCACCGGGCCACCTGCCTTAATTTGTTTCCTGAATAACGGAATAACTGAACCCGAAGAATTAAGCACATTACCAAATCGCACCATAGACAAGTGCGTTTGTCGTGCTGTCATTAGAGAACGATCTTTCGATTTAACAAGTTGACTTTTTTCAGCCACCAATGCTTGCAAAATCATCTCAGCTAGGCGTTTACTTGCTCCCATCATATTCGTGGGATGTACAGCTTTATCTGTACTCACCAAGATAAAATTCGGTACTTCATTGTTAATAGCAACATTGACCATTGTCAAAGTCCCGAACACATTATTCTTTAATCCTTCAGCTGGATTATGCTCAACTAGTGGAACATGTTTATAAGCTGCTGCATGATAGATAATATGTGGCTTCCAAGTTTGAACCAATACGTTCATTCGCAGTTCATCTTGAACAGAACCTAATAGCGGAATGATACGTGGAAGAAGGCGAACTGAATTAGTTGAAGCCGTCTTGCTATCAACCTCACACTTTAATTGACTTAACAATTCACGTTGGACAGAATACAAAGAAAACTCATTTAATTCCACTAAAAGCAATATCTTAGGCGATCGCTTTAGGATCTGACTACAGAGTTCACTACCAATGCTGCCGCCGGCTCCCGTGACTAAAACAACAGCGCCCTGGACTTGTTGCTGTAATAAGCTTTCATCCGGTACCGCTAACTCACGCACCAATAAATCCTCAATCTCCAATTCATGTAAATCAGAAATACCGACTTGATCTCTAACCAAAGCCCCTAATCCTGGCAAAGTCCTGACACGAACGTGTAAATACTGAAGACGTCGGATAATTTGATTTCGCTGATGACGCGAAGCTGAAGGGATCGCCAATAAAATTTCAGAAACACCCTGTTGAGCAACAAATTTATCTAACTTAGTCATTGACAGGATAGGCACACCCAATAATTCTAGTCCTTGTAATTTCTTATTATCATCAACAAAACCACAAAGATGAAATTCTTCACTAAACCATAACGCATGTGCCAACTGACGCCCAGCTTCCCCCGCACCAAAAATCATTACTCGTGATTGAGGCTTTAAGTTTTTGTTTTTATTTAATTTATGACTATTTAAAATACCGCGAGCAAATAACCTTGAACCGCCAATCACTACTAATGCGACCAACCAATTTATCAACATAACCGCAATCGAAACACTATAAATCTGGAAAATATAAACAAATAACCCCCAGAAAAATGCATAAATTGAAACTGCTAAACCAACTGATGAAGCTGCGCGAACCTCAATATAGCGGACAATTGATCGGTAAAGACCAAAATAAATAAAAACGGGAAAGGCGATTAAAGGCGCAACTAAAATACTAAGAACCTCGTTCCAATTGTCGGTTGGCCACAGCCATGCGCCATGTCGCAACGAAAAAGCGCTAACTATAGAAAAAACAAGAAAAATAGCATCGCTCAGCATTAAGATGCCCTGCTTGAGCAACCTTGATGATGATACCATTTGGGTTATTGCCAGAATCATTTTAGTGTAATACTTCAGCCTGTCTAAAAACCTTAAACACCGTCAACCATAAAATTTTACAATCAAAAACCATTGATTGTCGTTGGCAATACTCTAAATCAAAAACAACCTTTTCACGAAGTGATAATGCATCTCTCCCATTGATTTGCGCCCAGCCAGTTAATCCCGGCATTAATTGATCTAAATGATGTTGTTGCCGTAATGCAATTAACTCCTTTTGATTAAATAATGCAGGTCGTGGGCCGACAAAACTCATATCGCCTTTTAAAATAGAAAAAAGCTGTGGTAGTTCATCACAACTAGTACGACGAAGAATAGACCCCATGGGCGTTAAAAACTCTTCAGGATCACCTAAAAGTTCGGTTGCAAGTTCAGGCGTCTCAACAGACATTGAACGAAACTTAGGCATATTGAAAATAACCCCATTTTTTCCAACTCGTTTCGACCAATACAAAATAGAACCCTTTGATGTCAACCGTACTAAACAAGCAATAAGGAGCATAGGTACAGTTAAGATCAACAAAATTACAATTGCAAAAAAAAGATCAAAGAACCTTTTTATTAGCATTCCAAGCGAATCATATCCACACTGAAAGTGATCTATTTTAATCATATTTCATTAATATTCAGACTAAGTATTCATTAGAAAATCACTAACAACTTATACTTTCTGACATAATTACACAAGACTTCTAGTAAACACCTGCCAGAAATTCATTATTTTCTGCTTAAAGTTTAAGATCATGAGCAATTCTACACCACATATCGCTATTTTACTTTGCACTTATAATGGTGAGCAATTTTTAAAGGCGCAATTAGATTCCATTAGCGCACAAGATTATGAAAATTTTAGCATTTGGGTCTCTGATGATGGTTCCAAAGACCAAACCATGTCTATCCTTAAAAAGTACCAGGCTCACTTTAAGAAAAAAAAATTGGCCATTATCTCAGGCCCTCAGATGGGTTTTGCTCGGAATTTTCTTTCTCTTCTTTGTAACTCGAAAATTCTAGCAGACTATGTTTCTTTTGCTGACCAAGATGATATCTGGCCGCCTAACAAACTGTCTCGGGCCGTCAACCACCTCAAAACACTGTCAAACGCTGTGCCTACGATCTATTGTTCTCGAACCTACCTCATTGATGAGACCGGGAACTCTATTGGTTTATCCCCTCTTTTCAGAAAAACCCCCTCTTTTTCCAATGCACTGGTACAAAATATTGGCGGTGGAAATACCATGGTCCTGAATAAAGCCGCGCTTTCTCTCTTACGCTCTGTTGGGATAAAACCAATAGTTAGTCATGACTGGTGGTGTTATCTCCTCATTACCGGTGCGGGAGGCACTCTCATCTATGACCCAACACCAACGGTTCACTACCGCCAACATAACCATAATCTTATCGGCTCTAACCGTAGCCACCTTTCTTCCCTAGCGCGAATAAAAGGATTATTAAACGGACGCTTTAGAGACTGGAATAAAACCAACATTCAAGTCTTACTGACATTCAAACATTTACTAACACCTGAAAACCAACGTGCTCTGGAAGAATTCGCTAGAGCGCGGAATCGTTGGCTCATTCCCAGAATATGGGGAATAAGAAAATCGGGTGTCTATCGGCAAACCTTAACCGGTAACCTCG
>CAZEVO010000029.1:0-22559 GCA_964515235.1 uncultured Methylococcaceae bacterium | reverse complement strand
GCAAAGGTCTCTATCTAACAAAAAAATCTATCAAAAAAGACCTTTTACGATGACTGAAAAGAAAAGAGAATTACCCAAACTTTTAGGCCGTATTCTTTGCCTTCTTGGCGAACATGACTATGTTGTTATTTCAGTAACCTTTGGCTTTAGCGTTGGTGATACTGTTGAAAAAATTGAATGTCGCCGTTGCGGCCATAGAACTGCTCGTTACAGTAAAGAGGATTAATATCCAATCTTCTTTACTGCTCCAAGAGAAACCTCAAAAAATCAAAGCCCTTCAAGTTGTAAGACGAAGGGAATAGAACCTATAACTTACAATAAGAGGGAATCCAGCTACGCTCAATCATATGTTCTGGAACATTATTGAAATCAAAGTCTTGACCATCTTTAATCATTTGTTGAACGTCAAATAAATGATCAAACTCAGGCATATCGTTAAAAAACATTTTATAAAAAGGACTCACCAAAAGTTCTGAAACTTTAATACCAATCGGCCCTATAAAATTACGACGCTGGCCAACATGAGCCATTTCATCAATTGTAATTTCATCTAATAAAGCCTTGACCCGCTCGCAAACCTCAGGCTCATCCGCCAAAACATCATCGAATAGAGCATGTAAGTGACAATAAAAAGTAACACCCATCAATTCGGTTACAAACGCTGGTGTATCCATTAAAAACCCAGGGAACTTAGGGAATTGCTCATATACTTTTTCTTTCCACGGGCTTAAAGGAACCCACTCTACTTTATCAAGCCCAAAAGTCCTTAACATTTCATCAAATAACCGGACATGACAGAACTCTTCAGCTAAATGTACCCGGCTTATTTTATCCTCAATACTGTGAGAATTAGCCATATCAGGCACAACATCCCAAGCGCCTTTAATTCCCACCCATTCATGACGGGCAAATTTATAAATACAGGTGAGCATTAATGTCATACGATCTAAAGTGGCCGGATCGTCCTGCATTTCAACATAGTTACGATAAAACGCTTCTGGATCTGCCAGCGGTTTTCTTAACTTGACAGGGTTATCTTTAAAAGATTTTAATTTCTCACGTTTAACTGCTAAATCTTTATCATCTTCAAATAGTTCACCGCCATGACGCTGGGTAAACTCCCAATAACTTTCAAAATTCTCTTTTCGCTCCTTTGCTGTTGAAGGTGAAAAAACAGAACGATACTTTTTACTCATACGAATTAAACTCCTAAAAAAACCAACCCTGATTTAAATAATAAAAGGATAACATGTTCCATTGAATGCAAATGATAAAAACAGTACGCAAAATAACATTATTTAAAATCACCAGTTATACAACGCCTCTTTGACGCAATGCTTCATACAGAAGAATACCAGTTGCAACCGAAAGGTTAAGACTTTCTACCTGCCCCAACATCGGTAATTTTACTAAGACATCGCATTGTTCTCGAGTGAGTCGCCTCAACCCCTTACCTTCCGCGCCCACCACAAAAGCTAAAGGGCCTGTTAATTCAACCTGAAAAGCTGTTTGCGAGGCTTCACCAGCAGCCCCCATGACCCAAACACCTTGTTCTTTCATCCAGCGTAAAATCCGCGCAAGGTTGGTCACCTGATAGACTGGAACGGTTTCAGCCGCTCCGCTCGCAACCTTACAGACGGTAGGCGTTAACCCTACTGAGTTATCCTTTGGTAAAATCACACCTTGTACACCAACAGCATCAGCTGTTCTCAAACATGCCCCCAAATTATGTGGGTCTTGAACTTGGTCTAACACCAAGAAAAAAGGCGATTCTGAACTACTCCGAATATCCTCCATGAGTTTTTTCTCAGATTTAATCTCCGGAAGATCAACTTCAACCAGAACCCCTTGATGATTACGCCCTTTACATAATTGCTCTAGTGTTTTCTTATTTGATTTGTGAAAAGGAACATTTAAATCAACTAGCTTGTTAACTAGACCCAGAAATTTAGCATCTTGACGACTACTATCGACCCAAACACTTTGAATTTTTTCAGCTGAATAATCTAATGCCGACTGAACCGCATGAATTCCAACGATAATGGTTACCTTCAATGCTAACGCCTTTTTTTAATTGTTTTAACAGCTCTCGACTTTTTATACGACTTTGATTTTTTTGACTTAATTCTTTTCTGTGTTAGTTCAAAGTCTATTTTCTTTTCATCAAGGTCCACCCGAGCAAGCATGACTCTAATAGCGTCACCTAAACGATATTTTTTACCTGTTTGCTCACCAGTCAGCTGATGACTGACTGGATCAAAATGATAAAAATCTCTACCCAGTGTAGAAATATGAACCAGCCCCTCAATATATAAATCTTCTAATTCAACAAACAATCCAAAAGCGGTAACAGACGAAATGATAGCCGAAAATTCTTGGCCAATTTTATCCATCATATACTCACACTTAAGCCAATTGACTACTTCTCGAGTCGCCTCGTCAGCACGTCGCTCTGTTGCCGAGCAATGTTCTCCTAAATTAACCATATCTTGGAAACTATATAAAAATGTTTCCGGCGATAAGCCTTGGCATACATGCTTAATTGCGCGATGAATTAATAGATCAGGATAACGCCTGATTGGTGAAGTAAAATGCCCATAAGCCTCTAATGCTAACCCAAAATGGCCTTTATCTTCGGCACTATAAACCGCTTGCGAGAGTGATCTTAAAATAACTGTCTGAATTAAATGCGCATCAGACCGACCTTTGACTTGGGTCATCAATGCCATATAGTCTTTGGGCTCAGGATTCGCCCCACCATCTAAAGACAATCCTAATTCATTTAAAAACACTCGTAAATCAAGAACCTTCTCCATAGAGGGTCCTTCATGCACTCGTAATAATTTAGGCATTTTATGTTTTTGAAGAAAACGAGCCGCAGAGATATTAGCTACAATCATAAATTCTTCAATCATTCGGTGCGCATCATTACGCATCTTAGGAAGAATTTGCTCTATTTTTCTGTTTTCTGCAAAAATAATTTGCGTTTCGCGCGTATCAAAATCCATCGCCCCACGATGCTTACGCTTTTCATTCAGTACACTAAATAACTGATATAAGTCCGCTATATTTTCTAAGCGATCATGGTATTTATCAAGTAACTCCGCCGGCTTATCTACTATAATTGCTGCAACATCAGTATAGGTCATCCTCGCATGAGAACACATAACGGCCTCATAAAAATTTGTTTCTGTAACCTCTCCTTGATCACTCACTTTCATGTCACATACTAAACAAAGACGATCAACCTCAGGATTTATGGAACATAATCCATTTGATAATATTTCAGGCAGCATGGGAATAACTTGTTCAGGAAAATAAACTGAAGTACCACGATTTTTAGCTTCATTATCTAACGGAGAATTCGGAGTGACATAATAAGAAACATCAGCGATGGCAACTATTAATCTCCATCCATTTCCTGAACGTTGACAATATACCGCATCATCAAAATCACGCGCATCCTCTCCATCAATTGTGATCAAAGGTGTTTCTCGTAAATCAACTCGGTTCGTTTTCGCTGTCTTAGGTACTTCGGCTGTTAAATCATGAATTTCATCTAAGACTAAGTCTGGCCAAATAAAAGGTAATTCATAAGACCTCAATGCTACCTCAATTTCCATACCCGGCGCCATGTGATCACCCATAATCTCAACCACTTTGGCAATCGGTTTATTTCTTTTCGTTGGTTGTTCAATTAATTCCGTAACCACAATCTGCTCATGCATAGCCCCATTAATTTCAGATTGTGGAATGATAATATCTTGATTTATTTTCTGATTATTAGGAATGACAAAAGCGACACCTTTGTCAAGAATAAGTCGACCCACTATCTGGGAAGTCATTCGCTCTAGAACCTCAACAACACTGCCTTCACGACGTCCTCGTCTATCAATATTAATCACCTGCGCCATTACACGATCATTGTGCATAAGCGCCTTCATTTCTCGAGGTGAAAAATATAAATCTTCACTCGCATCATCAGGTCTCAAAAAACCAAAACCTTCTGGGTGACCAAGAACCCGCCCAACGATCAAATCCTTACTATTGACTAAACAGAAACATTGTTTCCTATTTTTTAAAACCTGACCATCTCGCTCCATCGCACGAAGCCGCCGTCGTAATGCTTCAATCTGCTCCTCACTAAAGAGAGTAAATGCTTTTTGGATAGCTTTTTGCGTCAGCGGTTTACCACAATCCCGTAACAAATCTATGATCAGTTCCCGACTTGGAATTGGGTTCAGGTATTTTTGGGCCTCACGTTGAGCATAAGGGTCGTGATTTGGATTAAAAGACGATTTTTTATTACTCATTGATTAACTTTTTTCATCACTTTAGTATATACAGAACATTAACAGACTTTTAAACATTGACCAAAAAAACTGAACCTGTTTAGTTCTCTGTCAATTCTCAGATTGTGTACTAAATGCCGAGGTGGTGAAATTGGTAGACACGCTAGCTTCAGGTGCTAGTGGAGGCAACTCCGTGGAGGTTCAAATCCTCTCCTCGGCACCAACAAACACTGTAACAAAAAACTCTTGAAAGCATTCAAAAAAGAAGTAAATCAGACAAAATGACCTAAGTTCATTTAGAAATCAGAATACAGTATACACTTAAACCCTGAAAGACCCTATCTATTAACACTTGTTGAAAAATAAGATTGTCAACTTGGATCAGAAATCACACGACTGAAAAACCTTTCTTGTGTTTCCAAATCTTTTAATCCCATTGATTCCTCCACCGGCATAAGGAATATCCAGCAGAGATTATTTTTACTTACCGTCTTGCCCGATTACATCGCCAATGTATTTGCTCTACGAATTTCATAAAATACAAGGCATTGTTAATACCTTAAGCAACAATCATTAAAATCGTTCAAAATATTTTAATGGGCATTCAAAACTTTACACGTCAAAGGGGTGTTCTAATACTATAGTTTGATTGCGCTCTGGACCTGTCGAGATAATGGTGATTTTTACACCGATCAAACACTCTAAACGTTTAATATACGCTTTAGCATTCTCTGGTAATAAATCATACTCCGTTAATCCTAGTGTACATTCTGTCCAACCCGGCATTTGTTCGATTACTGGTTCACATAATTCATATAAATCAGCTCCTAATGGTGCAGTGTCTGTTTCAACGCCATTAATTTTATAAGCGGTGCAGATACCAATACTCTCCAATCCATCAAGTACATCTAACTTCGTCAAACAAATCCCTGATAAGCTATTTAATTGTGCAGATTTCCGCATTGAAACAGCATCAAACCAGCCGCAACGTCTTTTACGACCCGTCGTTGCACCAAACTCATGGCCTTTAACCCCTAAATGATTCCCTTGTTCATTAGCTAACTCTGTAGGAAAAGGGCCATTACCTACCCGCGTAGAATATGCTTTAGTAATACCTAACACATAGTCAAAATGGAGTGGTCCAAGACCTGTACCGGTTGCGGCACCACCAGCTGTTGTATTTGATGAAGTCACATAAGGATATGTCCCGTGATCAATGTCTAACAAAGCACCTTGCGCTCCTTCAAACAACACTCGATCACCAGAGGTTTCATGGACATAAAGTTTCTCACTAACATCAGTTAACATCGGTTTTATGACCTCTGCCATCGCCAATGCTTCATTTAACATCCCTTGATAATCAACAGCGGGCTCTTGGAAGTATTCAGTTAACATGAAGTTATGATAATCTGTTAATTCCTTTAATTTCCGAGCAAAAACATCCGGGTATAATAAATCACCGGCTCGTAAACCTCGTCTTGCAACTTTATCTTCATATGCAGGACCAATGCCTCGTCCTGTCGTTCCTATAGCCTGTTTACCTTTAGCAAACTCACGCGCCTGATCCAAACTCACATGAATGGGCATAATTAACGGACAAGCCTCACTTATTAATAATCGTGTACGAACCGGAATACCAGCTTGCTCCAGCACATCTATCTCTTTGAGTAAAGCACTCGGCGACAATACAACCCCATTACCAATCAAGCATTGAACATTCTCTCTTAAGACACCGGAAGGAATTAAGTGTAGAACGGTGGTTTTCCCCGAAATAACCAGAGTATGTCCTGCATTGTGCCCTCCTTGAAAACGCACTACAGCATCAGCTTTATCTGTTAATAGATCAACCAGTTTTCCTTTTCCTTCATCACCCCATTGGGTACCGATGACAATGACATTCTTTGACATGATTTTTTCTTCTCAGAGTGAGCGAACAACCCACGATTCATTTTCTTTAATAATAACAGCTGTACAATTATAATCTTCTGCTGTTCCAGATTGACCTCTCAACTGCTGAATTACTATACGCCCTTCAGCTCTTAGATCACGGATAAACTCAACAAGGGATTCGTCCTGATCTTGAGGAGCAAAAACCCTGTCTATCGGTAATGTATTTTCATTATGACTTTTCGATAACCGTGCTAAAACATTCAAATCAGCACTAAACCCCGTTGCCGCTCTCTCACGACCAAAATCAATACCAATATTATCGTAACGGCCTCCTCTTGCAATTTCCCGACCATAATCCGGAACAAAAGCTGCAAAAACAATTCCAGTGTGGTAATGATACCCTCGTAATTCTGCTAGGTCATAACTAATCGTTAAACGTGGGAATGCTTGTTCTAATTGCGATGAAACCTGCTCAAGATCATCAATGGCTACTTGCACTTCGTGGCCTGCTTTGACTAAAATTTGACGGGCCCTTTCAAATACTGCACGGTCTCCGTTTAAATCTGGTAAAGCCATAAACATTGCTTTAAATGCTTCGCTTACATCTAAGTCTGAAATAAACAAACTAAGTTCTGGTTTTGACTTACGCTGCAAAATATCAAATAAATCCGTAATTTGCTGAGAACTTAACCCCGCATCATTAACCAAACCACGGTAAACACCAACATGACCTAAATCAATATGAAGTTCTTGAAAACCAGTAATAGCGAGCATTTCTAGCATCAATTTAATGATTTCAAGATCACCTTCAACCCCGACATAACCATACAACTCTGAGCCAATTTGAGTTGGTGTCCTACTTTTATCTAATGCATCACCGCAGGCATGAACAATTGTACCGGCATAGCATAATCGCGTCGGCCAATCATGCCCTAACTGATGCGCATCAATCCTTGCAACCTGTGGCGTCATATCAGCACGAATACCCAACATAGAACCACTAAGTTGGTCTGTTAATTTAAAAGTCTGTAAGTCAAGGTCCTGACCTGAACCAATCTGCAAGGTACTTAAAAAATCAATTAGCGGAGGGGTCACACGTTCATATCCCCAAGTAACAAACAAATCAAGGATACGCCTTCTCAATGCTTCGATAACGCGTGCATCATCAGGTAAAATTTCTTCAATACCATCCGGTAATAAACGAGGGTCTGTCATTGCTTTTTATATTTCTCATTCACGAAAAACGCCCCGAAAAATCGGAGCGTTTTGCTGTTAAAACAATAATTTGTATGGTTACTAGAACCATACAAGAAGTATTGTTATCTAGATTTTATTTCTGCTTTTTAAAATATTTAAAATAATCAGAATCAGGTTCAACGACTAGCATATCACCTTGCCTTCTAAATGTTTTTTCATAAGCAGACAAACTTCGATAAAACTGAAAAAACTCGATATCTTTTCCATAAGCTTGGGCATAAATATCAGCTGATTCAGCATCTCCTTCACCACGTGTTTTTTCAGCTTCACGATACGCATTCGCCAAAATAACTTCACGTTGTTTATCTGCATTAGCTCTAATCCCCTCAGCTGTCTCTTTCCCTTCTGAACGCAACTCATGAGCCACTCGCTTTCGTTCTGCATCCATACGACTATAAACAGACTTACTCACTTGCGGGGGTAAATCAATTCGTTTAACTCGGATATCAATAATTTCAATACCTAATTTAAGCGCTTGTGGTGCGGCAGTAACGATTAAAGCATCACGTATTGTTTCACGTTCGGTTCTTACCAAATACTTAATTGTTTGACTACTAAATTCACTACGTGCTGCATCTTTAATAATCTGATCAATACGTAAATTTGCTTGCGCTGAATCACCAGCTACCGAAGTATAAAACTTCGAGACATCTACGATTCGCCATTTAACAAAAGTATCTACAATAACGTTTTTCTTTTCAGAAGTTAGGAACCGCTCTGGCTTCGAATCTAACGTTAAAATACGCGTATCAAATTTCTTAACATTATTCACAAACGGTAACTTGAAATATAACCCAGGCTCATAATCAGCCTTAATAATTTCACCTAATTGAAATTTAATCGCTTTTTGCGTTTCATGTACTGTAAAAACACAGGACATAAAGACAAACATGACCAATCCAAGACCTACTAGAATTTTATTCGACATCATTTGCGCCCCCTTGATTCACGTCCACGCGTTGTTGTCCGGTTACTCCCCGAATCACGATTCGATCCTAAGTTATGATCATTATTGCTGTTATTTCTGGAACTAGTTTCCTTAGGCGCTCCTTGACGACCTAATCGGTCTAAAGGTAAGTACATGACATTATTACCTTTTTTAACATCAATCATCACGGTATCCGTATTACTTAATACCGACTCCATGGCATCA
Source organism: uncultured Methylococcaceae bacterium (assembly GCA_964515235.1). GTDB lineage: Bacteria > Pseudomonadota > Gammaproteobacteria > Methylococcales > Methylomonadaceae > OPU3-GD-OMZ. Next base: position 13,967 of record CAZEVO010000029.1, on the reverse strand, counting down.
ATATATAGACGTTTACGTGTTACATCAGGAGCTTTCTTGTACTCCGCAAGTAATTTTTGAAAACGAACCGTCTCACCTTGAGATTCAGCTATCACACGTAATTTATAACCTTCCGCTTCTTGAATCTTTCTAGAAGCCGCACCTCGCGCCTTTGGAACCACATCATTTCGATAAGCTTCAGCTTCATTAATATACCGCTCCTTATCCTCTCTCGCCTTAATTGCATCTTCAAAAGCGGCTTGAACTTGCTCAGGTGGTTGAGCATCCTGCAAGTTTACATCGGTAATAATAATTCCTGAACTATAACGATCAAGTAACGTTTGTAATTCTTTTTTAATATCGGCAACGATCTCTGCCCGTCCTTCCAACAGAACGTAGTTCATATCATTACGCCCAATCACACCACGTTCAACACTTTCGGTTGCCTGTTTAAGCGTTGCGGTTTGATCTTTAACATTAAAGATATAATTAGCCGCATCTTTAATTTGATATTGTACCGCTAAACGAACATCGACAATATTCTCATCTTTGGTCAACATCAACGATTCTCGAGGAACCGACCCTGAAGCCCGCTCACGACCTCCAGAACGATAACCTACCTCGATAAAACGTTGTTTCTGAACATTAACAATATCTACCGTTTCAATTGGCGAAGGTAAATGCCAATTCAAACCCGGCGCAGTGGTTTCACTATATTTACCAAATCGTGTTTCCACACCTTGATTACCTTCATCAACGATATAGAAACCACTTAATGACCACAGTATCGCCGCAGCAACAAGTAATAACCCAACACCTAAACCAGAACCTCCTGGAATTTTGCTTTGCCCACTACTTCCGGCTCCACCACCACCAAAAATATTACTTAATTTCTCTTGAAATGACCGAATGGCCTCATCAAGATCAGGCGGTTGCTGGCCTTTTTTATCATTCCATGGGTCGTTATCTTTATCCCCAGGTTCATTCCAAGCCATAAGTACTCCATTTTTTAAACTTTCAGATTATTCAACGTTGTAGCCAATACACAATATTGGCTGGCTACTAATTTAACTTGATAATTATGCTTGAAAAACTGCATTTATTCAAACTACTAGGCTATTTCTTTTTCATTTACAGTATTTAACAAGCCCAAATGCTTTTTTTCTATTTCTATTATTATCCGCCAACCACCATTATCAAGTACTTGATCGGAAATTATTTGACTATGCTCATACAAACTCGCACGTACTCCACCCTGAACAGATGACAAAAAACATTCTTTGCGAATGCGATTCGAGGCATAAATACCTTCGATCACCTGCAATAATAAATCAAACCCCCGTCGCTCTTTAGCGGAAACCCAAACCCGAAAAGGGACCCCATCACTATCATAGTCAATCCTTGGTTCTATATTATCCGCTAAATCAATTTTGTTAAAAACTTGCAGCTGTCTTATTTCTCCTGCACCTATTTGGTTCAAAACATCATCGACTTCATCAATGGTTTCATCTCTATTTTCGGCATTACAATCAACGATATGCAACAATAAGTCAGCCTCGCTCGCCTCTTGTAATGTCGACCTAAATGCCGCTACCAATTCATGTGGTAACTGCCTAATAAAGCCTACTGTATCGGCCAAGATAAGCTCAGAATCATTCGGCAAAGAACAACGCCTCAACGTTGGGTCTAAAGTCGCAAACAGTTGATCTGCCGCATAAACATCAGAACCTACTAAAGCATTAAAAAGTGTGGATTTACCAGCATTCGTGTAACCCACTAATGAAACTGAAGGAATTTCAGAACGCTTACGTTTAATACGGCCTTGATGGCGTTGTTTAATTACTTTTTCCAAGCGCCCTCTAATTTGACGCATTCTTAGTCGAATTAATCTTCTATCCGTTTCTAGTTGCGTCTCCCCTGGCCCTCTTAACCCCAAACCACCCTTTTGGCGTTCTAAATGTGTCCAGCCTCGAATCAACCGTGTTGATAAATGTTGTAATTGCGCTAATTCAACTTGCAACTTTCCTTCATGTGTTTTCGCACGCTGCGCAAAAATATCTAAAATCAGACCTTGACGATCAACGACCCGAGTCTCTAAAGCTTCTTCTAGATTACGCTCTTGTCTTGGTGACAATGCATGATTAAAAATAACAACATTAGCTTCATGTTGTCGTATGGTATTTTTTAATTCTTCCAGCTTTCCTGTACCGATAAAATATTTAGGTTCAGGCCTATTGCGACGGCCAGACACTACAGCAAGTGGTTGAGCACCTGCTGATAAGACCAGCTCTTTAAGTTCATTTAAGTCATTATTTTCTTTGAACAAGGCCATATGAACTAAAACGGCTTGCTCACCAGTCTTTGGGCGATCAAACAAAGAGGATTCCTATTTTAAATTACACAAACTAATCTCCATGCTCGACATTATCGGAATGAATTTTAACCTGTTTGGTTGGGACAATCGTTGAAACAGCATGTTTATAAACCATTTGGCTTACATTACTCTTAAGCAAAATAACATATTGATCAAAAGAATCAACTTTTCCCTGTAATTTAATACCATTAACCAAAAATATTGAAACTGGTGTGTGTTCTTTTCGAAGTGTATTTAAAAAAATATCTTGTAGATTATGGGACTTGGACATTTCACCCCCTAGATTTTTATTATTATTTTTATTGACAACATACCTATTTACCCTTGACTTTGCAATCAGTTTACTCAGTAGACTTATTTATTAAACTAAAAACACATCGCTACCCACTATAGAAAACGAAGCGAGGACTGATACTTTCCAATAGGCGTAAAGTAATCTTGGATACTCGATGCGGGCAGAACCAGAGGGAATGGGAAGTTCAAAACAAGCTTACACAAAAATACTGCCACGCTTGTCACTTTAAAATAAAAATTTTAATAAAATTTCCTCAACACCTGATAAAGGTCACTTTTAATCGAATCATCTGAATTAAACCAAATCGTGTCTTCCATTTTTCGCAACCATGTAAACTGCCTTTTAGCTAGCTGCCGAGTCGCTACAATACTTTTAAACGCCATTGTTTCATAATCCAGGTGCCCTGCTAAATATTGCCACACCTGCCGATAACCAACAGCACGAATAGCAGGGTGTTGCTCAGAAAGGTCCCCCCGTTGAAAAAGCGCATCAACCTCATCAACAAGTCCTTTTTTAAGCATTTTATGAAAACGTAACGCTATTTTCTCATGCAATCCTTGTCTATCATCAGGTGCTAAAACCAACCTGATCGAAGAAAACGGTAAGACTTCCTGCTTTTGGTCCTTTAAATGTTGAGAAAGCGGCTGACCTGTCATCTCATAGATCTCTATAGCGCGTTGAACACGTTGCGGGTCGTTTGGGTGAATACGTAGGGCTGAAACGGGATCAATCATCTTTAATTGCCGGTGCATAAACGCCCCGCCACACCTGTCAAATTGATCAACCAACCGCTGCCTTATGACTGGTTCAGCTGCGGGTAAATCAACTAACCCATTAAATAAAACATGAAAATAAAGCATCGTCCCTCCAGTCAATAATGGAACTTTTCCTTTTTTCTGAATAGCTCTAATGTGAGTTAATGCTTGATTTCTAAATTGAGCAGCCGAAAAAGATTGGGTAGGATCCAGAATATCCAATAGGTAATGTGGAATCCCATCTTGCTCCAAGATTGTAGGCTTTGCTGTCCCAATATTCATTTGCCGATAAACCAAAGTAGAATCTACACTGACAATCTCAGCATTAAAAGTTTTCGCTATATCAACTGCAAGGGCTGTTTTTCCCGCTGCAGTTGGCCCCATCAAACAAACCACCGGCAATAATCGGTCCATCGTCACTGACCGCGCAAAAAAAACTTATCTAATTCCTGAGCACTTATTTCCACCCAGGTCGGGCGACCATGATTACATTGGCCTGAACGTTCCGTCATTTCCATATCACGCAATAATGCATTCATTTCCACAACTGTTAGTCGTCTATGAGCACGAACCGAAGTGTGACACGCTAGTGTCGATAAAATCTCATCTCCGGCTTCTTCTATTCGGCGTGTCGTACCGTAGGCGAGTAAATCAGCTAAAACATCACGCAATAATTGCTCTATTTTCGTCTGCATTAGCAAAGCAGGAATAGCCCTTATAATTAAAGACTCAGGAGCCAATCTATTTAACTCAAACCCAAGGGCATTAAATAATTCACTGTGCTTCTCGGCTATATCAGCTTCTTCTATCGTGACTAGAAACCGAACTGGTAGGAGGAGTGGTTGACTTGGAATAACGCCAGAGGCTTTTTGCTGTTTTAATCGCTCATAAACAACTCGCTCATGTGCCGCATGCGTATCGACTAAAATAATACCGTTAGCAGTTTCTGACAAAATATAAATATCATGGATATGCGCAATTGCAAATCCAAGTGGAGGTATATCATGAGCTGATTGTGGCAACTGAACTTCGCTTGCTTCAGTTGTTTCTCTAGAAACAGCCAAGGTCGCATATCTTTCAAAATCATTTGACGTATTCTGAGGTAACCGCGACTGAAAGAGACTCTGCGGCAAGTCAGCCGGTATTGGATGGGAAGATCCAGGAGTTTGTTTTACTGCTAACAGCTCTGACGACGTCGTATCTTCGGGCTTTATCTCAGCTAAAGAACGATAAAGCGCCTTAAAAATAAAATCATGTACTAAACGGCTTTCTCTAAATCGAACCTCGAGCTTGGTCGGATGCGCATTGACATCAACCGAACGTGGATTCAAATTAAGAAATAAAACAAAAACGGGTTGACGCCCATGAAAAAGCACATCGTGATAGGCACGCTTAATGGCATGAATAACCAATTTGTCGCGCACTAACCTACCATTCACATAAAAAAACTGTCGATCCGATTGACTCCTAGAAAACGCTGGCAATCCTACCCAACCCTCTAATTGTAATTCAGCCGCCTCAAAATTGATTTTAACTGATTGGTCAATAAACCCTTCTCCACATACCTTTTCAACTCGCTCTTGCTGTTCTGATTCGGTCTGCGCAGGCTTTAAGCACAGTACCTCCTTTTGGTTATGTCTTAAAATAAAACCAGTTTCAAACTGACTTAACGCCAACCGCTTAATCAATATTTCAATATGGCTAAATTCAGTTTTTTCAGTCTTTAAAAATTTTCTCCGAGCAGGAGTATTGTAAAACAAGTCTCGTACTTCTACTGTTGTACCTTCTGGGTTTGATGCTGGCTCCAGAGTATTTATAATCTGTGAATCCTCACTCACAACCCGCCAAGCACAATCACTCTCACTCACCCTAGATATCAATGTCATTCTTGAAATAGATGCAATACTAGGTAGAGCTTCACCGCGAAACCCCATGGTACTCACCTTTTCAAGATCCCCGAGCGATGTTATTTTACTAGTCGCATGCCGAGATAACGCTAAAGAAAGATCTTCTTTTTCTATCCCAACACCATCATCTCTAATACGAATTAAACCAATGCCCCCTTGCTCTATTTCAATATAGATGGTGTTTGCTCTTGCATCAAAACTATTTTCCAGTAATTCCTTAACAACGGAAGCGGGTCTTTCTACCACTTCACCAGCGGCAATTTGATTAATAAGTTGGGTCGGCAAAGCGTGTATACGCATCAAAAGATCTTCCTAAGCTCTCTGGTAGAGATATTATAGACAATACCTAAAAACGATAATATTTTTAACAACACGAAAGAAAAAACAGATGAAATGACTACATTGGAGATGTGCTTTTGGAGGCTGCGACCGGAATCGAACCGGTGTAGATGGCTTTGCAGGCCACTGCATAACCACTTTGCTACGCAGCCTAAAAAACAAAAGCCGCATTTTACTGCGGCTTTTTAATCTTTTTGGAGCGGGAAACGAGACTTGAACTCGCGACCCCAACCTTGGCAAGGTTGTGCTCTACCACTGAGCTATTCCCGCTCTGCAACTTGAACCGATTATTATAAATACAAATACTCGATTGTCAATTACCTTTCAACAATATTATTAGCTAAGGTCCAACCTTCTTTGCTCATGCAATTACCACTTTCAATGAGAACCCGAGCACAATTATTAGCTACACCAAAAGCTGCTTTTAATTCTAATATATTAACCTGAGTTCCATCTACTGCCTGACAAACGCTCAAATCATCATTCTCAGTACGATCCCAACCTGTTAATGCACAAGGCTCTTTAACAATTGCTGTCACTGCATTCTCGGCACCATTCGCATTTGGACTTTTCAACACATAGGTTGCTCCAACTTGTAAATTTTTAGCACTTCCTTCACTAATAACTTCAGGGTTACGACCATTAAAAACCACAAAATACAACACTAAAAATCCAACAATAGCACCATAAAAAACCTTAGGTTTTTCTGACCTGATCGCATTAACTTTTGCAATCATATCTTTCACTGCAGCGGTCGCTTGCTCTTTACCCTCATTTATCTTTTCTTTATTATCTTCAGCACTCATGTGTTCCCCTCGTTATCCTTTATAATTATGTTCAGAAATTTATCATGTAACTTAAAAAAAGCAAATTGTATTCAACAAACCACAACCGGTGCTGCTAACTCCCTTTTTTCTTCACCATCATACCTCTTGAAGGATTATAACCTTGAATTGCTATGAATAAAAACAACAAAAGTGACGAAATTGTGAAATTCAAAGCATCAACTTCTAACTGGCCATATAATGCAAAACGGATCAATTCGACACTTTTTGTAAAAGGATTAAACTCAGCCGCCCGCGCTAACCATTCATTCGATTCTTGAAGTTTCCACAGTGGATATAAGGCACTGGAAACAAAAAACATCGGAAATATTACAAAATTCATAACACCAGCAAAGTTTTCTAACTGCTTGATAAAGGATGATAATAACATCCCAAGTGCACCAAGCATTAATCCAGAAATCACGAGTGCTGGAAAAACCCATAAATAACCCATCACTGGTGGATCAATACCATAACACCATGCAATGCCTAAAAACACATAACACTGAACAATCGATACGGCTGTACCCGCTAGTAATTTACTCGTTAACAAAAAACCACGCGGCAACGGACTCACTAATAAAATACGCATACTGCCCATTTCACGATCATACACCATTGATAACGAACTTTGCATACCATTAAACAACTGAATCATCCCCAGTAAACCCGGTGTAATATAAACTTCATACAAAATATAGGTTTCATATGGCGGTGCAATTGCAATCCCTAATGCTGACTTAAAGCCTGCAGCAAAAACAAATAACCATATTAACGGTCTAACTAATGCAGAAATAAATCGCCCCCGTTGTTGCACAAAACGCCACAACTCACGACCAACAATTCCCCACATAGCTCTAAAATAATGAAGTAACAACATTTCTTATCTGGCTTATTTCTGAGTCAATAACATAAAAGCTTCCTGAAGATCATCAGCATTAACTTTTGCAATCACTTCATCAACTGTCCCTGTTATTTTGATTAACCCATTATGCAAAACAACTAATTGATCTGTCGAATAGACTTCATCGATCAGATGCGTTGCCCATAACACAGCTAGTTCTTGCTCTTGTGTCAAGTTATGAATATAACTCACAATGGCTTGACGTGACGGCATATCTAATCCTACCGTGGGCTCATCCAACAATAACACAGAGGGTTTATGCAATAAAGCTCTGGCTATTTCCACTCGTCGCCGATGCCCACCGTTTAAATGACGAATTTTTTCATTCAACCGTTCAAACATTTCAAAACGCTCTAATTCTTGCTGAATTGTTTTATCTGCTTGTTTTCGTGAGACCCCATGAAGCGCCGCATGATAACGTAAATTCTGCTTAACTGTTAAATCTAAATCTAAGGTAGATTGCTGAAAAACAACGCCCAATTGTGCTAACGCCTTATACGGCGACTTCTTAATGTCATAATTTAGCAATGCTACTTGGCCATCTCTAGCATGATAAAGACCGGTAATTAAAGCAAATAGCGTACTTTTACCAGCTCCGTTAGGACCCAATAAGATACAACATTCTCCTAAGCGAACATCAAAACTAATCTCCGACAGCGCTGCTTTTTTCCCATAAGAAAATCCCAAGCTCTGTACCGAAAGCGCCACTGAATTAATCATGGTTTTACCACAAGCCCCCATGGAAAATGCCCGACCTTAATTGACTTGATTACTTTATGCTGCGTTAAGTCAATGATTGAAATATCATTACTAACGCCATTTGTACTATAAAGTCGCCGATGATCCGATGAAAAAGCCAAATTCCAGACACGCTCACCCACCAACAGATAATCTTCTACTGCATAGGTTTCAGTATTAATAACCGCAACACGGTTAGCGGGGCCCATAGCCACATAAGCCCAGCGCATTTCTGGGTCAACTAGCACACCGACCGGTTGATTACGATCAACGTTTAAACCGGGAACAGACAGTGTAATAGTCTTTATAACTTGATGGCTTTTAACATCTAAAATGGTAACAGTCCCTGCCAACTCTGAAGTCACCCATAAATATTGACTATCTGCTGTAAAAGTAACCCCTCGTGGCCGTGGGTCGACTAAAGTATTATCAATCACCTGATGATTTGCCGTATCTATCCAGTGAATCATATTAGTCGTTTCTGAAGCACTCACTGCCCACTGACCATTAGGGCTCACTGCAATCCCTTCAGGCTCAACTCCAACACCTATTTTATGGATGATTTGTTTTTTATTAACATCAATAACTGAGACTAAACTATCATCTTCATTAGAAACATAAAGAATATCTGCCTGAGTATGTAAAGCAAAGGTTTCTGGATCTTCTCCCGAAGGCAGAACACCTACAGGACTTAGCGACTCCACATCAATAACTTGAATCAAATCATCATCACTAGTTGCAACATATAAATGCCTTTGATCATGGCTTAGAGCAATGCCACGCGGTCGTTGGCCAACGGGAATCGTCGTTAATAACTGCCCCTTCTCAGGGTCAACAATTGCCACAGCATTATCTTTCTCAAGAGTAACGTAAAGCGTTTCTGCCATTGCACAGTTCAGTCCTAACACTGCTCCTAATACTAAAAACACACGACTACAACCTTTTATATTTCTATTCATAGCATTGTGCTTCTCTCTGATCATAGCCTAACGTATCAAGTTCTGTGGTGGGATGTAAAAAACCTTCAATCGGAGCTGTGGCAACCATAGATCGGGCCGCTGCTAACAACACAGGTTGCCTTAATTGCCCATTCCATGAGCGAAATGACAAAGGCTTTCCTTTATATCCCTGTAAAGTAAATTGCTCACTGAGCAAATATGCCTTTATTTGCTCTAAATCATCTGATTCGGTTCTGATAATTGCTTCTCCATAACTACGAATAGCCAAATAAGCAGCATAATCTTTTTCTGTCATCCATCGTCCTGATTGCGCTTTAAAACGATTTTGTATTTGCACAGCCCCCCATTGCTCATGGGTTCTATGCCATGCTGTAGGAACCAACCCCTGTGTGCCTACCACAGGTCTTGGCATCCAAGTTCGGTAACTTAAATATTCACCAAAAAGACCTTGTTCATCAGCAACGACTAAAACATCATAGTTAACACTCTGAGTGAAAACGGGAACTTCTGCTTGTGCCGTTCTTCGCGCATCATAATCGTGTTCCCAAGTTTTCTCAGTGACAATAACACTACCAAAACGTTTAGCCGACCGCTTCAAGGCCTGAGCAAAAAGTTTGTCCTCCTTAGTAGGCCCTAATACTAAAAACCACTTTGTCCAACGTTTTTTTAATAAATATTGAGCCAATGCATCGGCTCGCATGGCTCGACTAGGAAGAATATGAAACAAGTAATCTACACACCCTTTTTGACGAAAGCTATCCGTACGTGAAAGTACGTTCATAATAAGCGCAGATTTAGTGACCGCTAATGGCTTAATATCCGCTAAAGCAGTATCGTCAAGTGCCGCCACAATCAATGATTTTTTTTCAAAAAAAGTATGGTTATCTACATCAGTTCCAGGCCACTTCTTTTCAATGAGAACAAAATCATGGCCTGTAAATTTTCCAGTTGTATTGTTATCTTTAATCGCCAACAATGCTCCCTGCAAACCTTCGTCCTCAGGAATAGCATCCAAATTAGATAATGCTGGCTTGGTTGATGGCTGTTGTGAAATGTAGACGATTTTAACAGAACTAGGATGGACGCTATAAGCACTCTGTGGAATAAAAATCAAGCACAAGAAAAACAAATGTTTAAGTGAAAAAATCATAATCCGATATTTAAAATAATTCAGAATATTTACCTTTTTTGACAAAAATGCAGTCTCTAGTAAGACTTCGAGGTCGTTACTCTTTAGGCTGGCTATTATGCCTTATTCATTTAGTAAAATTAAAAGAAATTATAAACCGAAAGTTATTCAGGATTAATAAATTAGTCTATCCTAACCAACTGATTTGTTTTAATACGCTAAAGTTATACTATGACACCCCCTTATCTTAATCAAATAATACTCTACCCCATCAAATCCTTAGCTGGTATCTCGGTAAATCAATGGCCGGTAACCACTCGTGGCTTACAATATGATCGACAATGGATGCTAGTTGATTCACAAGGCAATTTTTTAAGCCAACGACGACTGCCAAAAATGTCACTTATAAAAACAGCCATTATTGAGCATCAGTTAATATTATCTGCTTCCGGTTTTGAGAACCTAACACTATCCTTAACACCTAAAAAAGAAGAAGAACGGTCTGTTTCCATCTGGAATGATCAGTGCCTGAGTTGGTGGATTTCAAAAACTGCTGATGACTGGCTAAGTGATGTATTACATTTCAAATGTCAATTAGTCTACCAACCCCAACACCACCCTCGCCTTATTGACCAAGAATTTGGTACCGCAACTGACCAAATCTACTTTTCTGATGGTTTTCCATTTTTAATAATTTCAGAAAATTCCTTAACGCACTTAAATTCTGCCATGAATCTTTCGCTTCCTATGTCACGATTCAGACCCAATCTAGTCATCACTAACTGCCCAAGCTATGCGGAAGATTTCTGGCGTGAAATCCAGATAGGGGAGATCTCCTTCAGACTCCCTAAACCTTGCTCACGCTGCGCAATTACAACCATTGACACAACAACAGGTTTAATGGGAAAAGAGCCACTTACAACACTGAATAAATTACGCAAATGGAACAATCAAGTGTTTTTTGGCCAAAATGCAATTCATGATAACGGTGGTGTATTACGTACCGAGTCTCCCTTAATCGTCAACCGACAAGGGCTACAACAACCTCCTATAAATAATGACCCATGATAGAATAATTCTTTAAACTCATTTTTTCACCTATTAACCCCTTGGCTGCTCATCGTGCTGACTCACCTACCTAATCAAGGATCCAAAAAAATTACTTGGACCGATATTTATCAACTGGCAATCACACATAAATCGAAATTAATTAGCGCTCATTTCATGGCCATACTAGCCACCTTGGCTAGCGTACCACTCCCCCTACTCATGCCTTTACTAGTCGATGAGATATTACTCAACAAACCCGGAGTAAGCTTAACTACACTGAACCACCTGCTTCCGGAACAATGGCAAAACCCCACTGCCTATATTCTCTCGATATTAGTGCTCAGCCTCATTCTCCGACTTGTTTCTACCGGTTTTGCCATTCTACAAAGCCGTAGCTTTGTCTTCATTTCAAAAGATATCATTTTTCATTTACGCTGCCGACTCATAAAATCTCTACATAAAGCCTCAATGCAAGAGTATGAGACCTTAGGTTCAGGACGCATCATTTCCCATTTAGTTACTGACCTAGAAACGCTTGATACATTTATAGGCTCCACAGTCAGCAAATTACTAATTTCCATATTATCCATCACGGGCATTGCTATCATTCTGCTATGGATTCACTGGCAACTCGGTTTATTTATTTTACTGCTTAATCCCATTGTTATTTATTTCACACGCTTAACCGGTAAGCGAATAAAAACCTTAAAAACTGATGAAAATATGGCCGTCGGCTTATTTCAGCAATCTTTGACTGACACATTAGAAGCTATTCACCAAATACGAGCTAGTAACCGTGACCAACACTACTTTGATGAGCTTAGAAAAACTGCACAAACCGTTAAAACCACTGCAACTGCATTTGCATGGAAGAACGATGCAGCTAATCGCTTCAGCTTCATAATTTTTTTATTTGGTTTTGATATTTTTCGAGCGCTATCAATGCTAATGGTTTTATATTCAGGACTTTCAATTGGACAAATGCTCGCGGTTTTTGGTTATCTTTGGTTAATGATGGGACCTATTCAGGAGATACTTGGCATTCAATACGCTTATTTCAGTGCCCAAGCAGCTTTAATTCGTCTCAATAACCTAACCCACCTAACACAAGAACCAATCATTACAGAAAGTAAAAACCCTTTCTCTGGTCATCATACTTCTAGTCTTACTATTGAAAACCTTCACTTTCATTACAATCCCTCTCAACCGATATTAAATGGTGTTAATATACACATTCCGGCAGGGCATAAAGTAGCGCTAGTCGGTGCTAGTGGCGGTGGAAAATCAACTTTAATTCAAGTCCTTATTGGATTATACCCCAGCACTCAAGGTCAGATATTCTATAACAATGTAGCTATGAATGAGATTGGACTTAATACCATTCGAGAAAACGTCGTTACCGTTTTACAAAACCCAATCCTTTTTAATGATACGATCAGAGCCAATCTCACTTTAGGGCGCGATCATAGTGATGATGAATTATGGGAGGCCCTAGCAATTGCTCAACTCAAAACTACGATTCAAAATCTTGACCAAAAACTTGATACCGCAGTCGGTCGTCAAGGTTTGAAATTATCGGGTGGTCAGCGGCAACGTCTGGCCATTGCCCGCATGGTGCTTGCTAAACCAAACATTGTCATTTTAGACGAAGCCACCTCTGCACTTGATAGCAGGGTTGAAAATGATTTACACAAAGCCCTAAAAGGATTCTTAAAAAACAGAACCACTATCATTATTGCCCATAGACTGAGCGCCGTAAAACAAACAGATCACGTTTATGTATTTGAAAATGGTCAAATTTGTCAACAAGGTCACCCTGATGTATTGATTGATCAGAAAGGCCTTTATTCACAGTTATACGGTGAGCAACAATGACCTTTAAAATTGATCTACACTGCCACTCCAATTTTTCAGACGGTGCATTATCGCCTAAAGACCTGATAACACGCGCTCAATCAAAACAGCTTAGTCACTTAGCACTCACAGATCATGACACGACTGCAGGCTTAAGTGAGGCTGCCTTTTATGCCCAAACGACTCATCTAACCTTAATCAATGGCATTGAACTTTCGACGACTTGGAATAACCGTTGTTTTCACATTGTTGGGGTTAATATTAACCCCAATTCTTCTAATCTCCAAAATGGTATTTTATCATTAAGTCATACTCGACTAGAACGAGCAGAAAGGATTGCTTTAAAACTTACTAAACGAGGAATCCCTGGAGCAATGGATTACGTTTTAAGTAAAGCAGGACACGGTATGATTACTCGATCACATTTTGCCCAATACTTACTTGATACCAATCATGTGAGTTCTTTCCAAGGTGCATTTGATAAATATTTAGGTGATGGAAAATCAGCATTTGTCAGCACTACCTGGGTAGACTTAGAGACCGCTGTAAACTGGATTACAGATGCAGGCGGCCAAGCTATTATTGCACACCCTTTACGTTATAAACTAACGACGAGCAAGCTAAAAAGATTACTTACTGCATTCAAACTGGCTGGTGGTACTGGAATCGAAGTGGTCACTGGGAATAACAATCCGGACGATATACGCAAGGTCAGTCAATTTGCGCGTACATTTGGCCTTTATGGTTCTGTAGGTTCTGATTTTCACTCAGACAAAAACAAATGGGTTGAACTCGGACGTTTAGCCCCGCTCCCCGATGACATCAAGCCCATTTGGGATTTATTTTAAAAACTATTATTT
>CAZEVO010000028.1:17015-24009 GCA_964515235.1 uncultured Methylococcaceae bacterium | reverse complement strand
GGGCCTCTGATTTACATTTTTTGGAGATAAAACCGCAGGTGCCGTGTTTGACATTATTCTTTAGGGGGCGTACGAAGCGTGTTTGGGGCTTTGCCACAGTTAAAGGTTGGCTTGATTATAAGGCTTATTTAGCACTCAGGAAGGTCTCATAAATCTGATGCCTTTTTAGGCTGTTTGTCATGGGTGTCATTTGGTTCCTCTTTGGTTAAGAGTTTTGACCATAGGCGCGGGTTGGATTAATTTTAATTTTTTCAAAATAGTGGTTTAAGCCAGCAGTGTCTATTTCATACCCACTAGAAAGGAGTCAAGAATTTTTACTAAAATGTTTTCAAGTGATCATCTGCTAATTTTATAACGTTACATTTATATTTCGGTTTCTATTGTTCCATAGGGTTTTAGCGTGTTGTTCGGCATCAGACTGAGATGAAGCCTGACCGATTAATTTTAAAGTTATAGCCGCCGTTCCTATAATAGTAGCTTCTGCGTATTCATCGCTTAAAGTCCCTTGCCAAAGATCAGCTAATTGTTGAGGATTTAGAGTGTCTGGTTTACGGTGTCTTTTGGAGAAGAGGGCCGGCCACTGTTCATCAATGCGTTGTTGGTGGTGAACACTTTGCACTAAGCAAGGAACATCGGGGTTACGTTCGATCTCACCACCTTCACCTTTGATCACGGCGATATGTGGGTCATTGAGGATAACCGCCGCTTCCTGATGTGTAGATCGATAGCCGGGATGAAAAATACCTTGAATGCTTGCGGTTGCAGAAAAAGGGTTGAGCATGCGCGCTAGGGTATGAACTGGCGAGCGTAAGCCGAGAATGGGGCGTAGGTTAATCATTTGAGCGAGTTTTGGGCAGAAATGTTCTAGTGAGAGATAGCTAAAATGATTTTGGGCTAATTGTTGTTGGGCTTGTCTGATAGAATTGGCTTCAGGTAGGCCTATCGTGTGTAGCAAGTTTTGGGTATAAATTCGTCCTTCAGTATGGCCTTGGGCGCCGTGCATGAAAATGGTAAAGCCGTTGTCTGTGAGGAGTCTTACCGCTAATAAGAACCACGGTAAATGCCGGCGTTTTCCGGCATAAGATGACCAGTCGAGGTCAATAGCGGGTGTGTCTGGGTAGATAGTTATAGTGCTTCGGGCGGCCTGAATAAAGCCCGCTAATTCTTCGGGTGTTTCTTCTTTGACGCGCATGAGCATTAAGAAGGCACCCAGTTGTACCTCTGCAACCTGATTGTTTAAAATTAAAGACATGGCTTCAAAGGCCTCTTCTTGGCTCAGGGATCGTGAGCCTTTTCGGCCTCTGCCTAGAATACGGATATAAGGGGCAAAAGGGTGTTCAGATTGCATCATGGTTGTTCGGGTGCAGTGAATTTTTAAGGTCTTAGATTTTAGCAGAGCTCCTGTTTTTTTGGGTTAGTTTTAGGGTTCTAGTTTTAATTCTTTAATCTTACGGGTTAGAGTATTTCGTCCATAGCCTAAAAGGTTGGCAGCTTCATGACGCCGACCACGAGTGTGGCTTAATGTAGTTTTGATGAGTATGGACTCAACGGTTGGAATAGTGTGTTTGGCAATTTCCGTGCTACCGGTCTGAAGTTGTTTTTTAATTTGTTTTTCAAGTGAAAGTTCCCATGAACTATTGACGGTAGCATCTTCCTTAGGGTTTATTAATATTTCTTCAGGGAGTTCATTGACATGAATTTCACGCCCAGAAGCCATCACAGTTAGCCAGCGGCAGGTGTTTTCCAACTGACGCACATTACCGGGCCACTTTAAAGAGGCTAAAAGTTTTTCGGTCTCAGGTTTGAGGACTTTTATTTCGGTATTAAGTTCTTGGGCGGCTTTTTTGAGGAAGTGTTGCATCAGTAAAGGAATATCCTGACTACGTTCAGATAAGACCGGTATATGAATACGGATAACATTGAGGCGATGAAATAAATCTTCACGGAAAAGATTTTTTTCTACTAATGACTCAAGATTTTGGTGCGTTGCTGCGATGATTCTGACATCAACCTTAACGGGGTTATGGCCGCCAACAGGATAAAATTCGCCATCGGCCAACACGCGCAGCAGTCGTGTTTGTAGTTCAGCCGGCATGTCGCCGATTTCATCTAAGAATAGGGTGCCTTCATGGGCTTGCTCAAAACGTCCGGCACGTCTGGATTGAGCGCCGGTAAAGGCGCCTTTTTCATGACCAAATAATTCTGACTCCATCAGGTCTTTAGGGATGGCTGCCATGTTTAATGCAATAAAGGATTTCTTAGAGCGGGGGCTATGCCGGTGCAGTGCTTTGGCGACCAGCTCTTTTCCGGTTCCCGATTTACCGTTTATTAATACGGTAATATTTGATTTGGCCAGACGACCAATGGCGCGGAAAACTTCTTGCATAGCCGGCGCTTCGCCAATAATCTCAGGAGTGGAGCTTACCACCCCAGTATCTGGCGGAGAGCTTTGGCGTTTTTTGTGTTGGCAGGCGCGTTCGACCACGGCGACCATTTCATCCAGATCAAAAGGTTTAGGAAGGTATTCGAAAGCTCCCTTATTAAACGATGTGACCGCACTGTCTAAGTCAGAATGTGCAGTCATAATGATAACTGGTAGGTCGGGGTGTTGGTTGTGTATTCGATCAAGCAGTTCAAGGCCATTTATACCTGGCATTCTGATGTCTGTGAGTAAGGCATCGGGAAGTTGAAATTCAAGCGCTTGTAGTAAATCTGCACCATTATCAAAACTACGGGATTTAATTGCCGTTTTATGCATAGCTTTTTCCAGAACCCAACGAATGGATTTGTCATCATCGACAATCCAGACACTATACGTTGTATTCATTATTGTTCTCCACTGGAATATAAATTGAGAAAGTAGTTTTGCCAGGAGTACTGGTGCATTCAATAATACCGTTGTGTTGGTTGATGAGTGATTGGGCAATGGGTAGTCCTAAGCCTGTTCCATCAGGCCGGTTGGTAATCATCGGGTAAAAAACCTGGTTGATCATGTCGGGACTAATGCCAATGCCGTTGTCGGTAATCGAGGCTTTTATGACCAATTTATAGCGATGACGTCCAACAGTTAATTGTCGGCAAATACGAGTGGCTAAAATTATTTGGCCTGTTGGTGTGGTGATTGCCTGAGTGGCATTTTTTACGATATTCAGAAATGCCTGAATAAGCATGTTCCGATCAGCATGAATAAGTGGAATGCTCGGGTCATAGTCTTGTTGTACGGTAATATTGCTATTTTCAGATTGCACGAGTTGTCGAACACGGTTAAGAATTTCATGAATATTTAAAAGTTCTTTTTGAGGCGGGGTATTAGGGCCAAGCATTTTATCCATGAGCTCTTGTAGGCGATCAGACTCAGAAATAATAATTTGCGTATATTCTTTGAGTTCAGGCAGGCTTAACTCATTATGAAGTAATTGTGCGGCGCCACGAAGGCCTCCTAATGGATTTTTTATTTCGTGCGCTAAGCCACGGACGAGCATACGGTTTGTGTTTTGTTGGGCAAATAATTGCTCTTCTTTCGTGAAGCGTAAATGCTTGTCAATTTGCAACAATTCGACAATGACTCCGATGGGCTGAGAGGCTTCCATCAAGGGAGAAATATTAAAATTAATAGTGACAGGTTGGTTTGCAAGGTGTAACGATATTTCCCGATTGACTAAGGTGTCGCCGGTATGGTGACAATGTTGTAAATCATTCTTAATGACTAAATCAGGGTCGTTGAACAGTTGTTCGATTGTGTGACCGGTGAGGTGACGTGCGCTGTCGGCAAATAAAATTTCACCGGCAGTATTGATGTAGGTCAATTTCAGATCATTATCAAATAACATGATCGTTTCACTAAGGTGGTCGAGAATTTTTTGGTGCACGCTGTTATGGTTTCCGTTAGAGGATTAAGAGTTTATTGAATAAACAGCAATTAATGTACCAATATTGTTTTTTTCTTAAATGAGAGTTTTAAGTAATTGTTTTTTAAGTCGCTAGGTGCGAGATTGAATGATTAAATAAATAATGGCGTACAATTGAATTTCATTATAAACAAAAAACGCCCCAAAAAGGGGCGTTTTTTGTAAAAGCAGTAAAACAACCTCGGCTGCCCGAGGCTGTTTATCATTTACAAGCTGTAGTACATATCGAACTCAGCAGGATGTGTTGCCATACGTAGACGTGTGACTTCTTCCATTTTAAGCTCAATATAGGCGTCGATCATGTCGTCATCGAAAACACCGCCTGCAGTTAAGAAACCGCGGTCTTCATCCAGTGCTTTTAAGGCTTCATCAAAAGAGAATGCGACTTGACGAATTTGTGCTTCTTCCTCAGGAGATAAGTCGTATAAATCTTTATCTGCCGCATCGCCTGGGTGAATTTGGTTTTGAATGCCATCAAGGCCAGCCATTAACATCGCAGCGAAAGCGAGGTATGGGTTAGCAGTAGAGTCACCAAAACGAAGTTCTAAGCGACGTGCTTTAGCAGGTGTGTGTGGAATACGAATAGATGCTGAACGGTTACGTGAAGAATACGCTAGCATAACCGGTGCTTCAAAGCCCGGAATCAAACGTTTATAACTGTTAGTTGAGGCATTCGCAAAAGCGTTAATCGCTTTAGCATGCTTAATAATGCCACCAATGTAGAAAAGAGCGGTTTCTGAAAGGCCACCGTAGAGATCGCCAGCAAAGATATTCTCGCCATCTTTTGAAAGTGATTGGTGAACATGCATGCCGTTACCATTGTCGCCCACTAAAGGCTTAGGCATAAACGTTGCTGTCTTACCATAAGCGTGCGCGATGTTTTGAACAACATATTTCAGTTCTAGCACTTCGTCAGCTTTGTTGACCATGGTGTTAAACAAGGAGCCAATTTCACATTGACCGGCCGTGCCGACTTCGTGGTGATGGACTTCTGTGGTTTGACCCATTGCTTCAAGCGTTAAGCACATGGCTGAACGAATATCTTGTAGTGAATCGACAGGGGGTACAGGAAAGTATCCGCCTTTGACTGCAGGGCGGTGACCAGTGTTGCCGTCTTCAAAGTCATTACCTGAGTTATAAGCGGCTTCTTCAGAGTCAACTTTGAAGAAAGTATCGCCCATGTTGTCAGCCCATTTAACGTCATCAAAAACGAAAAATTCGTTTTCAGGACCAAAGTATGCGGTATCTGCAATGCCGGTGGAGGCCATATAGGCTTCAGCGCGTTTGGCGATTGAGCGAGGGTCACGGTTGTAGCCTTGCATATCGCTAGGCTCAATGATGTCGCAACGCAAAATCATCGTGGTATCATCGAAAAAAGGATCCAGCTTGGCAGAAGCGGCTTCTGGCATAAGAATCATGTCAGATTCGTTGATGCCTTTCCAGCCGGCAACCGATGAACCATCAAACATTTTACCTTCTTCAAAGGTGTCTTCGTCAATAGTGTGAGCAGGAACAGTGACATGCTGTTCTTTACCGCGTGTGTCAGCAAAACGAAAATCAATGAATTTAACATCGTTTTCTCTGATCATTTCAAGAGCTTTTTGTACGGACATTTACTTCCTCTCCTAAACTTAAGTGATTGTTTTATATAGTTGATTATTCATCCGTACTGATATTCACTACGACGAATAGTCCGTTAAGATAACAGTTTTGCTCTAAAAATAAAAGGATTCGTTAACGTTCAAGGGTGGGCGGTGAAAAAGACGTAGAGTTGCGGCGGGTAAGACGGTTCTTTTAAACAGGAATTGAATCAGTAAGCTATTGATTTAACAGTAAAATGGTTGTTCTTGTCAAGAAATGTTGCGAGCCGTCTGAAAAAAGATCAGGTGGAATATTAGAAAACCAGTGATTTAGAAAAGCTAGGAGCTTTGCTTAGGGGTGAGTTAAGGTGAAAACAAAAGGGAGCGGGTAAAAAAAACGGGGCCTAAAGCCCCGTTAAGTTTCATCAACTTTAGGACAAAGTCTTAGAAAGTAATCACAACATCAGTTGAAACAACAAATTGATCATCTTTATTGCCATCATCAAATGTATTATTGTTATCAGCCCAGTCGTAACGCACTTCAGGTCTAACTTTTAGCCAGTTAGTAACGCTGTAGTTGATACCGCCGGTAATAGCATAGTAACTGTCACCTAGTCCATTAGGATTAAAGTTGTTTCTTAGTCCTGTTACTCTAGCGCCATCATGATCGCGGAACCACTCACCACGAACAGCAACACCTAATTTGTCACTAACATCATAGGTTAAGTAACTGTTCACACCATACCAGTCGTTATCACCATTAGCGGTTTCTTCCATGCCGTGGTCATGTTGAATGAGTAAATGTAACGAATCAGTGATGTCGTGGGTTGCCACAACGCTATAGATCCAACGCTCGTAATTGTCGGTATCGTTTGTATCGCCATAAACTGATGCTAAAGTCAGGCTAGTTGCCCCATCAGCACTGGTCCAGTCGATGCCGCCAATGAAGTTCCAGGCATCATTTGTATTATTGTCTTCAGCGTTAAAGTTATCCCAGCCCATCACAGAACCGGCACGGATATTAATGCTATCAGTTAATGCAGTTTCTGCTAAGAAACCGGTATGGGTGAACGGTTCGCCGTATTGCATGGTATAGGCATGCGAGTAGAAGAAGTTATCCGGAGACGTGACCACTTCATTGCCGATAATGGTGTAGAAGTGACCGGCTTTGATGCGAACGCCATTGGCAATCGGTGCATATAATTCAGCATAGACTTGCGGAATCGCTAAATCATACGTGTTGGAGTGTGACTCAGGAAGAAGATTGTTGTCCAACCCATTCGCTTGGGTGAACACTGAGTCAGTACCGTACATCACGTCGGCTCTAAAACCGAGGTCGTAGTTATCGCCTGCAGTCGCTTCTTCTTCAATGAAGAAGTTTAACTGGTTCATTTGAAACTCAAGGTTACGGTCGTTGAACGTCGTTGGGCCGTTGTTGTTACTGGCAGGGTCGCCCGTGTTCCAAGCAAAGCCAGCAGAAACCCAACCACCGAAATCAATACCTAA
>CAZEVO010000028.1:0-16915 GCA_964515235.1 uncultured Methylococcaceae bacterium | reverse complement strand
ATTAGTAACATTAGTTGTTTTATTGCAACAATCAATATGTGAGTGAAGATAAGCCTAGTATTGCTGCTGGTATGGGCTTGGTTTTGTTGCTTGTATGCACCAATAAAGGGATTTATTCAAGTGATGACGCACAAAAGTGGTGTGCCCTGGGTTATTTCACTACTTTGGAGTTAGAGGAAAGGGGTTTCATTTGTGGTTAAGTGTTTGTAAATAAGCGGTTTGTATCTATGTTCTATATTTTTGGCAAGCTATTTGCAGCTGAGTAAATTGACTAAATTAGATTATTCGGAGAATTAGATGAAATTGATTACAGCAATAATTAAACCTTTCAAACTAGACGACGTTCGCGAGGCCTTGTCTGAGGTTGGGGTTTCCGGGGTAACGGTGACTGAAGTGAAAGGTTTTGGGCGTCAGAAAGGTCATACAGAACTTTATCGGGGGGCAGAATATGTCGTTGATTTTTTACCTAAAGTGAAGTTGGAAGCCGCTGTTGCAGATGACTTGGTTCAAGCCGCCGTGGAGGCTATTTCGCAAACTGCCAATACTGGCAAGATTGGTGACGGTAAGGTTTTTGTAAGTCAACTGGAGCAAGTAGTACGTATTCGTACCGGTGAAACAGGTGAAGAAGCCCTGTAAGAAGATTTAGTAATAATTATGGTGAGGTATATATTGTGGAACAAGTAATTGAATTAAGTTATGCCCTAGACACGTTTTATTTTTTAGTGATGGGTGCTTTTGTCATGTGGATGGCAGCTGGTTTTTCTATGCTGGAGGCCGGTCTGGTCCGCGCTAAAAATACAACAGAAATTTTAACTAAAAATGTAGCCTTGTTTGCTATCGCCTGTACGATGTATATGTTATGTGGTTATAACATTATGTATCCGGGAGAAGCGGTCAATAGTTTCTGGCCTGGTGTAAGTTTCTTATTAGGCGGCGATAATGTTGCAGCTGATGTGATTGCGAGTAATGGAGAGACTTATTATTCCGGCATGTCAGACTTTTTCTTTCAGGTTGTTTTTGTTGCCACTGCGATGTCAATTGTTTCAGGTGCAGTCGCTGAACGAATGAAACTCTGGTCTTTTTTACTCTTTTGTGTTGTTTTAACAGGCTTTATTTATCCTCTGCAAGGGTATTGGAAATGGGGCGGTGGTTTCTTAGATGCGCTAGGTTTTCTTGACTTTGCAGGTTCTGGTGTGGTCCATTTGTGTGGTGCGGCCGCGGCATTTGCAGGGGTTTTATTGTTAGGACCTCGTTTGGGTAAATACGGTAAAAACGGTGAAATACACCCGATTCCGGGTAGTAATATGCCGTTAGCAACATTGGGGACCTTTATTCTTTGGTTAGGCTGGTTTGGGTTTAACGGAGGATCTGAGCTTAAAGTAACAGATGTTTTCGAAGCAAATGCTGTTGCGTTAGTTTTTGTTAATACTAATGCGGCGGCAGCCGGTGGCGTGATTGCAGCACTGCTGACTTCTCAGTTGATGTTTGGTAAAGCAGATTTGACGATGGTCTTAAATGGTGCTTTGGCAGGGTTAGTTGCTATTACTGCAGAACCTTTAACGCCTACGCCGTTACTGGCAACCGGTATCGGTATGGTTGGAGGCGTTTTGGTGGTGTTCTCAATTATTAATCTGGAGAAACTTAAAATTGATGATCCTGTCGGTGCGATTTCGGTGCACGGTGTGGTTGGTATGTGGGGGCTGTTGGCTGTGTGTCTCTCTAATCCAGATGCAACATTTAAAGCACAGATCATTGGTTTAAGCACTATTTTAGGTTTTGTGTTTCTCAGTAGCTTGGCTGTCTGGGGCATTATTAAATTGGTAATAGGGATTCGGGTATCTGAAGAGCAAGAGCATCAGGGGGTTGATTACTCTGAATGTGGTGTTGAAGCTTATCCTGAATTTACCGATTCGGGTAAATTATAAAACCGTTGCAACGAACGTGAAAAGCGGGTGCTTAAGGCACCCGTTTTTTTTTGTCATTGTTTAGGATTGTGTTGAAACTCATTGAAGCAATGGACTCGTTAGAGGTTTTATGCTTTTTGATCAATTAGAATGTGCTTGTAGATGATTTATTCGGTGAATGACAAGCGGGTTATGATTGGATCAGGAAATAGGCTAGTACGAAGTTAGTAATGAATAGCAAGCCGGCAATAGTTTTCCAGAAAATAAGCGGATTTTTTTGGGCGAGTGGAACATGAGGTGTTCCGGTTAGGGCGGTAGGGTTAGGGTGTTGCAGGTCATAAATAAATTCAGACAGGTGTTCATAACGCATTTGAGGGTTAATGGAAGTTGCTTTTTTAAGGGCGATATCGATCCATAACGGAATCATTGGGTTGTGATGAAAGCTAGAAACATAGTTTAGTTTCGACAAGTTCATTTTAGTCGGTTTTTCAGGCATGTCTTTACCATAGGGTAAGTGCCCGGTGAGCATTTCATAGGTGATAACGCCTAATGAAAAAAGATCAGAATTAACCGAGCCACGATGATTAAAGTGGTATTCGGGTGCGGTGTAGTTTAATGTTCCGAGAATGTTCTTTTCCTGATGTAATTCCAGAGGCGTTATTTCCTCAATGCCGGCAATTTTAACCGAACCAAAGTCAATTATTTTGACTGCACCAGTGTCGCTGTCAATCATAATATTTTCAGGCTTCAGGTCTTGGTGCAGCATTTCCATATGGTGCAAAGCCTGCAGTCCATGGACAATCTGATTAATAATCTGAATGACCTCCTTGATATCGGGTTTGGGATGCTCGGTGATCCAGTCGCGTAACGTTATACCTTCTATGAATTCAGTAACATAATAGATGCAGCTTTTAGGACGGTCGGGCTCTAGTATGGTGAGTAGGTTTTTATGATTAACACGCTTTCCCGCCCACTCCTCATGAAGGAAGTGTTCTATATAATGAGGGTCGTCTTCATAAAGAATAGAAGGTGACTTTAAGATCACTCGGGTGTCTGTTTGCGTGTCATAGGCTTGATAGATTTGAGTTCTTTTATTGGCGTGTAGTTCTTGTTCAATACGGTAGCCATCAAGGATCATGCCAGGGTCAAGAAGAGGGGGAAAGGGGAGGTTTTTATGCTGTTTCAAGATTTCGTCTTTGGCGACAGCGGGTAGTGCGTCAATGCGAAGAACCTGGCAGGTTAGATTGTCATCGCTGTGATTGGCGCTGGCTTTTTTAATCAGTTGGTCAGCAGCCTCTTGTGGGGTATTGTATTTTTTTACGATCTGTTTAATCGTTTTGTCATCAATAAAGTCATGGACACCATCGGTCGTCAGAATAAAGATGTCGTCTTTCAGTAGCGTAGTGGTGCGGTGGTCAACATCGAGCCGGGGTTCAATGCCCATGGCGCGGTTGAGATAATTTTTTTCTTCGGAAACCCAGACCCGATGGTCGCGGGTGAGTTGTTCCAGCGTACCGTCACGTAGACGATAGATACGGGAATCACCGATATGAAAGATATGGGCCGTATTCGATTTAAGAATGAGAATACTCAGGGTGCTGACCATGCCCTTACTGGATTGGTATTTCGATTGCCCTTGACTGTAGAGCCAGGTGTTCGTGGCTGATAAGATTTGCTGGCAAGATTTTTTGACCGACCAGCTTTCAGGTGTACTGTAATAGTCGCTTAAAAAACCAATGACGCAGGCATGGCTGGCTCTTTTGCCGGCGTCACTGGCGCTCATACCATCGGCAATAACAATACTGGCACCTTTAAGGGTCAGTTGCGGTTCTTTAGGTTCCGCGTAGCCATAAAAGTCTTCATTGTCAGCCTTAATGCCGGCTTCACTGCGTTGGCCTAGTGTGATGTTGAGTGAGGTTGTAGGCATGGGGTGGATTAGCGTGTAATGTTGAGTTAAATTGATTATAAGGTCTATGTGGAATTTGGTATTAGTTTAATCTAGATTCTGTTTAGAAATATCAATCATATGTACCGTGCCATCAGGCATGATTTCGGCCATTTGTCCTTTAGGCTCTTTCAGAACAAGAGTCACCAGAATTAACGTGGTAAAACCCATCGCGCTAATGACCATAAAAAAAATGTCTGGTGTGACAAAGGATAAAACAGTTAAAAACATAACGCCGCCAATATTGCCAAAAGCTCCGGTCATGCCGGCGATTTGTCCGGTCATTCGACGTTGTATTAAGGGGACCATAGCGTAAACAGCACCGGAGCCGCCTTTAGAGAAAATGCCGCCAATAATGGTGCCGGTAACGACAACCCAAAGAGGCCAGTCAGCGGTGAACTGCCCAAGACCTAAGAAGGTTGCGGAAATGCCTAGAGTGGCGATAACGAGGGTGATTTTCCGGCCTATTTTATCGCTTAACCAGCCTCCTGCTGGGCGAGCAAAGAGATTGATGACCGGGTAAATGCCGGCTAATAAACCGGCTAAAATAGGTTCAATATTAAAATAGTCAACATAAAATAAAGGTAGCATGGAAACCACGGCTAATTCAGTGCCAAATGTTAACAGGTAGCAAAGGTTCAGGATTGCAACTTGGCTGAATGAGTAGCGCAATAGTTCGGGTGGTTGTGCTGTGAATATCGGTTTGTTGACCTGAATGACTTTCCAGCTTTGATAGAGGTAGAGAATCGTCAGAAGCCCGTAACCACAGTACGCGGCTAAAGGCGAGAGCCAGTGCATAATGTCGGTCAGTTTCCAGATCAGTACGGCCAAGGTTAAATACATGGGTAGATTCATGAGGGTGTAGAGCAACAGGTCTTTTTTGCTGCTGACTTCCATGGCGCCGGTCTTTTTAGGACGGAAATAAGTAGAACCTTTAGGCGTATTGGAGACAGTGAAGTAATAAATAATGCCGTATAAAATGGCAATGCAGCCAGATGTTGTAATAGCATAGCGCCAACCATCATCACCACCAAAATATAGGCTGAGAGCGGGTAAAAGAAGGGCGGCTCCGGCAGAGCCAAAGTTGCCCCAGCCACCGTAGATGCCTTGGGCAATACCGGTTTGTCGGGCCGGAAACCATTCTGAGATCATTCGGATGCCGACGACAAATCCTGCGCCGATAAATCCCAAGAAGAAGCGAATAATAGCCAGTTGTTGATAGTTTTGTGCACAGGCAAAGCCGATGGAGACCAGCCCTCCTAAAATCAGGATGCCGGAGAATAATTGTTTAGGACCGTATTTGTCGACCAAAATACCGACAATAATGCGCGCAGGAATGGTGAAGGCGACATTGAGAATAAGTAGGACTTTGATCTCTTGGTCGCTGAGTCCCATGTTGTCTCGAATAAAGGCTAATAGTGGGGCGTGTGAAAACCAAACCATAAAGCTAATAAAAAAAGCAAACCAAGTCAGGTGCAAGGTTCTTATTTTGGGGTCGCTAATTTTAAATAAATTGAATGAGGAGGTGCTCATGAGTGCTCTTTCTGTCAGTTAAAATAAAGTCATGAGCAATAACTATGCCAGCTAAAAATAGTCTGCCGGTCTCTTGTCGATGAGGACGGTGTGGATTTACCGGCAATCACTGTAAATAGATAGAGAAAAGTGGAAAGTGGAGTGTTTGGGTGGGTGTGATGATATTGGAATTAAGAAAAGGGAAGCAAAGTCGTTTGAAAAGTTGGAGAAGGTTTAGTTCTCAGGCTTTTAAACGACTTCAACCATCTCGGCGGATAGTATAGATTACAGGTCTTAAAGTTTAAATAGACAATATTTTTTAAAGAGAATAAACTAAAAGTTTATAATAGGGTGGCTTTGCGATGGATAGATTTACTTGCATTGATGTTTTTTGTCGTATTGTCGAGTTAGGTAGTTTTATTGCGGTAGCGCGGGAACGTAAACTCTCGGCGATGATGATAAGTAAATATGTTGCACAGTTAGAACGAGAGTTAGGTGTTAGTTTATTAAATAGAACCACTCGCCAGATGAGTTTAACTGAAGCAGGGGAACGATTTTAT
The DNA here is from genome assembly GCA_964515235.1 of uncultured Methylococcaceae bacterium. Taxonomy (GTDB): domain Bacteria; phylum Pseudomonadota; class Gammaproteobacteria; order Methylococcales; family Methylomonadaceae; genus OPU3-GD-OMZ. Next base: position 10,994 of record CAZEVO010000028.1, on the reverse strand, counting down.
CGGCAAAGTAAGTTGATTATGGAAGATTTATCCACTCTTGAAGAGCAAACACGTGAACTCGGTCACACGGTTAAGGGGATGCTTCGTATCGTTGCGCCGATTGACTTCGGTAGTTCTCAGTTAATGCCCATAATTACCGAATATCAAGCTCGTTATTCAGATGTTAAAGTATCTTTAACCTTGGATAACGGGGAAGTTAATTTGGTGGCTGATAACTTTGATTGTGCTATTCGCGTTACGGATATTCCAGATCCTGGTCTTGTGGCTCGTAAAATCACCGAGACGCCTTTGTGTTTGTATGCCTCGCCGGATTATCTTCATCAATATGGTCGGCCGCAATCGATAGACGACTTAAAACAACATCAATGTCTGCATTACTTGGATACACCTCACGGTGACTATTGGGTTTTCAAACAGGGAAGGAAGGCTCGTAAATTACGTTTAGAGTGGGCTTTAGGGTGTAATAATGGGCGTGCTTTAGGCGAAGCGGTAACTTTAGGCTTGGGCATTGTTCAGGCGCCAGAATTGTTTTTGCGGCATTTGATTGAGGCAGGTGCGGTTGAGGAAATTTTACCGGCCATACGACCTGACTCTATTCCGATTTATGCAACTTACCTGCAACGTAAGTTTACCCCGAGTAAGTTGTCGACCTTTGTTACTTTTTTGGTTGAACATTTTCAATCAATGCCGCAACGTGTGGGCTAGATAAGGTCTTTAAAAAAGCGATGAGCTGGTTGATCTCATCTTTGCTTAAATGCAGGGGTTGAATCAGGGGTGAGAGTTGCGGGTTACTTATTCCGCCGTTATTGTAAAATTCTATAACTTTTTTTAACGAGTTGATACTACCGTTATGCATATAGGGTTGGGTCAGTGCGATATTTCTTAGTGTGGGTGTTTTGTAACGGCCTCGATCATCGGGGTTGCCAGTCATTTCAAAACGTCCAAGATCGCGAGTGGCTAGGTTTAACGTGCTGGCTTTTTTAGCATGAGTTCCGATGCCGGTATTATGAAAATGTTGATCGGTTAGCAGTGTTGTGTGCTGGTCAATAGTATGGCAGCGGGTACAATTCGCTTTGCCGGAAAAGAGATTAAAGCCTTTCTTAGCCATTTGATTAATTGCCTGTTCTTGATGTCCGTAATACCAGCGGTCAAAAGGGGAATCGGCAGCAATTAATGTTCTTTCAAAGCTGGCAATAGCCTGGCTTAGCGTTGTTTTTGAAGGCGGTGCTTTAAAGACGTCGTTAAAGGCTTGTCGGTATTGAGGGATCTGGTTGATTTTAGCAATAACAACAGCTGAGCTAGGGTTGGCCATTTCGCGGTGATTTAACAGCGGTCCCCAGATTTGTTCTTCGAGTGTTTTGGCGCGGCCGTCATGAAATAGTAGAGTCAAATAGCCCACGTTCAGTAAGGTCGGGGCATTACGTTTTCCTTTACGGCGCTGGTAACCTACCGGTGTGGCGACGAAATTATTACTAAACCCCTGATTAGGAATGTGACACATGGCACAAGATAGCGTGTCGTCGGTAGATAGACGACGATCAAAAAAAAGCAATTGCCCGAGTGCTATTTTTTTAGTTGTGAGTGAATTGTTACTCGGTGTCATTAATTGTGGGAGCCCGAGTTGGGGTTCGAGAGTAATGGATTTACTGTTTGCTGGAAAGGTGATTGTTGAAATTAATAATCCAATTAGCCAAAGAGCCATCATGTGTCGGTTATCTGAATGCAGTTGATGTTTCTATTTTAAGCAAGAATGACAAGACAGTGTCAAAAAAGTTGCTGAGTAATAGCGTCATTATGGTGCTTAATTTAAGCGCAAAGATCCAAGTTGGTGCGTCAGGTTGATTTTGAGAGGATAGGTTTTAAAGGCTCACATCACCTTAGTGTTTAAATCGAAAATTGACTATTTTTCTTTATTTTATCTAGTGGTTAGACGGTAGTGATTCCAGAGATGTTGTTTTAAAAAGCAGCAGTTCTTTTATTGGCATGAATTCTGCTTTACTCCTGTAGGTGTTCTTTTTGAATTGAGTGAGTGGGGTTTGAATGAGTGTTAAAAAAACACTGGTAGTAATTGGTAATGGCATGGTGGGTCAGAATTTTCTTGAAACATGGGTCGCCAGTTCAGCTTATGCTGATTATCAAGTGGTTACTTTTTGTGAAGAGCCGCGTGTTGCTTATGACAGGGTGCATTTGTCTGAGTATTTCTCAGGGAAATCGGCAGACGATTTGTCATTGGTGGAAAGTGGTTTTTTTGAAAAGAATAATATCACCTTACATTTAGGCGACCGTGCGGACCGAATAGATCGTGACAAAAAAATTGTCATTTCACAAAAGGGTGAACACATCGCGTACGACAAAGTTGTGATTGCATCAGGTTCTTATCCTTTTGTTCCTCCAATGCCCGGTCATGATCGTGAAGGGTGTTTAGTTTACCGCACCATTGAAGATTTAGAAGCGATAACGACTGCGGCTAAAAATGCAAAAACCGGAGTGGTGGTTGGTGGCGGCCTGTTAGGTCTTGAGGCCGCAAAGGCACTTACTGATTTAGGTTTAGAGACTCATGTGGTTGAATTTGCGCCTCGGTTGATGGCGGTACAACTTGATGAGGGTGGTGCAGCCATGTTAAGGCGTAAAATTTCAGCCTTGGGCGTCACGATTCACACCAGTAAAAACACCCAGAAGATTGTTGATGGTGACCAGGCGATTCATAAAATGTGTTTTGCTGATGGTGAAGAGCTAGAAACGGACATTGTTCTTTTTTCGGCAGGAATCAGGCCGCGGGATGATATTGCCCGAGAGAGTTTCTTAGAAGTGGGTCAGCGAGGGGGCATTGTGATTGATAATCAATGTCTGACTTCAGATCCTGATATTTATGCAATCGGTGAATGTGCGCTTTGGAATAATCAGATTTTTGGGTTAGTGGCGCCGGGTTACCAAATGGCGCGTACTGTGGTGGCTCATTTGGAACAAAAAGAGGCTGCTTTTTTGGGTTCTGATATGAGCACAAAACTTAAATTAATGGGTGTGGATGTCGCCAGTATTGGAGATGCCCACGCCAAGACACAAGGTGCTTTGGTTTATACCTACCAAGATGGATCCAGTGAGATTTATAAGCGCATCGTCGTGAGTGAAGACAAAAAGAGTTTATTGGGCGCCGTTCTGGTGGGTGATTCAGCCGGTTACGGAACGCTATTGCAATATTGTTTAAACGGTATTGAACTACCTGAAAATCCTGACTCATTAATCTTGCCGAGTCGTTCTGACGAGTCGGTGGGCTTAGGGCCTGATGCGTTGCCAGCCTCGGCACAAATTTGTTCCTGTCATGATGTGAGTAAAGGGCAGGTTTGTGAAGCCATTGCCGCCGGCAATCAGGATATGGGGGCCTTAAAATCTGAAACGAAAGCGGCTACCGGTTGCGGTGGCTGTTCGGCTTTATTGAAATCAGTACTGGATTGTGAGCTGGATAAATTAGGTTTTGAGGTTAGTACCGATATTTGTGAACACTTCTCCCATACCCGGCAAGATTTGTATAACTTGGTGATGGTTGATGAAATTAAAACCTTTGATGAATTATTAACGAGTCATGGCCGTGGGCGAGGTTGTGAAGTTTGCCGGCAGGCGGTAGGGTCAATTTTAGCCTCCTACTGGAATGAGTATGTTTTAGAAAAGCAACACTTAGGCGTTCAAGATACCAACGATGTTTACCTCGCTAACATGCAAAAAGACGGTACCTATTCGATCGTACCGCGCGTTACCGGTGGAGAAATTACCCCTGATATGTTGATTGCTTTAGGTGAAGTCGGTAAAGCATATGGTTTGTATACCAAAATTACCGGCGGTCAGCGGGTTGATTTATTTGGTGCACAAATTAATCAACTGCCCGCTATTTGGAATGAGTTGATTGCAGCGGGTTTTGAAAGTGGTCATGCTTATGGAAAGTCATTGCGTACGGTTAAATCTTGTGTGGGAAGTACTTGGTGCCGGTTTGGTCTTGATGATAGTGTGAGTCTTGCGATTGAATTAGAAAATCGTTACAAAGGTCTTCGGGCGCCACATAAAATTAAAATGGCCGTCTCCGGTTGTACACGGGAGTGTGCCGAGGCTCAGAGTAAGGATATTGGTGTTATCGCTACGGAACATGGCTGGAATTTATACGTTTGTGGTAATGGGGGTATGAAGCCGCGGCATGCTGATTTATTCGCGACTAATTTAGATAAAGAAACCTTGATCAAGTATATCGACCGGGTGCTAACTTTTTATGTTCGTACCGCTGATCGTTTGCAACGTACGTCGGTCTGGATGGAAAATATGGAAGGGGGTTTAGATTATTTGAAATCAGTTGTGATTGAAGATCGATTAAATATTTGTGAGCAATTAGAGCAACAAATGGAATACGTCATTGAGACCTATCAGTGCGAGTGGAAAACCACCTTAGAGAATCCAGAACATCTAAAACGTTTTAGGCATTTTGTAAATAGTGATCAATCGGATGAACGTGTGGTTTTTGTGGAAGAGCGTGGTCAGGTAAGACCCGCTAATGAACAAGAGCGTGAGCAAATGGTCACGTTTAACCCAAGAGAGGACGCATAAATGACGCAATGGGTAGATGTTTGCAGTATTGATGATTTGCAACCTAACTCCGGGGTTTGTGCCTTAGTGAATAGCGAGCAAGTGGCGATATTTTATTTTCCGAATGAAGATAAAATTTATGCGATTGGTAACTATGATCCCATTGGTAAAGCCAATGTATTATCGCGGGGTATGGTCGGGGATATTAAAGGTGAGCCGGTTGTTGCCTCGCCACTTTACAAGCAACATTTTAGTTTGCGATCAGGGCAATGTCTGGAGCAGAACGATCAGGTGCCGTGTTATTCGGTACAGTTACACGGTGACAGGGTTCAATTGGCAGAATTTAAAAGAAGAGGGTAGTGATGACTTGCAATTTTTATATTACTGATGTTTTTACTCAGCAGGCATTTGGTGGCGCTCAGGTAGCGGTGTTTCCAGATGCCAGTGGTTTAGAAAAAGGGCAGATGGCAGTTATGGCTAAGGAGTTGAACTTAACAGAATCTGTTTTTGTCATACCACCAAAGGAGCGAGATGACAGCTATCGTATGTATGTTTTTACGCCTAATGGTGAGGTGGATTTTTCAGGACATCCCATCATTGCAACAGGCTTTGTTTTAGCGTCATCAGGTCTCGTCACATTGCAAAGTACTCATACCACATTAATCTTGCAACAAAATGTAGGTCCTATTGACGTTACTATTACTGGGGAGGGAAATCAGGCCGAATTTGTACGGTTTAGTCGTCAGTTTTCATCTATTGTGGATCGGTTTGCTCCGCGTGATGTGGAGCTAGCGCAAATTTTATCGATTGCGCCGGAACTAATTGATAATAAAGACTATACGGCTCGACTGGTTTTTTGTGGTGCACCTTACTTAGTGGTTCCAGTTCACAGTTATGAGGCGGTCAGGGAAGCGCGTTTTGACTTTAATGCCTGGAGTCAATCGGTTGCGCCACAAACAACAGCGCAGGAGGTGTTGTTGTTTTCTCGAAAAAGTTCGCATCAGGATATCGATTTTCATTGTCGACTGGTTGGTCCTAAAATCGCCCATTATGATGATCCTCCGGTGGGCACAGCCATGCCTGCTTTGGCGGCTTATCTGTGTTCTTATGATCATATTAGAGAGGGAACATATACTTTCTCAGTTGATCGTGGTGAAGCCAAAAAAAGGCGTAGCGTCTTATCTTTAGAAATGGATAAAAAGGCAGACCAGTTGATGACGCTTCGGTTAGGTGGTGAGGCGGTGTTAGTTGCTGAGGGCAGTATGAAGGTGCCTGTTATATAGGATTCTTTAATTACTTTTTATCGCCCATAGACTTAAATCTGATGGGCCTAGTTATCATTAATTGTAAAAAAATATTATGCTATTTGGTCGTCACCAGAAAAATCCTATTAAGATTGCAGATAAAGGGATAGATAAGTGGTCTTATTCAACTTGTGGCTATTGTTCCACGGGTTGTTCTATTGAAATTGGTATTAACAAGGAAGGCAAGCCTGTTGCTTCAAGAGGGGTGGCCGATGCCGATGTTAATCGAGGAAAGTTATGTGTCAAAGGGCTCTTTGAACATGAATTGTTTGAGTCCTCGGGTCGAGGAAAAACACCATTAATACGTAACAATATTCAAGATGATTATCAGGAGTCGGGTTGGGATGGAGCCTTGGATAAGATGGCTGCTGAAATTAATCGTATTCAGGGAAAATACGGTCCTGATTCATTTGCTATTGTTTCAACCGGACAGATCTTAACGGAAGGTTTTTATACCTTAGGAAAATTGGCCCGTGGTGTTATCGGAACCAATAATTATGATGGTAACACGACCTTGTGTATGGCGTCAGCAGTGTCAGGGTATAAGCGGTCTTTTGGTTCTGATGGTCCACCGGGTTGTTATGAGGATTTTGAGCATACCGAATGTTTAATCGCCTGGGGGTCAAATCTTCCAGAACAACATCCTATTATTTATTGGCGTTTTAAAGAGGCGCGCGAAAAGCGTCAATTTCCTTTAATTGTTATTGACCCGCGCGTGACGATGTTAGCGCAATACGCTGACTTTCACCTGTGTATTACCCCGGGTACTGATGTGGTACTCATGAATGCCATGATGCAGGTTATTCTTGAGGAAGGGCTTGAGGATCGGAGTTATATTGAGGCGAATACAGTGGGATTTCAGGCCTTGGCGGCAGAGGTCAAAAATTATGATCCGGTAGTAGCTTCGCGTATTTGCGGTATCGATGCTGACACGATTCGAACGGTTGCCAGAATTTATGCTAAAGCCGGTTGTGCCATGAATATTTGGTGTATGGGGATTAACCAAAGTACCCACGGCTCAGATGGTGTCGTGGGGATTAATAATCTGAGTTTATTAACCGGTAATATCGGTAAGCCGGGAGGTACCAGTTTATCAATTACCGGACAGTGTAATGCAATGGGGACGCGGGAGTGGTCTTCGTGTTCGGGTTTGCCGGGTTATCGGTTATTGGAAAATAGTCAGGACCGAGAAGACATTGGTAAATTTTGGGGGGTCGATCCGGATTTTTTTCCGAAAAAACGAGGATTAACCCAAACCGATATTTTTCCAGCCATTGAGGCGGGCGATATTAAAGGGCTATGGTTGATTGGTACGAACCCAATGACCTCAATGCCAAATACTTCAAGAATACGCAAAACATTTGAAAAATTAGAGTGCTGTGTCGTGCAGGACTCCTATGTGGATGTTGAAACAACGCAATATGCCCATATTTATTTGCCAGCAGCGATTTGGGCTGAAAAAGAAGGTGTATTTACCAATACCGAACGGCGGGTCAATATTATCCGTAAAATTAAAGAGCCGTACGCGCACTCAAAAACAGATTTACATATCTTTAATGCTTTGGCAAAACGTTTTAAACGTGCTGACAAAATGCATTTCCCACATCATTTTGATGATGTTTTTGACGAGATGCGGGAGTTGTCTAAAGGGCGGTTGCTCGATATTTCAGGGCTAACACATGACCTAATTGAAAAGCATAAAGGGATACAATGGCCTTATACTGAAGAGCAGGCCAAAAAAGGTGAGTTACCCCCGAAGGGTGGAAAGCGCTTATATACTGAATCTGCAACCTTTAGCTACCCTAATGGTAGAGCTAAATTGATTCCATTACCATTCGTGGATAATAATGAAAAACCCGATGAAGAATATCCGTTTTGGCTTAATTCAGGGCGCTTAGTTGAGCATTTTCATTCCCGCACGAGAACAGGAAAAATTGCCAATAACAATAAATTCAGCCCGACACCTTTTATGGAAATGAACCCCGATGCAGCTCTAGCTTTAGGGCTTAAGCACCAATCTTATGTTCGTGTTGTTTCCAGACGCAGTGATGCTGTGGTATTGGTCATGTTGACCCAACGGGTGCCTAAAGATATGGTTTTTATACCCTTTCATTTTTTTGATTGTGTCAATCGATTAACACTGGGCTTATTAGATCCTTACTCGCGTCAGCCGGCTTTTAAGCAGGCAGCTGTTCGTATTGAGAAAATAGATCAGGAGTTAGCTGCACAATTGAATAAGGAAGCCAGAGCATTTTAATGAAAATGGGTTAAAGGTTTTGTTTTTTTTTCAGTAGTATTTGCCATTACCGTTCAAGTGGTTTGGGTAGATATGGGTGATATTTTTAAGGATTAATTATGTATAAAGTACGGGAAGGCGAACCTGATTACGCTTTTTTAAAAGACCCTGAAAGCCAAGAAAAAAGTCGTTATGGACAGTCGATAGAGTTGACTGAAAAAGACAGTGTTCTGCGGGGTGAAAGTTTAACCATTAATGGTGATGGTAACATCGGTGAAAACCCTAACCGTTATAAGCAGCATGGATTTTATTTAAATGCTGATAATTGTATCGGGTGTCATGCATGTGAGTCGGCCTGTAGTGAGAAAAATGATGTGCCGGCACATATCGCTTTTCGGTCTGTCGGCTTTGTTGAGGGTGGTACTTACCCTGATTATCAGCGTATTAATATCTCAATGGCATGTAATCATTGTGAAGATCCGGTTTGTTTAAAGGGGTGCCCGACCCGCGCTTATACAAAATTTGCCGAATACGGTGCCGTTCTGCAAGACCCTGATATTTGTTTTGGTTGTGGTTACTGTACTTGGGTTTGTCCTTATAATGCACCGCAATTAGATCCTGTTAAAGGTGAAGTCTCAAAATGTAATATGTGTGTTGACCGGCTGGAGGTGGGATTGAAACCGGCCTGCGTGTCAGCCTGTTTGGGTAATGCGTTGGACTTTGGCGTGATTGAGAATATTCCGGAAAACCGTGAGCAAGCGGAAACCGAAATACCGGGTTTTCCACGCGCAGATATTACCCGGCCTAATATCCGTTTTCAGCAGAACAAGCCTACCAAACATGAGATGACACGGACGGACTCAGCACCAGTTAAATATCACCGGAGTCATGATAGTGAGCCATTTAAAGCGGTTGTGGATGAAAAGCAAGGTCATGATAAATATTGGAATTTTAGAAAATTACTCACCAGTCATGAGCGCGCACATGTCGTGTTTACCCTTTGCACACAGGCGACCATGGGTGCTTTCATTTTGTTGCTTTTAGCGACAATTGGCGGTGTTGAGCGGTTGGCTTTTCTTAAAACTCCCGTTGTTTTTCCAGTGTTATTGGCGACATTAGTGATTATGTGTACCACGGGTTTATATCAATTGAATATGCATTTGGGTAAACCGCATCGTTTTTATCGGGGTTTTTATAATTTAAAACTTTCGCCGGTAAGTCGAGAGATTGCCGGGGTTTCTATATTCTATTTAGGTCTTTTAGGCTACAGCAGTTTGGCTTTATTCGAGATGGCTGTTTTCCAATGGCTGGCCATAGCTTTTGCAGGATTGGGTGTTTTAGGTGCTCTGATTGGGGGCTATTTTATGTATAAACTCTATCGAATTCCAGCCCGTCCTTTTTGGGACCATTGGCAAACCGGTAGTGCTTTTGTCTCAGCAGCATTGATTTATGGGGCCTTGGTGCCTCTAGTGGTGACGGTTTTGGTGGTACCTTCAGGGGTTACTGTTCAACCGGTTATTGCTACTTTGGCTTGGGTGATGGCGGTTGGGTTGGTTATTGAAGGCGTGGGGCATATTTTTCATGCCCGAGCTATGAAGAAACGGGGTAATGAAGGAGCGGGGTCTTATTATTGGCAAATCACCCAGTACGGTAAAAGTTTTTGGCTTCGCAATGGATTGTTAGTTTTAGCCTTGTTGCTGGCGGTTGGTTTAGCACAGACAGGTGTTGCGAGTGCTATGGGTCCTGTGCTGTTGGGGCTGTTAACTGGAATGGTCTTAGTAACCGGTGCCATTGGGCGGTCGTTATTTTTTGTCTTAGTGATTCCCACCACGATGCCGGGTGCATTTTTTTGGAAAAATGATGGTTTTGTCGAGCATGCGCGTGAATCAGGGTTAGCAGAAATGGAGCAAGTCGGGGTCGCCTACGAACGGCACCATAAATTTAAGACTGATGAGTTGATGGCAACCATTAAAGAGCATTCGCTCTTGGCAATGGTAGAGGAGGCCAAAAGCATCCTCAAATGATAATTAGAAGACTTGTGGTGGATAAGAGTCTGATTTAAATCACTTTTTTGTTTAAATTGCACTTTAATGGTGCATTTTAAGTGATGGCGCCCCAATTTGTTTCGAGTTCTTAAAGGTGTTTGTTAATTTCTGATAAGGCTTTTTTTAAAAGAGTTATTAATGCTGTGTTTTTGTTATTTTTTATAAACTATTATTTTATTATCAATAGCTTAGCTTCTCTAGGCGCTCAGATCTAAGTGACAGTTATTTAGGCTAAATGTATCAGTATTATGAATTTCTACAGAGCCAAACAACGACGGCTTAAATTATAAGCGCACCAAATAAGACCGAAGCAAACCCAAAACGAACCAATCTGGTGCAAAAGGCAGAAAATAAACTCTTTATTTTCAACAGCTTACCTATGGCATGTCCTTTGCATAAGTGCTTATCTGATGTAATGAACTAAAAAAGTGCAGGAGGAGAAATGAAATTAATTACAGCGATTATTAAGCCGTTTAAATTAGATGATGTGCGTGAAGCATTGTCTGAAATTGGCGTAACAGGTGTGACAGCAACAGAAGTAAAGGGCTTTGGGCGCCAGAAAGGGCATACGGAACTCTATCGGGGTGCGGAATATGTGGTTGATTTTTTGCCTAAAGTTAAATTAGAAGTCGCGGTTTCAGACGAGATTTTAGATGCGGCTGTGAATGCCTTGGTGGAAGGGGCGAGTACAGGAAAAATTGGTGACGGTAAAATTTTTGTGACGCCATTAGAGCAAGTTATTCGTATCAGAACCGGTGAGTCCGGTGCTGAAGCAATTTAATAATCATTGAGACCTTTGCACGAAACACATCAAAACAACTGATCTCCCACAGGACTCATCCG
>CAZEVO010000027.1:0-24341 GCA_964515235.1 uncultured Methylococcaceae bacterium | reverse complement strand
AGATCATAAACATCGTTACTGATCCGAGTGACCCCCTTCGGCATATTCAATGCATACTCTGCATTTGCCTCCCCTAAGCCCAAAAGCATCAAGAACAGGTGCGCAAAAATTTGCTTTGTCTTTTTCACGGAGTAATCTCCCAACATAATCTTATTCATCAATTTCCAAAAATATAGGACGCTATTAAAACTACCGGTAAACCGCCTTCGTTAGCACACCCACCTGACATTTTACGCCTGTCAACAACAACCGGCTTACCAGTTAGATAAAACCGATTTATTTTACTGCATCAAACCAGATTTATCAAAAAATACCTACACTTATCCATTAAAAAATTATCAAATGTCGTTATAACTCAGTTAACGATTCGTATATAACGGGTTATTCAAGACATCCTTTGGGCCCTGACTCATTTAAATTACCACTGAATTGCCTTGGACAAACCTGAATAGTTCATCCTTTTGTCGTAGGGAATAACACCCAGCAGCGGAACTGATATTAAGTCTTTAACCGTTGCAATATTTTCTTTCAGTGCCAACATTTCAGGCTCTACACAATTAGCGACCCAACCCACACAAGATAATCCCGACGCACAAATAGCATCAAAGGTTAAGCGCGCATAATTAATCCCCCCTAATTGAATACCTACCACTAACACAACCGGCAAGGCTAACACCTTTGCCAATTCAGCCACATCAGTTGAATCGCTCAACGGCGCATGCCACCCTCCTACACCCTCAACGAAGACAATATCCGACTGACTGGCCAGACTTCTATAGTTAGCAGTAATAACTGATAAATCAATGATCTGATCAACTGATTTTGCTGCAATATGTGGTGAAACAGCGGGTTCAAAAGCATAAGGGTTCACCAGGTCATAGGGGAGTGAACGACTACTATTAGATTGTAAAAGTAGAGCATCCTGATTTCGCAATTGGCCTGAATAACGAGTACACCCTGATGCAACCGGCTTATAGCCTGAAACAATTTTTCCTTGGCTTTGAAAATAATGCATGAGTACAACTGTGCACATCGTTTTACCAATACCGGTCCCTGTCCCAGTCACAAAAAAACCCTGTCCAACCGCACTCACTCTCTATTCTCCAGTGATACCGAAGGTTTACGCGCAGTCACACTTAAAACCTCAAAAGTTGCTGAAACACCTGCCACTCCCGACTCTAATGCCTCATACGCTGAAATGACCGATTTCAATTGCTGTTTGCCAGTTAAACCCCGCTGCCTCCCTTGATTAACATTATGCGCGCCGACCCCCTTTAACTCACGCATTAACGTAACCACATCAGCATAATGCGGTCGATAGCGTTTTGTCCTAATCTCAATATTTGTAAATCCTGCTGCAATTAGCAAACCCTTTACTTCCTTCTGAGTAGCAAATGAATTAACATGAGGGTAATGATCTACTGTGGCCCACGCGGCCCGTAATTCTGACAACGTGCCCTCTCCAAAAGTAGAAAAACATAATTGCCCAGAAGCCCCTAGAATGCGAAAAATCTGAGTAAAAACAGCACCTAAATCCTGGCACCATTGCAATGCTAAATTTGAGACAATTGCATCAAACGATCCGGATCGTAATGGCAAAACTTCTGCATCACCCAAAAAATAAAATAACTCTGGCTGAGCAGCCAATTCTTGCTTAGCCATCTCTAACATTGGCATCGCTAAATCCATAGCAAAAACCATTGAACTGATTGGTAATATTTTTTTGGTGAAATACCCCGTCCCACACCCAATATCCAGCACCTTACCTGGCTGAGTAAAATCAACCGCAAACCGATCAAACAACATATCTCCCACATGACGCTGTAAAAGTGCGTAGTGATTATAATGATCAGCAGCGTTACCAAAAGAAAACTGTACCGCACGCTTATCAAACTTAAGATTATTTTCAACTAACATAAGCCGTTAACCTTTTTTAGAAAACTTGTAAATTGCGCTAAAACCTGATTCTCATGAGTCAAAAAAGGTAAGTGGCCCGCTCCGTTAACTATCGAATAATTAATCATGGTTAATGACTCATCAATAATCTGCGTCAGCGCAATGGGAACAATAGGGTCTTGATCCCCGAAAAGTAGCAGATGAGGTACTGATAAACTCGAAAGCATAAAACGCTGATCAACATTCCGCAACAGGGTCAATCCTGCCATCAATGTAGCCTGATCAGCTACAGGACGCGCTTTTAGCTGCCTATTCAACTCAGATAAGTTCTTCCGATAACTGCCAACCTCTCCTACCTGGAGTGCCAAAAACCGCATAATTGTTCGTTTTATATCTTGCTTTGCATTATCGGTAAAATGATCTAAATCAGTCACTGGCATCCCCGGCCAAGCCGCTGCCTGTGTAAAACAGGGGTTTCCGGCTACGAGAACAATTGAGGCGACTTTTTCCGGGAACTTTTGGGCTAACTCCAATACCACATTAGCACCCAAAGACCATCCGACCCAGCATGCAGACTTAATCGGAACCTGATGAGCTAACTCATTCGCAACTGCTGAAAGCGTAAAAGATGTTATCGGATCACTAAATCCATGCCCGGGTAAGTCAACGCAAATCACTTGATAATCAACACTTAATTGTTGAGCAAATTTACGCCATATACCACCATGCATCCCCCAACCATGCACCAAAACCACCGGTGGGCCTACTCCGTAACTCTCTACATATAATTGACTCAAAACAATTGACTCCATGCTTTATCCAAAGCACACAGTAACTGCTTCACATGATGAGTCTCATGTAATGCAGATAAAGTAATTCTTAATCGAGCACTACCCAAAGGAACGGTCGGCGGGCGAATAGCACTGACCCAAATATTATCAGCTAACAATGCAGAACTCAAACGCATGGCTTGATGACTATCTCCTACTAAAATAGGCTGTATAGCAGTTGTCGAACCTGTCAATGGCACTCCTATTTGTTCAGCACCGTTACGAAATTGCTGAATCCGCTGCCACAATTTTTCACGTCGCCCGCCATCGTGAGTTAATACATCAAGACTGGCTAAAGTTGCCGCTGCAAGAGCAGGCGGTAAAGCGGTTGTATAAATATAACTTCGTGCTTTTTGAATAACTGTTTCAATCAATGGTTCCGAGCCCGCAACAAAAGCTCCGGCAGTACCAAAGCTTTTTCCTAACGTTCCAATTAAAACCGGCACATCCTCTTGCGACAAATTATAATGTTTAAGCGTGCCCTGCCCCTGATCGCCCAAAACCCCCAACCCATGCGCATCATCAACCATCAACCAAGCATCTTGATCTTGAGTTACCCTAACCAATTCCGGCAAGGGCGCAAGATCTCCATCCATACTAAAGACACCGTCTGTGATCACTAGCTTTCTTGCCCCAGAACTTGCACCTAAAACACGCTGTAAATGCGCGATGTCGCCATGACGATAGCGTTTAAAACGCGCCCCGGATAAGCGCGCGCCATCTAACAAAGAAGCATGATTGAGTCGATCTTCGAAAATTGCATCGCCACTTCCCACCAGAGCAGTAATACAGCCAATATTTGCCATATAACCGGTAGAAAACAAAACGGCGCGATCACGTCCAGTAAATTCAGCTAATGAACACTCTAATTGCTGATGAACACGACTATGCCCACAAACCAAGTGTGCTGAACCACTACCAACACCGTATTGAGCAACGCCTTCTCTTAAAGCAGTTACAACTGCGCTATGATTCGCTAATCCCAAATAATCATTGCTACAAAAATTAACTACGCGTCGCCCATCTACAGTTAGCATCACCCCTTGTGGCGAATCGATGACCCGACGACTTCGATATAAGCCCGCTTGACGCTGCGCCTTTAATTGACTGACTAAATCAAATGCAGTCATACAACATTAGAACTGAGTAGCTCCTGTATGGACCCCTAAGCGTTGAAACAACTGTTGATCACTTGCCGTCACCGGGTTATCTGTTGTTAATAGCTTCTCACCATAAAAAATTGAATTAGCTCCAGACAAGAAACACAAAGCCTGCATTTCATCAGTCATTTCTGTGCGCCCCGCGGACAATCGAACACGAGATTTGGGCATCAAAATTCTTGCAACAGCAATAGTTCGAACAAAAATCAACGGATCTAACAATTCAGATCCCATCATCGGTGTTCCTTCTACTTGCACCAGCATATTAATAGGTACACTCTCTGGGTGCTGTGGTAAGTTGGCAAGTTCCAAAAGTAATTTGGCACGATCGACATCCGACTCACCCATCCCAACTATACCTCCGCAACAGACATTTAATCCTGCCTCACGAACTCGCTGCAACGTATCTAACCGGTCCTGATAAGTACGCGTAGTAATCACTTCAGAATAATACTCCTCTGACGTATCTAGATTATGATTGTAATAATCTAAACCACCCGCCTTTAATGCTGCAGTCTGCTCATCGGTTAACATTCCAAGTGTTACACAGGTTTCCATCCCTAATGCCTTAACCCCCTGAACCATCTCTACAACACGAGCAACATCCTTATCCTTAGGTCTGCGCCAAGCTGCCCCCATACAAAAACGACTGGCACCTTGATCCTTTGCGTTTTGAGCTGAAGCCAAGACCTGATCAATCGGCATTAATGCTTCTGACTCCACTTCAGTGTCATAACGAACACTTTGAGGGCAATAAGCACAATCTTCAGAACATGAACCTGTTTTTATACTCAAAAGACGGCTAACCTGAATTTCATTAGGATCAAAATATTGTCGATGTATCATTTGCGCCTGATACAACAAGTCATTAAAAGGTTTATTAAAAAGTACCTGAACCTCTTCTAACTGCCAATCATGACGTAATTCAACCTCGGCAGGTAATGTGGTCGCGCGACCTAAATCTAAAGACATTTTTTCTCCCCAAAAGAAAACTAACAACCATACTTAATCTACAAAACTAACCTTATCGTCAACCCAAAAAAAAACAATGATTAACAACTGGACTAATATTATACAGAAATATTGCTACCCGCCCACCTGCCTTTTTTGCAATGAACCTAGTCATAACCCATATGACCTTTGTTTATTTTGCAGAAAAGCATTACCGCGTAATAAAGATTGTTGTATTCGCTGCGCACAACCAATGCCTCCGGCAAATAACGTATCAATTTGTGGCCAATGCTTGACTACCCCACCCTACTTTGACAGCACACTGGCACCTTTTCTCTATCAAAGGACTATTCGCTACGCTATCCATTCATTCAAATATGACAATAAATTTTATTTTGGACGACTTTTAGGGGAATTACTCACCAATGAAATAACACCTGATAAAAATTTACCTCAACGACTTTTGCCCGTTCCGCTCCACAACTCTCGCTACCGTCAACGGGGGTTTAATCAATCCTTTGAAATAGCAAAAGTCATTAGTCAACAGCACAAAATACCCATTGATCATTATAGTATCGAACGCAAACGAGCCACCCATTATCAAAGTCATCTAAAGGCTAAATCACGCATTCAGAATACAAAAAACGCCTTCGTTATCAAGCACAAAATCAACGTATCCCATATTGCTATTATTGACGATGTCATGACCACCGGAAACACGGTTAATGAATTATCTAGAATACTTAAAAACAACGGTGTTCAACGTGTTGACGTTTGGGTGTGCGCCAGAGCTTAAATAATCACTTATTAATATTTAGCCGATAACGATTGTTATCATTCATTCCTTTAATCTACTCAAACACCCGGCCTCTAGAGCGCGTAACCTTTAGAATTATTCTCAACCCATCGCGACTTCTTAGATACTAACTGTTCTTTCTTCCAAAATGGTGCTTTTGATTTGAGTGCTTCCATAACAAAACGGCAGGCATCAAAAGCATCTCCTCGATGGGAAGTTTCTACAGCCACCAAGACTATCGGGTCACCCGGGGTAATATCACCGACCCGATGAACAACTAACACATTAAGTACGGCCCACCGCTCAATCGCCTCAGTCACAATCATTTCTAACTGCTTTTCTGTCATACCAGGGTAGTACTCCAAAGACAAACTGGCCACCAAGTCCCCATCATTAAAATCACGCATAGTCCCGATAAAGATTGATGTGGCTCCAACACTGCCAATCAATCCAGATTGTTGCTGGAAACACTTCACTTCCTCAAAAGGGTCAAATGCCTCTGTTACTAATTTAATAACCACGTCACCCTCCCGTTACCGGCGGAAAAAAAGCAATTTCATCCCCGTCTGAAATAACAGTCTTTTGATCAGCATAAGTCATATTGACTGCCACCAGAATATTATCGGGCAAAGTCACCTGGCCAGTCGCCTGACACCAAACCTGGTGCGCAGTCAATGACTCAGAACAGGGTAATTCAACACCATCACAACCGAGCGACTCCTTTAAACTAGCAAAATAACGCACTCTAATCGACATAGTCAGCCACTTAAACTAAAAAATAATAGATAATGAACAGTATATCTGACATCGGAGACTCATATGACCCATTTAACACACTTCAATCAAACCGGTGACGCCCATATGGTGGATGTCGGACAAAAAAAGGTCACCGAACGAATCGCTATTTGCAGCGGCCATATTGAGATGCTTCCCGAAACACTGACCCTAATCGTAAACGGCTCACATAAAAAAGGTGACGTTCTGAGTATTGCCCGTATTGCCGGTATTATGGCCAGTAAAAAAACAGCTGAACTTATTCCTTTATGCCACCCACTACCGATTACTCATGTCGATATTCAATTTCACATTGAGACTGACTTTAATCGTGTAATCTGTCGCAGCACCATTAAAACGCAAGGTAAAACAGGCGTCGAGATAGAAGCCTTTACTGCCACTCAAATCGCGTTACTAACTATCTACGATATGTGTAAAGCGGTTGACCGAGGCATGACCATCCAGTCGGTTCGGTTAGTACAAAAATCTGGAGGAAAATCAGGACACTGGTCACCAGAAACCAACACCAAATAAGTCCTTCTTTATGGAATTCTTCGCAAATTCTTTTTCTGCTGCCTTCAAACTTATCAGCAATTTTGACCCCGCTGTTTACCAGATTGCTTGGACATCAATAAAAATTTCCGTTACAGCATGCCTCATTGCCTCCACTCTTGCAATCATTCTAGGATGCTGGGCAGGCATCACAACATTCCCCGGCAAAAAAGCCCTGTTGCAATTACTCAACACACTTATGGCCATGCCAACTGTCATGATCGGACTTGTATTATACGGTCTTTTAAGTCGTCAAGGCCCTCTGGGTAGTTTAGGACTTCTTTATAGTGAAACTGCCGTCATTCTAGGCGAAGCTGTCTTAATTTTTCCTCTGATGATGAACCTTACAATAGTCGCTATTCATAGCGCTGACCCGTTATTACTTCCAACACTTAAATCATTGGGTGCAAATACCCGCCAACAAATATCACTGGTACTGATCGAGCTAAAATACCCTGTCCTTGCTGCCATTGTAACCGGTTTTGGCAGAGCAATTGGCGAAGTCGGTGCTGCCATGATGTTAGGCGGTAATATACAAGGGAGCACCCGAACCATGACAACCGCAATTGCATTAGAAACCAACAAAGGTGATTTTGAACTCGCTCTTGCCATTGGAATACTCCTACTCCTAATTGCTTTTACCGCTAACTACTGCTTAAATTATATTCAACAAAAGTAACTCTCTATAACTTTACTTATAACACCTAAAAACGCCCCAAAAAAACATGCTTACCGTTAAACAAATCGCTGTTCTTCATGACAATTATATCTATTTAATCCATGACCCCATATCTGGAGAAACAGCGGCCGTAGATCCAGCCATTGCGGAACCGGTACTGAAAATACTTAACGAACAAGAGTGGCAATTAACCTATATTTTAAACACACATCATCACAGTGATCACGTCGGCGCCAACCTGACCTTAAAAAAACAAACTGGCTGCCAAATTATTGGCTCACACTATGACCAAAACCGAATCCCCGGTATAGACCAGACTGTTTCCGAAGGGGATAGCATACTAATTGGACCCCACAAAGCCTCCGTAATTGAGACCCCTGGGCATACCTTAGGACATATTGTTTATTATTTTTTAGAAGAAAATCTCTTGTTTTGCGGTGACACTTTGTTCTCAATGGGGTGTGGCCGTTTATTTGAAGGCACAGCCATTCAAATGCACCACTCGCTGGATAAATTGACTGCACTACCGCCTACAACCCAGTTGTTTTGCGCACATGAATATACTCAGCAGAACGGACAGTTTGCACAACTACTCGAGCCTAATAACGCTGAACTACAGCACCGAATCAACGAAGTCGCTCTACTACGACAAAACAATGTCCCTACAATTCCCAGTACGCTTGCCCAAGAAAAAGAAACCAACCCTTTTCTGCGTACTCACTCCTCTGAGTTAGCCCAATCCCTCGCAATGACTCAAAACAGTAATGTAGAAATATTTACCGAGATTCGACGTAGAAAAGATCATTTCTAAAAAATGACAGTATTAATGCTGACTTTTACGCCAGATATGTTTTTTAAGGTCATAGTGAAAAATAAAACCAGGTAAAGCAAAAACAATGAACAAACAAAGGTTAGTTACGTAAAACTCCCAATCCTGATCGTACCAGACACCGGTTAATTTCTGCTCTAAACCGACTGACAACAACCCAACGAGCCCATAAAATAGTAACCACTCAAACCAACGCACCCAACCATTCTTATGTCTGACGCTAAAAACCACTAAGAATCGGTCACTTAACCAAGGGATATTCGCAGTGACAAATGCCACTAAAATAAATAATTGCGCTAACCCCTGCGAACCCATATCAATTCTTAATCCGCATCAGTGGAAACAACAAAACATCGCGAATAGAAGGTGCATCAGCAAATAACATCACCAACCGGTCAATACCAATCCCTTGACCTGCAGTTGGCGGCAATCCATGCTCCAATGCGGTAATATAGTCCGCATCAAAATGCATCGCCTCATCATCCCCGGCCTCTTTTTCTTCCACTTGTTTTTGAAAACGTTCCGCTTGATCTTCAGCATCATTCAACTCAGTAAATCCATTCGCAATTTCACGCCCTCCCACAAAAAACTCGAACCGATCTGTGACTTCAGGATTATTGTCATTTCTTCGTGCCAACGGTGAAACCTCAACAGGATAAGCAGTAATAAATGTTGGGTTCATCAGTTTATGTTCAACTGTTTTCTCAAAAATCTCAATTTGTATCTTCCCAAGACCGTAACTCTCTCGGATCGGAATACCTAGATTTTCTGCCACCTTTTGAGCTCCTGCTCTATGGTTTAAATCCTCAATTGTTAATGCCGCATTAAAATGCAAAATCGATTCAACCACCGTCATCCGATCAAAAGGCTTGCCAAAATCATAGTCTTCGCCCTGATAACTTATCACCATCTGACCACTCACTTCTTGAGCTAAACCTCGAAGCATTTCTTCCGTTAAATCCATCAGATCTTGGTATTCCGCATAAGCCTGATAAAACTCCAACATCGTAAACTCAGGGTTATGACGCGACGACAACCCTTCATTACGAAAATTTCGGTTAATTTCAAACACACGCTCAAACCCTCCTACCACGAGGCGTTTAAGATACAATTCCGGCGCAACACGTAAAAACAATTCCATATCAAGCGCATTATGATGCGTTACAAAGGGCCTTGCCGTTGCTCCTCCCGGTATCGATTGCATCATCGGCGTTTCAACTTCCATAAATTGCCTTTCCAACAAAAATTGTCTGATATAACTGACAATCTGAGAGCGAATACTAAAAGTCTTACGAGACTCCTCACTCATAATCAAATCTAAATAACGCTGACGATATTTAATTTCTTGATCTGCGATGCCATGAAATTTCTCAGGCAAAGGACGCAAGGCTTTTGTTAATAGCTGAATATTTTCTACTCGAACGCTCAGTTCTCCTGTTTTAGTTCTGAATAAAACACCTTCTGCACCAATGATGTCTCCAATATCCCACTTTTTAAACTGCTCGTTGTAAAAACCTTCATCCAAGTTATCACGCGCAACGTAAAGCTGTATTTTGTCGGACATATCTTGAATATGGCAAAAACTAGCCTTACCCATAATTCGTCGGGTCATCATTCGACCCGCAACTTTAACGCGAATCGGCTGTTCATCTAACGCTTCTTTACTGCTTGACTCATAAGTCGTATATAGTTCAGATGCAATGACTGTTCGCCGAAAACTAGTTGGAAAAGCGACACCTTTTTCTCGCAATTCTTGTAATTTTGATCGCCTCTGAGCAATCTGTTCTTGTTCTTCTAATTGTTTATCTGACATTTTCTTTAACTATTTTTAAATTTCCAATCAATCAAACAAAACCTGTATCGATCAATTTCAAAAAATGCACATAGGCCTCAATAATCAATGAGATCTACCCCCCATTCCCTTTCCTAATTAAATACCTGCTTTCAAACTGGCTTCAATAAACTGATCCAAATCACCATCTAAAACTGCCTGTGTATTTCCAGTTTCCACATTAGTTCGTAAATCTTTAATACGTGACTGATCTAAGACATAGGAGCGTATCTGACTCCCCCAGCCAATATCTGATTTAGTCAACTCCAACGCTTGTTGTTCTTCACTGCGTTTTAACATTTCCATCTCATACAACTTCGCTTTCAATTGCTTCATAGCGGTATCTTTATTAGCATGCTGTGACCGACCATTCTGACACTGAACCACAATCCCGCTGGGGTGATGAGTAATTCTAACCGCTGATTCAGTTTTGTTAACATGCTGACCTCCCGCACCGCTGGCACGATAAACATCAACACGAATATCTGCTGGGTTTATCTCAATATCTATATCATCATCAATTTCTGGTGATACAAAGACAGCTGCAAATGAGGTATGACGACGATTTCCTGAGTCGAATGGTGATTTCCTAACTAATCGATGTACTCCTATTTCAGTACGTAACCACCCAAAAGCATAATCCCCTTCAAATTTCACAGTCGCACTTTTAATCCCAGCAACATCACCTGCTGACACTTCCATCAATTCAGTTTTAAACCCTTTCCTTTCTCCCCAGCGTAAAAACATACGCAATAGCATTTCTGCCCAATCCTGCGCTTCTGTTCCTCCTGAGCCAGACTGAATATCTAGGAATGCATTATTAGCATCCATTTGCCCGGAAAACATTCGACGAAACTCCAACCCAACTACTTTTTCTTCAAAACCAGCCAGCTCATCACTCACTTCTAACAAAGTCTCTGCATCGTCTTCCTCCACAGCTAAAGCTAATAGCTCTTCTGCATCCTCAAGACCTGATCCCATACTATCAAGAGTATCGACCACCGTTTCTAATAAACCTCGCTCTTTGCCCAGTGCTTGAGCCTGTTCGGGATTATTCCAAATAGCAGGATCTTCTAATTCCCTTAAGACCTCAACTAACCGCTCACTTTTCGTTTCATAGTCAAAGATACCCCCTAAGGGTAAAACACCGGTTTTTCAAATCATTTATTTTATTAACAATCGGATTAACTTCCAACATAACTATCTCTTGAACCGTAACATCAATTTTTTAAATTCCTTAGAATACTCTAATCCCAACGTGAATCACGCACTTGAACTATTCCGTCTTCAACACGCACAGGGAAGCTCTCAATTGCTTCATAAGCAGGTGCAGATTTAACCTGACCCGTTTTAATACAAAAACGCGCACCATGCCGCGGGCAAATTATTTCATTACCCTCAATATGACCACTTGCAATATCTCCTCCATCATGAGTGCACACATCCTCTAAGGCATAACATTGACCAGCCAATTTAAAAACTACAACATCAGTCCCTTCAACATCAACAACAATGTGTTCATTATCGGCTAAACCACTCTCGACAATAACATTAACCCAATCCGTCATATTCTTTCTGCCTGCTTATTCTGTTGATATTGATAATTGCCCTTCATTTCTTAATGCCGTATCTAAGGTATGCCAGGCTAATGTGGCACACTTGACTCGGGCCGGATAATCTTTTACTCCGGCCAAAACAGCTAACTTACCGATAGAGGCCAGATCAACTTCACCCTCTGTCGTTGTCATCATATGGAATTGACTAAATAACTGTTCCGCTTCAGGTTCCGTTTTACCCTTAATAATCTCAGTCATTAAAGAAACTGATGCTGTCGATATTGCACAACCCGAACCTTGAAAACTAGCATCCTCAATGATACCGCCAACAATACTCAAATACAGTGTTAGCCGATCACCGCAAAGCGGATTAAACCCTTCTACCTCACGCGAAGCATTTTCTATAACACGGAAATTTCTGGGATTCCGGTTATGATCAAAAATAACCTCCTGATAGAGATCTCTTAAATCTTCAAACATAAAAACAACCTACTGAAAGAACTAATGGACTAAATAAAAACCACCGGAATAGTGATCCATTTCGTTAACGAAAGACCTGTATTAGTTCTCTTAAAGCACTAACTAATACATCTATTTCCTGCTCCGTATTATACATTGCAAAAGAAGCCCGTGCTGTTGCTGGAACTTGATAAAAATCCATTACTGGCATAGCACAATGATGTCCTGCTCTAATCGCAATACCAACACTATCTAACAATGTCCCGATATCATGAGGGTGTACACCGTCTAAAACAAAAGACAAAATAGCCCCTTTATGATTTGCCTCACCAATGATTCTTAATCCTGATATTTGCTTGACTTGATCCGTTGCATAACGCAACAAGCTATCTTCATAGGCCGCAATACTCTCTAACCCAATTTCGCTAATATAATCAATGGCCGCACCTAAGCCAATTACATCAGCAATAGCCGGTGTACCTGCCTCAAACTTATAAGGCAAATCATTATACTCGGTTTCTTGAAAAGAGACTTTCCTTATCATATCCCCTCCCCCTTGATAAGGCGGCATTGCTTCCAACAGCGCCTGCTTCCCATACAACACACCTATACCTGCAGGACCGTAGATCTTATGCCCTGAGAAAACATAAAAATCACAGTCTAAAGCACGAACATCAGTCCTCATATGAGGCGCTGACTGCGCTCCGTCCAAAACAACCGGTATCTGGAATTCATGCGCCGTCTTAATCATCTCTGCAACGGGATTAATCGTCCCCAAGGCGTTCGACATATGGGCAATGGATACTAACCGCGTTTTAGAACTAAACAACGATTTATAATCTTCTAAAATCAATTCCCCCTGCTGCGTCATAGGGACAACACGGAGCCTCGCCCCTGTTTGCTCGCACAAAATCTGCCAAGGTACAATATTGGCGTGATGCTCCATTGCGGTAATAATAATTTCATCACCTTGGCCAATATTAGCCCGCCCATAGCTTTGGGCTATGAGGTTAATCCCTTCTGTAGCACCGCGGACAAAAATAATCTCTTTGACACTCTCGGCATTTAAAAAACCTCTTATTTTTTCACGGGCACTCTCAAAACTATCCGTCGAACGCTGACTTAAAGTATGTACGCCCCGATGGATATTGCCATAATCGAAGCGATAGTTATTACTAATCGCTTGAATGACCGACTCTGGCTTTTGACTACTTGCTGCATTATCTAAATAAATTAAAGGCTTCTTACGGATTTGTTGCTCTAGAATAGGAAAGTCATCTCGTATACTAGCTACATCTAATATACTCATAACCATTCCCGTTCAATACTACCTTGCGGAAACCTTTGCAATAACAAAGACAAAATATATTTTTTAAAACTACTAATTTTAATTTTATCAACCATTTCGTTCGCAAAAGCAAAGGTCAACATATCCTTAGCATCTTCTTCTGAAACAGCGCGGGATTGCAAATAAAAAACGGATGCATCCTCTAATTGACCAACGGTTACGCCATGCGCGCATTTCACATCATCGGCATAAATAATTAACTGAGGTTTAGTATCAATCTCAGCGTTATCCGATAACAATAAATTATGATTATGCATTTCAGAATCAATTTTTTGTGCGTTTTCATGAACATGAACACATCCCTGAAAAACCCCTCGCGCGCGGCCATCCAGAATACCCTTAAATAACTCACGACTCACCCCTCGTGAATCCTGGTGCTCTATTCGAGTCTGATTATCAATATGCTGACGACCATTGGCGACAAACAACCCATTCAGATCACATTCTGCAGCAAAACCTAAGTGCGCATAAAGCTCATTGCGTGCAATCAACCCGCCGAAAGAAAAGTCTAAATAATTAAATCTTGCCAGCCGGTCCTGCTGACAATAAACACCGCTAAAATGCAATGCCTTTTCGGCTTCATTTTGCAATTTATAAAGGGTTAAATGCGCATTCTCCTCAACAAAAACCTCACTAATTGACGAAGTTAAATAATTCTGATCTGATGTACCAAAATAACTTTCAATAACCACACCTTCTGAACCAGCCTCTGCAACGATAATATTGCGATTTGAAACTGCAATATTTTCTTCGGTCACAAGGTGAATAAGCTGTAACGGTTGCTTCATTTTCACCTTCTGAGGAATCGACACAAATAATCCTTCAGAAAACCAGGCGGTGTTGTAATGAATAAAGCCATGACTCTCTTGTTCAACCGCTTTCCCTAAATAGCTTTCAACTTTTTCAGGACATACCGATAAGGCATCCGATAAAGGCATTACGATTACTTCTTCAGGCAAGCCTTTTAATTCCGACAGTGTTTCTGAAAAATGACCATCAACAATGACTAGCTGCCAACAACCAGGCATTCGATAGGCCTCCACTGCATGCGACTCTATACCCGTATTCCTTTTAGTGACTGCCGACTGAAATGATTTTTTGATAAGCGGTGTCACATTAGTATAGCGCCAGTCTTCTTCACGTATCGTTGGAAACCCTTGCGTTGAAAACTGACTTAAACTCAGCCGACGTAATTGATCCAACCAGACCAACCCCTGACCGGGTAAACTCAACTGAATCTCTGGATATTCTTCAACATATTTGCCCAATGAATCTGCCGTCACCGCCATTACGCTACCTGCCCAATCCAGCCATATCCTTTTTGCTCTAACTCTAAAGCCAACTCAGGCCCGCCAGTTTTAACAATACGGCCACCGGCTAAAACATGAACCACATCTGGTGCTATATAATCCAACAATCGTTGATAATGGGTAATCATTAAAAATGAACGACTCTCAGAACGTAATGAATTTACCCCTGCTGCTACTATTTGCAAGGCATCGATATCTAGTCCTGAATCAGTTTCATCAAGAATGCACATTTTCGGTTCCATGACAGCCATCTGAAGAATTTCGTTACGCTTTTTCTCACCGCCAGAAAAACCTTGATTAACCGCTCGATACAAAAACTTTTCATCCATACCTAATAGCTTTATCTTTTCTTTTACTAACGTTAAAAAATCTAACGCATCAACTTCACTCAACCCTTGATGCTTACGAATCGCATTTAACGCTGCCTTCAATAAATAAATATTACTTACACCAGGAATTTCAACCGGATACTGAAAAGCTAAAAACAACCCTTCTCGGGCTCTTATTTCAGGATCCATTTCTGCTAAATCCTGTCCTTCTAAGACAATACTTCCGCCGGTAATCGTGTACCCTTCCTTACCTGCTAGAACATGGGACAGCGTACTTTTACCAGACCCATTAGGCCCCATAATCGCATGAACTTCACCAGGTTTAACTTCAAGACTGATACCCTTCAAAATAGGTTTATCTCCAATATTAACCTGTAGATCTTTTATACTGAGCATATAACTACCTTCAACGTATTAAACTAAATTAATTTCCAGAATAACTGATTTTTTTGACCTTCTTAACTCACTATTAAGCGTGCTTTCTACTCGGGCCTTAGCCCACTGAACCTTCAAGACTAATTCCTAAGAGAGCCTGTGCTTCTACGGCAAATTCCATAGGCAATTCCTTAAAAACTTCTTTACAGAAACCATTTACAATCATGGAAACTGCATCTTCTTGAGACAAGCCACGTTGTTGACAAAAAAACAATTGGTCTTCACTAATCTTTGAAGTCGTTGCCTCGTGCTCTACTTGCGCCGAAGGCTGTTTAACCTCTAGATAAGGAAATGTATGCGCCCCGCAACGATCGCCGACTAACAGCGAATCACACTGGGTATAATTTCGTGCATTTTCTGCACTTTTTAATACCTTAACCAACCCACGGTATGAGTTCTGCGCCTTACCTGCTGAAATACCTTTTGAAATAATTGTACTACGGGTATTTTTACCCACGTGAATCATTTTTGTGCCGGTATCTGCTTGCTGATAGTTATTCGTTAACGCCACTGAATAAAACTCACCGACCGAATTATCTCCAGTTAAAACACAACTAGGATACTTCCATGTAATCGCAGAACCTGTTTCAACTTGCGTCCATGATACCTTTGAATTATTCCCTCGACAGTCCGCTCGTTTGGTTACAAAATTATAAATACCCCCATTTCCGTCCTTGTCACCTGGGTACCAGTTTTGTACTGTTGAATATTTTATTTGCGCATCCTCCAAAGCAACCAACTCCACAACTGCAGCATGTAACTGATTTTCATCACGCATTGGTGCCGTACAACCCTCAAGATAACTAACATGACTGTTCTCATCAGCAATAATTAGCGTTCTTTCAAATTGTCCAGTATTTGAGGCATTAATCCTAAAATAAGTTGATAATTCCATAGGGCAGCGAACACCTTTTGGAATATAGACAAAGGAGCCGTCTGTAAAAACTGCTGAGTTTAAAGCAGCATAAAAATTATCTTCTTGCGGCACGACAGAACCTAAATATTGCTCTATTAACTCGGGGTATTCTTGAATCGCTTCAGAAATCGGGCAAAAAATAACCCCAACTTCTTTTAATTTCCCCTTAAACGTCGTTGCTACCGAAACGCTATCAAAAACTGCATCTACAGCCACGCCTGCAAGTCGCTCTTGCTCGTCTAAAGGTATTCCCAGTTTCTTATAGGTTTCTAATAGTTCAGGATCAACCTCATCTAGACTGCTCAATTCCTTTTTCTTCTTAGGCGCTGAATAATAACTTATTGCTTGATAATCTATTGGAGCTACATTTACAAAAGCCCAATCTGGCGGCGTCATTGTCAACCAATGCCGGTAAGCCTTTAACCGCCACTCCAACATAAAAGGAGGCTCATTTTTCTTAGCTGATAAAGCCTTAATAACATTCTCATCTAATCCCGGCAAGAAAGTATCAGCATCTAAATTTGTGACAAAACCTTTGTCATACTCCTTACCGATTAATTGCTCTATTTCTTTAGTACTTGACGACATTTCTCTCTCCACCGCTAACGGTTTAAACCTTGTACAGAAATTTGAATTTCTTTTGAGTTTTGTTTCTTTGGAATCATCAGGTCTGCTAATGTTATGGACTCTAAAACATCAACAATTGCCCGATTAATTACACCCCAATTCCCTTTAATCTCACAAGCAAGGGCCTGCTCACAATGATGCGTTTGTAAACTGCACTGAGTAATCGCCACAGGTCCTTCAAGTGCCCCAACAACACTTGCTACAGTTATTCTCTCTGGGGCTTGTGCTAATCGATAGCCTCCTTTAGAGCCACGTGTTGCGTAGAGTAAGCCCTCTTTTGACAACACTTTTAAAACTTTGCTGACTGTTGGCAAATGGATGGTCGTAACCTCTGATAACTCCATCGCAGTATGCAACTGACCATTTGTCTTAGCCATATGTGTTAACAATACCGTTGCATAATCAGTTAATTTACTTAATCGAAGCATGTTACCCTCATCTATACAGGACTATATTAGTCCTATATAAAGCTAAAAAAATTCCGGCTCAAAACGAACCGGATTTTCTGTTTTGTAAATGGTGCCCGAGGCCGGACTTGAACCGGCACGGCTTACGCCACTACCCCCTCAAGATAGCGTGTCTACCAATTCCACCACTCGGGCTTAAGTAAACTAGGGGTTTGTTAAATAATTAACTAAAAGCTATCACTAACCCTAATTAGCCTCTACGGGTAAATCATCTGTAACACTACCCTGATCAGCTTCAGCTGGCACCGCCTGTGAACCCTCGCCAGTTACTTCCGAATCCAAAATAACAGGCATATCATCGGGTACAATTACAGGCGTTTCTTGAGAAACATCCGCTTCTGTAGTAGAGCCCAAAATTTCCGACTCACCACCGACAATAGCTATATCATCCATAATATCGGTTACTTCACCTTTATAACCACTTAAAAAGGCTAATGCCAAACTAGTAGCAAAAAAGATAACGGCACAAATCGCTGTCGTTCTTGATAAAAATGATGTTGCTCCACTCGCCCCGAATAATGAGCCAGAAGCACCGCCTCCACCTCCACCAAAAGCTGCGCCAGCATCAGCGCCTTTGCCTTGCTGCAACATCACCAGAACAATAATCATCAACCCGATGACTACATGCGTGATAATTAATATCTGATCCATAAGAATGTAATCTTTCTAAATTATTTCGTTGATTGATAAATTGATAGGAAGGCCTTGCCATCAAGTGAAGCACCGCCAATAAGGCCGCCGTCAATATCAGGCATTGCAAATAATGCAACTGCATTATCTGGCTTCACACTACCACCGTATAAAATTTGCATATTTTCCGCAATTCCCACATCTAACTGAGCTAGCTTGTTACGGATATAGGCATGAACTTCTTGCGCTTGGTCATCGCTTGCTACTTTACCCGTGCCAATAGCCCAAACTGGCTCATAAGCAATTACTGCTTTTGCGAATGACTCAATACCTGCCAACTCAATAACCGCATCCAACTGTTGATCAATAACGCTAAATGTTTCATTACGTTCTCTCTGCTCTAGCGTCTCTCCGACACATAAAATAGGCGTAATGCCTTCAGAAAGAGACTGACTGTATCTGCGTGCAACTGATTCATTAGAATCGTTATAGTAACTTCTTCTTTCTGAGTGACCCACTATAGCAAAGCTACAATCAAAATCATTGAGCATTTTAGCCGAGATCTCACCCGTATAAGCACCTGAGTCATGTTCAGCCACATTCTGAGCACCTAATGAAATAGAGCTTCCAGCTAATAATTGCCCTACCTCACTCATGTATACTGATGGCACACAAACAGCTATATCAGCACCATTGCTTTCAAAATCCGCCTGTATTGCAGCAACTAAATCCACTGCATCCGAACGAACCCCATTCATTTTCCAATTCCCAACAACAAGAGCTTTACGCATTTTCACCCATCCAAAAGCTAAACGGCTTAATTTAACAGTTATTAACCATTAATTCAAGAAGATAACGCCTTTTTGACAGTGTTTGCCAGAATATTCGCACTATCTACTACTCTCTCCGCATCTTTACCTTCGACCATGACACGAACTAACGGCTCCGTCCCCGAGGCGCGTAATAAAACACGTCCTTCTTCACCTAGCTGTGCCTCTATCACCCGTTTCTTTTCCTGGATCATGTCATTCGATTCAAGATTAACAGGGCCTGACAGCTTTACATTAATCAAGGCTTGTGGATATTTTTCCATCCCCTGCTTAAGTTCATGTAATGTTTTCCCAGTTCTCTTTATTTCCTCTAGAATCTGTAAGGCCGCAATCACTCCATCACCCGTCGTTGTTTTATCCAAACAAATAATATGCCCCGAACCCTCCCCACCAAGTATGCCATCATGTGCTGACAGCAACTCCATTACGTAGCGGTCTCCTACTTTAGCTCTTAAAAACTCAATCCCGAGATCAGATAAAGCGTGCTCAACACCTAAATTCGTCATTAACGTACCTACAACAGGACCTTTTAATTGTTTTTTCTCATATCTAGATCGCGCAATGATAAATAATAATTCATCACCGTCGACAATAGCTCCCGTATGATCAACCATGATCAATCGATCGCCATCTCCATCGAGTGCAATACCAAAATCTGCACGATACTCTAGTACTCTCGCACTTAAGTTTTGAGGTGCCGTGGCACCACATTCATCATTGATATTAATCCCATTCGGCGCATCAGACAGAGCCATTACTTCAGCACCAACTTCACTAAAAACATGAGGAGCAACATGGTACGTTGCACCATTAGCGCAATCTACGACAATTCGCATCCCTTTAAAATCTACGCCAGAAGAAATAGTCCCTTTACAAAATTCGATATAACGTCCTCCAGCATCAACAATACGGCGCGCCTTGCCTAATTGGGCTGAATCAACCGTCGTCATAGGGTTATCTAAAAAAGCCTCAATTTTATGCTCAACCTCATCTTTTAATTTAACCCCTTCAGTAGAAAACAACTTTATACCATTATCATAGTAAGGATTATGTGAGGCACTAATAACGATTCCCGCTTGCGCCCTTAATGTTCGTGTTAAATAAGCAATCCCCGGCGTTGGCATCGGCCCAATTAAACGTGTATCCACCCCTGCTGCTGTTAGCCCAGCTTCAAGTGCAGATTCAAACATATACCCTGATATACGGGTGTCCTTACCCACTAAAACCATTTTTTTTCCTTCCCCTGAAAAAACTTTACCAATGGCCCAGCCTAATTTGAGCATAAACTCTGCCGTAATAGGGACCACCCCAACTTTACCCCGAATACCATCTGTACCAAAAAATTTCTTCTGCTCTCCCATACAACTTCCTTATTCACCTATGGTTAAAAAATGACAGCATTCACACAACTGTAGTTTAGGGGCGCTCTAAAAAAAAGGGAAAGCTTTTACACTTCCCCCTCTTTATTATCACTTCAAAATCCCTACTAGTGCTGCTCAGCAGGACCTCCAACAGGTGGCTCGACATCTTGATCGCTCTTGTTATTAGGATCTGCCTTTACATCACCTTTTGGCGGTGTTGTATCATCATTCCAGCCTTGCGGTTCACGTATCGGACTTCTACGCTCCAATAAATCATCTAATTGATATTTATCAATAGTCTCATAAGTCATTAAAGCATCGGCCATCGCGTGTAAAATATCCTCATTATCCTTAAGCATTTTCTCAGCTCGCTGATAATTACGATCAATAACCGCTCGCACTTCTTCGTCAATAGCCCGTGACGTACTTTCTGAAACTGACTTGGTTTGCGTAACCGAACGACCTAAAAACACTTCCCCTTCTTCTTCGCTGTATGCTAGGGGACCTAATTTCTCAGACAACCCCCACTTAGTAACCATACTACGTGCTAACTGAGTCGCCCGTTCAATGTCATTAGAAGCGCCTGTCGTTACACTTTCGGTGCCAAAAATCATTTCTTCGGCAATACGCCCACCGTATAAACTCGAAACTTGGCTATCTAACTTACGCTTACTGGCACTATAAGCATCTTTTTCTGGCAGAAACATCGTCACACCCAAAGCTCGACCCCTCGGCATAACACTAACCTTATAAACCGGATCATGCTCAGGACACAAGCGCCCCACAATTGCATGGCCTGCTTCATGATAAGCAGTCATTCGCTTTTCTTCCTCGCCCATAACCATTGAGCGTTTCTCCGCCCCCATAATTAGCTTATCCTTAGCCTTCTCTAACTCCACCATACTCACTAACCGTTTATTAGTGCGCGCCGCTGCTAAAGCAGCCTCATTCACCAGATTAGCCAATTCAGCACCCGAAAAACCGGGGGTCCCTTGTGCAATATACTTAACAATAACATCATCTGCTTTCGGAACTTTGCGCAAATGAACCTCCAAAATCTGTTCACGCCCTTTGATGTCGGGTAAGCCTACGTTAACTTCACGATCAAAACGGCCCGGCCTTAATAAGGCCTTATCTAATACGTCCGGACGGTTAGTCGCAGCAATAACGATAATTCCCTCATGACCATCGAAACCATCCATTTCAACTAATAATTGGTTTAAGGTTTGTTCGCGTTCATCGTTACCACCGCCTAAACCAGCTCCCCGTTGACGCCCAACTGCATCAATCTCATCGATAAAAATAATACACGGCGCATTCTTCTTCGCCTGCTCGAACATATCACGAACACGAGAAGCCCCTACTCCGACAAACATTTCGACAAAGTCTGAACCGGAAATAAGAAAAAAAGGAACTTGTGCTTCACCCGCAATTGCCCGAGCTAGCAAGGTCTTCCCTGTCCCGGGCGGCCCCACCATTAAAGCACCTCGCGGAATCTTTCCGCCTAACTTCTGATACTTTGGCGGGTCGCGCAGAAAATCAACCATTTCAGCGACTTCTTCTTTTGCTTCCTCAACACCCGCTACATCGTCAAAAGTAATTTTAATTTGATCCGGCTCCAGTATCTTGGCCTTGCTTTTACCAAAAGACATTGCTCCACCGCGACCACCGCCACTAGCTCCACCCTGCATTTGACGCATAAAAAATATCCAGACTGCAATTAACAACAGCATAGGAAACCAAGAAATAAAGATTTGCATCAGCATCGACTGCTCTTCAGGGGCATTTGCCTCAATCTCAACACCGTGCTCTAAAAGATCATCAATCAAATGAGCATCATTAGGAGAAAACGTGCGGAATTTCTCCCCCGAACGCATCTTTCCCTTAATTTTATTCTCATCAATCGTAACGGTTTCAACTTGCCCATAAGAAACCGCCTCAATAAACCGAGAATAGGACAACGTTGAATCATTTCGGTCTTTAGGAGCAAAACCATTGAATACCGACATTAACGCAATACCGATAACAACCCATAGTAAAATATTTTTTAACATAATTTTTAACCTAAACGCCTTAAACCGTATTATTTATTATGAAAACAGTTGTTATTGTAGCAAGTCGTTACGACTTTGTATTAATTCGTTACAAAACATTAATAAGAAGACATGATTGCAACCACAATAATTCAACACTAGACCTTAATTAAACTCATACTTAAACTATATATGGGCTAATTATTTTTTTTAAACCCTTTCCCTAAAATATAAACTTCTTTGCTTCGAGGCCGAGAAGCCTTAGGCTTTCGAATCAAGACCTTAGAAAATATTTGACTAACATCCTTTTTAAAAGCATCAAAGCCTTCACCTTGAAACACCTTAACCACAAAACACCCACCTGGAGTTAAAACAGTTGTTGCCAACTCTAAAGCCAACTCTGCTAGATAAATTGAATGCGGCTGATCTATCGCCTTATTACCTGTTAAATTTGGCGCCATATCCGACAAAACCACCTGAACCGGGATATTCTCAAGAAGCTTTGAAAGCTCAGCCATCACAGACTCTTCCCGAAAATCACCCTGCACAAAACCCACCCCTTCAATCGCCTCGATGGGTAAAATATCCAAGCCCACAACTTGACCCTGCCCTTTCAATAATCGCTTAACATATTGCAACCATGCGCCCGGCGCAGCCCCGAGGTCAACTACATTCATGCCCGGACGTATGAGATTATCTTTCTGCTGGATTTCCTGTAACTTAAACACTGCACGCGATCGAAAGCCCTGCGCCTGCGCCTGCTTTACATACTCATCATTAAAATGCTCTTGTAACCACTGATTACTGCTCTTACTTCGCCCCATACCCTTCCGATTTTAGTGTAAAATTAGCCTTCAAATAATAAAGGACAAACATTGAACACTCTTGAGAAAAAAAAACTACGTGCCAGTGCACATCGACTCAAGCCTCTTGTTACCTTAGGCCAGGCAGGGTTAACAGAAGCAGTAATCGCGGAAACAGAAATCACACTTAACGACCATGAATTAGTAAAAATCAAAATACGCTGCAGTGATCGTGAATTACGTAAACAACTCGCCCAGACACTTTGCCAAAGAACACGCTCTGAACTAATTCAACAAATTGGCCAGATCACCGTCATTTACAGAAAAAAACCTAGTAGCTAAACATATTGAATACTTAAAATTTCGTACTCCTTATCCCCTGCAGGTGCTTTAACAACAATAACATCTTCTGTTTCTTTACCAATTAAAGCTCGGGCAATCGGCGACCCAACGGAAATACGTCCTGCTTTTATATCAGCCTCATCTTCACCCACAATCTGATAAGTAACAATTGCACCGCTATCAATATCTTCAAGCTCTACGGTCGCCCCAAAAATAACTTTCCCACCCGCATTCATTTGCGTTACGTCAATGACTTGTGCATTTGACAATTTACCCTCTATTTCAGCAATCCGCCCTTCGGTGAAACTCTGCTCTTCACGGGCCGCGTGATATTCAGCATTCTCCTTCAAATCGCCATGCTCTCGCGCCTCGGCAATCGAATTAATTATTCTAGGGCGTACAACCGTTTTTAACTCAAATAATTCTGTGCGCAATTTTTCGGCCCCAGAAACGGTTAACGGTACTTTATTCATAAATCAACTCCACCTCAACTAGTTCTCTTAATCTAAAAAGATTTTAAAAACGTAACCTAAACTAATTCCTTGAGACCTTTGCACGAAACACATCAAAACAACTGATTATCAATAGGACTCATCC
>CAZEVO010000026.1:12699-25940 GCA_964515235.1 uncultured Methylococcaceae bacterium | reverse complement strand
TGCGATAATGATTGACCTAAAGTATGTGACCGCATATTGGAGGCTTTAGTTAAATCAGCATTTGACAACGCCCCTGACTGCTTTAAGTTCTCTACAAAAGTCTGTTCATCATTTGTCATGCTGGCACTCAATCAATATTCCATTTGCACTACAAAAAAAAGACCTTCAATTAAAACCTAAGGCCAGATAGTTACTAAGAAAACATAGTCTAAAATTTAATCGATGCAATTCGATGATACGGGTCAACCTTTTACCAACGGCTCACCATTAATGTGCGGTCATGCGTTACTGAAGTTCATTCTGATTACTAGTATATTTTGTTTATCAATGGTTATTTCACCCATAACTTGACCAAAATTCCACGCCCTGCTGAACTCCCGTTTTAACTAAACAATAGATATTGTTTCACTGATGTAATAAGCCAAAATACTCTCACCATAGAAAGTCATCACCGATTATTTTGATCTAAAAATTTTAGCTAAAAACTAACTTTTTCCATCCGCGTATTTAAATCACGCCATAAATTAACTCGGCTTGACGCCCCTACTTTTTTACCGCGCCCTTGTGCTTTTGCTAACCACAAACCAGTACCGTTAAAACTATACACGGGCAATAAATCTTTTCGTTGTAGTGCCGGTTTGATAACGGTATCTAAATTATCTAAAACCAATGGCACTGACCGTGGCGTTTCAAAATACGTGAGTACCATATGAGCTTGATTTAACTTAAGCGCCTTGACATACGTTAAGCGCATTTTTTGGTCGTCAATCCCTAATGCCTTTAAGGTGAAATATTTAGCGATAGCATAATCTTCACAATCCCCCGCACCTTTAATTAAAAACTCCAGTGGCGTTGCCCAGTAATCTTTGACGTTCCAGAGCTCACTATCGTTCACAAACCGAGTGCGTTGATTAAAAAAGTCATTAACCCGCGTTAAAATCTCTCGGTCTGTTTGGCGGGTTTTCACTATCATCAAATCCCGCCAGGTGATGACTCTTTTTGCTGCAGGCACCCCATATTTCTTTTCAATACGTTGAATTAATTGCGTCGTTAAATCTATTTGTGCCGCGACATTTAGGCCACAAAACAACATAACCCCGACTAAAACCCTTGCAACCACTGGCGAGAACCTATCCTAAGAATAATAGTTAAAAGTTAAGCGCTTAGATCACTGAAACTATTGCCAGCAAGACCTATTTTCTTAAAATAATTAACATCACGGATATCTCTTACACTTTCAGCTAACACTGCAACGCCGAGCAGATGACCTAACTCTTGCATGGACTGAATAAATTGTTGTTTACCTGTATCACTATAAACTTCATTACTTAAATCTCTCGACAAGCGGATATAATCCGGCTTTAAGTCTTTTACCTTTTCAATAGATATAGAGTGCGTTTCAAAACGTTTTAACATAACCACTCCATTTTGCTCATGAATAAATGATACAAATGATTCATAGCTCTGCATATCATTGACAATGGAAAATGTTGAAACGCTAAAAACAATTTGTTGATGTAACTGCTTATTTTTTTTCATTAATTGTTTTAGCCAATTCCTAAAGTCAATATTCTGAACAGAGGCTAACGACAAATTAACTGCCACCGGATTGGTTTTCTGTTTACTTTTGAATTGACTAATAACGGTTTTAATAACGCCTTTATCAAGTTCTGTAATTAAATTAAACTTCTCTGCAATGGACACAAAGATACGCGCCGGTATTACCTCGCCTGATTTTGTTTGTGCTTGAATTGAGGCCTCTTCTAAAATAACTTTATTGCTCTTTAATGCTTTCACTTGCTGAATATAGTCGATTTTATACTGACTCTGACTAATAATTTCTGCTACTAAAGTATGCCACTGGTCAACACTTCTGGCCTGCTCGCTTCGCTCTCTTAAACAAAAACCATTCAACCCTATTAATTTAGCTTCTTCAAATGCCTCGCCCGCTGCATTTAATACATCATCATTCGTATCTAAAAAATTAAACGGTGTAATACCCATATGTGCCATTGCAGTTTTATTATGTTTTTTAGCTAAGTTAATAAATTCACCTTGCATCTTTTCTGCTAAGGCTAAAACTTGGCCCACTGCAATCGTTTTAACTAATAGCGTAAATTCACCTCCATAAAAACGATAAGCAGAGACTGATAACGACTCTGAATCTTGATTCTTTTCGGCTAAAATATTGGCAAAATCTTTTAATAAAAGATCTGTGGTTGCCATACCCTGTTGCTCAACAAAACCCGCCAAATCATCGATCTTAATCAGCACAACAAAACCATTTAGGTCCTGTGAAATCATTTGCTTCAAGGCTGTATCAAAACCATTTTTCTTAACTAATCCGGTTAATTCGTCGTGCTGAATCGCTTCTCCAATACGTTTTAATTTACGGTTTAATTTCTCCATCATGCCCTTTACCCTACTGGACATCAGGTTCATTGCAATCACCACATTTTTAAACTCAGTCGTTCTTGGTATTTTTTCTATACTGGAAAAATGACCCTTAGCAATCGCCAAAGAAAGTTGCTCCATATTTTTCAAGGGTCTTAAAATATACTTCAACATCAAAAACAAAATACCGATTGATAGCATTAACATCGAAAAAGATAATATTGCCGCGTGCTGTGCTTGCTCATAAAGCTTTAAGTAAGCGACGCCTGGGTTAATCGTCACTTGCACAGTCCCTGCCAGTATCCAACCGGTACTTATTTCACTTTCAGCAAAGGCCGTCTCCATTGATAATAATTCAATAAACCATGCCGGGACACCTTCTATGGGGTGATCATTTTTCAGTGTCACCACGATTTCACCGTCAGGACTGACTAAATTAATTTCTTTATAATAACCCCTGTCAAAAATCGAGTTCATCATGGTCTCTAATACTGAGATATCCTCTGCTACAAGATGCGGACTTAGTGACAACCCTAAAGATGTTGCAGTGTCTTGTGCGTGAATCTTTGATTCAACCTCTAAATACTCCATCGTATTTTTAACACTCACTACATAATTAATGCTAAAAATCATGCAAAATAAAGCTGAGACCAATAGTAGTAGTTGTTTATATAAAGACATCACTTAACCCCTTAGCCAGATTGGCATAACGCATTCAGGTGGGGCATACACGAATCAGTCATCCATATGATAGGTATCACTGTTTTAGAAACACACGTATAAAGCCACCTCTTATTCTCTGCTAGTCTAGGCGGCTATGTCATAGTTACAATTGTGCTACAGAAAAATAAAGGCGCTCTGTTACGGTGCGCTGAAGAAAGTCATGCCTCTTCTGAAATTGAGCGAACCATATCTCCTTCTTTGATGTTACCCTCGGTCAGCACACAAGCAGTAATACCACCATGACCACGCATCGCGTTATAGCCTCCCAAGCCCAAAACCTGCTCCATACGAGAACACGGGTGACAAAGACCTGTCATTTGAAATGTTACAGAGCCAATTTCAAATCGTTTCTTTGAAAATGACAACAAGTTAATTCCTTCAACCACGATATTCCTGCGCAATTGCTCTGGGTTGATTTCTGCGCCTAAAAAAGAACTTAATGCCGCAATGTGTTCTGCTTGAATTAGGGTGACTTGCCGCTTTTTACTCCGGCCACTGTAGTGGTCACCGAACAATCCAAAATCAGGACTCACTGCAAGATGATAGCAATTCTCTAGTGGTGCTTTTTTTTGAGTTCGAACACCCATCCACACGACTTGCCCAAACTTAGCATCATGCTCCATTAATGTTTTAATCATTCGCACCTCTAAAAAAAACTGGTCATACCAAACTCTTTGTTATGAGCGTAGATTATTAATTGCGCGCTCAATTAAGTCTGCTGAAACGGTTGTTTTACCCACACCTTCAACAAACCATTCATTAACCGGATAGTCAAACCCCAGACCATGCATATAATTATAAAGTGCCTTTTTCAGACCCAGCCCCAAGCGCTGATGATCCGTATCAACTAAGTCATGATAGTCAACATCATTCTCAGCAAATAAACCTGTTTCATTAGGCTTTAAAGTCACCTGATAAGTCTCTGGAGATTGCCCTACTGGACTATGAATAGTGGCTGCAAAACGATGCCAATAAGCAGAATGAATACAGTCATGCAGCATCAGTTGTCGAACCCGCTCTAATGAATCAATTGTTTCTTGTGTGGTCTGCGTTGGAAAACCGTACATTAAATAAGCATGTACTAAAATTCCAGCATTAGAAAAGCTTTTCGTAACTTGCGCTACCTGCTCAACTGTTATTCCTTTTCTCATTAACTTGAGTAACCGATCTGAAGCCACTTCAAGACCACCACTAATGGCAATACACCCTGAGTCTGCTAACAACTGGCAATTTTCCGGTGTAAATGTTTTCTCAAATCGAATATTACCCCACCAACTGATCACTAAATTTTTCTCAATTAACTTCCTTGCCAGTGCAAACATGACTTTTGGAGGGGCAGCCTCATCGACAAAATGAAAACCTGTAACACCCGTTTCAGCAATTAAAGTTTCAATACGATCAATAATAATCTCTGCGCCAGATTCATCATATTGACCAATATAATTTAAACTAATATCACAAAAACTACATTGCGCCCAATAGCAGCCGTGCGCCAAAGTCAGTTTATTCCAACGCCCATCACTCCAGATCCTGTGCATCGGATTTAACATTTCACAAAGGGATAGGTAATGATTTAAGGGCAAACCTTCATAACTCGGCGTCCCAACTGATTTATGCGGAATATCATGCAGACTTGGGTTCTGATTAAAATGAACGCGTGCGTTTTGTAAATAAAAAGTGCGCACTAATTCATCCTGTTGCCGACTACCTTGTAAATACTCTAACAACGTTAATAATGGCCGTTCACCATCATCTAAACAAATATAATCGACATACTCAAAAACACGCGGTTCCTTTAATTTACGCAATTCTGTATTCACATAACCACCGCCCAAAACAATCTTGATTGCTGGGTTTTTTAATCGACAAAAATGGGCGATTTTTAAGGCCGCTAACATATTCCCTGGAAAAGGAACCGTTAGACCCACCACATCGGGCTGCTCTTGTTCAAGAGCGTCATTAACTAATGCTTTCAGTACAGTATCTAAATAACCAGAGCAATGCTGCAAGGCATTATAGAGGTCATCAAAATGCGGATTAGAAGCGGCAAGTTGTTCTCCATAACGCGTCACTTCAAAGTAAGGGTCTACTCCTTGTTGAATAACTGCACACAAGTCATCAATAAATAATGTGGCCAGAAACTTAGCTCTATCTTGAACCCCTAATGTACCAAAAGCGCCTTGTAAAACATCGCCCTGCACCGCCTCCATCTCGACCAATGAATCAAAACATGGACCTTCAGGTAAGAAATTTCTTGATGCAATTCGAATCGCTAAACTCGGGTCTTTACCTTGTAAAAAACGCACAACCGGTTCAACACAATTTAAATAATGATGAAAATTGGCTAAAAAAGTATAAATAGAGTCTGGCAAATCATCATCATCTACCGCCTCGTAACGCGCCTCAACAATGGAATAAATAGCCGATAACCCCGGCTGTGTTAAGATTTTTGATAATAATTCAATAGCTAAATCACGCTGAGCAGCTTGATAACCCTGCGCCTTTAAAAAACCTGTTAAATACGCTGTTGCTGGATACGGCGTATTAAGCTGAGTCATGGGGGGGGTGATTAATAACAATTTCATAAGGCCATAATAAATCTTAATAAGGACTGGTTACAAATAATCGTTAAGCAAATAACGGGAAGATTCAGATTACTATTATCATTCAGTAACTGAATTCAGGCTAAAATCTTGTTTTCAACTTCCACAAAAAAATAAAATAAGCCTCTGATTTGTATTACAGCATACTGTTAATCACTGATAAAATAACCGCCACAGTCACCATCGAAGTCGTTTCAGAGAATTTTATGTCTAACTTGATCTATGCAGAATCACCCTCTGCAACTGATGCCTACCAACTTGTTTCACGTCTGCAATCAACTTTTGTTGACGGTCTAGACACAATCATTCGCGCTGTTGGCACCTCATCTGAAACGCATCATATTAACTGGCTCCGTGACG
Organism: uncultured Methylococcaceae bacterium; assembly: GCA_964515235.1. Taxonomy (GTDB): domain Bacteria; phylum Pseudomonadota; class Gammaproteobacteria; order Methylococcales; family Methylomonadaceae; genus OPU3-GD-OMZ. The sequence continues at coordinate 19,860 of CAZEVO010000026.1, read as the reverse complement.
GAGGATGTCACGGCGGTGGCAGCCGTTATAGCTTAACTGGCCCCTTTTTTAATCGTAGTTCGGTGAATATCTCACAGGTACACTACGATGATTTACCGAGTAAAAAACTCGGCTCAGCAACCGCCCTTTCCACTATTATTCATCCACACAATCCATTAGCCCCATCTTTACATTTGCACATTAGTTGGACAGAATTTAAAAACAAATCGGGGTTTTGGCGATTAATGGCCGATTTAAATCCCGCCATTGAAGAGCGTCATGCCACGATGGCATTTCAAAGTTGTTTAAAGGCTGTCGCCACAACAACCTATGCTACTGCCAGTTTACAAGGTGACCGGTATTTTTACATTCCAGTACTCAAACGTCATCGTGGCGTTGCTCATTTTTACCTTGAGGGCTATCAAACTAAACATCCTGATGCTGATAGCGAATTTGCAGGCGCTTTTGGGCAAGCTGTTATTCGCTGTTACTTAACACTGCTGCAACAGTCAGTCACACAATCGACCGTTACAACCAAAGCACATTACCAACAACAATTAGATTATCACACTTTATATTTTCTACAGGTTTTAACATTAGATCGCGGAACAACGTCTGGTTTGCTTATTCATGACCAAAACGATATCGGCATTTTAGCGTCATTGCCCGCCAACATTAATAAACGGTTACTCACGACGTGGCAGAAAAAATTACCTTCCCCCCAAAACCAACTGTTAGCTGACATTCTCGCCGTTTTACCCGAACAAAGTCTCTGCCCTATAGACGATCAAACTAAAAAGCTGATCGCTAAAATAATCCGTTGCCATTATCAAGCTAATCCAGAAAGTATTGATCTTCAAGCTAGTGCTGCAAAAGCAACACAGACTGTTGCCAATCACAGCAGCTAACCCTCAGTTTAAGTCATCCGGCTATTTATCCATTAATCAAAAGATGAAGATAAATACTGGCAGCGTATCCTAGAGCAATAGCCCAACTCCAACGCATATGCCCAAAGAAAGTATAGTTCCCTTTAGATTGCCCCATTAAGGCTACACCTGCTGCCGACCCCACGGATAATAAACTGCCCCCCACACCAGCGGTTAAAGTTACTAACAACCATTGTGAAACATCCATCTCTGGCGACATTGATAAAATAGCAAACATAACGGGAATATTATCAACCACTGCTGAAAATAAACCGGCAACAATATTGGCTGCCGTCGGTCCCCAAACGCCATAAACCATCTCAGATACTTCAGCTAAATAGCCCATTGTGCCTAAACCACCGACACAAAAGATCACCCCAAAAAAGAAAAACAAGGTATCCCACTCAGCCTTGGCAACCTTATTAAAAATATTGAACTCACTAATCTCAGGATTCTCTTTTTTATCGTGTAATTTAAGATAATAAGAAAAGAAAAATAAATAAGACAGGCCAGTCATCATTCCTAAAAATGGTGGAAGGTGTAATAGCTGCTCAAAGCAAACTGCAGTGACAATCGTCACAACAAATAAACCGCACACAACAAAGCCACCTTTTTTGACTGCTACCGCGGCGCCACTGGACTCAGGTAACCCAGTAGGAATTGCAAAAACCATAATCAACGCAGGAACCAAAAAGTTAACTAGGCTCGGAATAAAAAGTGCAAAGAAACCAAAAAAGTCCACATGACCCGACTGCCAAACCATCAAGGTTGTAATATCACCAAAAGGACTAAACGCACCCCCAGCATTCGCCGCAACAACAATATTAATAAAAGACAATGAGACAAACTTAGGCTTATCAGACCCTACCGCTAACACCACTGAGCCCATTAAAAGAGCTGTGGTTAAGTTATCGGCAATCGGCGATATAAAAAATGCCAGAAAACCGGTAATCCAAAATAATTTTCGGTAACTGTAGCCTTTCTTAATTAACCAACTGCGCAAAGCCTCAAAAACTTCCCGTTCAGTCATTGCATTGACATAGATCATAGCTGTTAATAAAAACAATAATAATGCCGCATACTCTAAGAGGTTATGATTAAGCGCAGCCTCCACAATTTCATGACCATGTTCAACTTGCTTACCTAATAATGCGACCAACACCCAAATAGCACCTGCCGCTAACAAAACCGGCTTTGACTTTCTAAGGTGAATAAACTCCTCAGCAATGACCAGGCCATAAGCGATAACAAAAATGGCAATAGCCAAAACACCCAAAGACGAACTTGTAGAATGTAGGTTTGCTAACGATGCATTAGAAGCTGTCGCCGGTAGTGAAAACATAACCGACATAAACCCTAACACCCATGCACAATAATACGATTTAACCAACTTCAAACTCCTTAAATCAACAAATACAGTAATCTAAAACTACCGTTAAATGACGTATTCGTCATCAAAAAAAAACTTTTTTATCACTTACAGAAATCATGCACGATGAAACAACCAGCAAAAAAACTTTGAACTCAACTGCCTAATAAAAAAGTCTCTTCAAAAAATTTTCGTATTATATCAAGAAATGATCAGAACTTTACGGTATAAAGTTAATGACATCCCGATAGACTAAGATCGTATTGACCCGACACTCCCTTCCAATGACATTAAGGCGATTCAAATCATGCGCAAAATAATGATTTACAACCATGGGAAAGACAGCCAACCCTATAGCGCTAAAACACAAGTGTTCACCAAAATTGCCGAAAAGCATGGCTATGAAACTCAAAGCATTGATTACCGAGCGGAGAATGACCCTGATGCCCGCGTCTTACAATTACTGGCAATAGACTGGTCTGAATTTGATGAAATCGTTTTAGTTGGCTCTAGTATGGGTGCTTATGTCTGCGCTGTGGTTGCAGAAACCTTAAATCCGAAAGGGCTCTTTTTACTGGCTCCCGCTTTCTATTTACCAGGTTACCAACGAACCACCTTCAATATAGCAAGCGCCGCAATAACTGTTATTCACGGCTGGCAAGATACTGTTGTAGCCCCTGAAAACAGCTGGCTATTTTGTCAAAAGCACTCAGCCAACCTGACTGTTTGTAATGCCGACCACCGTCTCATGACCGTTTTACCTTATTTATCCGATGAATTTAACCGATTCCTGACGAACCTCAGTGCTAACAACTGTTAATAATTGATAACTCAACAATGTAGTCTAAATCTTTAAGCCTTCTGATAGCCGTGTGCCTGAATAATTTCACATTTAAATTGACCCTCAATTTCCGATACCGACTCCATAATCTCAACCTTACCTAATGGCAATAAATACATCTGTAATTTAACCCGCACAAAACGATTTCCCCCTTCCACCTCTAACTGTAAAAATACTTTAGTGATAGTAATCGTAGGATTCTTATTCATCATTCCTCCCACTAAAAAAAATCGTCCTTCACGATTTTCAAGACGCAGAGACACTGATAACTGCTCTATTACGTCATCTTGAAGTCGCTCAAACTTAATATCTTCTGAATCAGAGGGGAATTTAGCACGTACTTGGGCTATCTCAGTAGCACATTGTTCTTTTATTCTGAGTTGTTCAAGCTCAATGCCTTTACGCCGGTCTAAGAATTCTTTGATTAATAAAATAATGACAATACTTAACGTTAGAACACCCCAGAACAAGACACTACCACCGATCTCCAGAAACTCTATTAACAATAAAATGGTTATAAATGTAAATAAACAATACTTCCAAACAGATGGCTCATAATAAGTCGCTTCCAACATGATTTTGTAACGTTTCTTGATATTTTGCTCCGCATAAAAACCTTGGGCACCAATATAACTCCGCCACTCTTGCACTTCCTGAGTATTTGCTAGGTTACGCTCTTCATCAGACGTCTCCTGATTCACATTGCTACTCTCAGTTAGGGTCGTTTTAGCGAGGTCTTTTTGTACATTACTGAGTAAAAATACGACTTGAGAAACATTACGCTGATACCAGCCCTTTCCACTATCATAATCTGCCAGTCGCTCTTTTAACGCCCGAAAAATCTGCGGAACCGTTATTTCACTTTGATATTCAATCACAAAAGGAAAAGGCAAGTCATCGATATCTTGATTTAATGCTAACTCTTTTGCTTCCGGTTGTTGATTGCTCAACTCTACTTTCACTAAGTCTGGCATTGCTTGATTCGAGATAATATAAATCCAACCCTTCATAAGTCCGCTCAACCCTCAAAATGCTAATGATTTACGATAGCTCACTAAAAATCTCCTATTAGAAGTACCTTTTAATTCTAATAAAACTCATTTTATTAACTGTTTAAACAACGCTAATATTGTGCCTTAAATCGCCGCAATTAAGCCATCCAACTTTTTCCAATCACTAGGCAACTTTAGATAATAGTTAAAAACATCAGTTCTTGATAGCTCTAACTCAGGTGTTTTAATACTTGAGTTTTCTAGAACAATTACTGGCATTTTTGGTTTCTTTGTCCTCAAAAACAGTTCTAGTTGATCGTCACGACCCATCTGATATAAATCCCTATCTATTATTATCAAATCATAGTCGATTAATTTGAGCTTTTCGAGCGCTACGGAACAGTTATCGACAACCTCAACATCGTGACCTTTATGATGTAAAAGACTTTTTAACCATTGCGTGTTCACAACATTATCATCAACCAGCAAGATACTAATAGTACTGATTTTCCTCGCAACGAGGTCTCGATTATCTTGAGAATCCGTTAGCCACTTGATCGCTAAGTGTTGTTCCAAACACCTGTATAATTCTGCTGAATTTAATGGCTTGGATAAAAACCCAATACCCCCTGCTGCTGTAAAAGAAATTTTATCTGTCTCTAAGGCACTGGCAGAAATCGCAATAACCTTCCATTGACGACTCGTTTCATTTAATTTTTCAGTGGTCTCAATACCATTCAAACCCGGCATTTTCAAATCCATAAGAATAAGGTCTGGTTTAAAACGGTCAACCGATGCCAGGCATTGCTCACCGCTTTCTACTGACAAAACATTAAACCCTTTCGCAAACAACATTTCTTCTATAAAGTTTCGATTCGCTTGATTGTCATCAACCACCATGATTGTTTGTTCAACCCCTTCATAACCAATCGGGGATTTTAATGCTAAATGATCTGGTAAGCATTGATCCATAAGCTCCAGTTCAACAGTAAATTCAAAAATACTACCTTCATTAACAACAGAATTAACCTTAATTTCTGAATCTAAAATTGTTGCAATTCTTCTACAAATAGCAAGCCCCAACCCCATCCCTTGACTCTCTGCCGGCACCTTCCCTCGATAGTAAGGGTCAAAAATATTGTTTATTTCATCTTCAGCTATTCCTTGTCCAGTATCCTTAACTTGAAAACAAAATCGATTATGATCTTGGTACACTCTTAAACAAACAGTTCCCACCTTAGTAAACTTAATCGCATTAGTGACTAAGTTAATTAACAACTGCCTGATTAACTTTTCATCGCCTAACACATATTGGGGCAAATCATTTTGAAACTGCAGATTAAATTCAACTTCTAAATTCTGACAAAGTTGTCGTGAAATTTTCTCTACTCCAGATAACAGCGCCAACAAGTTAAATTGACTATAAACAACTTCAGTTCCATCCTTATCATGGACTCCGACATCTAACAGATCATTGATCATTAATAATAATGAATCACCACATTCATGAATAATAGCCAATTTTTCTTTCTGATCATCCTTCAAATCTTGGTCTTCCTGTAAGATTTGGGTAAACCCTAACAAACCATGTAACGGGGTTTTTAATTCATGGCTTACATGCGCTATAAACTCCCCTTTAATTTGATCAGATTTTTTTAATTTCAACGTTCTTTGCTCAACCATCTCATCTAAATTAGCAGTGAGTTCCATTAGTTCTTCTTTCGTTGCTTGATGCACCGAAATTTCATTCATTAAATGCTTATTCAGTTCAACCAACTCATTAGAAGAAGGAATTTTTAATAATCGGGGTAACAATGGCCAAAGCATAACCGCTGTCACAGTTGAAACTAAAGCCGTAAACACCTTAAGCCATGCTGATAATTCATAAATTGGCAACCAAATCGTAATAGCAGACAAGGCATGCGTGGCACCACAGGCAAAGATAAACAGACTAAATGACAATATAATATGGTTAAATTTAAGATCACTACGCTTAGTAACAAACCATGCCAAAGAAAATGCAATCGAAATATAGGCTAATGTTATTACAATATCTGCTATCACAAACATTGATAAAATATCACTCTGCCATTGAAAACACATACCATGCGGCATAAAGGACTCGGTATTAAATAGATATTGAAAGAATGCTTGCATAATTAAACCGCTAATTTTATAGTTCATCGAAGTCAGTATATGAATACTGACACCTTTTCAGATTTACGACCTTATTCACTCCCCCATCCAGAATAAAATAGACTAATTGTCAGTCATAAGTTCTTTTATGAATCGCTGATAACACTCTCTGTAATTCATTTTCAAGCGCATCACATAAAGCCTTTAAACTGGCCTCAGGGACTTGGCTTTTACAGCTCTGACGCGCTAGTTTCTCCGTTATTCCCAGTAATTTCTCAGCACCAATAATAGCTGCACTGATTTTCAAATCATTTAACCGTTTAATAAACAACTTATTCTGAATACTGCTTCGTGATGTTTTAGATAACACCTCAAAACTTTCAAACTGTTCTTTAAAAGTTGCTAGTATTAATTGATATAAATCTTTGTTTCCATCGCAGTTGGCAACCCCTTGTTCACAATTTAAAGAATGTAAAGTATCACCCTCAACAACAGGCCCATTTTTATCAGCATCGACATGCTCGGAAAACCAGTGAACCAACAAAAAAAGTAATTGTTCAATCGAATCCGTTTTATGAAAACAGCTGCTAAAATTATCACTTTCAAAGGATTGACTGACATCGGCTAAAGTTGAAGCAGACATTATAATAATGGGTAAGCGTTTAAAATCAGATTTAGCTCTTATTTGCTTTCTTAATATTAAGCCATTGGTATCTGGTAAATTTAAATCTAACACTACCGCATCAAATTGATGTACTTCAAATTGGGCCCACATCTCACTTCCCGAAGCCACACTCACTATCAGTAAATCGTAACCAGCACAAACTTCGTACAATAATTTACGACTCATTGCATCATCATCAACTAGTAATATTTTTCGACCTTGAAGATAAAGTCTTACCGTCTTCAAATCAGAGA
>CAZEVO010000026.1:1276-12599 GCA_964515235.1 uncultured Methylococcaceae bacterium | reverse complement strand
CAACAAGCTGTTGATCAATCTGCCTTAAGGGCTGGAGAATATACCGATTAAGCTGCCAATAAAAAATACCAAAAAGAAATACTATAAAACTAATTTCCAGCAGGCTAAGATTGCGATATAAGTCATTAAAAGAGAAATTATCAGTCCGCTCTATTGAAATAATAATAGTCCATTGTAAGGCGGGAATCAGTTGTGAAAAAACGAACGTTTGATCTGCTTCTACGAAGATGGGTTCCACGAATGATAAAGATGACGTTTTACTTTTTTTAACTTGTAAACCACTGGCAATTAATAAGCCTTCTTCATAACTGATTTCACGACTAGCCTGGCTAATTTCCCTCGCTAAACGCTTCATTTTCGGATCTTTGTTCATTTCATCAACCCGGTGTTGTCGCTCTGTTTTCAACTTTCCTGTAACCTGACTAAAAAGTGAATCCAGAAAATAATCAGCACTCTTTGGCCACGCTATTCCCCATGCCGGGGATATTGTTGATGCAGCAATAAGTTGCAGATTACGGTCAACTAAAAATGCCTGACTATGGTAGCGTTTACCAAGAACTTTTAATAATTCACTCAATCCATCAAGTTTAACATCAACCGTTGAAACCCCAGAAAATTCACTGCCAATAAGAATTGGGGCTGTCGCTGTTACCATCGGTTGTCGTGAGTAAGGATCAATATAAGATTTTGACCAATAAACATTTCCCGGTATTACAAAACGAGCTGGCACATACCACTCCTGATGATGATAACCAGGACCATTTACGGCATTATAATCTTCATAAAAAACTAATTGGTTACTCTCATTTCGGCCCCAAAAAAAACTATCCCGCTCTTTTTTCGCATTAAACAGAAAAGGCTCCGGCCAAACTCCTCCGCCGGCAATTAAGTACTCTGAGCCAGGCGTTTCCAAAAATGATTTAATGATGGGCTTGACCATGCCACGTTGTTTAGTAGAAATAGCCGGCATTAATTTAGCCGCATTAGCAAGGGTTAGCGCAGTCGTCTCTGCATGTTCTAAATGCTTATGAATTTCAAGCACAATATGGTTAATATCTTGATAGACACTGACTTTTAAGTCTCGTTCCACATGTGGCTTAATCCACAAAATAAAAACCATGCCATATAACAGCGCACCCACAAGTATAAAATTTACAAACGTTATTATTATTCGAACACTCAGTCGCTGCGAGTTCACGTCTTGAAAGGCATTAGCCATAAGAAGCTCTCAAAAAGACCCTACATTTAATGATCATATAAAACCTGTTAACGTCAATAAGTACTCCACATTTTAAACATGCCTCGTTTGCTTGATACCGCCTCTTTACTGTATCGTCTCACAAAGTTAACAGCTTTTCCCTGTTAACTGATACACACTGATTCCAAGCCATTCTTTAATTGCTATTTTTAATGTTCTCAGGTGTTCTACAAAACGCCATTCGACAGACCAGAAATATCCCGGCAACGTTCTAAAGTCCACGGGATAGGGTATAACGGGCCAGTCTAACTGACAAAAAACACCGACCGCACGAGGCATATGCCAACCCGTTGTAATCAATACCCACTTTTCGTCTGGCTTTGGGTTCACTATAGATTTACTGAATAACGCATTCTCCCATGTATTACGAGACTCCGACTCAAAAACAACTCTTGTCAAATCTAACCCTTGTTCCCTAAACAAACGTCGAGCAACATTAGCTGCTTTATATTGCTGGCTGAATAACGCTCCTGAGCCACCAGTAAAAAGCAATTTAGCTTTGGGAAATTTCCGTGCTAATGCCATAAATGCTAAATTTCTCTCTGCAGAATCCCCTAAATTCACGCTATTCCATATTGTCGATTTCAAACCCTCTTCTGAACCACTCAAGACTACAATACCATCAACATCCGCTAAGTCAGGATTCACTGGATAACGACTCTCCAGAGGGTACAACAACCAACTGCCTACAGGAAATAGCGTTATCACAACTATAACACCCAACAAAACCGTTAATAATCGTCTTGCACCGTTGATACACCCCAAGGCCCACAAGCCCATCGCTAAAGCAAATACCATAACCAACAAACCGTCTGGTGAAACAATCCCCCAAAACAATTTAGAACACCAAAAAAATATATCTGCCATATACCACTAAACCCCTGCTCTTTTTGTATACTGGTAGTGTAATGTGCCCATAACAATCAGGTTTTTCAAAGTCAACCGAGCTAAAAATGTACCACTCCTACAGTTACAATCTTCGCTTAAACACCCACAGTCTTTTTTCCAGTCTGTTAACTGTCTTATGGTTAGCCGCCTGCCCACTAACTGCACACAGCACGACAACGTCTGAAATACCTTATACAATTATTAAGACACTGCCACATACTAAAACACTTTTTACCCAAGGGCTGGAAATTAACGACGGTATTTTATATGAGTCTGCCGGTCGTTATGGCCATTCAACCCTCAATAAAATTAACCTTTCCACCGGGGTAATTCAGCAACAATTACAACTGGATAAATCACTTTTTGCTGAAGGGCTCACTCGCGTTAACAATACCTTAATACTATTAACATGGAAATCTGAAACTGCATTACTGATTAATGCAAATACTTTCAAGATCACCGGCTCACACACTTATACCGGTGAAGGCTGGGGAATTTGTTATGACGGCAATCATTTGGTAACCTCTAATGGTAGTAACCAACTATCTTTCCGTGACCCGGTTAACTTTCAGGTTAAACATACCATCACTGTTTTACTCGACGAAGAACCACTCAGCAACTTAAATGAGTTAGAGTGTGTCAAAGGGCTGATTTATGCCAATATTTGGGGTCAGGATATAATAGTCATCATCCAACCAGAAACTGGAAAAGTTATACGATTCGTTGATTTGTACGCGCTTTATAATTTAACTGATCGTACCCACAATGAAGTTCTGAACGGTATCGCTTATGCCCCAAAAGAAAATGCATTCTGGGTCACGGGTAAAAACTGGCCAAATCTTTATCTTATTAAACTCAACGCCGAGGACACTATTGGCCCGCAAACTGACTCACAACCTAAGCGGCGTCACCCGCCCTGAAATAACAAAATCACGATAATCTGCTAGAACTATTGCATGATCGAAAGCTAATACTTTTGGTATCGTGTTTAAGGTAAACATATCACAATCTTTTGCATCATCTGCTGCCACCGGCAATCCATGTGCTGCAGCTACATAAACTGCAGTTACAGTATGATTTCTAGGATCCCGACTGGGATGAGAATAAAGACCTAACAGGGCTGTTAGACTCACAGAAAGCCCTGTCTCTTCCGCGGCTTCCCGTCTTGCTGCGCTTTCCATCGTTTCACCCAGATCAACAAAACCACCCGGTAAAGCCCAACCGAATGGCTCAAAAACGCGTTCAATCAGCACAAACGGTCGATCAGGAAAATCAATCAATTCAATAATCGTATCTGCCGCTACTAGTGGTGTTACCGGTTTTGTCACAGCATATCCTCCTCTTCTTACGCTATACTCCACTTGAGAAATCGAGCAATATTTATTTACCAAGCTCTTCGAACAAAAAAACCGAAAAATCTAAAGATAATAAGTATTTAGTAAATCGATAACAGCCATATAGAATGAGCACTGGAAAAAGTAGTGCATGCAAAATAACGACAACAATGAGTTCTAATAAATGCTCTGCCAAAGTATTAATTCTTGACTTTAACTCCAACAATTTCTGTTCCAGCTGTTTTTTTGATTCTGCTATTTGTAATTGTACATAGGCTTTAATATTCAGGGTGTTTTTTACATGACCCCACAGCGTCTCATTATTCGTTGAATGCTGTTGTTTATCCTGCAATGTAATCGCCTGATAATCTTGTTCTAAATCCTCAATATTTTTATGGGTTTGCTTAATAACTAAAAACGAACGATTATATTGCGGACTTAAGAAGTGCTCATAGATCCCGGCATTCAAAATAAAGACAACCGGTATACAAAACCGCAAAAAAATAACAACTAACGCAACTTTAAGCCAGAGCGCTTTACTTTTTATCGAAATGCTTTCCCGCCACATCAACAAAACGGTGACAAGCAAAACCCCACTGTAAATGATTCGGCTCACCGGCCAAGCGCTAATCGCCATGAATACTTTCTCAGAGCCAATAGCAGTCGTACTCACAAGCATGACCCAAGAAAATTGTTCAACCAAATCATTAATAGGATCTAAAATCTGACCGGGTGTCAATGTCATACCTAAACCTAAAGGAACCATCGCCAATTCAGTCCCCTGTATAACTGAAATAATTGAATTCAATGCCCGTCCAATGACAAAAGCTGTTGATGCAATCTCAAAAGAATTATTGATATGGTGTAATCCGACAACATCGAGTGAACCGGTGTAATTAAAAATCACAGCAACTAATAAGATGACCGTAATAAAACCTTTTACCCACACATTTCTTTTCATTTAGGTCGTTCCAGAAAATATGATTTAACTAACCGTCGTTAGTTAATCACTGCCAATTATTAAGCTAAGGTATACTAAAACTATGTCTCAAGACACGACTAAAGTCTACACCGTTAGGCACACCCACTGTTTAATATTTAATGATTACACCCCCTAATTCAATAACTCATTGCTAAATTTCTTATGACCACAGCAACAGAACTAGCATTACTAAAATCATTTCCTAAAAAAGAACAAGATCAAATCCAAAACCTCATTAGGGAATTATTAGCACTAGAAGAAAATCAACCCCTTAGACGCCCTAAGGCCACCGATGTTATAAAAATATTATATCCTCTTCATGTCGACAGCCATTGTATTTTAGCAACTTTACTAAGTGACTCTCGCTTAGAGACAAGCTATTCCACTGACCAGATTAGCAACCTTTACGGTAACGCCGTGATGCATTTAGTTCAGGATATTCGCTGGCTCAACCATTTAGCTGTCTATTCACCAGAGACACATTCCAGACCTCATCAAGCTGAAACACTGCGCCGCATGGTATTAGCTATGACACAGGACATCCGCTCCATTATGATCAAATTTGCTTACCGAATACAACGTCTCCGACAGTTGTCGCAGGAAGAAAAAGCAGTGCAACAAATTATTGCCAATGAAACACTCGAAATCTATGCCCCTCTCGCCAACCGTCTAGGTATTAACCAATTCAAATGGGAATTAGAAGATCTGGCTTTTCGTCATTTAGAACCCAAACACTATCACGCGATTGCTAATTCACTTGCTAACAACAGAAATCAGCGTGAAACAATCATCCAAACCAATATTCAAGAATTAACGACACTATTAGCACAGGAAGATATCGCTGCAAAGCTGTACGGCAGGCCTAAACACATCTACAGCATCTGGAATAAGATGCAAAAAAAACACCTTGAATTTGAAGAACTCTATGATTTACTTGCTATTCGCATCATCGTTACCAATACCACAGACTGTTACACTGTTTTAGGATTAGCACATAGCCATTGGCAGTATATTCCTAAAGAATTTGATGATTATATTGCCAACCCGAAAGAAAATGGATATCAGTCATTACACTCCGTTATTCTTGATCACAACGGCAACCGTATTGAATTACAAATACGGACAAAAGCAATGCATGAACAAGCAGAGCTCGGCGTTGCTGCCCACTGGCAATACAAAGAAGGGAAAACAATTAACAACGCCACAAAAACAAACATAAACGCACTGCGTAAACTTATTGACGACCATGATTCTCAAACTGATTTACTAGAGAACTTTAAATCTGAATTATTTTCAGACCGAATTTTTGTTCGCACCCCTGCCGGTGACATTATTGATTTAGTCAAAGGAGCAACACCGTTAGATTTTGCCTATGCTATTCATACTGATATTGGTCATCGCTGTCGGGGTGCAAAAATTAATGGCTCGATAAAGCCATTAACACATGTGCTTCAATCAGGTGATAAAGTTGAAATCATAACGGCAAAACAGGCTATCCCAAATCACAACTGGACTCAGTCACATCTTGGCTTTTTAAAAACCCCTCGTGCACTTCGAAAGGTCAGAAGTTGGTTTAAACAACACAACCAGCCTCTTAACACTAAAAAAACACCTCGACAACAAGACGATTCTTCTAACCCTGTGAGCTCGCCCTCCACCTCATTTGATCTCACACCCTTACTCCCTCCTTCACAGCGGCATCACTACAAATCAGATGTGATTGTTTCTGAACTTGATAATGTCTTAACCTCACTTGCCCGCTGTTGTTCACCGGTTAAAGGTGACCCTATTATCGGTTTTATTTCTGTAAAAAAAGGAATTACTGTCCATCGTCAAAACTGCCGCAACATTACCACCTTAACCCCGGAACAAAATTCGCGACTCCTGGAAGTCAACTGGAGTCACACCATTACTAGCCCATATGCGGTTCCAATTATTATTAAAGCGAGCAGTAACGACCATTTTCTAAATAATGTCATGCAATTTTTTTTAACCAAAAAAATACATATTTCAGACGTTACTCTTGACACCGCAGCCGATTCAACGGCAACGTTACTGTTATCAATTCATATTAACGATACTCAACAACTTGAATCACTTTTAGAAAAAGTACTGCAGATTTCAGGCATTATCAGTGCGACACGACAAAGATAAGACTACCAAACAACTACAAAAGACTATGCAGACAAGACAGTTACTACGGCATCAGTCAGCGTTTCGAGGTCAGCATCACTAATGACATAAGGTGGCATTAAATAAACAAGACGGTTAAAAGGGCGTAACCAAACGCCATGGTCAACAAATAACGGCTGTAATGTTGCTTGATTTACAGGCTCATGCATTTCCACTACGCCAATCGCCCCCAAAACTCGTACGTCTTTAACCTGCAACAATTTTCTACACGGTTCCAATCCTCGGGTTAATCCTGCTGAAATTCTTTTAATACGTTGCTGCCAAGGTGAATCTAGCAATAATTGCAAGCTCGCTAAGCCAGCACTACACGCTAAAGGATTAGCCATAAATGTAGGTCCATGCATAAATACGCCAGGATCACCCTCACTGATAATGGCTGCTATTTTTTGATCAACAATCGTCGCAGCTAACGTTAAATAGCCGCCGGTTAATGCTTTTCCAAGACATAGGATATCCGGTGTCACAGCACTATGCTCAAGTGCAAATAGTTTTCCGGTCCGCCCAAATCCTGTCGCAATTTCATCAAATATTAACAACACATCATAACGGTCACATAATGCTCGAATAGCCGTCAAATACTCGGGTGAATAAAACCGCATTCCTCCGGCGCCTTGGACAATAGGCTCTAAGATAAAAGCAGCAATATGGTCATGGTGTTTTTCAAGTAAGGCCTCGACAGAGGCCGTATCTTGCTCAGAGCAGTTTTCATTAAAACCACATTGAGGCGCTTGTGCAAAAAATTGTTTAACTAAGCTATGAGCGAATAAACTATGCATTCCATTGACTGGGTCACTAATGGACATTGCACCAAAAGTATCACCATGATAACCATTACGGATAGTTATCATTTTACTTTTATTCGGCTGCCCTAATGCATACCAGTATTGAATTGCCATTTTCATGGCAACTTCTACGGCTACAGAACCCGAGTCGGAAAAAAAGACTGTGGTTAAAGATGCCGGTGTGATCGCCACTAGTCGCGATGCTAGATCAACTGCCGGCTGATGCGTTAAACCGCCAAACATCACATGAGACATGGTTTCAATTTGCTGTGTTAAAGCCGCATTGATAACCGGATGATTATAGCCATGGATTGCACTCCACCATGACGACATTCCATCTATCAATTCAGTGCCATCTGTCAATTTTAACCGAACACCACTTGCAGAGGCGACTGGAAATATTGGTGCATCGGTTCCCATGGCGCTGTATGGGTGCCAAAGTAATTGTCGGTCTTGATCTATTATTGTATCCAAAAAAACACCCGATTATTATTGCAGATCCCCTACCGGAGCTTTCAATGCATCTGCAACCAGCGATTCAACATTAGCCCCTGTTAACGTCGCTAAAAAACTCACTAACGCCTTTTTTTCCTGTTCAGTTAAATGTAAAGAGACGATAAGCGGATCAAGGTCTGGGTTTTCAATGCCTCCCTGATCATAAAAATCCACCACTTGTTGCAACGTTGAAAACCGTCCATTATGCATATAAGGTGCAGTCAGTGAAATATTTCTTAACGACGGCGTTCGATAACGCCATTTATCTTGCGGCAACTGCGTTACCTCATAGCGCCCTAAATCACTTATCTTTTGCTCACTCACACCAGAAATCAAAGCACTATCTACCATTACAAACTGTCCCGGCGCTAACTGAACCTGTTGTTGTAATGATTTAGGACTTTGAGATTCTTGAAAGCCAATACCTGTATTATGCCATTGCTCATCAGTCAATAACGCCTCTTGACTCGTTACATAATGACACCTTGCACAGCGCGCTTTACCAACAAATAAGCGATAACCTTGTTGCTCTGAGGATGTTAGAGCCTTCTTTTTACCGTTAAAAAACCACTGATCAAAACGTGAATCAGCTGCGATCAATGTACGCTCATAACTGGCAATCGCCATTGCAATCGTCTGCATATTAACATCTTGCTTAAAAGCAAGTTGAAATAAACCCGAATAATCAGCACTCGCCTTTATTTTTTCAATCACATATCCTATCGAAGGGTTCGCCATTTCATTAGCGGCTAACAATGGCCCCCAAACCTGATTTTCCAAACTGGTTTCCCGTCCATCATGAAATAACGATCTATTATAGGCCACATTAAAAAGTGTAGGCGCATTACGTCTGACGGTACGACCTTCAAAACCGACCGCTGTTTTCATCTGGTTATTAGTAAACCCCTGCTCAGGGATATGACACATCGCGCAAGAAAAAGTATTATTTAAAGATAAACGCCGATCATAGAATAACTTCCGCCCTAACTGTACTTTATCTTCTGTTAGTGGATTATTCGCGGGTACTGGAACAGCCGGCAATCCTAGTGGAACTTGTTTAACTGTACTCAGTAAATCAAATGGCTGTTCCACACAGTCAGGTAAAGTCTCAGATTCAGGTTCAACATGGGTTTTGTTTTCTTCTTTGTCATTCGTTGGCCGAAGTCTTGTTTGGCAGACAACAGCCTCGCGCCTTAAAGGATTAACATAATTTTTATTCACAGACGCGACTGAACTAAGCACCGTTTTAATATCATTAATCACTGTTTGTGGATGCAAGAAAGAAACACTGTAGATATTTCTGATCTGCTTCGTTCGGTCAATTAAAAAAACTCGTAATTGATGAGAAAAGGTTCCCGTGAAATTTCCCAATGGGTCATAATTTTTTTTTACTGTCTGCCCATAATCTTTCAGTATTGGGGTTAAATAATCATCAGATTTTGTCGTTAAAAACTGCCAATCCACCTCGCCATCTTGAAACCCTTGACTATACTGCTGCATTTTATCCGGCGTATCGAACTGCGGATTAAAACTCAATGTTAATAACCGCAAATCCTTGCTGATTTCCGGTGTTTTTGCCAATTGACGTTTTATTTTATGAAAAACAGCGGTTGCCAAGGGGCAGCCATTAACATCACTACAGGTGGAATAAATAAAACTTAATAAAACAATTTTATCGTCCATGAGGTGATGTAATGTTCTTTCATCGCCTCGGCTATCGAGAACAGCACCATTGGCCGCAAGACCCAAGGCGGGTAGACGATAACTCCCTGGTTCCGGTGCTGTAAAAGGTAATGCCTGATAACCCGGCGCTAATACATCAAAGTATTCTGCCGCCCCTCGGGCCTGAGTGTAAAAGATACTTACAATTCCCATCAATACCCAAAACAGTACTTTTCTCATGGTTTTTTATTCGCACTATTTTTAACTTAAATCTCTCAATACCGGCTAACCACCCCATTACTTTTTTCTATCAATACAATGAAAAGGCGCCAAATCGCATTTGATGTGGCCGACCTAATTGCGCCGCCAAAAAGTCAATAGAGAATCGTTGTTTTAACTCGCGACCATCCCAATGATAAAGTTTTAGAAACTGTTCATTATCTTGTCCCTTTTTATCCCAGTTTGCCAGCAATGAAGAGGTATAATAAAGACGCTTTCCATCCCAACTTGACGACACCATATTTAACTGGGAACCAATCTTCTTTTCATAAATCTGCTTGGGATTAAAGGGATCTGAAATATCAAAACCCCGGGTCTTGCCATCCATAAAAGTATTAACCCATAACATTTGATCATCACTTTGGATTGAGATATCAACTGGTAACGGTATTTTTGCAGGGTCGCCAATATCAGCTACTTCTTGGGCTTGCCATAGACCTTTACCATCTTCATAAATTAACCAAATTTTTGAGGTCAACGCTGTTGAGGTAAAACAATAATTATGCTCCGATTTTAACGCACAACGAATTTCCAGAGGCGCCCCTGGCACATCAAAAACTTTAACTGGCTTACGAGTCTTCAAGTTCCATTGCACCATCGTTGTTCCAAATTGCTTCATGGCCGTTTCATCAGCTAACATTTTGCCAAAATCCATCATATAATTTGACCAACCCGTAAACGATGAAGTCAGCATTAAATTACGCCGTGGCAATACCCGTACATCATAATTATAACCATCCGCATACTGACCTGTTTTTATAGCATCATTTAGTTGACTATCCGTCGGCACCCAATGCGTCGCAATATAATCACCACTGTTTGTATATTCAACTAACGCACCACGACCACCATGATCCTTATTATTAGATAACGCCGTCATCATCATCCGACCCGGTAACGCATAAGTGGTATGCGGTCCAACGGCACCACCACTTTTAGCCACAAAATCAGTAATCACTTTGTGCAACTTGGGCTTAGCTGGATTAGAGTGAACATCAAAAATAAAGATCTTACTGGTATCTAAGCCTGCTGCCCAAAGATAATGACGGTCATCGGTAAAGCCTGAGTGATGCGCTTCATTACGCCCTCCAACCGAGCGAGTGTTAATCACTTTGCCGTAATGATCTGAGTCGGGTCTCACATCAACCGTGACTAACTTATCCTGTTCGTCACCAACCCCTTTAACCCCTAGAGTCCACACATAAACAAAATCTTCTTGTCCTGAAATCTTTGCCATATACGGTGACTGACAGGTTTCATCTGCCTGCGTCACGGCTGGCAACATTCCCAACAGCCAAAAAATGCTAATACTGGCTGAAAGTACACCCAACCTTCTCATATTATTTTTCTTATAAAAGATATCCATTACGCCCCCTTCATTTCATCAACTTAAAAAATCTTCTTTTATCGAACCACAAACATGGTTGGATTGCATCTTAAAAGACTCATT
>CAZEVO010000026.1:0-1176 GCA_964515235.1 uncultured Methylococcaceae bacterium | reverse complement strand
ACCCATGCACAGCCGTTTTTCTCAACCACTAAATCTTGTCATAATAGAGCAAATCAAGTAAGGTCTTATAAATACAATTCCGTGCTATTTATGCCAATTAGCTGAGCCCTTATGAAATCGCTATCAATTTCCATTCTCGCTCTAGAAGAAACCATGGTATACACCTTAGCTGGGCCTCATGATATTTTTTCTTCGCTTGCCCTGTTTAATAAGTCATCCCAAGTTAATAATCATTTGACCAGTTCAACCCATATTGTTGGCCCTCAAAAAGGATTACTCACTTGTTACAACGGCTTAGCGATAAACTGCCAAAAAACTCTTGAGGAAGTAAGCCAAACCGACTTAATTATTATTCCTTCTTTAGAATTACCCGATAAACCACTACTCCACAAATATCCTGAACTCAAGCATTGGCTTAAAACCCATCATAATCACGGCGCGACAATTGCTTGCATTTGTCTCGGTTCATTTTTATTAGCTGAAACGGGTTTGCTCGACCATAAAATCAGTACAACCCATTGGGCCTTTTCACAAAGAATGCAAACAACTTTTCCTGCCATTGAAATACTTAGCGATAAAATTATTACCGAACAAAATAATTTAATTTGTTCCGGAGGAGCAACATCTTGGCAAGACCTCACTTCTTACTTAATAAAAAAATTCACAGACTCAGAAAAAGCGCGTGAAATAAATAACTTTTTTTTATTAAACTCTCATGAAGATGGCCAGACCCCTTTCATAAATCTCTTAAATACTTCTTTTTCTAATGACTTAGTCATTCAAAAAACATGCGATTGGATCAATAACAATCTAAAGAGTCCTGACTTGCTCCGCGCCTCCATTCATCTGTCCGGATTAACTGAACGGACCTATAAACGCCGTTTCAAAAAAGCAACGGGCTTATCGCCTCTTGAATACATACAAAATACTCGCATTGAGCATGCCAAAAAACAGTTAGAAAACACAAAAAAGACTATTCAAACTATTTCTGAGGAAATCAACTACAACGACGGCAGTTATTTTCGCCGTCTGTTCAAACGCAAAACAGGAATGACAGCGCAAAATTACCGAAAACGATTTTCAACACTCAATTCAGCAAAAAATTATTTAAAAAAATAAATCGAGACCTTTGCGTGATCAGCTCACATGGTCAGTTAAATTCTAGGACTTCGTTTT
>CAZEVO010000025.1:0-28092 GCA_964515235.1 uncultured Methylococcaceae bacterium | reverse complement strand
ACCTACGCCTATCGCGGACTACCAGCCCTCGCTTCGCTTTCCATGGCTGGCAGCGATGGAGGAGATTATTATGAAAAAAATCTTAACAGCACTTGCTATGGTTGCAATGGTTATTGGTTTAACTGGTTGCTTAGATGACCCTGATGGTTCACAACAACGTGTTTCTAGTTCTACATCAGTAACACTATAATTAATAATAAATTTATACTATTTTAAGGAGATTCAAATGGCTAAAGAGAATGATGGCAACAACACAATCTGGTTAGCATTACCAATCGTATTCATTTTAGTTTTAGTATTCATGCTGAAAAAAGATGAAACTAAACATTTAACGGGCGGCTACGAAGAGTTAAATGCTGAAGTCAGTAAACAATTAAATTCAGGTGCTGCTAACAGAATGTAAGTTAACCTTTAATTTAATCAAAAAAACCTCTCTTTTGAGGGTTTTTTTGTATACACTTCAATCATATTATGTTCAAATAGAGATGTGACAAATTGTCGCACCTATAATAAAACATTAATTATTATGAAGGAGATTATTATGAAAAAAATCTTAACAGCACTTGCTATGGTTGCAATGGTTATTGGTTTAACTGGTTGCTTAGATGACCCTGATGGTTCACAACAACGTGTTTCTAGTTCTACATCAGTAACACTATAATTAATAATAAATTTATACTATTTTAAGGAGATTCAAATGGCTAAAGAGAATGATGGCAACAACACAATCTGGTTAGCATTACCAATCGTATTCATTTTAGTTTTAGTATTCATGCTGAAAAAAGATGAAACTAAACATTTAACGGGCGGCTACGAAGAGTTAAATGCTGAAGTCAGTAAACAATTAAATTCAGGTGCTGCTAACAGAATGTAAGTTAACCTTTAATTTAATCAAAAAAACCTCTCTTTTGAGGGTTTTTTTGTATACACTTCAATCATATTATGTTCAAATAGAGATGTGACAAATTGTCGCACCTATAATAAAACATTAATTATTATGAAGGAGATTATTATGAAAAAAATCTTAACAGCACTTGCTATGGTTGCAATGGTTATTGGTTTAACTGGTTGCTTAGATGACCCTGATGGTTCACAACAACGTGTTTCTAGTTCTACATCAGTAACACTATAATTAATAATAAATTTATACTATTTTAAGGAGATTCAAATGGCTAAAGAGAATGATGGCAACAACACAATCTGGTTAGCATTACCAATCGTATTCATTTTAGTTTTAGTATTCATGCTGAAAAAAGATGAAACTAAACATTTAACGGGCGGCTACGAAGAGTTAAATGCTGAAGTCAGTAAACAATTAAATTCAGGTGCTGCTAACAGAATGTAAGCAATTATCCTAGTTTAATCAAAAAAACCCTCTCTTTTGAGGGTTTTTTTATATCAATAACATTACTCGACCCTTTATTAATTTGTTTTGTCCTTTTTATCTTTATAACCAATCTTGTTTGTGTTCTTTTGGACTTCTTTTTATTATCCAACCTCAATTTTTATTGATAATTTCGCATCACATTATTTTTAACACCATTGTTTTATCGTGATTGTTAATAACTTTTTATAAAGTTTTATCTTAATTATTTTTATTCTTACTGCACCCCCTCTCTCAAAAATTACTTTTACCATCAATTACACTTTACTGAAGACATTAAAATTATTGATTTAGTAAGCCCTGAACCTAACTAAAGACCCTGTTCACTTTAGTTGGCATAGTCTTGAAACTTGGTTAAAGGTAACATATCAGATTATTGAACTCTCTATCTGATTCTAATCAAATTTCATCAACAACTGCTACCCTTCCCTAAAAATATAACATGTTTTATAGCGTTTCTCATTACATTCACGATAATGGAGAACTTAATACTATAATGCAATAATTTGCAGAGAATAATATACGCAATATTTTAAAGAAGGTGAATCCGTTATTTAAATAGTACCTAATATATATAGCAAACATGTCTTTAAACGACCTCATTGATAAAAAATGTAAAGCCAACCGAACGCAAATAGCTTGTAAGCTATGCTGTCACTGAACTAAAGTTATTCGTTGTGTAGTCTTTTGAAGCCTTCAACATTAGTCGATCTATGTATTATTTTTAACCTAAGTTGATTGAATATAACGTCATTATTGATGAACTATCAACGTTAGCTAAAAAATATGGTTTTAATAAGATCTTTATGGGACTTAAATTCACAGCAGTTTCCCGATGAAACGAGCAATAAGAGTACTTGACCCCATACCTGCTTATCGAGGTTATCCTACTAAAATACTCCAAGATAATAGCCCTGAATTTATTACAAATATCCTTGAGTTATGGGCAATATAACAGGTTGTAAAATTTGAGTTTATCAAGCCAGCTACAAAGCCACAAAACTACTTAATTAATGATTTACTCACACCTCTATTTAACAACTATTAGAATGTTGTTCATCTCGCTTGGTTAATTTTGTGACACCAATGATAACTGGTTCATTGATTATAATTACGAGCGACCTCACGGTCACTTAATGATGTAAAAGATTTACCAATAGCATTTTAATTAAGATCACTCTTTTTGAATCAGTTCTAATGTTGGTAGGGTTAGAGTTGAATTACACACCCAACCAAAGATCCTGTTCACTTTAGTTAGAGTAGTCTTTATAAAATAGTTTATGATTAAATATCAGTTTAGTTTACTCCTTATCACTACACTCCAATTACATAAATAATATTTCATAATTTTTAAAATATATTAATCACATTTCACAAAATATGTAGATTAAGATCCTGATCGTTAATTTCTTTACATTTATTATTACTTGTAAATTTCTTAATATGAATTTTAATAATAGTGAATAGACTACGTATTTGCCTGTAATTAACGCTTAGATTATCTTTTATTTTAATCTAATAGCCCATCGGAAAGATTTTAAAAATAACCCGTATGATGAAGGTTAGTATGGATTAAAAAAAAATTATCTATTTTCATGTCTAAATAGAAGATTTTCTTTTACTTTTAATCTGTACTATTTCCATTTATCTTCTTAGCCATTATTCTTGGTAATCTATATAAGGAAAAAAACTAATTTAATGAACAACTCAAACCCTTAGTTGCTCTCTAATCCTGTAAACCTTAGATAAAGGAGCGTAGCATGGTAGTTCTTAATTGGTGTAGATAATAATTAAAGCTGACATAGGTAGTACCATAAGAATTCTCGCATTACACCCAACACGCGGTCAAATCATGCGAGTTAGTGATATGAGGTCAACATTGATATTGTAATGATGTTATTCAGCGAAGATAACAAAGGAGCTTCGTCTTGTAACGTTATTTTACTCCTCCTTGGGAATTGATACCCAAATTTAGTTCCTGGAAAATTAATCATTTTTTTATACCCCCTTAAATAACAATTCAGGCATAAAAAAACCCCCAGTACCGTAAGGTACCGGGGGTCTCTTTTATCCCAAACTCTATAAGTTATTCTTTATAGAGCTATCATGATTAGATGAAAGATGGGATTAATGGTGCGTCGATACCAACCATTTGTGTGTTACCAGCTTCGTCATAGAAGAATAGTAAACCAGCAAAACGGCTATCTGGATCGTAGATCAAGTCAGCAAGACGATATACTTCCCAAGCAGCATCGCTAGCAGAAACAGAAATAGTTTTTGTTTCTCCTGGTGCGATTGCGCTGTTATCGCTTGAACTTAGACCATTTTCAGCCAATAAATCAGCTGGGTAAACACCTTCGTCTTCAGCAACATCAGCATCTAGGAAACGTACAGAAGCTGTATTGAACTCACCTAAACGAACAGCAGAATCGCCATTGTTAGTGATAGTCAATGTCATTTCCATAGAACGTCCTGGAACACGGTAAGATGCGTTATCAACATTTACAGATACAGTTGGCTCAGGAACTTCTAGAGGAACCATATCACGCATTAAACCAGCTTGGATAGGAATCGTAACTGGGTAAGCAGCGTTTGTTGTACTCATTAAGACTGCAGTTAAAGCAAGAACACCACCACAGAATCCCATAGTGACTTTTTTGTCAGTATCAGAAATCAATGAGTCAGCTTTGCCTGCTTGAACAGCAATTAAACGAGGTACGAATACTGGAGACTTACACCAGTACCACATCCACGCAATACCAATACCAATCCACATGAAGCTGTAGAAGTAAATATCACCTAGACCCCAAGTTTCAATATCGATAGTTTTACCTGTCAATGTTGTAACTGGGTTTGTGAACTGACTCATAGAACCAGTAATACGGATGAATTTACCTGGGCCAATAATTGGACCACCGTCTTCAACGTTCATCATAGTATGAACGTGCCAGTCACCTGGACGACGAGCTTTTAAAAGTACTTTGAAGTCATAAGTTTTACCTAGTTCAAGTGTTACTGAACGAGGCACTAATTGACCACCGATGTAAGAAGCTGCACGAATAAATACAGGTCCTGGAATACCGATGTTCAAGAAAGAAACTTCAGGTTTAGCAACTGTTTCAGGCCATCCTTTGAAAACGTGGAATTTACCAGATACTGTTACTGTTTCATTTACAGCCACTTGGCTTTTTGACCAATCAAGATCATACCAGTGAATTGTACGCATACGCATAAACGCAGCCTGAGACTTCTCACCGTGTGCCGAAGCAGTTGGTGTGTAAAACATTGCTGTTGATACTGCTATCAACAGAGCGACAAATGAAAGTTTTGCCACTTTGTCTTTAATAGTTTTCATATATCCTCCATCAGAGAAAAATATTTTCATTTTCTAGCTTTTAAACTTTAGCTAGCATTCGTTTTTTTTGTACTACTTAACTTATAAATCTAGACCTAAATACTAGGTAGATGTTACGAAGTCAGTTTTACCGAACCACAATCCGAAGAAGTGCCATACGAAATATACGATAACACTAACGAAAGCAGAGAAGAATGCTGATACAGGAGCAACGTCCTTACCAAAAGTTCTTAAAGTACCTTTTTCAACCATTCTGATGTACTCAGGAGTACCAGTTCTTACATAATGGTAACCTGATAAATCAGCAACAGTAAACATCATACCGTTATACTCAACAGGTAAATGTAAAGGTGCAATGATAGGCCAGTTAGATGGGTAGAACAATAATCCCCAACCCATACCACCAGCGATAGCTGTCAAAGTGAAGCTATTTGATAGTACTAGAACTGTATCAAGGAAAATCGCACTAGGGATGAAGTTTGCAGGGAACACAAAGTTCATTGGGAAATAAGTCCAACCCCAGAAGTTGAAGTATCTGTTAATCCACTCACCAAACAATAGACCTAGGATAGACACTGTAGCGCCCCATGCAATTCTATAACGAGTCCATAGAACCGCTTGAACTGCTGCAGGGAAAGTAATACCTACGATAGGACATACTGTTACCCATAAACGTCTGTCTTTCCAGTCAGACCAGAAATCCCAGTCACCGCCAGTCAACATAAAGTGAATGTGGTAACCACCAAGGATAATGAAAAATAATGTGAACAATATCATGTAGTCCAATGTGCGAGATGCCGATACTGCTTCTGCACGTGAACGTACTGCTGATTGAGATGCGCTCATATTAGCTTACCTCCAATTAAATTAGAATTTTTTTATAATTAACCGTCTCATCACCAGGCTGCGCACCCTTACGATGCACAACCTGTTAGGAGATGGTTTTTTCAACTGAAATAAATCTTTAGTTTAATTATTAAATTAAGCTAAGTCTTTTTTCAGAAGTTTTGCTAGTGCTTCAATTTCGATGTTAAGTACACCTAATACACCTAGAGCCGACCATCCGAAGAATACGAATCCGTAGTGTAGAGGAGCAACTAATAACTCTTCCATGAACCAGAAAGTGTGACCCCACTCATTCAAACCAACATTTGGTAGAATCATGAAAGGACCAACAACAGCAACTAGATACATCAATGAGAAACCATTTGCGTAAGTAGGTAGTCTAGTTTTTGCGTATAACATAGCGCCCATACCAGTTAAGATATAAACTGGGTAGCTCAAGTAGAACTCGATTACGTGACTTGGTGTGAAGTCAGTATCACGAATAATAGTTTGATGCCATGTACCATCTTGCTCAGTGAAGTAACTTGCACCGAAATAGATAGCAGTTGCATATGCAACTAACCATACCCAATGGTGGAAATGTCTTCTTAACTCTTCACGTGGAGTAATTGACATTACTTTACGATCACGAGTTCTCCAGAGATATCCCCATAGAACAGATGCGATTGTTACTTCTAATACAAACTCAATGTATAAGAAGTTCATCCAATATGTTTCGAATTCTGGTGCAAATGAATCCAAACCAGCACTCCAGCCGTATACGCCTTCGTACCAACGAACCCATGCGTAGAATACGCAGTATAATGCTACTGCTAAGAATAGGTTACGCTTGTTAAGCAATGGTGCTTCTGAAGCATCAGCTTTTACTGAATCAGTTGTAGCTGCCATTTTTACCTCCTAAAAATTTAATGAAATTTCCCAAGTAAAACTCAGGACTGTTTTATTCCCTAGTTTTTTAACCCTTATCCCTACAAGAACAAGAATTAGCGCACTCCATGTGAGCGTTAATCAGTTTATCACTTGCACAAACCTTGTCAACAATAAATTAACTAACTTTCATTAAGCGCTTCATCTTTAATTATTTTTATTTTTATCACCAATTAATCTGCTTTCCTTAAGGTTATTCATTTTTTCTCTATAAATTTTAGGATGTTTTTCCACAATATTCGAATATACTAGTATGTGTTAAAACAAACCTTCTTTTTTACTTAAAACATTGACCACTTATGAAATATCTTCTTAAATTCATTTTTGTTGTTGCAGCCCTTGCTCTTTTAATTTTTTTTACTCGTGACGGCATCATGCCCTATGTCTATGATTTTGTTTCTTCTGACGCTATGCTCGTTGACTCCGATGATCTTGGTGACCAACGAGCTATAATAGATGATAGTAATCTGACACGCGCAGCTCACAATCACTGCAATACACTAATACAAGAAAAATACGGTTCTGACTACACGCTTTCTATGCCCCAACAAGCACTTAATATCTGGGATATTGGCGACCATGATTATATAGTTAATGGCGAAGCTAACGTTTCTAATGAAAGTGTCAGTATTGTCCAAAAATATGTTTGCCGCATTAAATTTGATGAAGGCGATACCAACGACATCGACAACTGGTCTCTTTACGATATTAGCGGTCTTGATGAAATTAACGAATCTCTGCAAAGCAATACCGAAGGATAATTTAAACCTTTAGCACACACAAAAGCCAGTCACTTTCCTTAAGCGACTGGCTTTTTCAAAACTAATTTTATATCAGTTAATTTCTATATTGATTAAAAATCTTAACCCTTTTTCCTTCGACCGCATAAACATCAAAATCATCTTTTACCGTACCCACTTCCATACCCGGCGTTCCTCGCGGCATACCTGGAACAGCCACACCCCTTACCGCTGGCTTTAAGCTTATCAAACGAGCTATATCACCCGCAGGGACATGCCCCTCAATAAAATAATCACCCACAACTGCCGTATGGCACGAAGCTAATTCTGGCGGAACTCCTAAACGCTCTTTAACCTGATCTATTTCATTTGTAATAATATCTTTCACGTCAAAGGCATTCGCCTTTAAATGCTCAACCCATTGCCCACAACAACTACATGTCGGACTACGGTAGACAGTTATCGTGACAAGGCCTACTTTATTAGCTAACGCCTTCTGGACTTCATCGGCGCTGACATTTCCTAAACCACCACAGACCGCGGCAATCAAAAAACCTATAACCCTTATTTTATTTTTTGCCATTTGAATCGCCCTCTCCATTTAATGTAACCAGTAACTTACGCGAACCGGACTGGATTCTATGCTCGCACAAATACAACCCCTGCCACAACCCTAACTCTAATCGCCCGCCACTAATAGGGAGCGTTATATCGACACCCGTTAACACGGTCTTAATGTGTGCAGGCATATCATCTGGGCCTTCAAATACATGCGTATAATGACTAGCATTTTCAGGTGCTAACTGATTGAATGACGCCTCCATATCAACTCGCACACTTTCATCTGCATTTTCATTGACTGCTAATGAGGCAGAGGTATGCTGTAAAAAGAAATGAGCCAACCCAATATGAATCATTTGTAACTCAGGCAATTGCTCAACTACTTCTGAAGTAATCAAATGAAATCCACGCGCACGTGGGGTTAAACAAACCTTTTTTTGAATCCAAAGCTGCTTAGCCATAGCCAACCTCTATTAAACCACCTGAACAAAACAAAGCAATTATGCCAACCGCCATAATATTAACTATAACCCCGACTCTAACCATTTCCATAACCTTTACTTTTCCACTACCAAAAATAATAGCATTGGGTGGCGTAGCAACCGGAAACATAAAAGCACAAGACGCTGCCAACGTTGCAGGCACCATTAAAAATTCCGGCTTAAAACCGAGAACACTTGATGCCGACTGTAAAATAGGTAACACCAATTGCGTTGTGGCTGTATTTGAAGTCAACTCTGTTAATAAAGTCATGACCGAAGTCGTTACTAAAATAATCACAGGCAGTGCCACACCCTTCAAACCCTGAAGTTGACTAGCTAAATAAGCAGACAACCCGCTTTCAGAGAACCCAAAAGCCAAGGCAAACCCACCCCCAAAAAGCACCACTACCGGCCAGGGTAATTGATTGAAAACCTTCTCATCTAGAATCATTGTTTTTTCGCCAGCCTTAGATCGGGCAGGAATAAAAAACAAAATCAAGGCCATGGCAATAGCTACTGAACCATCATCAACCCATCCATCTAATTTTAGCGCTTCACTCCAACCTTGCAGAACTCGGCCCTGAAAACTAATTCCCTTTCGCGTAATCCATAAAAAGGCTGTCGTTAAGAAGACAATTAAAACCGCCTTTTCCTCAAAACGCATCCGCCCTAATTGGTTTCGCTCTTCTCCAATAACTCCCTCCAAACCTTTGGGTGCTGGACAACCTCTTAGAAAAACAGCCATCATAATAATGGCAACCAAAATCAACAACACAATGCCGACAGGAACTGCAACCACCATCCATTGAGAAAAACCAACAGAGACACCGGCTGCCAGTTCATAAATCCTAGAAAAAACTAGATTAGGCGCTGTACCCACCAACGTCATCATGCCGCCAATAGACGCCGAATAAGCAATTGAAAGCAACAAAGAAACCGAGAGCCGTTTATTTTGCTGAACTGACAAAAAACTTTCAAACCGGCTTAAAATAGCCAGCGCAATAGGCAACATTACTAACGTGGTAGCCGTATTTGATATCCACATAGACAAACCTGCAGTCACAAGCATAAAACCGAGCAGTAACATTTGCGGCCGAACACCAAAAAAATTTAACACCGTCAAAGCAATACGCTTATGTAAGTTCCATCGCTGCATCGCTAAAGCAATCATAAACCCGCCTATCAACAAAAAAACTGTCGAATTCATATATTGCCCAGCAACCGCTTTGCTTGTGGATATACCAAATAATGGATATGCAGCCAATGGTATTAATGCAGTCGCTGCTAACGGAATGGCTTCGGTAATCCAAAAAAGTGACATCATCAGGGCCACTGCCGCCATGGCCGTTATTGTTTCAGAACTACCTATTTGGCCAAACAACAAAAATAAAACCGGCAATACAAAACCCAAGACCAACCCAACTTGTTTTACGCCCATGATTAACTAAAGATCTATGCTACCCGACCATACTGATGAACTGCATCAACCATAGCCTTGACATGGTCAGGATTAATATCAGGCAAAACCCCATGCCCCAAATTAAAAACATGCCCGCAGCCACCACCAAATTTATTCAGCACTCTTCTCACTTCATTTGTTATGACTTCCGGCGAAGCATAAAGAACCATTGGATCCATATTCCCTTGTAAAGCAACACGACTTCCTACGCGCTCGCGCGCTCTTGCTATATCGGTTTGCCAATCCAACCCTAACCCATCAAAACCGGCGCCAGCCATAAGCTCCAACCATTGCCCACCACCTTTAGAAAACAAAACCGTCGGCACTTGCAGTTCAGACACTCTGGTTTCTAAATTAGCTGCTATTTGTTGCGCATAATTTAAGGAAAAATCTTGATAAGCCTCTGTACTCAAAACACCCCCCCAAGTATCAAACAACATGATAACCTGAGCCCCTGCTGCGATTTGCGCATTTAAATAAAGCTCTACTGACCGCGTTATTTTCTCTAACAATTGGTGCATCAATTGAGGCTGCTCATACATCAAGGCCTTAACCTTGCTAAACGTTTTACTACTTCCACCCTCAACCATATAGGTTGCCAATGTCCAAGGACTACCGGAAAAACCAATCAACGGCACGCGACCGCCCAGTTCTCGCCTGATCAAACTGACTGCATCAGTCACATATTGCAACTCAATCATTGGATCAGGAACAGGCAACTGTTTAATATCAGCTGCAGATCTTATGGGGCGTTCAAATCTTGGCCCCTCTCCTTCAACAAAACTCAACCCCAATCCCATCGCATCAGGAATAGTTAAAATATCTGAGAACAAAATAGCCGCATCAAAATCAAATCGCTCTAACGGCTGCAGAGTCACCTCACAGGCTAATTCTGGATTAGTACATAAATTCATAAAACTACCTGCCTGCTCACGAACTTGTCTGTATTCAGGTAAGTAACGACCCGCTTGTCGCATCATCCAAACCGGTGTTTTTTTAACAGGTTGCTTTAATAATGCCCGAATAAGACTATCGTTTTGTAACGCCATATTACCTCTATCATTTTTCATTAATTACTATCAATTACTTAAATCAACAATTAACCAGCACCATAACCTTCTAAAGTAGCTACCAGCAAATCGGTATTCACTGTTAACGGTAACTCAGCCCACCCAATTCTAGCCAAGATAATCAAACGAATATTGCCATCAATATTCTTCTTATCTCGACCCATGAAACCCAAATAATCATCTACAGACAAATTATTAGGTGGGCTTGTTGATAGTCCTGCCCTTTGAAAGAGAGCAACAATCCTATTAACATCACGATCTGTTAATCGGCCTAATCGCCGAGATAAATCAGCTGCCTGACAACAACCAATTGCAACTGCCTCACCATGTAAATAAGTTCCATAACCCGAACCTGATTCAATTGCATGCCCAAAGGTATGTCCTAAATTCAAAATTGCCCTTACGCCAGATTCTTTTTCATCCTCAGCTACAATTTGCGCTTTCGCTAAACAACACTGCTCAATGGCATAACTCAATGAATCATAATCTCTAGCTAACAGGTCAGACATGTTTTCCTCTAACCAACTGAAAAACCCAACATCACGAATTAAGCCATATTTAATGACTTCTGCTAACCCTGCTGATAATTGTCGATCATCCAAGGTGTTAAGTACTTGAAGGTCAATCACCACACACTCTGGCTGATAAAACGCACCAATCATGTTTTTTCCTAATGGGTGATTAACTCCTGTCTTCCCGCCAACTGACGAATCCACTTGCGCCAACAACGTAGTAGGTACCTGAATAAATGGTATGCCACGCTGAAAACAAGCTGCCGCAAACCCTCCCATATCTCCAATAACTCCGCCACCTAAAGCAATTAACGTTGCACTACGCCCATACTGATTCTCTAGAAAAGTATCAAATATAGTTGTAACTGTATCCACGGTCTTATACTCCTCACCATCTGGTAAGACCAGGGTTTGGACTTGATAGTCAGATAAAGAATCTAACATTCCATCTAGATACAAGGGCGCTATAGTTTCATTCGTTACAATTAAAACCTGCTTTGATTTTATATGCTGGGAAAAAACATCCGTATCTGCTATTAAATCGGAACCGATAAAAATAGGATAACTTCGCTCCCCTAAATCAACATTCAATACTTTCATTAAAATAACTCAATAATTTTCAGTAGCTACATCATACTCAGATAAAATAAAACTCACGACCATCTTTCCAGACATATTCCCTGTATTAACTTTCAAATCTGAACAAGCTGAATATAATGGATCGCGCACCTGAAGCAACTCCTCAATTTTCTGCCTTCGATTCTCAGTTTGTAATAATGGCCTCTTACTATCTTTATGTGTTCGTTCTAGTAACTTATTAACCGCACAACTCAAATAAACAACAAAACCATTCTTAACAAGTAAGTCTCTATTTAGCTCATCAAGAACAACGCCGCCTCCAGTCGCTATAACAACGCCTTTAAACTCAACCAACTCTTCAATAATCTTTTGCTCACGAAGTCTAAACCCAGACTCACCTTCAAATTCAAAAATGGTTGCTATATCTACACCTGTCTGCTCCTCAATGACTTTATCACTGTCATAAAAAGGCACATCAAGTTTCTTTGCTAACTGCCGACCGATAGTTGTCTTGCCAACACCCATAGGCCCTATTAAGTATATATTTTTATTAAAGGTCATTAACTTGATTAAGGCATTGAAACACGAATTAAAAAGGAGGCATTATGCCCCCTTTTTAATTTTTTATATAGCTTCTTATTATTGAATCTGTCGACTTCCTACAATCTTTGGGGTAACAAAGACGAGTAATTCCTTTTTAACTGAGCTATCCACATTCTTTTTAAAAAGATTCCCAAAAAAAGGAACACTTGATAAGTAAGGTACTCGATAATTGTTTTGATCTGATTTTTCCTCATAGACACCCCCTAAAACAATCGTCTCGCCATCTTTTACTTTTACCGTTGTCTGAATTTCTCGATTAGCAAAATCCGCTGAACCAGCAATATTATCATCTTTCTTAACAAGTAATTCCATAATCACTTCACCATTCGGCGTAATATGTGGTGTAACATTTAACTCTAAAACCACATCAATAAAGGTCTGTGATGCCGGATTATTTGCTGTTTCCGGTACAGTAATCTGCTTTTTAACCCCTTGCTTTATGACCGCTTTAACTCGATCTGATGTCATTACCCTCGGATTAGCAATAATATCTCCTCTACCCTCATTTTCCAAAGCTGATAACTCTAAATTAAGCACATAATCAGCCCCTCTTGCCAAAGTCATCCCTAATGCCCCAACAGGGTGCGCACTCATCGCATCAATTCCTAAGTCAAGCAATGAGTTCGGTGAGGTCGGCGTAGCCATATTACCAGTACGCGCATGAACCGTAGCTGCTGTAGACCCACTTTTAGACCCTGCAACACCAAACCTAACCCCCATTTCCTCACCAAAGGACTTATCAGCAACCACAATCCGTGCCTCCACCATAACTTGTTGAACCGCTTTATCTAGCAACGCTATCAACTGAGTAATTTCTTTTAACTTTACTGGCACATCTTTTACAATTAAAGTATTCGTTCTTTCATCGACAACGACCGCCCCACGTTCAGAAATAAGCATTGAGTTTTCCACCGAATTACCCCCTGCTGTTGACATACCATTACCTGAAACCAGTATCTTTCTAATATCTGCTGCCTTAGCATAATTTATTTGTAAAAATTCTGTTTGCAACTGCTCTAAATAAGCCGCTACCTTTTTTGAAGCTAACTCAGCCTCCTCTATTTTATTAATTTCAGTTGCCGGCGCGACTAAAACGATATTATCGTTTTGCCTCATAGCCAACCCCTTAGCTTTTAAAACTAACGGCAATACCTGATCCCAAGGCACATCGTTTAATTTTAATGTGACCGCTCCTGAAACCGAATCAGTTGCAATAATATTCAACCCAGTAAAATCAGACAGCACCTGTAAAACTGAACGCACTTCAATTTCTTTAAAATTTAGCGATAAACGCTCCCCTTTCTTAACACGCTCTTTTTTTTGTCTATTTTCGACACCTCCTCCTGGCGCTGGCGTAAAATTGATTTTTAATGTTTTCTCACCTTGAATGCTCGTGTAGTGAAAATGCTCTGTATTTAGCTTTATCACAACTTTGGTTTCGGATGCTAATTGCTTGAAATCAATGAAATCAACTAATGTCCCTTGCGCCTTAACCTTCATTCGTTTCAAAAAACGTTTTGCTATAACTGTATTCAATAAAGAGACAGTAACTTGGCTACTGCCTTCCTTAAAGTTAACAAATGCATTAGAATTATTGAACGTAATCAATAAGTGCCCCTTACCACGAAGCCCACCGGTAAAACTAATATCCGTAATAAACCGCTGCGGAATCAATTTAGCAATATCGCTCGGCTTAACCTTTAACCCTGGCGACTTAGCCACATCATTTAAACCTGGCTGTTGCTCATCCATCGCCCAAGCAAATGAAAACATCATCACTTCAACCATGAGCAGTAAACCAATGCCTAAAAACAATTTACTCATTGCAGAATCTCCAATTTCGCCTTACGCTTAACCCACACTCCCGACTCAACATCCGAAACAAGCTCTAATAACTCAATACTTGAATCCTTGATTGCAACAACCTTACCGTGATTTGAACCCATATAGTCACCCACCCTTACACGATGTATTTGACCGCTCAACGTTTCAATCAAAGCCCATAACTCCAACTGAAAAAAAACAGTACCAACCATCCTTAATGTATCTAAAGGCATAAATTCCAATGCTTGCTTTAACCGTGAATAATCGGGATGTACTGCATTCGATAATGCATCGTATGCTGGCATCTTTGCAGCCATCATTTCTAATGGCTTAAAAGGATCTCTTACATTTTCAGCATCAAACTCAAAAGCATCAATAACGACCATCTTTGGTAATGCCTCTATCTCACTGGGCGGCATTGCCTTTACATGTCCAACGTACTGCACCAAATCACTCTCCTGATCACTACAACCGACAACTAATAATGCCAACAGCCCTACCCAAAGGTTCCTTAATTTATGTTGAATCATTGCCTTTTATTCTCTTACGAACCTTGTCTTCTTGCGGTTCACTATAAGTTTTAATCATCGCACTCATCGTTAACAGTTGATCTCTTGATTGCTTGATATTAATATCATGAATGGTCACGATTCTTGACATCTCTGCAAGCCCACTTATAAAAACAGCAAACTGTTTATAATCCCCAAGAACCTGAATTTGAATAGGTAATTCTTGATAAAATTCTTTTTCCTGACCCGCCATAGGCTTAAATAACTTAAACTTTAGCCCACTACTAAGACCTACTTGTGACACCTCGACCAAGAGATCTGCAACTTCTGATTTAGTTGGCAATTTATTCAACATATTTACCAACTGCTTTTCCACCTCAGAATACTGATTTTTATAGCTAATAAAATTCACTACTTTTTTTTGCCTTCTCTCAAATGTTAATTTTAATTCCTGTTCCTTTTCCTCTAGTTTCTCCCATTGATACCACTGAGGTGAGACATCAAAATAGAATCCCATTATTAGTACAATTAAACCAACACAGACCCTTACCAATAATTTGGCATTCTTTGACCATGTCTCTACGGCGCTAAGCTCTATATTCATTGAAGATAAATCTGCTAGTTAATCCACTAGATTATGAAATTGCTTTAAATTGACTATGAAGTCGTCGATATACTCTGTTCTTTCTTTAGTATCCGCCTGTATAACCTGTAACTGAGGAGTTTTTAACCATAAGGAATTTTCAACTGATCGCATCAACTTTGATATTTGGCCATTAGAATTCGACTTTCCTTTAACTTCTAACTCATCACCTGACTGGGTAAAACTTGTATAATAAATACCCTCAGGAGCAACCTTAGCCAAGGCATCCAAAACATGGACTATTTCAAACCGATATTGCTCCAATCCCTGTATGACTTTGATTTTATTTATCAACTTCTGCTTTTTCTTTTCCAATCCGGTAATTTCGGAGAGTTTTTTGGTTTGCAGTTTGATTTCATTAGTAAGTAGAGTATTTCGTTTTGCCTGATCACTTTGCAGACTTGCTAAAACAAGATGTATGACAATCAAAATGATGACTGCTATTGATGTCGAAACCATTATCCCGCTTATAAATTCACGCTGTTTTTTCTTTCTTTCTTCCTCTCGCCAAGGCAATAAATTAATAAGCACCATTAACATTACCCCTAAGCGCTAAACCACAAGAAATCATAAATAAAGATGAGTTAAGACCTAACTCATTCAATTTCTCCGGAACAATCATGTCTTTAAAAGGATCAGCTTCTGAGATAGCGAGTTCTGCTTGCTGCCTTATTGCCTCACCAATGTCATTATTTACAGTAACATCACCTGCCAAAACAATATGCCCAACCGGGTCAGCAATATGAGCAGCCTCATAAAATTGCAAACCCCTCAGAACTTGTTGAATAACCACCTTATTATTAATTATTGCCGCTGGATTTTCAGTCTGCCCTAAGTCGCCTTCTTCTGGTAAATCCTCACTTCCATAAAACTGATGAGATTCTTTATTTATTTGCTGTCCTATTAAATTTTGCTCCCGTGTGTAAATATTTTTATTACCCTGCATAACATACAAAACAACCGAGTTTCCCTTAAAATCATAAATAGCAACTGGTTGATCAATAGCATCGCTAGGCAGTTGACTTACTAATAACGAAAAAGCACGCTCCATGGCATAGATATCTACATCTAAAATAACCGGCTTTAATCCTGCTGCAGATAATACTTCAACTTGATCATCAACATTCTCTCTACGCGATGCTACCAACAAAACATTAATCTGCTCCTCATTCTTACCTGTAGGTTCCTGAATTTCATAATCAAAACTAATTTCCTCTATAGGATAAGGAACAAACTGATCAATTTCTAACATCACCTGATGCTCTATTTCATCAGCACTTAACGCATCAGATAAGACAATCACCTTACTCATCACTAATGCATTAGAAACACTACTGCACGCCGACTTACCCACTAAGCCTAGTTCTTCTACAATCTCTTTGAGTCTTGTTGATTTTTTATCAAACCCAACCACTCCTGCTTCTAATGAACGTCCAATATTTAGCTGTTCCCGCAACAAATTCTCAACAATATATTGGCCATCTTTCTTGATTAACTCTAAAACTCTTATTTCTGTTTCATGAAAATCAACAGCAACTATAGCTTCACTATTAAAAGAAAAAAACCGGCTTAAAGACGCGACAAAATCATTTAAAAGAACCATTACATTTGAATCCTAACTACCTATACTTACAATCATAATCGTAGTTTAGTCAGGGTTTAAAATTTTCAAAAAAATCAATGAAAAAATATTTTAAAATCCCTGTCTTTTATGACCGACCTATCGCGCTAAATTTTGTTAACATTAAGAATTATTAATCGTTGCTTCTTTACTTGTAATTTCTTGATTTAAAAAATGTGTACTAAATTTCAAAATGACTAAAACCGCTTTACTTATAGCAACTGTTTTTATTACGATTATCTCCTCAGGTATCTTAATTTACACCACCCTCATTACCCAGTTACCCAATACTGCTTCATTAAAAAATATCAATTACCAAACACCACTCAAAATATACAGCCAAGACAATATTCTAATTGATCAGTTTGGTGAAAAAAAACGTACGCCTATTTCCTATAACCGGGTTCCACCACAACTGATAAAGGCTTTTATAGCTGCTGAGGACCAACGTTTTTATTCTCACTATGGCGTTGATCTTAGAGGTTTGTTACGCGCTATTTTTAAACTCGTCCTCTCGGGAAAAAAGAAACAAGGCGGCAGTACGATCACTATGCAAGTTGCCAGAAATTTTTTACTGACTCGTGAAAAAACCTATGTTAGAAAAATAAAAGAAATTATCTTGGCATTAAAAATTGAAAACGAACTAACAAAGAACGAGATATTAGAACTCTATATTAATAAGATATTTTTGGGCCGTAAGGCTTATGGTGTTGCTGCAGCTTCCGAAGTGTACTATCACCAACCACTCAGCAATTTATCTCTTGCTCAACTCGCCATGATTGCAGGACTACCTAAAGCACCCTCCAGTCTTAACCCCATTAACGACCCAAAGCGCGCATTAACACGGCGTAACTATGTTTTAAATCGAATGCTAGCGCTAGGGTTTATCAATCAAATTGAATTTAATAACGCCTATTCTCAACCGATTACCGCTACTCGTCAGAAACAACTTAGCACAGTAACTGCGCCCTATTTTTCTGACATGGTTAGAACTGAAGTTATCAAGTTACTCGGTGATAAAGCCTATGAATCGGGCTTAAAGGTCTACACAACATTAAATATTAAATTACAAAAAACAGCTACTAGCGCACTGAGACATGCCTTACATAATTATGATGAACGTCACGGTTACCGAACCAACCCTATTAACCCTTTACTCAGCCCACAACACATTGGCGATACCACCCTTGCAACTATTGAGGCAGTAACCCCAGATCAAATTACAGCACAATTACCTGACAAGACAATCGTTCACATCTCTCAGAAGAACTTTAGATGGGCATTACCTACTCCTAATGCGAATCCAAATAACCTCACAGAAACATTATTTCAACCTGGATCACTTGTACGAGTTAGACAGTCAAACGGACAGTGGCGCCTCAGTCAAGAACCAGAAGTTGAAGGGGCACTAATTTCTATCGACTCGCAAACGGGCGCCATTATTTCTTTGGTTGGCGGTTACGATTTTCAGCGTAGTAAATTTAATCGCGCCACTCAACTCAAACGCCAACCGGGATCCGGGTTCAAGCCCATACTTTACACAACCGCTTTAGAAAATGGTTATACTGTAGCGAGCATTATCAATGACGCTCCAATTGTCTATGACAATAAATCTAATGAGGCTGCATGGCGCCCTGAAAATTATAGTGGTAAATTTTTTGGTCCGACCCGACTGCGAACCGCATTAAGAAATTCAAGAAATTTGATTTCAATCCGACTACTCCGTGAAATTGGGATAGCCAAAATAATCTCTACCGCTAAACGTTTTGGTCTTTCTGAGCCCCAACTCCCAAAAAACTTAACGCTTGCTCTAGGTAGCGGTACGGCTTCACCATTAGAAATGGCCCGAATTTTTTCAGTCTTTGCAAATGGCGGTTTTTTGGTTAAACCCTACGCAATTAACCGTATAGAAAACAGTAACGGCGAAATTATTTTTCAAACACAACGAAAAATTGCATGCTCAACCTGTAACGTCACTCAACAACACAAAAATAACTTAGCTCCTAGAATTCTATCTCCTGAAATAAACTTCTTAATGAACAGCTTATTACAAGATGTAGTCAATAGAGGAACTGCAAGACGGGCTAAATCATTAGGTAGAAAAGATCTCGCAGGAAAAACCGGTACGACTAATCAACAACGTGATGCATGGTTTAATGGCTTTTCCCCTAAAATCACAACGATCACTTGGGTGGGATTCGATAACTCTGAACCGCTTGGAAAAAAAGAAACCGGAGGACGAACAGCACTCCCGATGTGGATAGATTTTATGAAGGCTGCGCTACAAGATCAACCTGAAAAGTCTTTAACTCCACCTAAAGGCATCGTCAAGGCTTACATCAATCCCAAAACAGGAACTCCCGAACAACCGACTAGAAAAGGTATATGGGAATATTTCCGAAAAGAATTCGTACCCAAGAAAACACCGACAGAACAGCAACAGAAATCGCCTGAAAATCACAGGATCACGCCTATGGATGGACTTTTCTAATTCCCAACCGCCTAAAAGTTAAAAGGGCTGCCTAGTTTCCTTAAGCAACCCCCTTTTAAAAATAGACACACTCAAAGTGTTTTAGTGTCTCTATTTTCCGTACTTCTCGTGGAATTTATTTACTCGGCCAGCCGTATCGACAATTCTTTGCTTACCTGTATAAAAAGGATGACATGCAGAACAAACCTCTACGTGAAGATCCTTTCCTAACACCGACCCTGTTTTAAAATTATTACCACAACCACAGGTCACAGTAATTTGATTATACTCTGGATGAATTTCTGGTTTCATTTGAACAACACACCGATCAATTTATTTACAATATTTACAGTTAACTGCATATAATACCTATCTTATTTAATTCTAGCAATATACTTTTTCCTAATGCGAATAATAACACTCAATGCAAATGGCATTCGTGCTGCTGCCCGAAAAGGCTTCTTTGAATGGTTACCTCAACAAAATGCCGATATTATCTGTATTCAAGAAACCAAAGCCCAAGTCGACCAACTTAGTGCTGAAATTTTTTGGCCTAAATCTTACCATTGCTATTATCATGACGCCGTAAAAAAAGGTTATAGCGGTGTTGCCCTCTACAGCAAAAAAGAACCCAATAAAATTGTAACTAATCTCGGTTGGACCACGGCTGATACCGAAGGTCGCTACCTAGAAGCACAGTTTGGCAACCTCAGTATTATTTCACTTTATCTCCCTTCCGGCTCCTCTAGCGAAGAAAGGCAAATGATTAAATTTGAATTCTTAGAGCGCTTTATGCCCTTATTGAATAAATTTTCAGATGATGGTCGCCAGTATATTATTTGTGGCGACTGGAATATTGCACATAAAGAAATAGACCTAAAAAACTGGCGTGGCAATAAAAAAAACTCAGGTTTCCTGCCAGAAGAACGAGCCTGGATGGACCAACTTATTGAGAGTAATCAATGGAATGATGTTTTTCGCATACTAAACCCTAATCCCGAACAATACACGTGGTGGTCTAACCGCGGTCAGTCATGGTTGAAAAATGTTGGCTGGCGTATTGATTACCAAATCTCCAGCCCAAACCTTAAGAATAAAGCACATGCAGCAACCATCTATAAAGATGAGCGATTCTCAGATCACGCTCCCTTAATAATTGATTATGAACTAGACTTTTAACTGACTGATTTCACAGCCTGATCATGCCAGTAAATAATAAAAGCCAAAATGATCGCTGGCAGCCCTAAGCTAGCCGCAAACAGAAAAAAGTTAAAATAACCGTAGCTATCAACAATCACGCCTGAAAAGCCACTTATAAATTTTGCCGGTAAAGTCATCAAAGAACTGAATAAGGCATATTGCGTAGCGGTATGCGCAATGCTGGTCAAACTGGATAAATAGGCAATAAAAACAGCTGTTGCCAAACCCCCACTTAAGTTATCCATACTCACAACGATAGCTAACATTTCCACACTGGGTTCAGCAACGGCCAATATCGAAAATAGCAAATTAGTAGCAGCAATCAAAAATGCACCTAAAACCAAGGGACGCATTAGCCCATAACGAACCACCATCACACCCCCCATAAAAGCACCTAAAAGGGTCATGAAAAAACCGAAAACTTTCGTAACTTGCGCGATTTGCTGTTTAGTAAAACCTAAATCAAGATAAAAAGGATTCGCCATCATTCCCATTGTAATATCACTGAGCTTGTAGACTGCAACCAACGCTAGAACCATAAATCCGAAACGACCAAAGCGCTTAAAAAAATCACTGAAAGGGCTAACGATAGCACCCACAAACCAAGCCAATAATCTTTTCGATGATTTTAAATCTTCTCCCGAAGCAGCATCACTTGCTAAAACCAACCTCTTTGGCTCCTTTAATAACAGGGTGGTTACTATACCAACTCCCATTAACCCAGCCATAACACAATAAGCTATCTGCCAACTAAAAAAATCAGCAATATATAACGCTCCAGCACCCGCAACCAACAGTGCCAACCGATACCCAAACACATAGGATGCTGCCATTGCACCCTGCAGCTTGATAACTGCAGACTCAATACGAAAAGCATCAACCACAATATCTTGCGTTGCAGAACAAAATGCAATAAAAACTGCACAAATCGCCACACGCTCAATCTCAGTTTCAACATTTAACTGAGCCATGTAATACAATCCTGAACTGACCCCTATCTGCGCCACAACTAACCAACTACGTCGCCGACCTAACCATTGCGTTAACCCTAACAACGGCACTTTATCAACAATTGGCGCCCAAAAAACTTTAATCGAATAAGTCATTCCGACCCAGCCAAAATAACCAATAACCGAGCGTGCAACCCCCTCATCTCGTAACCACGCTGACAATGTGGAAAAAACCAAAAGAAAAGGGAGCCCCGCTGAGAACCCGAGTAAGATCATTGCAATTACTCGGGGTTGACGATAAACCTGCAATGCATTCAGCCAGCCTTGAAAAGGCATATCAGCCATACATCTTTAATCTCATTCGTAAGAATGGAGCAAAATTAAACTACCCATTAATCAGATAATGGACAAAAATACTGGCGATGTAACCTAATGCAATATGCGGTGTCCACTTAATATGACTAAAAAAAGTATACATCTGTTTAGACTGCCCCATTAACGCAACCCCTGCCGCCGAACCAATTGAAAGCAATGACCCCCCAACACCGGCTGTTAAGGTCACTAGCAACCACTGATACAAATCCATATCAAGGTTCATACTTAATACGGCAAACATCACGGGAATGTTATCAATAATTGCAGACAAAACCCCGACTAAAATATTAGCGGTCGTTGCCCCTAAGGTGTCGTACATCGCCCCAGAGAGTAACTCCAAATAACCAATATATCCTAACCCACCTACAGCGAAAACAACCCCAAAGAAGAAAAAGAGCGTATCCCATTCAGCATCACGTATTTTGCGAAAAATATCGAACCGATAATCACCTTTATGTTCCGTGCACGTCACCCTCAGGTAATAACCGTAAAACATTAATATAGATAGCCCCAACATCATTCCCATAAAAGGTGGCAAATGAATAATTTGTTTAAAACTAACAGCTAACCCAATCGTGAATGCAAACAAGATGCAAACGGTAATCCCTCCTGTTTTAAGCCCGATAACCTCTTCACCCGAAGATTGTTCCGGCTGCTCATTTGGGACTGCAAAATACATAAATGCTGCTGGAACAGCGTAATTAACGACTGACGGAACAAATAATCTAAAGAAATCAAAGAACTCAGCATAACCTGCCTGCCACACCATCAGCGTGGTAATATCGCCAAAAGGACTAAAGGCCCCCCCCGCATTTGCAGCCACGACAAGATTAACAAACCCTAAACTGACAAAACGATCATTCCCTTTCCCTACTGCCAAGACTACTGCACCCACCAATAACGCTGAAGTCAAATTATCAGCAACGGCCGATAAGAAAAAGGTAATGACACCGGTAATGACAAATAACTGACGGTAATTGAAATGTTTTCTCACTAACCAAGACCGCAATGCATTAAAGACATTGCGCTCAGCCATCACATTCACATAAGTCATTGCCACAATCAAAAACAACATTAACTCAGCAAATTCAACCAAATTACGTTCGAAGACTTGATGTGTTTGCTCAACCGATACGCCGGCTTCTGAAGCCAGATGAGCCGCATGCGCCCAAATTATGGCACCTGCGAAGATAACGGGCTTTGATTTCCGCAAATGGGTGAACTCTTCAGCCATCACAAAACCATACGCAATCACAAAAATAAGAACCGTAAAAATCCCCGTTTCTGTACCGGTTAGCCCCAAGTTATTGACTTCCGCTGCCGATACCAATTCCGGCACCAAAAACAGTGACAACAACATCATTAAACGTCTACAAGACACTCTAACCCCCTTTAATTAAAACAAAAATTCAAATTTCAGAGCAATCTTCCGACCCACTCTGATCAAACTTTTAAGTCTAACACTTTTTATTAAACTTTTCATTTGCTCTATAGAGGTATATCATTATTGGTTAAACCCTTTTCCATAATAAATATTAGCCTTGTAAAGTATGTACCAATACAACGATATTGACCAAAAAATTGTTGACGACCGCGTGACGCAATACCGCGACCAAACTGAGCGATTTCTAAAAGGCGAGATTCCTGATGATGAATTCAGGGCGCTACGACTCATGAATGGACTTTATGTCCAAACCCACGCACCCATGTTACGGGTCGCAGGACCATACGGTTTATTTTCTTCAACTCAATTTAGAAAACTAGCCAGTATTGCTCGTGATTACGATAAAGGATTCGCTCACTTCACGACACGCCAAAACATTCAATATAACTGGCCTGAATTAGAAAGAGTACCTGACTTACTGGAGGAATTAGCAAGTGTTCAAATGCATGCAATCCAAACCAGTGGAAACTGCCTAAGAAATACAACCAGTGATCCTCTAGCAGGCGTCTGCGTGGATGAAATTGAGGATCCCAGACCCTATTGCGAGATTATAAGACAATGGACGACACTCCATCCGGAGTTTGCTTACCTTCCCCGTAAATTTAAAATTGCCGTAAGTGCATCAACACAAGACCGTGCCGCCACACAACTCCATGACATTGGCTTGCACCTTGTAAGAGATGATAACGGCACAATTGGCTTTAAAGTTCTTGTTGGTGGCGGATTAGGCCGTACACCGGTTATCGGTCAAGTGGTACGCCCTTATCTTGAAAAACAACATTTACTCTCTTATTTAGAAGCGATTTTACGTGTCTATAACTTAAATGGTCGCAGAGACAATAAGTATAAAGCACGTATTAAAATTTTAGTGAGAGAAACAGGGCTAGAGGTTTTTACCCAAATGGTTGAAACCGAGTGGCAAGCGATTAAAAGCGGCATGGAATTAACCGACGATCGTATCAGTGAAGTTAAAAGCCACTTTGCAGAACCTGATTATTCCACAACCGCCAAAGCTGACCAAAGCCACGAACAACATCTCGCAAGCAACCCTGCTTTTGCTCTATGGTTCAAGCATAATACCGTTACACATAAAAAATCCGGCTACCGCATTGCTTACGTTTCATTAAAAGCACCTGATTCTCCGCCAGGCGATATTACCCACCAACAACTCGATGCACTCGCTGATCTGGCTGACCAATTCAG
Source organism: uncultured Methylococcaceae bacterium (assembly GCA_964515235.1). Classification (GTDB taxonomy): domain Bacteria; phylum Pseudomonadota; class Gammaproteobacteria; order Methylococcales; family Methylomonadaceae; genus OPU3-GD-OMZ. The sequence goes on along the minus strand of CAZEVO010000025.1, from coordinate 3,335 downwards.
CTTTGGGCTTATTCGCAGCACGCACCGACAAAATCTTGTTTTAGCGGATATTGAACAGGCTAACTTATACGCCTTATGGGAACGACTTAATGCGTTAAACCTCGCTACACCGAACATTAACTGCATTACAGATATGATTTGTTGCCCCGGGCTCGATTATTGTGCACTGGCAAATGCCGGGTCAATCGGTATTGCACAAGATATTAATAACTTATTTGATAACATGGACTACATCCATGATTTAGGGGATCTTAAAATAAACCTTTCCGGTTGCATGAATGGTTGCGCCCACCAAAGTGTCGGCAACATAGGTATTTTAGGCGTCGATAAGAAAGGCGTTGAGTGGTATCAAATTACCCTAGGCGGATCTTCCGAAGAAGATGCTGCGCTAGGTCGCCGTTTAGGTCCTGCTGTTAGTAAAGAGGAAATTACTCCAACTATTAAAACTATTCTTGAGGTTTACCTGAAAGAACGACTTGAAGATGAAAATTTTCTAGCCACTGTAAACCGTATTGGTATTCGCCCTTTTAAAGATAAAGTATATGCGCCTAATTAAAAATAGAGAAATTATTATAGATTCATGGACCTTTGTTGCAGATGACTCACCCACCCCCAATGGCGATATTGTTGTCACCTACAACCACTGGCTGACTCACAAAGAAACATTATTAAATCACGCCGGAGAAATAGGCATATCCATCAACATCGAAGATGACCTCGATGTGATTCTCATCGACCTTGATAATTTTAGTTTAATTGCCTTAAATTTCGCTACCTTTACCGATGGCAGGAACTTTTCAAGAGCACAATTACTACGGAATCGTTACCAATTTAAAGGCGAAATTAGAGCAACAGGGGGGTTTCACCGCGATCAGATCTATTACCTTAACCGTGTCGGTTTTAATGCTTTCGAACTCACTAGCGAGGACAATTCACAAGCAGAGGAAATGCTTTCAGCTTTTGATGAATTCACTGTCCACTACCAATAAGATTCCCATTAAAACAATGAGGATTTTTTAACGGCATAGCTCCCAGCACCTTAAAATGACAACAATTCAGGCTCTGGGGGCTTTTTGAGCAACCGTTTAGAAAGCGGCACTATAACAACACCATAATTATCTAACTGACTTAACACCTCCAGCAAGACCTTCAATGTATTGAGTTTCGGATGCCCAATACCAATGGCAAAACCTTTCTCTTTTGCTAAACGGACCAATGATTGAAACTGCTCTCTAATAGCCTGCCGGTCATCTGTATGGTCAAAAAAAACATCTCTTCTTGCCGTCGCAAGACCTGACTCAAAAGCCACCGTCTCTGCTACGGTATGCTTTGTCGTCCGACTATCTAAAAAAAACAGCTCTTCTTTTGCAGATACCCCTTGCAAACCTGCTACGACCCACTGCATCGATTCGCTATCTTGTGTTAACAAACTACCCATATGATTATTAACACCGATGGCATGCGGAACTGCAGCAATTTGAGTGATTAGTTTTTGGGTTAACTCATTTTTTTCCATCGCCCACGTCAAACCATCTTTGCCAAGCTTTTTAGGCTCAAAAGATTGCATCGGGATATGTGCTAGAACTTCTTTGCCATGAGCAAATGCATTTTCTGCCAACTCTGAAGTAAAGGGTGCATAAGGCAAAAAAGAAAAGCTGAGCGCACCGGGAAGGTCAATAGCCATCTGCCCTAAAACCTTATCATAGCCCATATCATCAATAACAATAGCGATCGCTGGTTTGTCTTGCGCTAAAATTTTGTTGGTGAAAATAACCATACCAAGGCATAAAAAACAATAACTAAGCCGCCTCAATATCATCACATCAACACCCACCCCAGCATCATAAATCTATTTCAGGATACTCATGCCTTTAAGCAACGTTAAAGCCTGGTTCAAGGGATAATCCTCCACCGCTGCTGGAATCGTCTTGTTATTTTTATCTGAGTCGTTCTTCAATTGCTTTTCTTTTTCTTCGCCTTGCGTTAAATGTCCCGATAAATCTGACTCCTTAACCGGTGCAAAAACAGGCTCATCGAGAGACTCTAACTTAACTCGCCCTAAAACAATATCTGGATCAATCCCTTCTGCCTGAATTGACCGACCTGAAGGCGTGTAGTACCGTGCTGTTGTCAGCTTTACCGCGCCGCCATTACTAGTTGGCATAATCGTTTGAACCGAACCTTTACCAAATGATTTATTACCCATAATCACTGCACGTTTATGATCTTGAAGCGCACCAGCGACAATCTCGGAGGCTGATGCTGATCCTGAGTTAATCAATACCACAATGGGAGCGCCGTCTAACAACTCCCCAGGTGCTGCATTAAATTTAAGTGCCGAATTATTGATACGGCCTTGGGTATAGACAATCAATCCTTTCTCCAGAAAACTGTCACTCACTTCTACAGCCGCATTCAAAACACCCCCGGGGTTATTGCGAAGGTCTAAAACCAATCCTTTTAAACCTTCTTTATTTTCACTCTTTAATGCTGTAACTGCTTCTCTTAAGTTAGCGCCGGTTTTCATCTGAAAATTACTGATTCGAACGTAGCCAAAACCTTCTTCCAAAGTTCTAAACTTAACACTTTTGACACTAATAATGGCGCGCACAATTGTTTTCTTTAATGGCGCACTTTCACCTTCTCTAACAATGGTTAACAAAAGACTACTACCCGGCTTACCTCGCATGATCTTGACCGCATCATTAAGTGTCATGCCTTTAACCGGTTTTTCATCAAGACGAACAATAATATCCCCTGACAATAAACCTGCCTTTTTTGCTGGAGTATCATCAATCGGTGAAACCACCTTAACAAAACCATCTTCCATGGTGACTTCTATACCGAGCCCGCCAAATTCACCTGACGTACCCACTTTTAAATCTTTATATTCTTCTTCATCGAGATAAGAAGAATGCGGATCTAAGCCAACCAACATTCCTCTGACAGCATCTTCCAACAACTGCTCATCTGATACCGTTTCGACATAGTCTTGTTGAATGCGTGCAAAAATTTCTGTAAACGTTTGTAAGTGCTCATAAGGCAAGCCCGAGGGTTCTTGAGTCTCCTGCTCTGCAGAAACGACTATTGAACTGCCTAAAAGAGAACTAACACAAACAATTAAAAAGAAGAAAAACCTGAACGAAAACATATTTTTAAATCCCAAGAAAATTATTTTTTTATCTTGGCACTATTTTATCGACTTTTTAGAAGAGAAAAATAGTTTATCTAAAGAAAAACTTATTTTTTAAACGCACTAACAGCATAAAAACGTGCTTTTTAAGGTGAATTGCAAATTAAACAATACTCGAAGTATCTGTATTCTCAGAAAAAAT
>CAZEVO010000024.1:27977-29809 GCA_964515235.1 uncultured Methylococcaceae bacterium | reverse complement strand
ATTGATTTACCATTTCGACCAGAAAGTGTACGGTTATTATACCTTTACTGGTTGAAAGTGTTTTTCCGGAATTGTCGTTTTCTTCATTATAATGGTTATTTGTCATTGAAAATTAACTTTTAGTTATTATAATCTGAAAATATAAACGTTTATGAGATTACAAACTTCGTAAAATATTTGCTATTAACCACTCTAAACCTGTTAGTATTTTTGCTCATCACAAACACTCAACAACTGCATTAACATGACTGAAAAACACGACGAATTAAATTCAATAGATAGTAGCCCAATCACAAATCTACGACAAAATTTTTTTTCCGGAATTGTCGTTTTCCTCGTTGCTCTGCCGCTATGCTTAGGTATCGCTTTAGCATCAGGAGCGCCCACATCAGCGGGTCTGATCGCTGGAATCGTAGGCGGAATCATTGTCGGTTTTTTAAGCCCCTCACCATTAGGCGTTAGTGGTCCAGCGGCCGGCTTAGTTGCTATCGCTTACACCGGCATTGAAGAATTAACCTTCCCAGTCTTTCTGCTGGCTGTCGCCTTTGCTGGTGTCGTCCAAATTATCATGGGGTTACTTCGCCTTGGCATCATTGGAGCTTATTTTCCATCTTCAGTTATCAATGGCATGCTATTCGGAATTGGCCTCATCATTATTCTTAAACAAATACCTCATGCCATCGGATACGATAAAGATTACGAAGGTGATATGGACTTCATTCAAGGCGATGGTTTTACCTCTTTTTCTGAGCTTGAGCATATGCTCAACTTCTTTTCACCAGGATGTTTGCTAATCGCTATAACATCATTTTTTATACTGTTGCTTTGGGAGAATAAATCTTTTAGACAATTTAAATTTACTAAGTTAATACCTGCTTCATTACTTGCCGTTCTTAGTGGTGTTTCCTTAAACGGGATCTTTTTTTCTTTTTATCCAGAGTTAGCTCTAGCAGCCAACCATCTTGTTTCAATCCCGACAAGTGATGGCGGTACTGATTTCTTTACATTCCTATTTTTGCCAGATTTTTCTAAATGGCAACAACTTGAAATCTACTCAACTGGAATAATTTTAGCTCTGGTTGCAAGTCTAGAAACATTACTTTGCCTTGAAGCAACCGACAAAATGGACCCTCATAAAAGAACAAGTCCTGCTAATAAAGAACTTTTAGCGCAAGGCACCGGTAACATTATTTCCGGGTTAATTGGCGGCATACCTATATCCCAAGTTATTGTCAGAAGTTCTGCCAATATTCAAGCTCATGCAAAAGATAAAACTTCAGCTATCTTTCATGGCTTTCTATTGCTTTTTTCTATTCTTTTTATACCTGATTTAATCAACAAAATTCCGTTAGCCTGTCTTGCTGCATTAATGATTGTTGTCGGTTGTAAATTGGCTAAACCTCAAGTCTTTCTCAAAATGTACCACTCCGGGCCTTATATTTTTATTCCCTTTATAACCACTGTGATTATATTAATCCTAACTAACTTATTAATGGGTATCACTATTGGTCTTTTTATAGCAATCGGTTCCATTATCATCGAACATTATCGAATGGCTAAGAAATTCAAAATAGTTAAAGAAAAAGAAAGAACCACTATTTATTTGTCTGAACATATTTCATTTCTAAGCAAACCGAACTTACACAAACTACTCACCTCCCAGGACAAAAATTCAGTTTTAATTGTTGATGCAAGCAAAAGCAAATTTATTGACCATGACATCCAAGAAATCCTTGAAGATTTTAAAAATGAAGCCAAACTAAAAAACATTACTTACAATATTATCGACCAGAAAACATAATTTTCTGGTGCTGACTTATGATTCTTTCCGG
>CAZEVO010000024.1:12426-27877 GCA_964515235.1 uncultured Methylococcaceae bacterium | reverse complement strand
TTCGGTCATCCACTCAAACATAATGTCAAAACAGCTACTTTTTTTGATTCACAAATAATGTATTTCAGTTGCTTTGGCAATTTACAACGCATCGGGAGTACGCTAAACCAGCTCTTAGGCGTTGTTTCAATATATCGCCCTTAAGAGCCGATCGCATTAACTTAACAATATCAAGTATTCTAAAATCTATAAAGATACACAATTATTACAATCACAACAAATCATCCAAAAAATAACCCATTACATCAAATTACTTTTAGACGAGTCACCCATTTTTGATACTATTAACTTTTGTTGTTAATCTGGTTTTACTATGCGCATCTCCCATTATTTACCCATCGCCCTACTCCTTCTCCTTTTTGGAGGGTTCACTTTGCTAACAGTGACCAACAGTTCGTCGGGGGAGGCCAATCGCATCGCAGGAGAAACATTTCTGGCTAATAACTCAAAACAAGAAGGCGTCAATACTACATCTTCAGGACTACAATACAAAATTCTAGCAACAGGCAACGGAGAGCGACCCGCGGCCAGCGATAAGGTCACCGTACACTACCAAGGTAGCACCCTTGACGGTGATATCTTTGACAGTTCCTATAGCCGAGGCCACCCACTAACCATTTCTCTTTCCAATGTTATTTCCGGTTGGACAGAAGGTCTGCAACTCATGAGAACCGGTGCAAAATATCGATTATTCATTCCTTCAGAATTAGCTTATGGCAGTCAGGGCGCCGGTGCTGATATTGAACCGGATGCTACCTTGCTATTCGACGTTGAATTAATTCGCATCCATTAAGCCCTGACCTGTTGGTTCAGACACCAAGAGAGCCATTATCAAAAAACATTTAAAAATTTACATCTCCGGACGAGTTCAGGGCGTTTTTTTTAGAGTCAACACCCAGAAAAAAGCGCTCCAATACGGCATTACCGGTTGGGTTCAAAATTGTGCGGATGGCCGCGTAGAAATAGACGCCTATGGCGAGCAAGAAGACATAGAGAACTTTATAAATTGGTGCTACCAAGGTCCCAGTTCAGCCCAAGTGAGTCAGGTTAGTTCCCAAACCCTACCCGATGCAATGGCACCCCTTCATTTTAAAATACACTAAGAAAAAACTACCTCAAAAATGATAACTCAACTCGAATCGTAATTGATCATCTTTGCGTAAACTATAAGAAAAGTCACTTTCAGAAACTTGTGTTAACAACCGCAACTCAAACGCCATTTTCCAACTATCACCTAACCGGCGGCTAGCTTCAATACTATAGGATTGCGTACCACGACGACGATCAATGATCATACCGGCTAGTAACTCACTACTTTGAATATCATTCAGCGTTAAACGAAAACCGGTCATAATATCATCTTGATAAAAAACCGGTGCATTAAAACCACGGCTGTCATATAAATACTCTAGCAACAGGCCGACATCAGCACCACTGCTAAAAACATCGAACCAAGTATATTCAAAACCGCCTGTTCCAGCAAAATAAGTTTGCCCCTGACCTTCTCTAATAATGGATTCTAACTTCCATAACCAATTATCATCGGTTAACTGAAGCTCTAAACCACCCTGATTGATTTGTTCATAATAAGCAATGAATTGATCCGCGTTGTTATTTTGCTTGGTTCTTATAAACCGTGGCGTTCGGCTCGTACCGTGAAAAAATGATAGTGCAAAATCCCATTGGCCTACCGAATCCGCATATCTTGCCGCAACAGCAAGATGTCGCTCTAACCCCTCAGACTCAAAATCAGCCTGTTCATCATTGACTCTCGGACTAAAGCGTAGCCGCCCCTGGGCTCCTGGAAAAACTGCCTCTCTAAACCCCGTTAATAAAAACAAATCAAGTGTTCCGCCTTCAGGACCAATTAAAGCTAAATTAATCATGGGCTGACCCAGTTTATCTTCAGTATCTGAATTCTCAACCCAGTCGGATTGATTAATAATATCAACTAAATGCTGCGATTCTGTCACCCCCCAGAACTCTTTACGAATCCCAACCCTTAACTCCCAGTCGTCAGCGACTTTTAACCAGTTTAATTCTCTAATATCAAAATGTGTGCGCCGGTCATCATACTCAGACCATCTAAAAAAAGGTACAAAAACAAGACTTTGTCGCCCTCTGTCCCACTCATGATAAAATTCTGTTTCCATCACTACCGACAGATAATGGCTGTGCTGCTGGCTTTCTAATGGTGATTCCCAGAACCCTAAACTCTCCACACCACTATAGCCTGAAACCTCCCATGCCAACAACGGATGAATCGGTAGCCCCAGCAATAACAAAAACAATAACCTTTTATACAATGCTTTAACGCACACGCTTTAATGAATTACGATCAAAATCTCGCTCAGTGAGTTCTTGTTTAAATTTATAGTTTTTATTAATCAATACCGTACTCTTACCGGTCTGATGATTTTCCATCACCATTTCACTAGCCCGCCAGAATTGTTCTAAATATTGTCGATATCCCCGATAAATTAGAGTTTTAAGCAGTGTATTCTTACGATCATAATAATCAATTTTAACTGGTATATAACGTGAACGATCAATCCATACCCGTTCGCGGGCATAACCTGAAAAAGGGTATTGCGGAATAAACTCAATCACAAAACTCGCTTGACCTTGAAAAATATCTTCCCTGATAAACTGGTAGCTAAACTTTGGAATTTCAAATGACGTTAAATCCTCAAAGGCATATTCACTGCCTAAGAAAGGACCTGACTTATTACTCGACGAAATACGTTTTACCCTCTTCAATGCGGGCAAATAAAGCCATTGCTCATCGGCCTCTAAAGGGTGCGTAAAACTCAAAAAAGCAGTGCCTTTAATATCTCTTGGACGGTCAAAAACCGTTAAGCTTTTATCACCGTCGTCCTCGATCTCTAATGTTTTCATCGAGAGATTACGAAAACTTTCATCCCCGGATTTATTTCTCAGGATCATTTCCATCTCCACCTGCATATTTTCAAATCCGCGATCACGCCGATCAACTTCCGTAATGATTTTTAAACCTCGGGCAGCTAAATCTTCCTCAGCACTTACCGCAGAGGCAAGTACAAACAAGAAGACTATTAATAATCGTTGTTTTTTCATTTATCCATCCGCATTAATAATGGTGGCAAAAATAACAAATCCATAATCAGCGCGACTGCAATCGTCATTGCAGTCATAAAACCCATTGTTGAATTCATCGTAAAATGTGACAGTGTTAAGATGAAAAACCCGCTGATAAGTACCACTGAGGTTATCCATAATGCAACGCCCACCGTTGAAAAAGCATATCGTACGGCTGCATCAGGGCTCATCTTTTGTTCTACCCTAGCTAGACGATACTTACTAATAAAGTGAACCGTATCATCAACCACAATACCTAAGGTCAGACCGGTGACCACCGATAACCCTAAGCCGATTCTGCCGTCAATAAAATACCATAATCCAAAAGCAATCCCTGCTGGAATTAAATTAGGCACTAAACTCACAAGTCCTAACCGAACTGATTTGAATGCCCCCATTAGGATGACTGAAATCAAGATTAATGCACAAAAAGTCCCCATCATCATACGAATAATATTGCGTTTACCAATATGTGAAAACATTAATGTTGGACTAGTTGTTTCAATACTCAACGTCGGTAAATTATCAATAACCCATTGCTGGGTTCGCTGTTCAAAAGCGAGCATTTGATTCGAGCTTAAATCTTTCAGACTAACTATCAAACGACTTCCGGATTTACTAATATTCACCTGATTATTCAAATCCAAACCATAGGGAAGCGACATTTCATAAAGCAATAGGTATTGTGCGGCCAAATTGCGTACTGCAGGCAACACAAACCATTCAGTATCATCACCATGCATATTCATATTCAAACGTTTATAGGTATCCACCAGTGTATTAACATGAACGACTTCGGGCTGCTGGTGAAACCAGTCAACCAAATTATGTACCGCTATTAAATAATCCGGTTCATTAATTCCTCCAGCGATATCAGACTCAACCACTACCTCAATAGAATAAATACCCCCCATATTTTCCGTTAAAAACTCAGTCGCTTGTCGAAACTCTACAGTCTCATCGAAATACTTAACGAATTCATCATTTAATTCATTTTTCGGCGCAAAACTGATTAATATTACGGCTAATAATAAATTTAACAGTAGTAATGGTTGTCGGTAACGAATAACGAAATCTGCCAAGAAAGCCATCATCGCCCGACTTCTTTCCGGCCTTTGTTTTTTCCGAGTTGGTAGCAATACCATTAAAGCGGGCAATAACGTTACCGTTAAAACAAAGGCAATCATAACCCCAATCGCAACCATATTACCTAAATCCCTAAAAGGCGGCGCATCACTAAAATTCATGCTCAAAAAACCAATTGCAGTCGTAACACTGGTTAATAATATCGGCTTAAAATTAACCCGCAGACTTTCAATAATCGCTTCCGTCTTAGCCATGCCATGTCGCATTAAATGAAACTTCGTCACTAAAAAATGAACGCAATCAGCAACTGTCATCGTCAAAATAATCGTGGGGGCAATCGCTGATGTCGATGTTAAATACCAGCCGAACCAACCAGCAACACCTAAGGCCGGTAAAATAGCAGAAAATATAATAATGCTTACAGCGAGTGTCGCCATTGTCGATTGAAAAAACAATAACAACGTAACAAATACAATTCCATACATCAGCGGTACCAATGTTTGGTTATCCATCATTGCCGCTTCACCAAAGGCATTGTTCATCATCACCATACCACTTAGGTGCAAACGAACTTCCGGATTGTCCTGCTCTATTTTAGCGGCTAAGTCCCTGACCTTTTTAGCAACTTCAAAAGAAGCCTGCGCTGATTTATCTGGCAAGTGAAGTGTCACGTTAACACCAGCAACATGACCACTTTTTGAAACCAAACGGTTCACTAATAAAGGTTCTGAAAGTGCAACAGCTTTAACCTCTGTAAAGTCTGACTGACTCATTGCCTGAGGACTTAAGACCAAATCTGCGACGACTAAGTCATCCTCTTTTGCAACCGTGTGCTGAAAATTAGTGACTGAATCTACACGACTAGCATAAGGCAGCTGCCAAGCCAACGTGGTTAATGACTGAATGGTTGTCAGGGTCTTTTCATCGAAAATAGTGCCTGAATCCGGCTCTACTATAAATAAAACATTATCATTTCTATCGTAAGTCTTTTGAATTTTCTCAAAAACTTGCAATTGCGGATTATCCGGACCAAAGAACACTTGATAATCGTTTCTGAATCCTAACCCTTTAACTCCCAACGATAAAACAATCAATACGATTAAACTACAAAATATTGTGCGATAAGGATGGTAAACACAATACTCAAAAACAGGCATTTTCTTACAACGACTTGCAGGCATTTCCTTGACTCAATCTCTTTAATTTAAAAACAAAATTATGCATCGATAGTCCAGTAGTTGTCAGACTAAAAAACAATCAAGCACCTTCTGTAACTTAATCAGCAATCTTATATTAAAAACTTCTCCACTGTACAATCTTATAAACGATGTAAAATAGCTTATTAACTTTTATCCGGATTTTTCATGTCACTGCCATCGCCCGTTTACCGAATTGCTATTACTCCCGGAGAACCAGCCGGAATAGGCCCTGATATTTGCATCAAAATCGCAACACAAAATCATCATTGTGAATTAGTCATGCTTACGGACCCGGAACTCTTATCCTATCGTGCCCAATGCTTAAATACAGTTATAAAACTAAAAGAATTTAATCCCAGCCAAAAACCCAAATGCTCCAAAGCAGGAGAGATTACCGTATTACCCATCAAGACCGTAGCCCCAGTCAGTTCTGGACAACTCAATGTTAAAAATGCTTTGCCCGTACTAAAGTCTATAAAACAAGCAACTCAGGGTTGTCTTGACGGTCTTTTTGACGCTATGGTTACAGGACCTGTGCACAAGGGTATCATCAATGATGCCGGTATAAACTTTAGTGGTCATACCGAATATATTGCTGGACTAACTGGGAAACAGCCCGTCATGATGCTTAGCATCTCGGGTTTACGCGTGGCCTTAGTCACGACCCATTTACCTCTAAAAAAGGTGCCCGCAGCCATAACAAAACAGCAATTAATACACGTCATCAGTACCGTACATAATGACCTTCAACGTCGGTTCAAACTTAAAAACCCAACATTACTAATTGCCGGCCTTAATCCTCATGCCGGTGAAAACGGACATTTAGGTCATGAAGAAATCACCACCATCATTCCTGTATTAAATTCATTACGAGACCAAGGCATGAAACTGATAGGCCCCTTACCTGCCGACACCTTATTTACACCAAAATACCTAGATACCGCAGACGCTGTGGTGGCTATGTACCATGATCAAGGGTTGCCCGTTCTGAAACATAAGGGGTTTGGAAATGCTGTCAATATCACTTTAGGGCTCCCGATTATCCGAACGTCTGTTGACCATGGAACTGCACTCGATTTAGCCGGTTCAGGTTTAGCACAAGAAAATAGTTTAAACTGTGCTATCAAAACAGCACAACAATTAATCAACAACTAAACGGACTATGACTCACAAAGCTCGCAAACGTTTTGGCCAGAATTTCCTCCACGATACCAGTATCATTGACAATATACTGATTGCCGCTGCACCGGAACAACACGAGCATTGGATCGAAATAGGTCCCGGTCAAGGCGCATTAACAGCACCATTACTAGCAACCGGCATTCAATTAGATTTAATTGAATTAGACCGTGATTTAGTCGCCTATTTAACTCACAAGTTTGCTAGTTATACGAATTTAACTATCTACAGCCAAGATGCTCTTAACGTTGATTTTAGCCAGTTAGCAACAACCAACGCTCCGGTACATATTATCGGAAACCTACCTTACAATATTTCGACTCCGTTACTTTTTCACTTGATGAAATATGCAAGCCATATTCACAGTATGTATTTCATGTTACAAAAAGAAGTTGTAGAACGAATTTGTGCAACCCCCGGTTGCAAACAATACGGGCGACTCAGTATTATGCTTCAATACTACTGCCATGCAGAACCTCTATTTGATGTCCCTCCCGAGAGCTTTAACCCACAACCCAAAGTGATGTCTGCAATTTTCAAGTTAATACCACATCAAAAAGCGCCTGTCGACGTTGCTAATCTTAAACATCTTAATCTAGTTGTCACCCAAGCCTTTTCACAACGACGAAAAACCTTGCGGAACTCCTTAAAAAAATCTTTTACCGAAACTGAAATAAATGCGTTGGATATCAATCCTGAACTCAGAGCCGAAGCTATTTCTTTAGCTGAGTTTGCCCGCTTAAGTAATCAGTTCACTATAAAAAACCCATAGCGATTGGTCGCTAATCTTGTTTTAATAAAGGCTTTATCAATAGACACCCACAAACGGAAATTACCACAATGAAAATGAGCGCAAAAGATTTCCTTGCCTGTGATAAAAAACAAATTACCTTGCTTGGTATGTCTGGCGCAGGAAAAACAACTCTTGCTAATAAATTATCACCAAAAAAATGGTTTCATTATTCAGGTGACTACCGTATAGGCACCCAATATCTATCCGAACCTATTTTGGATAATATTAAACAACAAGCAATGGACGTCCCATTCTTAAAAGACCTCCTAATTTCTGATTCCATTTATATTTGCAACAACATTACCGTTGATAATCTAACGCCAATTTCAAGTTTTATGGGCAAAATAGGAGACCCGGCATTAGGCGGTCTTTCTCTGGAAACATTCAAAAAAAGACAGCTCTTGCATCTTCAGGCAGAAATCGCAGCGATGAAAGACGTGCCAAAATTCATTAAAAAAGCACAAGATATTTATGGTTACAACCATTTTATCAATGATGCCGGAGGTAGTGTTTGCGAACTCAACAATCCTGAAGTTCTAGACCTTTTGGCCAAACATACTCTGATCATTTACATTAAAACCTCCAAAGATCAGGAACAATTACTCTTTGAGCGCGCACAACAAGATCCTAAACCCCTTTACTACCGCGCTAATTTCCTTGATGAAAATCTCAAGGTCTTTATGCATGAGTACCAATACACTCGTATAGAACAGATCCCACCCAATGACTTTGTTTCTTGGGTCTTTCCAAAATTATTTCATTCCCGTCTACCACGCTATCAAGCAATAGCCGACCAATACGGCTATACCGTCGATGCCAGCGCAGTCGCACAGGTGAAAAACGAAGATGAATTTATCGACCTCATTGCTCAAACACTCAATCACGATTTATAAAACCAAGCATTCACTATGCCTTTAGTCAACCTCTCTAACTTACCGTCTTTTACCCGTCTCCAAGAAGAAGGCGAAGAAATATTATCTGTTGAACGCGCCAAACAACAAGACATCCGAGAACTTCATATCGGATTATTAAATATGATGCCCGATGCTGCACTCGAAGCCACTGAACGACAATTCTGCCGACTCGTCGGAGCCTGTAACCAAATCGTTCAGTTTCATATCCATATTTTCACCATCGAAGGCATTGAAAGGGGGATCGAAGCTCAAAACCACATTAATAACTATTACGAGTCCTTCGATAAAATAAAACACGATGGTTTAGATGCTCTGATCATTAGTGGTGCTAATGTTACGCATTCCCACCTACAAGAAGAACCTTTCTGGGAACCGTTAACCGATGTTTTTACTTGGGCAAAAAAAAATGTAACCTCGATTTTATGTTCCTGTCTGGCAACTCATGCTCTAGTCCAGAAGTGCTATCAAATTGAACGTACACGACTCACGCATAAACGCTGGGGTGTTTTTAACCATACGGTACTTGATAATAGTCATCCTTTAGTTTCTGATATTAATACCCGCTTTGATGTGCCTCACTCACGTTTTAACGAACAATTCCAAACAGACCTTGAGCAGGCCGGCCTAAAAGTTCTCGTCGCCAGTGAAGAAGCCGGTGCGCATTTGTTTGTCAGTCCAGATGGCTTCCGGTTTGTTTTTTTTCAAGGCCATCCAGAGTATGATGCCATCAGTCTACTCAAAGAATATAAACGTGAAGTCAACCGCTTTATCACTGGTGAATTAACTAACTACCCTCCGCTTCCTGATCATTACTTTAACCAGCATTGCCAAGTTACACTCAAAAAATACCAAACCCATGTCGAAACAGCACTAATGCACCAGCAAGTTCCTGATGAATTTCCAGAACAAGCATTATTTGAACACCTTGATAATACTTGGCGTGATACAGCTAAAGCCGTTTTTAACAACTGGCTAGGAAAAATATACCAAATTACGCATCAAGACCGCCGACAAGCCCTAATGCCCGGCATTGACCCTAACAACCCACTGAACTTATAACCCCTAGGGCGAATTTTTTATTTAATGACAACTGGTATCTTGCCAATACGACGACGCCATTGTTCCGGCGCTTGTTGATGAATCGATTTCCCATCGCTATCCACAGCGACAGTCACCGGCATTTCCTCAACAACAAACTCATGAATCGCCTCCATTCCTAACTCAGGAAAAGCAACCACCCGCGATTTTTTAATTGCCTTGGAAACCAGATAAGCCGCTCCTCCAACCGCCATTAAATAAACCGACTGGTATTTCTTAATTGCGGCAAGCCCTTGATCTCCCCGCTCGGCTTTGCCGATCATTCCTAATAAGCCTGTATGCGCCAACAGGCTATCGGTAAACTTATCCATCCGCGTGGCCGTAGTTGGTCCGGCAGGACCAACTACCTCATCGCGAACCGGGTCTACCGGACCGACATAATAAATTAGTTTATTTTTAAAATCCAAACCATCCGGCAAAGGAAGTCCTTGCTCAAGCAATGCTACCAATCGCTTATGTGCAGCATCCCGACCGGTCAACAACGTTCCTGACAACAATAAAGTTTCCCCAATTTCCCATTCTGCCACCTGTTCAGCCGTTAACTGATCCAGGTTTACTTTTTGGCAATTAGTCGTACGATTTTGCGTCACTTGAGGCCAACTCGCTAAATCAGGAGGCTGTAAATTCACAGACCCCTGACCGTCTAGGACAAAATGCACATGTCGGGTTGCCGCACAATTTGGGATCATCGCGACCGGTTTATTGGCAGCATGGGTAGGATAATCTTTAATCTTAATATCCAATACCGTAGTCAACCCGCCTAAACCCTGCGCGCCAATACCTAAGGCATTGACCTTGTCATACAACTCCAAACGTAAGGCTTCAAGAGCATTTTCAGCACCTTTTTCGATTAATGACTGAATATCAATAGATTCCATACATGCTTCTTTGGCCAGCAGCATCGCTTTTTCCGCTGTTCCACCCACACCGATTCCTAAGATTCCCGGAGGACACCACCCCGCGCCCATCTTCGGTACCGTTTCAAGCACCCAGTCAACAATATTATCTGAGGGGTTTAACATAACCAGTTTCGCTTTTGCCTCCGACCCCCCACCTTTTGCAGCAATATCCACTCTCACTGTAGATCCTGGAACCAATTCCATATGAATCACAGCGGGAGTGTTATCTTGAGTATTTAAACGCTGACCTATAGGATCCGATACAATTGATGCACGAAGTATATTGTCAGGATTCCTATAAGCACGTCTAACCCCTTCATTCACCATATCAGCAATGCTCACAGAAGCGTTAGTTTGCCAACTCACGCCCATGCCTATTTTCAGAAAAACAGTTACAATCCCAGTATCCTGACAAACAGGCCTACGCCCTTGCGCACACATCCTTGAATTAATCAAAATTTGCGCCAGTGCATCTTTTGCCGCTGGATTTTGTTCTTTCTCAAAAGCCTGATTCATTGCTTGGATAAAATCAGGTGGATGATAATAGGAAATATATTGCAACGCATCTTCAATGCTTTGCACAAAGTCTTCTTGACGTATAACTGTCATTTAATTCATGATCCAATGGTATTTTTCATCGCATGCACTAGCCGATAGCGCTACAAATAATTTCTATTATCATTTAAGGTGTGGCCATTGACGCATCACTACCCGTAATCCGAACCAACCAGCCGCCCTGTCCTTTACAACCTGACTGACTCTTAGCAGTAATTGCTATACGCGCATAACTACCCTCAAGTCCCTCGGGTAATTGCCCGGTAACCTGCAATCCCCGCCCTTTAACCACCGTTTGAACTGAAACCGGTATTTTCTTAACCGTTACGGCCAAACTACTGACGGTGGTATGTTCATTAGCCACAAAAGAAAAACTAGATTCTGGCGCTAGCGCTGCTAAATGGGCCGGATCAAAATCACTGAACTTAGGCTTTTTACAGGCTGTCGAGGTTCCTCCGCCACCCCCATAAGCCCAAAGTGCGCCGGAAAATAAAAAACAACCAAAGAACACCAGTGTTCTCGTCATTACTATTCTAGCCATATACCCTCCAAGACTGCTCTCAATTATCATACTGTCATATTAAATTAATCGACTCACGCTCCTTTGCTATTCAGACTCCTTAAAAACTTTACTTCTTTACACTTTTTTAAGACGTTACGATGACTCTGCTGCTGTTTCCGATACTGTAGGGACGTCGTTTCCTTTAATTTTTAATAACCATCCGCCTCTCTTGTAACATCCTTTTCCACCTTCTTTTGCTTCAGCACGGATATGAACTCTAGCCCATTGCCCTTTGACCGATTCCGGAAATACCCCAGACACCTTATAAAAAGTGTTTTTATTCCTGACTTGAAAATCATTCACTTCAGTATCTTTTAATTTAATCGACAAAGTAAAAGGGTTCATCACTCTAGATGCTACAAAACTAAATTCAGCTCCCGCCTCAATTTCACTTTTATCTGCCGGTAACATTTTTGAAAACCGCGGTTTAACACAAGGAACCTGTGTCGTGTCGCCTTGCGCCATCACAGAATTTGTATACATTGCCGTTACAACCAGCATAAATCTCATTATTATTTTCATATCTATCCTCCTTTTCATCATTCATTTATTATTAAATTACTCCTGCCGAAATTGAAATTCAGCCAATTCAGGCATAATTGAAATATCTTGTGTGGTTTGAAGTACTTTATCAAGTAGAATTTTATTTACCAAAGATTTCCAATCTCCATTAAATTCTATCTTATAAAAGTTATTGCCACCTTCTATTTTATAGCCGTAAAAAGACCGAATTAAATCAATGGACTTGAAGTAGTCGGTCAATTGGTGCAATTTTTTCAAGTCATTGATTCCTGAAATCTTTACTAAGAAAGAATCTTCAACTTTTTTATTATCAGGCTTAATTGCGAATTGAGGTGCTAACTCCCGATACACACTACGTAACGCTGATTGAATCAATGCAGGAAACGGTACACATGAGCGTTCCCAATTAAGCACCTTATCACCAAATAATAACGACCAGTTCCCTTGCCAGCAGCCTCCCTTTTGTTTGACAGTCCCCGATAAAATTACGTCGACATGATAACGCATTGAAACCTGCCTTAGTTTCTCACTATCATTAAAAACCACATCATTTACAGACAATAATACATAGTCATCTAAATCGAATAAAGGAAACAACGGCTGGAAACCTAAGCGGCTACTCTGAAATAACAGTGTTTCTCGCATTGCACTATGATTCTGTGGATTAAAAAAACCTCTTTTCTGCTCTTTTTCAACAACCAACCATAGTAATATTTTCGGTCTTGACGAAACCCAAAAACTCAACTCACCGGTACGGAGCCGCTCTAACAACGCTGCTTTCTTAAATGACACACGCAAGACTTGTTGACCACTTACCGATTGTAGAGCCGTATGAAAAGTCTCTACATACTGTGAAGCCTCAGCTAATATTCCCTGAACAGTTAAATCCTGCTCTATCTCCGAAGGCTCGGCCACCATTACCCGCTGCAAAACATCAGATAGTCCCTGCTGAATAGCCTGCTTTCTGATTTTAGGTGACTGCCCCGTTAAAGTAATCTCTGCCTCAAACAAGTGATTTTCCTGAGCGGCAATACTCATCGACCAAACAGCTAAAAAAACCAGCAGAACTATCCTCACTAACACCGCATATCCCTCACACAATTTACCATTGGTCTTGTACAATATTCATCATTTTACCGTTTTATTCAAAAGGGGCATCATTTTGAGTCAACAATTTCAAAATAGTTTGAGCTATAAGCAAGCCGGCGTCGATATAGACGCCGGTAATAAACTGATTGAGAATATAAAACCTATCGCTAAAAGAACCCAAACCCTAGGTGTTATGCAAGGTTTAGGTGGTTTCGGCTCTATGTTTGAGTTACCACTCGATCGCTTCACCAACCCTATCCTCGTTTCAGGTACTGATGGCGTCGGCACTAAACTAAAATTAGCAAATGATCTCAACCAACATGACACCATTGGTATCGATCTTGTTGCTATGTGTGTTAACGACATTATTGTTCAAGGTGCAGAACCGTTATTTTTTCTCGATTATTTTGCAACCGGAAAACTCAATATCGAAACAGCAACGGACGTTATTTCTGGTATTGGTCAGGGTTGTGAACTTGCTGGAGCGGCCTTAGTGGGAGGTGAAACGGCTGAAATGCCCGGTATGTACCAAGGTGATGACTATGATTTAGCAGGTTTTTGCGTTGGTATTGTTGAAAAATCAAATATTATTGATGGTAGTCAGGTAAAAGCAGGCGATATTTTACTGGGACTCGCATCATCCGGACCGCATTCAAATGGTTATTCGCTTATTCGAAAAATAATCGAACGCGCTGACATACCACTCAGCAATCTCTTAGAAGAAAAACCTCTGGCTAAACACCTCTTGGCCCCCACACGAATTTACGTAAAATCGTTACTACAGTTATTTGAACACGTACCTGTTCATGCCTTAGCACATATTACCGGTGGCGGAATCACTGAAAACCTGCCTCGGGTCTTACCCGACAACCTTCAAGCTGACATTGATTTATCTGCTTGGGAATGGCCTGCTATTTTCGACTGGCTACAATCTCAGGGTCAAATCACCGATGAAGAGATGCTAAAAACATTTAACTGCGGTATTGGAATGATCATTTGTGTCGCACCAGAAGTGCAAAACGCAGCCATAAGATACCTCGAAAATGCTGGCGAAACAGTCGTACCAATTGGTCAAATTAGCCCACTTTCCGGAAACCAACAGGTCAACTATAAAACTGAACTAGAGTTTTAATTTAATAGCTTCAAGACGCCGAGTCAAAAAGTTCCAGTAACATGTTATTCCAGATCTCTTTTTGACTCATAAAACTCACTGTCAGTATATTTATCATGAACATGATCTAACAACACCCGAATCACCGAGGCAACCGGTAACGCTATCAAAACGCCTATAAAACCAAAGAGTTGACCACCGACCAAGACTGCAAAAATAACCGTTACTGGATGCAAACCAATCTTATCTCCAACTAGCCAAGGCGTTAATAACATTCCCTCTATCACCTGACCAACGCCAAAAACAAGAAGAACCGGCACTAGCTGTGCCACATCTTGAAATTGCACAAGCACTGCAATACAGGCAATAACGATGCCCACAATGGAACCTAAGTAAGGGACAAAACTCACCAACCCTGCAGTCATTCCAATGAGTACTGCCAAATCCAGCCCTACTAGCGTCAATCCTGCGCTATAAATAATGCCTAGTGCCAACATGACATAAAATTGCCCTCGCATAAAAGCCGCTAAAACAGTATCTATTTCCAGCGTTAATTGCTGGATATACGATGCTGATTGTCGAGGAACCAACCCTTGAACTTTAGCAACCAATAGATCCCAGTCTCGTAGCAAATAAAAAGTGACCACTGGCACTAATACTAGATTCATAAGCCACTGAAAAATAACTACTCCTGACTTTGAAACTGAACCGGCAATTGTCCTCATCATTCCGCCGGCCTCTTGCCAGTGGTGCTCCAAAACCGTATGAATCTCGCTCAAATCCATAGATTCTATTGCCAGTCCAAATTGCCTGTCCAACCAAGGGATTAATAGTGAATTAACACGCTGTATGTAATGCGGAAGTTTTGCCAAAAAATGCGCTATTTGACCCTCTAGTAATGGAATAAGAAAGAATAATATCCCCCCTAAAACCAGCGCCATTAAAGTAAAGACAAGAACAACGCCCAAGGTTCTTCGCATTCCTAGTGCTTCTAACTGGTCAACAACCGGGTCACCCAGATAAGCCAAAAATGCCGCAACAATAAAAGGCATTAAAACAGGTGTTAGAAAATAAAGGAGCCCCAAGGAAATACCGATGACTGCTAATAGCATCCATTTCTGTGAATCAGTCATCAATCGCCACCTTCAACATCGGATTATATGCTCTCTCATTATCCATAAAACTAAAAACAATTTACAGTCAGACAAAAAAAAGAGCCGGCATCCCTGCTCGACTCATTAATATTGGCTTAACCAATGATAAAAATTCAGCAAAAACTAAATTTTTTTTATTTGCTATTGTTTTACCACGCAACTATTCTGCTGCT
>CAZEVO010000024.1:0-12326 GCA_964515235.1 uncultured Methylococcaceae bacterium | reverse complement strand
TGCTGCTTCTTCGGCAACAGGTGCTGCTTCTTCGGCGACTGGTGCAGCAGCTTCTGCCGCTGCTGCCGCTGCTGCATGTGTTTCTGGGCAATTTCCATCAGGAAAAGCGCAATCTGACGCTGTTGCCGTTTGAAACAACGATGCGGCCATAAATAACCCCAAAACAGTTAACACACGTGTTGATAATTTCATTCCTACCCTCCCATTATTTTTTTCATTATTTTTTGGTAAAAGTACCTATGTCACTTCTACGACTACAAGCATACACCCTCTTGGATGATTTTTTAAGCACTTGATAAACAATCTTACACTTCATTTATTTATACGCCTTATAATAAACCCCCCATCATTGTTTAAATTTTCTAGTCAACACCCCTTTCAGAACCTGTTAACATTCCTTTCTCTACAATAAAATCAATCACCGAATCAACCCCGTCTCCTGACTTTAAGTTAGTAAAGACAAACGGCTTAGTGCCACGCATTCGCTTAGAATCAGTTTCCATCACGTCTAATGAAGCACCCACATAAGGTGCTAAATCGGTTTTATTAATAACTAACAAATCGGATTTGGTAATCCCGGGCCCTCCTTTACGCGGAATTTTCTCGCCTGCTGAGACATCAATCACATAAATGGTTAAATCTGCTAACTCTGGACTAAATGATGCACTCAAGTTATCACCGCCACTTTCAATTAAAATAAAATCCAAATCAGAAAATTCTGTTAACAAGTTATCAACTGCCAATAAATTCATTGAAGCATCTTCCCGAATCGCTGTATGTGGACACCCGCCCGTTTCGACCCCTACAATCCGGTCCTCAGGAAGCGCCTGACTACGACATAGAAATTGAGCATCTTCTTGAGTATAAATATCATTTGTTACGACCGCCATCTTAAAACGCTCACGCAAAGTTTTACATAAAACATCCAATAATGCCGTTTTTCCTGAACCCACAGGCCCGCCGACACCGACTCTTAATACTTCATTTTTATTACTCATATATATACCTCACGAACGAAATAGTCTGGAATACTGGGTTTCATGACGACTACTGGCAATCGCCCACAATGGCATCGCCCCCCCAATGGCATTATCATCGATCGCAAATGTAGCCTCGACATAACCCGGTATCGACTGACTTAAGTTAAATAAAATGCGTTGCCCTGCTTGTTGACCTAACGGAATTAATTTCATTGCTGCCAATACCTGATTTTCCAGCCAACCCCAAAAATAACCGGTTATCATTTTATCAGCGCTAATACCCCAATTAAACGCCGCTAAACTGTAGGGTGTTACAAACGCTAATTGCACAGGGACATTTTGAAAAGGCCAGTTAAGACCAAGCCCCTCCAAGACGTTAGCTAAGGCACGCCCCATAAATTGATCTTCATTCTGCAATTCACGTGTTTCCCGTGTCGCTAAAATGAACTGATTCCAAAAGATCACTGCTTCACTATCTCCCGCCAACCAACTGTGACTCATTCGAATTAAAACAGGACCTTCCGTTGTCACCAGAGCATGCCTTAGAAGCTCATCAATCCATCTACTTGCCGTTTCTTCATTCGTTACCATTCCTTCTTCAACTGCCCACTCTAGTCCTTGAGAATAACTGTAAGCACCTACTGGCAATGATGGACTTACTAACTGAAACAAACGTAACAAAGGCAACAACGACTCAGTGTTCATGTGTATGCTGCTGTGACTTATGACTGTGATAAGCGCCTTTTTCCGGCTCAAAAGATACCATTTCGTGCCGCACTTCTAAACCAAAAGCCGCGATCATATCATCTAAAACATGATCATGTTGATAACGCACAAAACACGCCCCTAACTGTAAAGCAACATGCCGATTTCCTAAATGATAACTGGCTTTCATCAGCAATAACGGTTCATTTGAATACGCAGTTGACATTTGCTCAGGTGCTGAAACTACTAAAACAACAAAACCTTCTTCTGTTTTCAACTGGTCTCCGCCTCGAAGAACCGTACCTCGTGGCAAAAAGATCCCAGCCTCTTCATTGTTTTCCAAGGTAACAAGCAACCTGCTCTTTTGGCGTTGATCGTACGGCAAGATCACTGTGCTATCTGGCGTTGATCTATCTCTATCAAATGCAGTAAATCTGAGCATTTCGCCTCCTAGAAAAGAAAATACCGTTGTGCCAATGGCAAAACAGACATCGGCTCACAAATCAGCAATTCACCATCGGCACGAACCTCATAGGTTTGTGGATCCACTTCGATTTGTGGAAGATAGTTATTATGAATCAAATCAGCCTTGGTTACCTGACGGGTTCCTTTAACGATAGCTAACTGCTTTGCTAAACCCAGGCTATCCCCCACACCATTATTAAAGCCTGCCTGTGATAAAAAAGTTAGGCAACTTGCCGAGCGCGCCTTACCCAAAGCACCGAACATAGAACGATAATGGACCGGCTGAGGCGTAGGAATAGAGGCATTCGGGTCACCCATCGGGGCTGCCGAAATAAATCCTGCCTTAATGATTAAACTAGGTTTAACACCAAAAAAAGCCGGCTTCCATAAGACTAAATCAGCGAGTTTACCTCGCTCAACAGATCCCACATGATGACTAATACCATGCGTTATCGCCGGATTGATGGTGTATTTGGCTATATAGCGCTTAATTCTGCTGTTATCGTTGGCTGCTGTATCTTCAGCCAGAGCTCCCCGTTGCACCTTCATTTTGTGTGCAGTTTGCCAGGTTCGACTAATCACCTCACCCACACGCCCCATCGCCTGAGAGTCGGAAGCAATCATAGAAAACGCACCTAAATCATGCAAAATATCTTCAGCTGCAATGGTTTCCCGACGAATACGACTTTCTGCAAAAGCCACATCTTCTGCAATATTCGTATCCAAATGGTGGCAGACCATAAGCATATCAAGATGCTCATCAATTGTATTAACGGTAAAAGGCCGCGTGGGATTCGTTGATGAAGGCAAAATATTCGCCACACCACAAGCCTTGATGATATCAGGTGCATGACCGCCTCCGGCACCCTCGGTGTGATATGTATGAATAGTCCTGTTACCAATGGCTGCTAAGGTATCTTCAACAAAGCCTGATTCATTCAAGGTATCCGTATGAATAGCAACCTGAACATCGTACTGTTCGGCAACATTGAGACAATTATCAATTGCCGCTGGCGTCGTACCCCAATCTTCATGTAATTTCATTCCTATGGCACCTGCTTCAACTTGCTCTGCCAAGGCACCAGGTAAACTGGCATTACCTTTTCCTAAAAAACCTAAATTCATCGGCAAATCTTCCGCTGCTTGTAACATCCGCTGGATATTCCAAGGCCCCGGTGTACACGTCGTTGCATTGGTACCGGTGGCAGGCCCTGTCCCCCCTCCCAGCATGGTCGTCACACCAGACATTAAGGCTTCTTCAATCTGTTGCGGACAAATAAAATGAATATGCGCATCTATCCCTCCTGCCGTCACAATTTGCCCTTCACCAGCAATGGCCTCGGTTCCAGGACCTATAATAATATCAACGCCTGCCTGAGTATCCGGGTTTCCCGCCTTACCAATGCCGGCAATCAAGCCGTCTTTAATCCCAATATCTGCTTTAATAATACCCCAATGGTCAACAATCAAAGCGTTGGTGATTACGGTATCAACCGCTTCTGCAGCTAGGCACTGACTTTGCCCCATTCCATCACGAATGACTTTGCCTCCCCCGAATTTAACTTCATCGCCGTAAATTGTACGGTCACCTTCAACCTCAAGAAACAATTCAGTATCTGCTAGCCGGATCTTGTCTCCGGTGGTAGGTCCATACATTTCCGCATAAGCTCTCCGATCTAAAAAACTCATGACAGCCTCCCCATGATCTGTTGATTAAATCCATACACCTCTCTTTTCCCAGCATACTCAACCAGTGTGACTGTTCGCGCCTGACCTGGCTCAAAACGCACTGCAGTCCCTGCCGGTATATTCAGCCGAAACCCTTTCGCGTGATCTCTAGCGAAAGACAGTGCTGAATTCACTTCATAAAAATGATAATGTGAGCCCACCTGAATCGGGCGATCACCGCTATTTGCAACTGAGATTTCAACCTGTCTACGACCTTGATTTAACTCTATTTCCCCCTCAAGGGGAATACATTCGCCTGGTATCATAATAACCTCTCAAACAATAGGGTTATGAACGGTCACTAATTTAGTGCCGTCGGGAAAAGTTGCCTCAACCTGTACATCGTGAATCATTTCAGCAATCCCTTCCATCACATCTTCCCGAGACAATAAGGTTCGTCCGTAACTCATTAACTCAGCCACGCTCTGGCCATCACGCGCCCCCTCCACTATGGCTGAACTAATATAAGCTATCGATTCGGGATAATTTAATTTAACCCCCCGAAGTTTTCGCCGCTCTGCAACTAAAGCAGCTGTAAATAACATTAATTTATCTTTTTCTCTCGGCGTTAATTCCATAATTCACCTTCCGTCATACAAAAAATTAATTACTTATTCAGGTAGACCAGATCCTCGGCAAGCAAGATTGCCGTTGATTAAATTCAAATCGCAATGCTTTCCAAATAGCAGTAAACACACTTTTAACTGGCTCCGCCTGATCTGCTAACAGACGAACAACCAATACCTCATTACGTAACGTCACTCCTGAAAAACGGTATTCATCAATTATGTCCCTGACCTGATCCAACTGTGCTTTCGTTGCCGGATAAAGCACCAGCGTTGCTACTAAAGCATGCCCTGCTAAACCACTACTCGCATTGATGGTTTGCTCATTAAGTACCATACGGTCAATCAATAACGGCTGGTCTTGTTTAAAGACCTCAATCGCCACCACCGCCTGCCCTTCGCTAAATCGCTCCTGACAGGCTGGGCGTCCTAGGCTAACCATTTCCCAGCCAAAAAATCGACTGTTTTCATCAAGTTCTATCCGTGTCGTCATTTTAACTACAGCACTATCAAACAAGATCGTTTCCTGAGGCAAATACTCAAGAACACCGCCTTCAGCAACCTTTAAAACAACCTGCTGATCAGCGAGTTGACCGTTACTACGGTAAAATTTTCCCGCTGCTGGAGTTGTCACCAACACATCAGTATCAACACCGCAATCAATGACTAGCGTTAACTGGTCTCCACCAACCACACCGCCCGGTGGATGAATAAGATAAATATGACAAACCGATCCTTCCGGATAAAAAGGCCGTTGCACCAGTAACGGTCCTTGATGAGAACGGTGGGTTAAGTAAGTCTTTCCCTGACGATTTTCAAAAACTAACGACAATGTCCCATGCCAACGACCAAAACCGGCAGGCTTATTGACGTTCTTTTCAAGAGCCACAACCATGCTCGTTGTTAACTCACTGCTAGTAAATAAAAACCACTACCCAGACTCACCCACGTGACCAGTTGATAAATCCGTATTTCAGAAAACAAGCCCAGAACTGCAGCACTAACTGAGATCACAAAACTACTCAGCAACAATAAAGTCAGATAATTCAGGCTATTAATACCATCAGGTATTTCCGATACATGTACATAACCGTGAAAAACACCAAATAATGACAACACGACAAAAACAATGTGACTTAACAAGTAGTCTACTGTTATGAGCGAATAACCCATAAAAATAACCGATAACGCAATCATGGTTTCTAAAAGAGGTAATTGGATTCCTGCAAAATTCAGCCCTGCACCAAGCACCATCATCACTAAAAAAGTTAACGGATACAACACAATCGCATAACTGCCTCTTTTAGCAGCCAATAACCCCACACTCACTAAAACCAATAAATGGTCAATACCAGTTAATGGGTGAATTAAACTTTGCCACAACGTTTCGTTAAACATTCCACCGGTATGGGCGAACAGTGGCGATGAGGTAAACAACAGCATTACAGCAATGTAATAGTTTGCTTTCATAATAAGTCTCCTTAATTAAGATATTCTCCTAAACAGTTAAATAACGTTGCACAGTGGCTTCGTCAAGATCCGGCATACTTCCTTGAGCAACCACACGCCCCTTCTCCATAATTCTGAAATGGTCTGCAACTCTACGAGCAAAGTGTAATTTTTGTTCAACCAACAAAACCGTTAAGCCTTGTTCTTGATTAAGCCGCATAATAATAGATCCAATTTCTTTTACAATATTTGGCTGAATACCTTCTGTCGGCTCGTCGAGGATTAATAATTTTGGCTCAATTACCAAGGCCCGCCCAATCGCTAACTGCTGTTGTTGACCACCCGACAGATCGCCGCCCCGACGTTGTAGCATTTGCTTTAACACCGGAAAAATTTCAAAAATATTATCAGGAATTGTTTTCAAACCATCGGCTCTGGCAGTCAGTCCAATTTTTAAATTTTCTTCGACTGTCAATAACGGAAAAATTTCACGCCCTTGTGGAACAAAACCAATCCCTAACGAGGCTCTGGATTCTGCCGGCAAATGCGTTAAATCCTGCTTCTGAAACTGAATGCTACCGCTTGCGACCGGCAAAAGGCCCATAAGACATTGCAGCAGTGTTGTTTTTCCGACACCGTTTCGGCCCATCAGACAAGCACATGTCCCTTCGGGAATATTCAAATCTATATCCCACAACGTATGACTTTGACTGTAAAATTGATTTAACCCTTTAACCTCAAGCACTCTAGCCTCCTAAATACACTTCAATTACACGCGCATCATTTTGCACCTTGCTCATCGCACCTTCAGCAAGTACCGAACCTTCATGAAGAACGGTCACCGTTCTGGCTATGGATCGAACAAATTCCATATCATGTTCAACAACAATGATCGAATGTTTTCCTTCTAAAGCTAATAACAATTCCGTCGTACGCTCAATTTCCTGATGCGTCATTCCCGCAACTGGCTCATCAATCAGTAACACTTTCGGCTGCTGCATTAGTAACATACCGATTTCCAACCATTGTTTTTGACCGTGCGATAACTCCCCAGCCAGTCGCTGTCTGTGTGCCATTAAACCAATCATTAATAAAATTTCTTCAATCGCCTCTTTTTGTGGTCCTGAGAGTTGGGCAAATAATGTTGGCCAAACCCGCTTATCGGTTCTTAATGACAGTTCCAAGTTAGCGTAAACAGATAAGGTTTCAAAGACCGTTGGTTTTTGAAATTTACGTCCGATCCCAGCGCGTGCTATTGCGGGTTCATCCATCCTTAATAAATCTATACGTTGACCAAAGAAAACGGTGCCGGTATCTGGCTTGGTTTTACCGGTGATAACATCCATCATGGTCGTTTTACCCGCACCGTTGGCTCCGATAATACAACGCATTTCACCATCGTTAATATAAAGATTTAAATTATTAAGTGCCTTAAAACCATCAAAGCTGACACTAATATCTTCCAGATATAAAATAGGTCCATGACGGGTATCTAAAGTGTCATCATAAACCGGTTCTGGGATCAAAAAATCATAAACTTTTTCCCGACTGGCAAAGGCCCGTGTTTTATCAATAAGACTCATGACGACACCGCTTTTTTACGCCGCATTAAACCCACAATTCCATAGGGTAAAAATAAGGTTACCAAAACAAATAACCCGCCTAGGGCAAACAGCCAGACTTCCGGTAATGCAGCAGTAAAAAAGGTCTTACCAAAATTAACTAATACTGCCCCTAAAACGGCCCCGTACAAGGTAAAACGTCCACCCACTGCTACCCAAATCACTAATTCAATAGAATTTAAAGGTGCAAATTCCCCCGGATTAATAATACCGACCTGAGGCACATACAAGGCTCCGGCAATCCCTGCTAAAATTGCAGAAAAGACAAACACCCATAACTTAAACAACTCGACCCGATAGCCAATAAAACGTGTTCTGTTTTCGGCATCCCGCAACGCCACAATAACGCGTCCCAATTTAGAATTGACAATAAAACGGCAGAGTAAGTAGCCGAATATTAATGCACCGACCGATAACATAAAAATAACAACCCGCGTTAAATCAGACTGCAAACTAAAACCCAGAATATCTTTAAAATCAGTCAAGCCATTATTACCGCCAAAGCCCATCTCATTGCGGAAAAATGCCAGATACAACGCATAAGTCATGGCTTGGGTTATAATAGATAAGTAAACACCGGTAACCCGTGAGCGAAATGCTAACCACCCAAAAACAAAAGCTAACAACCCCGGCACCAACATTACCATAATCATAGCAAACCAAAATTGATCAAAACCATGCCAGTACCATGGTAACTCCGACCAATTCAAAAAAACCATAAAATCCGGCAACAAGGGATTACCATAAACACCTCTATCACCAATCTGACGCATTAAATACATGCCCATGGCGTAACCGCCCAAAGCAAAAAAAGCACCATGCCCCAGTGTTAGAATACCGCAATAACCCCAAACTAAGTCCACTGCCAAAGCCAACAATGCAAAGGTCAGGTATTTTCCTAATAAGGTCACGGCATAGGTACTGACATGAAAAAATGACGTTTCAGGAACCCATAAATTACAGACAGGGACCACCACTGCCAAAACCATAAGAATCCCTAAAAGCCATTGCCCGCCAGCATCGCCTTGTAATAATTTTGAAATCCCCATCATTACCCCTCAGCTGCCCGGCCTTTTTGAGGAAACAACCCCCTAGGCCTTTTTTGAATAAAAATGATGATAAAGACCAGGACCACAATCTTCGCTAATACCGCTCCGGCATAAGGTTCAATAAATTTAGTCGCCACACCGAGTGAAAAACCACTGATCAAAGTCCCCAGTAAATTTCCAGCACCGCCAAAAACCACCACCATAAACGAATCTACAATATAAGATTGTCCCAAATTAGGACCGACATTAGTCAACTGACTCAAAGCAACGCCAGCAAGCCCTGCAACCCCTGAACCCAGTCCAAAGGTCAGTGCATCAACCCGCTCGGTTTTAATTCCCATTGATTTTGCCATGGCACGATTTTGTGACACCGCCCGCACTTCAAGGCCCAGACGGGTTCTTTTCAGAATCATTAGCAAGACAAAAAAGACCAGTAAGGCAAAGGCCAGAATATAAAGTCGGTTTAAGGTCAGGCTTAACACCGGGTTAAAATCAATAGAACCACTCATCCACTGCGGTGTTGAAACTGAACGATTTAAAGGCGAGAAAACTGACCGCACTAACTGTTGTAAAACCAGACTGATTCCAAATGTGGCCAATAAGGTCTCCAAAGGACGTCCGGTCAGATGCCGAATCACACCGCGTTCGATTAAAATACCACACACTCCAGAAACCACAAAAGCAGCTGGGATTGCAACAAAAAGCGATAAACCCAGGTGTTCCGGCATTAACAGTTGCACCACATAAGTAGTATAAGCACCGAGCATAATTAACTCACCATGAGCCATATTAATAACGCCCATCACGCCAAAAGTAATCGCTAAGCCAATGGCTGCTAACACTAAAACCGAACCTAAACTCAAGCCAAAAAATAAGGTCTGAATATTTTCATACCAACTAATTCTGGATTCAATTTCTTTTATCGCTTGTTTTGCCGCTTTGATAACCTGACGATCTGATTCTAAAAAATGCCCCTGTGCATCAACAAGCAAAAGTTCTTTCAACGCACTGACATACTCGACTTTCATGGTGTTAGCTAACACCTTAATAGCAGCAAGTCGCACCTTTCCATTCGTTGCGTTAAGGTCTGCATTTGCCACAACCGCTAACATCAATCCTTGAACTTCTTCATCAACTTCATTTTGAGAAAGATCCCGAAATAAAGTCACGACGGGCGGAGTAATATTTTTACTCATCGTCTTCACCGCCTGAAGGCGGACTTTTCCATCTTCTGATTTTAAATCCATTTGAGCCAAGGCACGTCTAATCAACTTGCGCAGTCGATTATTTACCCTGACTTTTTTAATCGTTTTCTTAGCGACAACCCCTTGTAATTGGCCAGAGACCGCATCGGTCAACTGCATGCCTTTTTCGACCGGTTCTATGATATAGACTGGATTTGGAGCGACTTTTCCATAAAACAACCGCGCATTCAATAACGCCTCCAACAATGGTCTAACCCGGTCATTTTCTAGTTTAATAATGGCTTCCAGTGTCTTTTTCTTTTTACTTAACGATTTTACTGATAATTGGCTGACCAAGGTCTCAAACACGTCTCCTTGACCATTAGAGCTAATGACTAATGCGTTATCGCTTGGATCATGACCATCCGCCCATGCAGCTGAACAGAGGGCAAACAGAATCGAAATTATTATCGATTTTATTTTCATAACACTCTATTTATTCATGACAAAATCTTATAGCCAGTTGTTTTCTCGAACTGATTACCACAACATATTCAACTGGCTATAACATCTTTATATAAATTAAAAAAACATGGGCATCAGAACGATGCCCACGTGAACTCACACTAACTTTAGAAATTTTGTCCTGAGCATTTATGCGTTTTGGTGTTGTAATTACCGCAACGCATGGTAGGCCGCCAGTTAGCGACAATATCTTTACTACCCGGTAGAAAATCCGTCCAAGCATCACCCCAAACCAAGCCATCGGTTTCCCAAACGGTTTCTAATTGACCGTCTTCTTGTATTTCACCAATCAAAACTGGTTTCGATAAATGATGATTACTATTCATAACCGCCATACCACCGGTTAAGTTAGGAAATTTAATCCCCAACATCGCCTGCTCAACAGCATCAACATCGGTAGTACCGGCTTTTTCAACCGCCTTCACCCACATATTAAAACCAATATAATGCGCTTCCATCGGATCATTCGTGACCCGTTTGGTATCTTTAATAAAAGCATGCCATTTTTCAATAAATGCCGCATTTTCAGGCGCATCCACACTCATAAAATAATTCCAGGCCGCTAAATGACCCACCAACGGTTTAGTATCTAAGCCTGACAATTCCTCTTCTCCGACCGAAAAAGCCACGACAGGAATATCGTCAGCAGAGATCCCCTGATTGCCTAATTCCTTATAAAAAGGCACATTAGCATCACCATTAATGGTTGAAACTACTGCTGTTTTCTTACCTGCCGAACCAAACTTTTTCACATCAGCAACAATACTTTGCCAATCTGAATGACCAAACGGCGTGTAATTAATCATGATGTCTTCATCAGCCACCCCTTTAAGTTTTAAATAGGCTTCTAGAATTTTATTGGTGGTCCGTGGATAGACATAATCCGTCCCTGCCAACACCCAACGTTTAACACCAATATCGTTCATTAGATAATCCACCGCCGGAATCGCTTGCTGGTTTGGCGCGGCACCGGTGTAGAACACATTTTTAGACGATTCTTCACCCTCGTACTGCACCGGATAAAACAACAAACCGTTTAATTCTTCAATAACCGGTAATACCGATTTACGTGAAACCGAAGTCCAGCACCCAAACATCACATCAACCTGATCCTGAGTTAATAATTCACGAGCCTTTTCTGCAAACAACGGCCAGTTAGAGGCCGGGTCCACAACCACCGCTTCCAATTGTTTACCCAACAAACCACCTTTGGCATTTTGTTCTTCGATCAACATCAACACTGTATCTTTTAAAGTGGTCTCACTAATCGCCATGGTCCCTGATAATGAGTGCAATACTCCAACCTTGATCGTATCTCCTGCATTGACTCCGGGACTTAATAAAACCCCTGACGTTAATGCCATTGCCGCGAGTGTGCGTATGGCTTTTTTTAGAACCTTCATTTCAAACTCCCCCTAAAATATAAAATTAACAGCCAATCATTATGACCATCCCAATAAAAGCCATCTTTGACTTACCCTAGGAGGAAAGCATATTCAATGCCACATGCATTAATGCATTGAAAAACAACGACTTATACTGAAAATAATCTGAAGAAAAGCAATTACTTAGAGAAACCAAGCCCTAGATTAGTGCGCTTCAAGAACACTTAGCACCCAAATGAAGCACGATGAAATAAACCTACTTTTTAAAAATCCGGATTTCATCTAATACAATAGAAAAACTCGCCTATTTTTAACCGCATTCACCTAATTACCGAATCAAACAACGACCTCAGTGACTCAACAGGTCAATCATAAGTCTTAGACACAAAAATTAACTCAAGACCAAACCATTAGGCGCACCAAAAAAGTGCTTTTGGGGAGTACAAACTATTGCAACTTTCAGAACACAATCTTTCTCAGGTTAGTTGAGGAAATTAGCGATATGACCAGAATCTAACCAGTTGCTTAGACGTATCAATATTTTAAAACCAGCAGACATAAAAAAACCCCTGCCAAGCGCCTTAGCAGGGGTTTTGAACTACAGTGCTTATGCCTTCATATTAGATTTGCATTTGAAATCCCACTTTAATGGCATGCACATCATCGCC
>CAZEVO010000023.1:0-31909 GCA_964515235.1 uncultured Methylococcaceae bacterium | reverse complement strand
GGAACTGCCAGGCTTTTAATTTAAGACCCAGATATTTTTATCTGGGTTTTTTTTTGCCTTATTCTTTTTAATACGCATAAAATATAAACTTGTTGTATGATGTTTTTCAATCGGTTTTCTTCTTTTTCTTTCATATCTATTAATTCTTATGCCTGACAATTCTTCCTTTTTTCGTGCACAACAAGTTATCCCTGGTGGTGTTAATTCACCTGTTAGAGCCTTTAAAGGCGTTGGTGGGGACCCTGTTTTTATTGACCGTGCGAAAGGTGCCTATATTTTTGATACCCATGGGAAGCGGTACATTGATTATGTAGGGTCTTGGGGGCCAATGATAACAGGGCACGCCCATCCAGAGGTTATTTCGGCGGTGAATAATGCCGCCGCTAAGGGGTTGAGTTTTGGAGCACCAACTGAAATTGAGACGTCCTTAGCCACTAAAGTCTGTGAGCTAATTCCTTCTATGGATTTGGTACGCATGGTGAGTTCTGGGACCGAGGCGACTATGAGTGCAATTCGGCTAGCGAGGGGCTATACCGGAAGGGATAAAATTGTAAAATTTGAAGGCTGTTACCATGGGCATTCTGATTCATTATTAGTTAAAGCTGGTTCTGGCGCATTAACTTTAGGGGTTCCAAGTTCCCCGGGTGTCCCTAACGCTTTAGCTGCTGAAACTATCACCTTAACTTACAATGACCTTGAGGGGGTTGAAACGGTTTTTAATGAAATGGGCTCGCAAATCGCTGCCATAATCGTTGAGCCGGTTGCGGGTAATATGAATTGTATTGCCCCTGTACCAGGTTTTTTGTCAGGACTTAGACGTATTTGTAATAATGCCAGTGCTGTGCTTATTTTTGATGAGGTGATGACTGGGTTTCGTGTGAGTAAATCAGGAGCACAAGGCTATTATGACGTAGAACCTGATTTGACAACATTAGGGAAAATTTTAGGTGGTGGTATGCCCGTGGGTGCTTTTGGTGGTAAGCGTGAGATTATGGAAGTCATTGCCCCTCTGGGACCTGTATATCAAGCAGGGACTTTATCGGGGAATCCTGTTGCAATGGCAGCGGGTCTTGCTACGCTAGAATTGATTTCACAGCCCCATTTTTATGAAAAATTGTCTTCAGCCACAGATTATTTATTAGAAGGGATAATTTCAGTTGCGCAAGATTGCAATATTACGCTAACGACTAATTCAGTAGGTGCTATGTTTGGACTGTTTTTTACTGAGCAAGAAATAGTAACTCGGTTTTCTCAGGTTGTGGCTTGTAATCAAGATCAATTTAAACATTTTTTTCATGGCATGCTTAAGGAAGGTGTTTATTTAGCCCCCTCTGCATTTGAAGCTGGTTTTGTATCATCGGCACACAGCGATGAAGATTTAGATGAAACCATTGATGCTGCCAAGCGTGTTTTTCAGTCTTGGTTATAGTAATCGGGCTCGGGTGATTTTTTGGATACTTTTATTAACCTTATCGAGAATACAGATATATTAATTGCGCTTGGCTTAGGCTGTTTATTTAGTCTTATTGCAATGTACTTGTGGTCGCAGCGTGGCCGAGAGCAACTTGAGCGGCATTTGTTGATAGCCAATGAAAAGTTAGGGGCTCTTGATGCGTGTCATCAGGAATGTGACCGTCTTCGAGAACAACTCGCTCATGCCAATATCTTAACTGCGCAATTGCAAGCACGACTTGAAGAGCAGCAAAAACATGGTGTGGAAAAGTTAAAATTACTGCAAGATGCAGAAGGCCAGTTGAAGCTACAGTTTGAAAACTTAGCAAATCATATTTTTGAAGCGAAAAGCAAACAGTTTAAAGAGCACAATAACAGTAGTTTGAATGAAATTGTTTCACCGCTTAAAGAGCAGTTAGGTGATTTTAAGAAACGTATTGAGCATGTTTATGAGCATGAAACACGTGATCGGATTAGTTTACGAGAAGAAATCACCCAACTCCGGCAAGATACACAGAAGATGAACCAAGAGGCGTTAAATTTAACTCGCGCTCTGAAAGGTGATCATAAAGCTCAAGGAAACTGGGGAGAAATGATTTTAGAGAAAGTTCTTGAAGAATCAGGGCTGAGAAAGGGGATTGAGTATGATCCACAAGGTTCTTTTAGAGATGATGATAATAGCTTATTTAAACCTGATGTAATTATTCGTCTACCTGGTGATAAAGATGTGGTGGTTGACTCTAAAGTTTCATTGCTTGCTTATGAGCGTTATTGTTCAACAGAGGATGATAGCGAACGAATTAAAGCATTAAAAGAGCATACCCTCGCCGTGCGTCAGCATATTAAAGGTTTGAGCGAAAAAGATTACAGTAGTCTGAAAGGGTTACGATCCCTTGATTTTGTATTATTATTTATGCCCATTGAAGCTGCTTTTATGGCCGCTTTTCAGGCTGATGAAAAGGTGTTTACTGATGCTTTTGAGCATAAGATTATTGTGGTAACACCAACTACATTACTGGCGACTTTAAGAACGATTGAGAATATTTGGCGTTATGAGCGACGTAATGAAAATGCTCGAATTATTGCCGAAAAGGCCGGGAGTTTGTACGACAAAATTCGTGGATTTGTAGAAGACCTAGATAAGCTAGGTAATCAACTCAACACCGTTAATAAAACCTATACTGGGGTGATGAGTAAATTAACGCAAGGCCAGGGTAACCTTATTCGACAAGCAAATAGTTTTGTTGAATTGGGTGTTAAAGTTAAAAAGACAATTCCTAAAAATATCACAGAGCAAGCTCACCTTGGTGAAGATGATAAATGATGCCTTTATTCTAAAAGGCAGTGCTAGGAATTAAAAACTTGTCCTGACTTAATAATTTGGGTGGCCTTTCCTTTCATAACCTGTCCCCAGAAAGGTGTATTTCGACCCTGGCTTAGCCAGTTATTTTCATTTACAGTCCATGTTTGGTTGGGGTTGAATATACAAATATCTGCTGTGCTTCCTGCAGATAGTGAGGCCATTTTAATGTCTAGGATATTTGCTGGATTTTGTGTTATCCAAGAAAGGCCTTGACTTAAAGATAATGCTTTTGAATGAATGAGTTTAAGGGTTAAGGGTAAGAGTGTTTCGACTGCGGAAATTCCTGGTTCAGTTGAGGGAAAAGCACCTAGTTTAGCATCAGTATCATGTGGCTGGTGCGCTGAACAGATTGCGTCAATAATACCTGTTGTTAGCCCATCAATTAGGGCTTGCTTGTCAGCTTCAGTTCTAAAGGGAGGGGTTACATGGAAGGCACTGTTAAAAGTATTAAGCTCGTTTTCAGTAAAAAATAGTTGATGAATGGCCACATCGGCGGACACCGGTAATTTTTTTTGTTTAGCTGCAGCGATTAAATCGACAGATTCACTGCAACTGAGTTGGGAAAAATGAATGCGACAGCCTGTTAGTTCACATAAGGCAATGATTTGTTGTATTGCGATGATCTCTGAGGCTTTTGGAATTCCTTGTAGACCAAGGCGTGATGCCTGAAAGCCTTCGTGAGCGCAGCCTTGTTCTTGTAGCCACGGGTCTTCCGGTCGAATTATGATACAAAGATTGAGGCTGGCTGCATACTCCAGAGTGCGTCGTAACACCAATGTGTTTTTAATTGGGTTATGTGCATTGCTGAAAGCAATGCAACCGGCTTTGTGTAAAGCGGCCATGGAGCTGAGTTTAGTCCCTTCTAGTCCTTGCGTTAAAGCACCAATTGGTAGGACGGTTGCGGTATTCGAACTGTCTACTTTATCTAGTATGAATTCAGTAACTGCAGGGGTATCATTGATTGGGTTACTATTTGGGGTACAGCACAGTGTGGTTATACCGCTTTTAAGTGCGGCAGTTGTTTCAGATTGAATAGTGGCTTTTTGGGTTTGTCCTGGTTCACGTAAATGAGCGTTCAGATCAATCAGGCCCGGGCAGAGAATGTGATCTTTTGCATCAAGGGTCTGGGCTGCGGTAAAGTTATGTGGACGATCAAAAAGTGAAATAATATGGCTGTCTTCGATGAATACATCACCGACCTTATCAAGTCCCATGTTGGGGTCAATAATACGTCCGTTGGTAATTATTAAAGCGCTCATGGTTGATGTTTTCCGGGAGCTTGCATAATCAATGACATGATGGCCATGCGTACGGCAATGCCGTAGCTGACTTGTTGTAGAATAACTGATTGCGGTCCGTCAGCAACTTCAGAGGCAATTTCAACGCCGCGGTTGATCGGACCCGGATGCATAACAATAGCATCAGGTTTTGCGAAAGCCAATTTTTCTTGCGTCAGTCCAAAGCAATTAAAATATTCAGATTCGCTGGGGAGTAGGGCGCCTGACATGCGTTCTTTTTGAAGACGTAACATGATCACAACATCTATATCTTGCAGCCCTTCTTCAAGGGTATGAGATACGCTGACTCCCAAGTTGTTAACTTCAACTGGGAGTAAGGTTTGAGGAGCAATAACTCGAATTTCTTTAGCACCTAAAATAGACAGTGCTTGTATTTGTGAGCGAGCAACGCGGGAGTGAAGAATGTCGCCAATGATGGCGATGCGTAATGAAGCAAAATCTTTCTTGTGCCGTCGTATAGTAAACATGTCTAACAGGGCTTGTGTCGGGTGCGCATGATTGCCATCACCGGCGTTAATAACACTAATGCCTGGGGCAACATTCTGAGCAATAAAATGAGCGGCTCCACTGAGGGCATGGCGTATCACAAACATATCAATATGCATGGCCTCAAGGTTGCGGATAGTATCTAATAGGCTTTCGCCTTTGGACGTTGCGGACGTAGCAATATTCATATTGATAACATCGGCAGATAATCGTTTGGCGGCCAATTCGAATGTTGTACGTGTTCGGGTACTATTTTCAAAGAAAAGATTTACAACCGTTTTGCCGCGCAGAATCGGGTATTTTTTAACCGGTTGATTTGCAAGACCGGCAAACGATTCAGCATTGT
The DNA here is from genome assembly GCA_964515235.1 of uncultured Methylococcaceae bacterium. Classification (GTDB taxonomy): domain Bacteria; phylum Pseudomonadota; class Gammaproteobacteria; order Methylococcales; family Methylomonadaceae; genus OPU3-GD-OMZ. Next base: position 26,964 of record CAZEVO010000023.1, on the reverse strand, counting down.
CCATGATTTCGGTTAATAACTGTTGGTCAAGTCCTTCTATCGATAAGAGGTGTTGTAATCGGCGGTTCGAATTAAACTGCAGGGAGTCAGTTGTTGTCATAGAGTTAGGCTGCTTTGGAATCATCCGTATTCTGTATAGCAATCGCTAAAGGTGTAGGGCCGGTTAGTTTAATTCGCTCTCCCGGTTGTAGCTTAATGTTAACACCGATACAATCTGGTTTTAGCGGAATTTGGTGGCCATCACGTTCTATTAGAATACCTAAGATAACCTGATGAGGACGACCATAATCAAAAATTTCATTGAGAGCTGCCCTAATGGTTCGACCGGTATAAAAAACATCGTCAATTAGAATTATATCGCGTGATTCTATGTCTTTGGGTAATTGACTTGATTTTACACAGGGGTTAATCCCCAGTTGTGAGAAATCATCGCGATAAAAAGAGATATCCAATAGCCCTAAAGGGTTACTTAAGCCCAAGCGGTAATGCATTTGTTCGGCAACCCAGACGCCACCACTATGAATGCCTATCATTAATGGGTCGGTCAATTTTCGACTGTGAATGGTGTGTTGTAATTGTTGTTGAAGTGTGTCCAGTAAGTCAGGGATCGAAAGGTCTTCAGGGTTCATGGGGATATTGTTCATTTATCCAAGTTAATAGTATTCGTTGTGCAGCTAGTTGGTCTTGAACTTTCCATAGTTTTTTAGCAGAAACATGAAGGTCATTATATAACATTTGTTTAGCTTCAAATGTGGTTAATGTTTCATCAACCTGATAGACCGGTAAGTTAAAACGACCATGAAGTTGGCGACAGAACTTTATTATTCGCGGTGTCACCAGGTTGTCAGAGCCGTCTTGTTGTACTGACTGGCCCACTACTAAGCCTTGCGGTTGCCATTTTTCAATCAGTGATTGTAATTGTAGCCAGTTAGGCTGTTGGTTAACAGCGGGGACTGTGGTTAAGGGGTTAGCAATTGCAGTTTCAAGATGAGCGATGGCAACGCCAATTTTTTTATGACCAAAATCAAAACCTAAAAAGGTATCGTTGGGGTTGATTGGAACTTGTTTTGTTAGCGACATCGTGAATATTTAGCCATGTCCTGCAACGGTAGTGAGTGCATTGATGTTAACCCCAATTTGCTCAGCAGCTCTTTGCCAGCGCTGGTTAATTGGAGTGTCAAAGAGCAGCGTTTGATTAGAGGGTGTATTGAGCCAAGAGTTAGCAATAATTTCTTGTTCTAGCTGGTTTTCTCCCCAACCGGAATAACCTAACGCAATGAGGGCTTTTTTCGGACCTTCATTAAGGGCAATAGCTTCTAATATGTCTCTCGAAGTGGTCAGAGCAACATTATCTGAAATAATTAATGACGAATCCCAATCGGTACTAGGGGTGTGTAGAACAAAACCACGGTCGGGCTGAACGGGGCCGCCATTATAGACGGGGATGTTGTTCGAAAAATCATGATTAAGGGTAATGTCCATTTGTTGGAAAATCTCTCTAGCTTTAATCTCAGCAGGGCGATTGATGATAATACCTAAAGCGCCTTTTTGGTCATGTTGGCAAAGGAGAGTTACCGTTTGGTGAAAATTAGGGTCGACCATATGCGGCATGGCGACCAGGAATTGATTGGTAAATGATTGTGGTGGTTCCATGACACATACCTCCAGTTAATTTGTGGGGGATCAATTACTGACTAGTAGATATACCAGTTTCATCAGAGAATTGCCAGACTCGGCTTATAACTAATACATCTATTTCATCTAAAAGCTCTTTAGGTAACGGGGCATAAGGGGCACCCATACGGACAATTTTTATAGCGGCTTCATCTAAGGCATCAATACCAGATGATTGTCGCACTCTGATGCTATAGAGACTGCCATCAGGATTGATTCCTGCATCAATCAATAATGTTCCTCGAAATCCTGGGGTTTGGGCAATGGCAGGGTAGTTAAGGTTGCCGATGCGTTCAACATTTGCTTGCCATTGTTTAATGTAATATATCGCCTTATGTTGATGAGATTGAGAGAGAGAGTTTGAAAATTTAATACGGTTGTTTTTAGGATTGAGGGGTTTTTGGCGAATAGTTCGTCCCATGTCGCTGATTTGTTGTACTAGCGTATTAACTGAAAGGTTTTGGCGTGGTTTTTTTCGGGAAGGCTGTTTTGGCAGGGGTTTAGGTGTAGAAGGTGTCGGGCGGTGGGCGCTATTGGTCTTTTCTACAGTGCTTAATGGATGTTTCAATGGAGTAAAACTTGTTGTAGAGGCGATTTTTTTAACGATAGATGGCAATTGTGAAGGTAAGTTGGTAGCTTCTTGTGATCTAACTTGAGTAAGTGTAATAGCAATGGGGCGTACTGTCTTGTTTGGGTCGGCTATAGGAAGGCTTAATGGTGTCAGGGCAGCGAGGTGTATTAGCAAAGAAAGAGCCAGTGTTAATAACAGTTTATTGTTTGTTATCGTTCGAGGTATTGTTAATGACATAGGACACCTATAACAACTTATGAGTTTAAGTGTGTCTCGATATGGTCCATGAGTATTGCGCTGATATTAATATTAAACTGCCGATCTAATTCTTGTACGCAGGTAGGGCTCGTGACATTGATTTCAGTCAGATAGTCACCAATAATATCTAGACCGACAAAAACCAAGCCCTTTTCTTTTAATGTCGGGCCGACTTGCTCTGCAATCCATCGGTCTCTATCAGTCAATTCACGTCCTTCGGCCAAACCACCGGCCGCTAAATTACCGCGGGTTTCACCTTGAGCCGGAATTCTAGCCAGCGTATAAGGAACGGGTTCCCCATTGACCATGAGTAGTCGTTTATCGCCATCTTTAATTTCAGGAAGGTACTTTTGTGCCATGATGAATTCTTGATTGTAATGTGTGATGGTTTCAAGGATGACGCTCAGATTAGGGTCGTCTTGTTGAACACGGAATATGGATGTGCCACCCATACCATCAAGAGGTTTTAATATAATGTCCTGATTTGCAATAAGAAATTCACGGATACGGTGTGCTTCTTTAGTTACCAGCATCTCTGTGCAACAGTGTGGAAACCACGCTGTATAAAGTTTTTCATTAGCATCGCGTAATGATTGTGGTTTATTGACAACATAGACACCGTTTTTTTCAGCTAGTTCTAATAAATAGGTGCTGTAGATATAGTCTTGATTAAAAGGAGGGTCCTTCCGCATTAAAATCACATTGAGATTTTCTAAAGGTATTTCTTGATCACCATTAAACTGGTACCAGTCAGTTGGATCAGAAGTTACTTCTAATGAGCGTGCACGTGCATAGGCTTGACCGTTTTTTAAGAACAGATCTTTGATTTCCATGTAAAATAATGACCAAGAGCGGGACTGAGCTTCGAGCAACATTGCAAAGCTGGTGTCCTTTTTGATATTGATCAGACTGATGTCGTCCATTACGATGCCGAGTTTAATATTCACAAGCATAAACCTATGGGTTGTTAGTGAGATGTCAGGATCATTTTATCAGAATCAAGTTCATTAGGTCTTTACCATTGGTTAATAATTTGGTATAAAGATCGGCTAATTGAAAAATTTAAGTGTTTGAGGGAAATCATGTCCAGAGAATGTCAAGTAACAGGTAAACGTCCTGTTACCGGAAATAACGTTTCGCACGCGAACAATAAAACAAAAAGACGGTTTAATCCAAATTTGCATATGCATAAATTTTGGGTTGAAGCAGAGCGCCGTTGGGTGCGTTTGAAAGTTTCAAGCAAAGGGATGCGTATTATTGATAAGAACGGAATTGATGCTGTTCTTGCGGATATACGTAAACGTGGCAATAAAGTTTAAGGAAATTAGTAATGAGAGATATAATTAAATTAGTTTCTAGTGCTGGAACAGGTCATTTTTATACGACGACTAAAAATAAGCGAACTATGCCTGAGAAAATAGAAATGAAAAAGTTTGATCCGGTTGTTCGTAAATACGTCAATTATAAAGAAGCTAAAATTAAATAAATTTTTACCCCAGCCGGGGGTATAGATTCACCTTCTTGTTACCTGTTGAGATTGTTTTTTGATTGTTCTCTAATGATTAAAAAGCACTCTTACACAGGTGTTTTTTCATCGGTATTTTTTGTTCTTTGATCATGTCGATGTCCTCTTTTTTCTTTTCTTATACCGCTCAAATTTTTAATTACGGCGGGCGTATGAACTCTATCATAGAGTCATGATTACCATTCTTAATTAAGGTCTATTTTTAGTCGATATTCTAATTGCACCGGTTTTGCTTTAATGCGCGTTTTTTTTGTTTTATGTGATAAATTAACAGCTAATGAAGGAAATAGTCTGGCACGTGAAGGGATTATTTAACTGACGGTTTAACTTTTTTGAAAAATAGGGTGTGTTCAATGAGGCGTACGGGTATGAATAAAAAATTCGGAATTAGCATTTTGTTTTGGTGTTTGCTAATTAGCTTGGGATTTGTTCGAACTGTTGGTGCCGCGTTACCTTTGGCTATTTCTGATGCGTCACTACCTTCATTAGCACCTATTTTAGACAAAAGTATGCCGGCTGTTGTCAACATATCGACTTTAAAAAATCTTAGAGTCAATGATAATCCTTTAATGCAAGATCCTTTTTTCCGGCATTTCTATCAGGCACCTAAGCAGCGACAACGCCAACAAAATAGCAGTTTAGGTTCGGGTGTTATTATTGATAGTGGATCGGGATTGGTTTTAACTAATAATCATGTCATTGACAAAGCCGATGAAATTTTAGTGACGTTGAGTGATAAGCGGCAGTTCAAGGCTAAATTAATTGGTAAAGACCCGGAAGCCGATGTCGCAGTGATTCAAATCCCAGCAGATGGTTTGACCGAATTGCCAGTTGCGGATTCCTCAAAACTTCGTGTTGGCGATTTTGTTATTGCTATTGGTAATCCATTTGGTTTAGGTCAAACAGTAACATCCGGTATTGTCAGCGCTTTAGGTCGAACGGGATTAGGGATTGAAGGCTATGAGGATTTTATTCAGACTGATGCGTCAATTAACCCTGGTAATTCAGGAGGTGCATTGATTAATCTGAAAGGAGAGTTAATTGGTATTAATACTGCTATTCTGGCGCCTAACGGTGGAAATGTAGGTATTGGTTTTGCCATTCCCTCCAATATGGCGATGACATTGAAAAATGCCTTAGTTCAGTATGGTGAAGTTCGCCGTGGTCTTTTAGGAATTTCAACGCAGGATTTAACACCGGATTTAGTTAAAGCTTTTGAATTAGAAGAAAATTACGGAGCAGTTATTAGTCGTGTGCAGGCGGGGTCATCTGCGGAGCGTGCCGGTCTTGAAGCGGGAGATATTATCCTTTCAGTTAATCAGCTTAAAATTAAAAACAGCCATCAGATTCGTAATGTTATAGGTTTATTACAAATCGGCGATCAGGTTGATATAGCAATTTTGAGGAATGGTCGGTTACAAAATATTAAGGCAATTGTTGGCAAACCGGTTTCTTTAGTTACTAAGGGTCAAAGTATTCACAAAACATTGACGGGCGTGGTATTGAGTGCGGTGCAAAAAGATCGGGTGCCTGGTATTTTAGTGAATCAGGTTGACTCTGGTTCTTATGCTTGGAATGCTGGATTGAGACCGGGTGATATTATTTTGTCGATTAATCGTTATCGAGTACACACTTTGGCAGACTTTAAGAAAGTCGCTGTGACGAGTGCTCGTTTGTTATTGAATGTTCAGCGTGGTCGGGATGCTTTCTTTATTGTTTTACATTAATGGGCCGCTACGCATATTTATAATATTGTTTATTAATTGGTGTGATTGAGTAAGATGAGTCATGAGATTGAATTTAAGCCTTTAGTCATTACGGTTCTAGTCATTTCTGATACGCGTTCTGAAGCTGATGATGTTTCTGGGAAGGTATTGATTGAGCGTTTAGAACAGGCTGGTCACTTTTTACACGAAAAACAGATTGTGCCGGATGATATTTATCAGGTTCGCTCAGTTGTGTCGCAATGGATAGCAGATTCTGGCATAGATGTAATTTTGACAACGGGAGGAACTGGTGTAACCGGTCGAGATGGAACACCGGAAGCGGTGCAGCCGTTGTTGGATAAGGTTCTGGATGGTTTTGGCGAGGTTTTTAGGATGATTTCATTTCAAACGATTAAAACCTCGACAATGCAATCGCGTGCTATTGCAGGTGTCGCGAATGGTACTTATATTTTTTGTTTGCCGGGTTCTTCAGGCGCTTGTCGTACAGCTTGGGATTCATTAATAAAAGATCAGTTGGATTATCGTACTCGTCCTTGTAATTTGGTGCAATTGATGCCACGGTTGAAGGAAAGTTAGATGAAAATTAATTTTTTATTAGTTGGCGCCCTTGCTGGTTTAACCGGCGTATTGCTGGGGGCTTTTGGAGCGCATGGTTTGAGAGAGTCGTTGTCACCGGCGATGTTAACGGTTTACAAAACGGCTGTGGATTATCAGATGTGGCATGCTTTAGCCTTAACAGGAATTGCGTTTTTATTGCGAACTCATCCTGATGAAAAATCATTAGTACGAGGGGGTTGGTTTTTTTTTCTGGGAATTATTTTTTTTTCAGGAAGCCTTTATTTGCTCGCGTATTTGAATGTGAAATGGTTGGGAATGGTGACACCTGTTGGTGGTGTGCTGTTTTTAGGCGGATGGATTATGTTGGCGTTGTTTGCGTTAAAAGAGAATGCGATAGTGACGAGTCATAATGAAATTAATGGGTCTGATTAAATATGCTTGATCGTGATTTGAAAACAATTTATCTAAAGGAATATTTACCACCGGCATATCTTATTCAGACGGTGGATTTGAATTTTATTCTAGATCCGTTTGAAACCCGTGTTATTTCAACGCTTAAGGTTATTACAAATCCAGAGCATAGAACGGAGGGACCGTTGATTTTATCGGGTGAGAATCTGAGCCTGAAGTCAGTGCGATTAAATGGTCAGACATTGACAGAGAAGGATTTTTCTCTTGATGATGAGTCATTGACATTACTGGCACCTCCTCATGATACTGTTTTTGAATTAATTATTGAAAATACGCTAAATCCCCATGCCAATACAGCGCTTGAAGGCTTGTATATGAGTAATGGTTTATTTTGCACACAGTGTGAAGCGGAAGGTTTTCGAAAAATTACGTATTTTCTGGATCGTCCTGATGTGATGTCTTGTTTCACCACTACAATCATTGGTGATAAAGAGCTTTATCCAGTTTTATTATCTAATGGTAATCAAGTCGCGCACGGAGAGCTAGATGATGGTCGGCACTGGGTGACTTGGAAAGACCCCTTTCCGAAACCGTGCTACCTTTTTGCTTTGGTTGCAGGAAAATTAGTAAGTATTGAAGACCGATTTATTACCGTGTCAGAACGCGAAATAGCATTACAGGTCTTTGTGGAGCCAAATGATCTGGGTAAATGTGATCATGCGATGCAGTCGTTAAAAAATGCAATGGCATGGGATGAGAAGGTTTATGGTAGGGAATATGATTTAGATCTTTATATGATTGTTGCGGTGGGCCATTTCAATATGGGTGCAATGGAAAATAAAGGACTTAATATTTTCAATACTAAGTTTGTTCTTGCTCGTCCTGATACTGCGACAGATGCGGATTATGAGCATATAGAAGGTGTTATTGGGCATGAATACTTTCATAACTGGACTGGGAACCGAGTCACTTGCAGAGACTGGTTTCAGTTAAGTCTAAAAGAAGGGTTAACGGTTTTTAGAGATCAGGAGTTTACGGCAGATCATACCTCAAGAGCGGTTAAGCGTATCGAAGATGTCACTATGCTGAGAACGCGGCAATTTGCAGAAGATGCAGGACCGTTGGCACACCCGGTGCGTCCAGAGTCTTACATTGAAATTAATAACTTTTATACACTGACCATTTATGAAAAAGGCGCCGAGGTTGTGCGCATGCTGCATACTTTGTTGGGAGCGCAAGGTTTTCGTTCAGGAACAGATTTGTATTTTCAGCGCCATGATGGACAAGCGGTGACATGCAATGATTTTGTTAAAGCAATGGAAGATGCTAACCAGGTTGATTTATCACAGTTTAAACGGTGGTATCAGCAAGCGGGCACGCCAGAAGTTACTGTGACGATTGATTATCGGTCGCGTGAACAAAAATTAGTCCTTACTTTTAGCCAGTTTTGCCGTGAAATACCGGGTTATGAAAATAAAGTGCCGTTACATATTCCGGTTCGGTTAGGTTTTCTAGATCAGCGCGGTCAGGTTCTAGGGATGCAACAAGCCGGTGAAATGGAAGTGAACGATGAGGTTGTTTTAGAGTTAACTGGGGCGAAACAATCTTTTGAGTTTATTGGTATTAAAGAGTTGCCAGCGCTTTCTCTTCTGCGTGGTTTTTCAGCTCCTGTTAAGTTATTGATTGATCAGGACCTTGAGCAGTTAGCTTTTCTATGTAGCCATGATGTTGATACGTTTAATCGTTGGGAGGCGGGTCAGAAATTAGCTTGTGCTGTTATTCTTGAATTGGCTCAGGACTATGCCGATGGTAAGCCGTTAAGTACAAAAACAATTATTGTGACGGTTTTTGATAACATTTTAAGCCAGACTTGGGATGACTTATCCTATTTAGCTTTGTTATTAACGTTGCCCAGTGAGATTTATTTACACGAGCAAATGGTGGTCATTGACGTTGAGGCTATTCATCATGCACGGTTGTTTGTTCAAAGAATGCTAGCGGAATGTTTGTATAATAAGTTTGCCCAATTGTATCTTAACCACCACTGTGATGAATCTGGGAGCTTTGATGCCGGGGCTATTGGTCGTCGGCGTGTTAAAAATAGTGCGTTGGCTTATTTATCCCTGATTGATAATAGTGAGAGTTATCAACGGGCTGAGCAACAATTTAAGTCAGCTAAAAATATGACCGATCAGTTGGCTTCTTTACAGGCTATTATTAATAGTAAGAACCCAAAGCGGGAACAGTGTCTCAGCCAGTTTTATGAGCAATGGCGTAGTGATCCTTTAGTGATTGATAAGTGGTTTAGTCTGCAGGCAACCAGTTATTTGCCTGAAGCTTTTAGCATGGTTAAGGCGTTAGCTGGTCATGCCGCCTTTGATATTAAGAATCCTAATCGCGTACGTGCTTTGGTCGGAGCTTTTAGTCAGGCTAACCCGTTACATTTTCATCGTCCAGATGGTGACGGCTATGTTTTTTTAGCTGATCAGGTCGTTAAATTAAATGCTATTAATCCGCAAGTTGCTGCACGAATGGTGGTGCCATTAACACATTGGCAGCGATTTGATTTGGCACGGCAAGATCAGATGAAAGTGCAATTACAAAGAATTGTACTGACGCCGGGAATTTGTAAGGATGTCTATGAAATAGTAAGCAAAAGTTTAAAAGGAGCAGGTGATGACTGATACCCGTGGCGCCATGAATCTACGTAAATTAATCTGGAATTGTAGCTTTTTAGATGATAAAAAACGAATTGAATGGTACCCCTGTTTTTGGTTAATGCGAGTTAAGGTTGTCGAACTCACACCCGATTGGCGTACAGTTATAATTAAATTACCTCATACTTGGCTATCAACGAATCCGGGAGGCGGATTATTCGGTGGTTTTCAGGCCTGTCTGGCTGACCCCATTGCAGCAATGGTGTGTCTGAAGCTGTTCCCCCAATACTCAGTTTGGACGCGGTCATTACAGTTGGATTTCAGGCGGGAAACGGTCACGGCAACCGAACTTAGGTTTTCGATAACGTCAGAAGAGGAATTGCGTATTCAGCAGGACCTTGACACTAAAGGTCGTAGCACACCGAGTTTTGATTATGGTTTTTATCAAGCCGATGGCTCATTGTGTACGGGAGTAAAAGCAACGGTAGCAATACGATCTAAGGACTATAAAAAACAAGGGATTCGGGTGCTCAAATAATTCTTTTTGTTAAAGGGTTTGAATGCCTGTTTTTGTTTTTGGGTAGTTTGTTGAAAATAGGTTGGGTGTTTTTTGAGTAGAACAATATGTCTGTAGCCGTTATTATTCCAAGTTTTAACCGATGTGCTTTGCTTAAGCGTGCACTGCACTCGGTTATGACGCAAGATTCTCCTGCGGATGAGGTGATTGTTGTTGATGATGGCTCAACCGATGCTACTAAAGCAATGGTGGAACAGTTTTTTCCAGAGGTTATTTATATTTACCAGAATAATTCTGGCGTCAGTTCTGCGCGTAATAATGGCATTGCAAGGAGTAACTCTGATTGGATAACATTTCTGGATTCTGATGACGAATGGTTGCCTAATAAATTAGCGATTCAACTCGATTATCTGAGTCGAAACGATGAATACTGGATCTGTCATACCGAAGAAATTTGGATTCGTGATGGTCGGCGTGTCAACCCTATGAAAAAACATGCTAAGACAGGGGGGTGGATTTTTCAACATTGTTTGCCGCTTTGCGCAATGTCGCCATCATCAATTATGATACATCGGCGTATTTTTTCAGAATTAGGTGGCTTTGATGAGGATTTACCTGCTTGTGAAGATTATGATTTATGGCTAAGAATCACCGCCCGTCATCCGGTTTTATTTGTTTCAGAGCCGCAGATCCTTAAATATGGTGGGCACAGTGATCAGTTATCCCAGCGCTTTTGGGGGATGGATCGCTTTAGGATAAAGGCATTAGAAAAGATAATTGCAGAGCCTTGTTTGTCTGAGGAAAACAGATTCGCGGCGATTAAAATGTTGCAAAAAAAAGCGAAGGTCTATCTTCAAGGTGCACAAAAGCGTGGTAAGTCTGATGAAGTTGCGCAGTATCAACTTTTACTGAGCCAGTATCAATTGTAGGTTATTTAAAATGTCCCCTCATACGTTTATTTTTGCAGCATTGCCCTGTGAGGTTAAGGTTCTTATCAGGCATTTGAATTTAAAACGTTATCAAAGTAGTCAGGTTTACTCGATATTTGTTAATGACTACTATTGTTTAACGGTGACGGGAGTTGGTAAGGCCGCTATGGCAGCGGCTATGGGTTACACTTTTGCAACATTTCCTAAAACGATTAACCCATTGGTTATCAATGTCGGTATTGCGGGGCATGAGAAATACCCCTTAGGGACAGTATTAGTAGCCAAGAAAATTATCGATTTGGATAGTTCGCGGCGTTTTTACCCTCAGTTGGTTTTTTCTGTTCCGGTTGATACAGAAGTTATTGCGAGCGTTTCGAGACCAGAGAGCACCTATCGGGAAGGGTATGTTTATGAGATGGAGGCAACTGCTTTTTATGAAACGGCATTGAATTTTTCTAGTGCGGAATTGATTCATGTGATTAAGGTTATTTCAGATCATAAAGATGCACCGGTTGAGCGCGTGACCTCGCAGTTAGTTACGGAGTTAATGGTTCCTGCGCTAAGCCCTATACTCGCTGTGATAGGTGAATTGTCTGAGCTGAGAATGCAGTTGCCTGACGGAGAGCCATTAAATTATCAGCATGTGCTTGCACAGTGGAAATTTACCGCGAGCCAGCAAGGTCAGTTGAAAAAGATGCTATGGCGCTTTCAAGTTTTGAGCAACAAGCCTTTGCCGGATAATTTTGAGACGGGAGCTTCGCTGTTGGAATGGTTAGAGAAAGAGGTTGATCAATTAGCACTCAAGACTACGCTGTTGTAGGTGATAGTTGAATAATGTTGTAAATTTTATCTAGGTATTAATGGTCTAGTTTTAGAGAGGAAAAAATGAAAGATGGAAGTAGTGGAAAAATAATAGCATTAGCGCTGTTGATGATGATTAGTGGTAGCGCTGGAGCGTGTGTTGATAAGGCTGTTGATGAAATGGCAAATATTGAAAGCTGTAAAAAACAGGCGCTTGCCGGTGATGCCAATGCCTATTTGCAGTTGGGTAAGTTCTTTAGTCGGGGGCGTGGCGTTGCGCAGGATTATAGTCGTGCGTTAGAAAACTTCCAAAGCGCTGCTGAAAAAGGGGATCCTCTCGCGCCGTACCTTTTAAGTAACTTTTATTTGTTTAAAAAGGGTGTTAAGAAAGACTTCCGGCAAGTGTATTTGTGGCGTCATATCGCAGGAATCAATGGCTATCCTTTTGGTTTCATGTCGAGAGATCAGATTGCTAATAAGATGAAGGCAGGCGAAATTGCACAGGCAAAAATTTTGGTGAACAATTGGTTGGCAGAATTTAGAAAACCAGAGCCGGTTAAAATGATTAAGAAAGTTGTGAAAGCACCGGTTGTTGTGATCAAGGTTGCTAAGGTAGAGAGTCTTTGGGAGAAATATGAAGCGATCTTTTTTATTGTTTTTGGTTTGGTTTTTGTTGGTTTTTTTTCGAGGAGACCTTCGGGGGCGACTCAGGCGATGGAGTCCTCTACGGTAACGGGTGTCGGGAGATATATCCAAAAACAAGCTGGGAAAACGCGAGTCGATCATTATCTTGATATACAGAGAGCCCTTGGTCGTTAGAGAAAAGGTAGTAGCTCGATCCTCAAAGAGTTAGTGTGTTTTCGGGAAGTAGAGATGTTACGGATAATCTGATCGATTACCCGTAACGTGTTTTTTGTCTTAAATCAGGCTCTGGGGCGGATTATTTCTTTTGGGCAACTTCCTCAAGAATTTGACCTGCACCATCCATTGCAACATGATAAGTAGGGTCTTCAATAACATTAACCTCAACAAGGTCACCTGCTTTTTTCAGTAAATAATGACATTCGTCGCTCAGGTGTTTCAGGTGTAGTGTTTTTCCAGCACGAAGGTAGCGTTCAGCTACGCTGTCAATAGCCTCGAGACCGGAGTGGTCATATACCCGTGCGTTGGCAAAATCGATAATGATGTCTTCAGGGTCATTAGCCGGGGTAAATAAGTCTGAGAAAGTTTGTACTGAGGCGAAAAATAATGGTCCGCTTAAAGTGTATATTTTTGAGCCGTTGTCGTTAATGTGAGTTTCCGCATACATATGTTTGGCGTGTTCCCAGGCAAAAACCAGTGCTGAAACAATAACGCCGACTAGAACGGCAATAGCAAGGTCAAACCAGACGGTCACGCAGGTCACAAGTAAGGTGACGAGAACATCGCTCATGGGAACGCGGCCGATAAGTCTTAAACTGGTCCACTCAAAAGTACCCAAAACGACGATAAACATGACTCCGACTAAGGCTGCGACTGGAATCATTTCAATGAAGGTGGCACCGAATAAAATAAAGGTTAATAAGAATAGTGCCGCAGAAATACCGGAAAGTCGGCCACGGCCACCAGAATTAATATTAATAAGACTTTGGCCAATCATAGCGCAACCGCCCATGCCACCAAAAAAACCATTAACGGAATTAGCAATACCTTGTCCAATACATTCCTGGTTGCCGTGGCCACGGGTTTCAGTGAGTTCGTCAATCAAGGATAGAGTTAAAAGAGACTCAATCAGTCCGACAGCTGCCAGAATAACTGCGTAAGGTAAAATAATTTGCAGTGATTCAAGTGTTAGTGGCAGAGTGGGGATATGAAAAATCGGTAGCGTGCCGGCAATGGTGGCCTCAGGATCACCAGACATGTCCCGTAGTACATCTTGGACAGTTCGTGCATCTAGGTCAAAATAGATAACGATAAAGGTGGTTAGGCCAATAGCTGCCAGTGAACTGGGAATGATTTGAGTTAGCTTCGGTAGAAAATGAATCACTAACATAGTTGCAAAAATTAGACCCAACATAATCCAAAGCGGTTCACCGGTAATCCAGCGGTGGCCGCCAGTCCCATCGCTGGTTTGAAACTGTTGAAATTGAGCGATAAAAATCACAATAGCTAGGCCGTTAACAAAACCCAACATTACCGGGTGTGGGACTAGGCGAATCAGTTTTCCAAGTCGGAAAACACCGGCGAGGATTTGTAAAAGCCCCGCTAAAATTAATGCGCCAAAAAGGTATTCAATGCCGTGAGAAGTGACCAGGGCAACCATAACAACGGCAGTTGCGCCAGTTGCGCCGGAGATCATGCCTGGGCGTCCACCAATTAAAGCGGTAATCAATCCCATCATGAAAGCGCCGTACAATCCGACAATGGGCTCAAGCCCAGCAACAAATGCAAATGCAATAGCTTCGGGGACAAGTGCCAGAGAAACAGTAAGGCCTGATAGGATGTCATTTTTAATGCCTTGTTTGCCAAGGCCGGTAAGTTGGAACATTAAGTGCGCTCTTTGAGTTTTATAAAACCCCCCATTATACCTCTGTTTTATCTATATAGGTTTGTTTTGTCTCAATGACTTACAGCGTTTTTGTCTGCCTTCTTTTTTTTGTGATTGCGGGGTAGTTTGTGTGATAAGCACCACTTTGGGTTGTCGTTGCACTATTTGTGTTGAAAAAAAGGTGTGAAAGAATAGAGTGAAGGATGGTTTTTAATAAATAGTTTTTTAAAACAACAGCTTATAATTATGGCATGGATTATGCTTAGATAGTTTCTGAAACAATTTAAAACTAACCAAGCAGTGGAGTAAAATATGTCAATACCGAGTCATCTTGTGAACAACGAAACGATTAAAAGTCGAGATTATGATATCTTTATGTCGATTGTTCGTCGACAGGGTGGTTTTAGGCTCAGGAAAGGTATTGTGACACAAACAAAACTAAAAAGTGTTACGCACGATGGTTATAAAAATCTTGAATTTAAGCTTGAAGATGATGAGCAGTCTTTTGCATTTAGTATGCCGGCTGGTTATCGATTAGGGACGGGTTCAGAAATTGAATTTAGGTATGACAATGTGACCAAGCATGTTGTTTTTTGTAATAAGGTGAGCGCTGCTTAATTTTTTTTGAGCTTTGGGTAGCAAAAAAGGGGCACGGGTTTTTTTATCTCTCATGTTATTTGAAGCTCAGCCGATTTTATTCGTGGGTCTAAATGAGACCGAACCGTTATTTTCGAGGCTGGGCTCAGGAGATTCATAATTTAGCGAGGTGAAAAATGAGTTGGCGTGAAAAAAATGATGACAGTGTTTTTAGTGATGAAGCGATTAGCGCGCGATTAACAGAAGAATTACCGGCTTGGCGTTTTGAAAAAGGCTGGATTCGAAGAACCTATAAAACCAGCGGCTGGAAAAGCACATTAATGGTGGTTAATACCGTTGGACATCTTGCAGAGGCAGGGTTTCATCACCCTGACTTAGTGGTTTCTTATGCTTTTGTGACGGTTAAGTTGATGAATCATGCCGCTAAAGGAATCACGGAGAAGGATTTTGCCTTAGCCAAGAAAATTGAAGAGGTCGTAATGTGGCAACCGGGTTTAGAGGCGGGGGCGCTAACAGGGACACCTGACGACCCAAGGTTTAAGTATATTAAGTATGACTAATTTTTTCTCGGTCGAGGTTTTTTTTAGCTGCGTTCAACCGTAAATAGATTTTGTATGAATTGGGAAATCGCCTGAATTTCATCGAAGCACAGAGAATGCTCCATCGGGTATTCGTGCCACTGAACGGGATAGTTAAGGGTTTTAAGGGTTTTAAAAGCCGTTTTAGCTGCTGAGATGTTGACGACGGGGTCAGCGGAGCCGTGTGCCATAAAAATCGGAGTATGTTGATTGTTTTCGCTACGATCATCTAATAATTGGTTAGGCTCCGGTAAATAGGTTGACAGAGCTATAATGCCGCCTAAGCTATCCGTAAAAGTTAGTCCGGCATGGAGCGCAATAACACCCCCCTGTGAAAAGCCTGCGAGAATGATGTTTTTAGGTGCAATGCCTTTGGCTATTTCCTGCTCAATTAACTGCTTAATTAACGTTGAAGAAGACTTAATCCCTTGGCAGTCTACTTTTCTGTCGAAAGACATTTCTAGAATATCGTACCAAGCAGGCATAACCATGCCATTATTAATGGTGACGGGTATGGTTGGTGCATTAGGAAAGACAAAGTGGGTTTGTTCGGCCTTACTAAGATGTAGTTCCGGTACAATTGCCTCAAAATCATGGCCATTGGCACCTAAGCCGTGTAACCAGATGATTGAAAATTCATGTGTTTGTGCGGTAGGTAAGATGTTTACGGTCGTTAATGGTAGCGCCATAGTGTATAAATTAAGGTAACGTTAAATCTGACATTATAAATGAATTGTTGTACTTTGTTCATTAGCGGCGTTGTACCCGCTGTTTCGATGAACAACTAAAGCAGGTTTTTTCTGGCAAAGGGGTGCGGATGAAAAGTCATTGGCGAAAAGCCGTATTAATTTATCCCAAATTTGATACAGCGAATACTTTTTGGAGTTATGAAACCAGTTTAAAGTGGTATTCACCGCCCAGTGAATTTGGGTTACCCAAGCGATTGTTACCGCCATTAGGCTTGTTAGGCTTATACCGTTATTTGCAGCCTTTTTATGACACGGTGGTTTTAATTGACAGGAATGTTGATCCTAGAGCGTTAACTGACCAATTACAGCACGGTGATCATGTGTATTTGGGGGGGATGGCTGCGCAGGGTCAAGGCTTATTAGTCGATGCAATGCTAGCTAAAAAACAGGGTTGTTTAGTTATTGCTGGAGGAACAGCGATTTCAAAACAATCCCCTCTTAATGGTATTGCTGATCATTTAATTGAGAACGAAGCAGAAGGGGTGATCGGGGCCTTATTAACAGGGTTAAAAGACGGAAGTGCAAAATCGTATTATCAGGGTTTTCCTGTTGAACCAGAGGACTTTTTTAAGCCGGACTTTTCGGCATTAAATCTTGATAATTACGTCCATATGGCGATCCAGATTAGTCGAGGGTGTCCTGAGAAATGTGAGTTTTGTGATATTCCTTCGCGTTTTGGTAAGAGTTTTCGAGTTACACCGTTCAAAGATACTGAGGCTTCTTTTAAACAATTGACCGATTTGGGTTGGAGAGGACCGGTTTTTATTGTTGACGACAATTTTATTGGTAATCCCAGACGTGCCTTGGAAGTACTGAAGAACCTTTATGCAATTGGTGAATTAATAGGCATTCATTTGCCCAAGTATACGGAGTTGACACTCCGAATTGCTGATCAAACGCCAATCATGGCAGAACTTCGACATTGGTTTCGCAAAACAAATTTTACAACCAGTTTTTATGGCGTAGAGACACCGAATAAAGCGGCTCTTGAGGAAACCGATAAGCGACAAAATTTACGCGGTAATTTATCAATTTCAGAAAAACTTAAATTTATTTCAGAGCAAACGGGAGCCGGCGTACTCATGGGGATGATTTTTGGTTTTGATAATGATAGCGATAAGACGGTTGATGGATTCATTGCCTTTATTAATGAGACTCACGTGCCGATTGTCATGGTTGGCTTGTTAAATGCCTTACCTGAAACCAGATTAATGGAGCGCTTGCTCAAAGATGGGCGATTGATTCAAAGCAGTAGTTGTAATAACTCTGACGGGGTCATTAATTTTATACCGATGAACTTTTCTATTCAGCAGGCAGAAAAAAATTACCTTAAGATTCTACGTGGTATTTATGCGCCGGCGGCTTATTTTAAGCGTGTACGGGAACATTTGCAGTTATTTTCAACGGATTATGCGCATCAAGGACGTAGCTGTTTGGAAAATACAGTGACCGTAGTTAGAATCTTGACCGGACGACATAAAAATATTTTCTGGCCACAATTGTTCCGGGTGCATCATTTAGCCTGGCAGCGTTATCGTTTTAATGTGTCAGGTTACGGACAGATAATGGCAGAGTTTTTTTCATTATGTGGTCAGTATAGTCATTTCATTACACAGACAGAAAATTTGGCAGTACAGTTAGAGCAGCGACAGTATCAGCCCTGGCAGCAATCTTCATGGCAAGAAATGTTAAGTGCGCCGATTGTTGAGGTAAAACTTAAAAAGCAAAATGAGGAATCTAAAATTTTAGACCAAATCACGGTAGAGTTAGTCACTGGTTATAAAATAACCAGTACTCGAGTGGATGTTTTACGCTCATTTTCGAGAGTTTATTTGGAGCCGCTTATCAAAGAGGCAAGCGCACAAAGGTCATTATCGTCACTCGATGCTATCGAAATTGAATTGAGCGCATTACTGCAGGTTGCTGATCAACGACCTGAGATTTTGGGGTTACCCGATATGGCTTCGGTGGAACTAGCGCTTCGGGAATGGTTTGCTATAGAGCCTTCATGTATGCAGGAGACTCGGCGAGTCATTCAAAGTGTTCAGGGAAAAACCGGTGTCATGTAGCGGAAATTACTTTTTGGGTGGTTTATTTGCAGGCATTAAAGGTAGAGATAGTTTGAAGGGTTTTAATTCAACAGTGATTGAAAAGGTCAAAAGGTGTAATTCAAACCGTTTTGGCCAGATTATCTTAAAACCCAGTAAAGGAGTGGATAAATAGGTTATAGGACCTGCCTTTTTGAAAGAACATAAACCGTGATAATCTTTTCCAAGTCCTTGCGGGCTGAGATTGACTGCGCTATTGACTTGAGTGAGGATCCATTGCGCATAGGTGTTGCTGTTAGGGCCGGGCCAGTAGTGGTAACGGTGCCGATTCGGGTAGTTTACCGGTGAATTTTCAATAACAGTGACCAGAGGTTGCGCAGCTTCGCCGTGCCATACTGCTTCAATCCAGCTTGTACCCTGACCGACACCGGCGTCCATAGCCATAAGGTTTTTATGCAGATGCCCCCAGCTACAGGGGCTTTTATCAGGGTGTTGCCAGACTTCCCAGCGGTCAGCACCGGATGTCTTCTGAATGACAAACCAGTAATGTACTGCAATATAACCGATTATTCCCGGAATTCTGGCGGCGCGGAGTTGCACGGTAAGTGACATGGTTTGATAGTTGTCTCAATGAATAAAAGGGTTCTGGATAAAAATTAGAAATGCAGTTTGCTTACTGATGGCGAAGATTTTCAGGATTGGTTTTCAGAAATGATACTATGAGGAGATTGTTTTGTCAGGAGTGGTTATGGGAAGAATTAGAGGTTTTAAAATATGGATGGGAGTTTTAACGGTGGTTAGTGTTTTTGCGATGCCTGTCTACGCCAAAACTATTAAGTTGGAAGAAGTACCAAGAGCAGTTTTAAGCGGATTAAAAAAATATCACCACGATGCTGGTGCACTAACAGTTGATAAAGAAACGCATTTTGGCTTGACCTTGTATGAGGTCAAGTTTATGACGCATGGGGAACAGCATCAGGCATTATTTGATCAGCAAGGGCAGTCATTTGCTCATGAAGAATCAATTGACCTTAGGCAATTACCACAAGCGGTACTCGTAGCAGTTAAGACCTTATTTGATCAGTTCAAGTTAAAAGATGCGGAGGCTATTCATCATCCGGATGGTCGTGTTGAATACGAAATTGATGTTGTGGGTGATGGTTTTGACTGGGAATTAGTTCTGGACGACGAAGCTAAGCTCTTATCAAAAGAGCGCGATTAAAGCGATAGGCGGCTGTTTTCGAGGACTTGACGGGCGGTGAATTATTTCGCTCTTGCATGAATGAGGGGCTATGAAAAAATATATTATTGGGTTATCGGTAACCTATCATGACCCGGCGCTTGCTATTGTCGACGGGCAGGGGAAAGTGTTGTTTGCTGAGGCGACAGAGCGTTTTTTGCAGAACAAGCGAGCACTCAATTGTGAACCGGATCAACTGGCTTTAATTACCCGTTTACTTGCTCGCTATTGCTCTGATGCCGATGAGATCACTCTTGCCATCAATTGGCAAAAACAGCGCCCCTGGTATGAAACGGTGGTGAACCAGCTAGGTTGTTTATCGGCTCAAGGACTGTTAAAGCAGGGGATTAAACGGCTGCGCTCCTTGCTGGAAAATTATAAATTACATCACATGATTGCTTGTCAGCGGCAAGCGATTAACCTAGCCGGAATTAATCTGGTTCGTACGGTGCAACAGAGTTATCCAACCTGTCGATTATCCTTTGTTGATTTTGATCATCATTTGACGCATGCCGCAACAGCGTGTTTTACCAGTCCGTATCCTAAAGCTGCCTGTGCAGTGATCGATTCATTTGGTGAAAAAGGATCAATGGCTTTTTACCATTACGAGCAGGGTCAGCTGAAGCGTATTTACGAAAGCAGAGGAACTGGCAGTATTGGTTTTTATTTTATGAAAATTACCGAGCTTTGTGGTTTTGATTGGCTTAAGGGTGAGGAATGGAAGGTCATGGGTTTAGCGCCTTATGGGCAGTTGAATGAAGAATTCTATGCGTTGTTAAAATCAACAATAACCGTAAAAGGTTTTTGTTGTAGTCATCACGGTGCTGAATTGTTTAAGGGGGTTGACCGGTTACAAGACTTTAAGCGGGATGATGATGAGCCGATTGAAAGTGCGGTCGATATAGCGTTTACTGGCCAGTTTTTTTTCCAGGAGTTAATGGCAGAATTATTAGAGCACCTGCATCAGGTGACCGGTTTAGAAAACCTGACTTTAGCCGGTGGCTGTGGGCTCAATTCTGTATTTAATGGACAGATCACTCAAAAAACTGGATTTAAGTCAGTATTTATTCCTTCTGCGCCAGCGGATGATGGCACGGCGTTGGGTGCGGCCTTGCTGAGTTTTCATCAACAAAATCCAGCGGTTAAAAAAGGATCGGTTGTCAGTCCTTATTTAGGCTCAGTGATTACTGATCAGGCGGTTGAGCGTTTTAAACAATTTAATCAGGCATTTACGGTTGATCACCTCCCAGGGCGCATTGTAGATGAAACGGCACGGCGGTTATCTGAGGGATTGTTAGTTGCCTGGGTTCAGGGGCGCGCTGAATTTGGTCCCCGGGCCTTAGGTAATCGTAGTATTCTGGCAGATCCGCGGTTTGCTAAAACACAGGATGCAATTAATCAGCGTATTAAATTTCGTGAAAAATACCGACCTTTTGCACCGGCTGTTTTGGCAGAATATGGACCGGATTATTTTGAGCATTATCAGGATTCACCTTACATGGACAAAACGTTAACCATCAGGTCTGATAAACGTTCACAACTAGGTGCAGTCTGCCATGTTGATGGAACAGGGCGTCTGCAATCAGTTACAGCGGAACGTAATGCGCGTTTTTATGCCTTACTGACATCATTTTATGGTTTAACAGGTGTGCCGGTGTTACTGAATACTAGTTTTAATGTGATGGGTAAGCCTTTAGTTCACTCTTTAGAAGATTGCTTGACTGTGTTTATGACCACGGGTCTTGATGTCCTAGTTATTAATGATTATTTGATTACTAAAAAAACCGATGAATGCTAAAGAGTCTCTCTTTGTAGGGGCAGAACCATGGTCGGTGAGTGAGCCTTTTTTCCGGCGTTCTTGTGGCTATCAAGCTAATGGTCGTGAGTTATTTTATCATTTAATCCACCTTTCATCTCACCGTGCAGTTTTACCGGTGGCTTATCAGTTTGTTAAACATTATCTAACGTCAACTAAAGCGGATTTTTATCCATCAAGGTGTGCTCTTGATAGTGCAGAGGCATTGCTTGCGGTTGAGTCTTCAAAGCTTATTTTACCTGCGAGTATTGATTTTACGGCTTGTCTTGAACAGGTAACCCCGTTGTTACAAACAACGCCTCGATGGCTGGATTATGTTTTGACGGTAGCAACCGGTGAAAATGACATAGCGATGGCTTTATTGACTATTAGTGAGCAGTTAAAAAGGTCACGAGTAACGGCGGACGATTTACATTTAGTGGTGGTATCAAAGAATTATAGTCAATACTCTGGCAGTGTCTCGCCTATTTTTGATCTGGCGGCAGTGCAACTGACACTGGCGCAATTCCCTCGAACCTTTTTACCTGAGATTCTAGGCTTTACTTTAGCCTATTGCCAGCAATCGTCGGTACTAGATTTCTTAGCAGAGGGGCTTTCGGATAAGTCGCAACAAGGTACTCGTAATGCTTTGCTGATGGATGCCACTGTGATAAGAACCGGGCAAGTGGGGGCACTTCAGTTGCTGATTAGACGGTATGAAACAGAGACCCAATCGGAGCAAGATGAGAGCATTTGGCTCCGAATTCAACAAGGATATGGCTTGTATGGGGAGTTGACTGAACGCTGTGTGAAAGCGATTAGTGAGCATTGGAATCGATCGCAAACGGATGATCAATTGGTTGCGGCATTATTTAAAAAACTGGCATTATCAGCGAAGGGGCATCACGGTCAGGCGGAATTAGGTGGTAAAAGGCTTGATCACTGGTTTAGTGAAGAGCCGTTTAATAGTCGGGAGTTTATGGCGGCCTTGGCCGCATCGTCATATGTAAATTTAAAGGCAATTGAGCGCAGCCCACTGTTGGCGCTCTTTGATTTTAACGGTCCAATGTTTGGGGTGTTGAATCATAAGGATCTCGCATTATTAAAGCGTTGGTTGAATACAGGAGGTAGTCAAAGTACTGAGCAGTCGATTAATACGGAGTTATCAACGCAAGTAGTTAGGAATGAATCACAAGCATTGTGTCGCCAGACCATTCCGTTTGATCGTTTGTCTAATCGAAATTTTTTTTATTATCTGGTTAATAGTGAGTCTTATCCGGAAGTAATCGATAGCGCTACAGGGCGTGTTACCAGGGTGCTTCGACTCGGTCGATGGTTAAATAAAGTGCCTTTTAAAGAATATAAACATAGCCGGCTTGATCAATTTATTGAAACGATCTACCAGCGAGGGATAGCCGCTTATCAACCATTTAAAGCACCGCCTAGGGTATCTAAGGCAACTTATATTTGGGGTATTGAGCAATTCGCTCCGACTATTCTTGCCGATGGCTGTTGGCTTCAAGGGGTAAGCCGGTTACAGTTTTCACCTTATCAGGCAGTCGGTGATTTGTTACAAAAGATTTATAGCGATGAAATGGGTAATGGTGAGGTGCTTAAAAACCACCCCTCCATTTATCGGCGCCTGTTAACCAGTTTAAACATTGAACTACCACGTGTTCATACTCGTGCTTTTAGCACACACCGTCGTTTTTTGGAGAGTGCTTTTGATATACCGGTTTTTTTAACAGCATTGTCTTTGTGTGGAAATCGTTTTTTACCTGAACTGTTGGGTGTTAATTTGGCAATAGAACTTAGTGGCCTAGGGCGGCAATACATGACCTTGCGTGATGAATTAAACTATTGGCAAATTGATTCATCTATCGTGGATGTACATATTGCGATTGATAATATTGCAACCGGTCACACCGCCTTGGCGCGCGAGGCGATAACGCTTTACTTAGATCAGGTTCAGGTGATGGATGGCTCTGAAATGATGAATCAGCACTGGCGTAGGGTTTATCAAGGTTACAGTGCTTTAAATATCGCTAGTGCACGCTTTAAGGCCGCTTTGGTGCTTCACTATCTGAATAAGAAAAGAGTTTAGTTGAGAAAAGAGTGTTTAAAAAGTGGTAGGGTTTATCCGGGGGCTTTGGTCTGTAGGCTAAAGAGGTATAAGTACAAGAGTGTGCAAATAAGGGGTATGAAGTAGTGAGTTGTTTTGTGGGGAAAAAACTTATGATCCGTCTTTTAAGTGCTTTCGTGTGCTTTGTGTACCCTGGTGCAGTGTTGGTTTTTTTATTACAGGGGCCACATACTCTGGTATCGGCTGTGGCCTGGACTTTTGTGCTCTGGGCAATGGTTTTTGCTGACTGGTTGAGTGCACGGTTGACTAAAAAGTCGCCGCCGGTCTTATCAGAGCGGTTTTCAGCGCCAGCTCATGACATTATCTTAGGCTTACTCGCTTTAATTCAGTTTGGCAATGTTGGTTTTTTACTGGTTTATGCCAGTCAACTGCGTTGGGGTTCGGGTGATGAAATCCTGACCAGTATGGTTAATTTAGTCGTTTTGCGTATTTTGGTGGGTACCAGTTCCGGGAGCTCAGGCATAATTGTGGCCCATGAATTGATTCACCGACCGCAGTTGAGCTATCAGTGGTTGGGCCGATTGCTGATGTGTACAGTGTGTTATGAGCATTTTGTTATTGTCCATAAGCGTAGTCATCATGTGCATGTGGCACAACCAGTCGATGGGACAACCGCACGGCGCGGTGAAAGTTATGAGGCGTATTGCAAACGTGTTTATCGTGAGCATTTTACCGATTCTTGGAAGTTTGAGTGCCAGCGTTTAGGGATTTCAACCGTACTATTTCAAATTAAGATGTTAAAAAATAGGGTGTTACACGGTGTTTTAGTTGAGTTGTTGTTGGTCTTTTGGGCTCTTTTCTCATTTGGTTGGGTTGCGCTGTTTATTTATTTTTATCATTGTTATTCGGCCGTCAGGCTATTAGAGGCCATTAATTATTTTCAACATTGGGGCTTGAGTGAACAAAATGGGCCTCGAGCGGTCGCATGGGTCAATGACTCCTGGTTAACGCGTTATGCCTTGCTGGGTTTGTCTAATCACATTGATCACCATGAAAATGCTGGCAAGCCGTATCCGGAAATTCATTATTCAGCGAAGGGACCGAAGATGGCTTATGGTTATTTTGTGACCAATTTATGGGTTAAACTCGACAATGCTTCTTATCAGCGTCGGTCACTGATAGAGTTAGAACGCTTTGAAAAGTTGCAATCTTAAGATTGTTTAGGCTGCACTAAATTGAGGTTCCGGTTGTTTGTGTTTTTTAATTTAACAACCGGATTTTTTCTTTTATTTTCGCTCGTACCCGAATTTTAGAATGACCGTATCACCTTGACTAAAAATGGTCACTTCTTTGTCGAATAAGTCGCCGGCCGGTCCTGTGGTCTCCGCTTGAATCGATGAGGGTTCACTGGATTGATGCTGATCGCTTGGCGTTTCAGTTGTTGTGTGTTGTTTTTGTGGCTGGGTCGTTTTGTTTCTTTTGATATATTGGGTTTCAACGCGGATCGCGGGCATAAAAGGCTCGGTACTTGGCGCCTCTGAATGGGCTTTCGAATCGCTGCTCTGGCGAGTGGTCTTCGGTGTAATGCCGAGTCGTTTTAATAGGTTGTGGCAGGTAGAGCCAATATTTTCGGTATAAAAGTACTGGAGTTTTTGTTGTTTCTGGGCGGTAGTTAAATGAATCGTATCCAGTTGGGTTTGGATAGATTTTAATTCTTTAAGTGATATGGGCAGCGTGTCGTTGTTCAATGATTTCAGTGTGCAGGTGATGGGTGCCGACAGCGTTTTTTGAAAGTTTTCCGCGCGTGGGTTAGAGCCACCAAAGTCAAGCGTGACACCGACTTGAGTGTCAGTCATTCGAGGATCTTCTACGACAGCCTCCAGAAAGTGACTGTGTTGGGTTGAATTACTGCCGCTCAGGTAAATAGGGTAGCCTGCTTTAGTAAAACGGTGGCTGATTTGTGTTGCCATTGTGATTGTACCTGCAGAACTGATTTGGTATTCCCCGTGGCTAGGCGTCTTGAGAGTAAATCCAAGGGTTTTAATTTGACTAGTCTCAATGTGTTGAATGTTTTCAATGACGGGCGTTTGGGAGCATCCCGTAAGAATTAAGATTAAGGCAAGGTATCGCATTGTGTGGTTGATCATTGACATTAAAAACTGAGTATAACAAGTTTGAAAGTTATTGTTTAATAATGCGGAGAAGACAAGTGGTTTTTTCATGAGAGCCTTTATCTGATTTATTTTGATAGCAATAACGCTCAGTTTTAGCGCGCAAAAGTTGTCGTAAAGCAAGAAAATACTGATTTTTAACCATTCGAGTGCAGAATTTTCTTAAATGCCGCTTAAATGGTGCAAAAACCTATTGAAATGAGGTCGTAAAACAAAAATATTATCTATTATCCGTTATAAATCAATAGCTTAACTATTATGGCACTAAAGGTGCTTATCTCTGGTGACGTGCAAAAAATTAATTTTTAAATTTCGAGGTAAGGGGGAGTAAGCAAATGAAACAATTCTATGTAAACAAAGGGCTGGCAATTAGTGTTGCTATGACGGCAGGACTGATTACCGTCGGTAATGCGAACGCTGGGGCCACCTTTAAAATGGATGACACCAAATGGCTGAGTATAGGCGCCGGGATTCGCTCCAGCTTTTCAGCAGTGGAAGAAGGTGCACCAGAGGCAGGTTCTAAATGGTCGAATGACTTTGCCTTAGACAATGCGCGGATTTATATAAACGGTCAACTTCATGAAAACATTAAGTTTGAGTTCAATACGGAATCAATCATGAGTAATTCGGCCAATGACTTTTTTGTCTTAGATGCGATTGCTAAGTTTGAATTTAATGATATGTTTAATGTTTGGGTGGGTCGTCAATTGGTGCCTTCAGATCGTGCTGAACTGGATGGGCCTTTCTATCAAAACACTTTTGAATTTAATAAAACCCCATTTTTTCCGAATGATCAGGGTAGTTATACTGCCGGTAAATACGGCCGGGATGACGGGATTAATATCTGGGGAGCCTTAACGGATGATAAAAAATTAACTTATGTGGTTGGGGTATTTAATGGGACGACCGGTGGTTCTGATCAGGATGATAATCTGCTGTATGCAGGACGGGTGAGTTATAACTTTTTAAATGTCGAGCAGAATCCGGGCTATTACACTAGCAGTACTTACTACGGTAAGGCGGGTGATATTTTAACCGTCGCCTTTGCCGCCCAATGGGAAGAAGATGCCGTGGGAGTTGCGGATAATCCAGATACCTTGGCGAATGAATATGCTGCGGGTGATTTTTTTGGTTACAGTGTGGACATATTAGGTGAAACTACCTTAGGCAATGGCGCAGTCGTCACGGTTGAAGGGCAATTTAAGAAATTTGAACTCACCGGAGGTGTTTCTGATTTAGCGAATGGCGGACCTATGTTTGAAGGTGATGCTTATACCGGTACGGCATTATATTTAATGCCGGGTAAAGTCGGTATCGGTCAACTACAACCTTATGTTCGTTACACCGCTAATGAGGGTGAGAATACCGCGGATCGGAATGAGTACGAAGCAGGTGTGAACTATATTATTGATGGTCACAACGCACGGGTATCGTTAATGTATCAATACGGCGATATTGCTACTAAAGGCCGTGGTTATGCAGCTGAAGCACCCGGCGATGATGTGCATGCCATTAAAGTGGGATTTCAAATGCAAATCTAATATGAAG